>NZ_NDYF01000004.1:0-60711 GCF_002243175.1 Finegoldia magna
CTGTTTCAGCTGCAAGACCTGCAGCTTCAGCTTCTGCGGCACCTAGAAGAACCACTACGTTTTCAGCTCCGTATTGTTCAGCGAAGTCTTTAACTCTCTTTTGGTTTTCTAAGTCCATAGCTCCTGCGCTTGTTCAGACAAAGCATTCAGTACTTGAGAAAATTACTTCTGTATTTTCTACTGTGTTTACACATGTTTCAATTGCAAGACCAGGAATTCCGTCACGGTCTCCAATGATTATAACTTTTTTATTTTCTAAAAAACCCATAATACATCCTTTCTTTATTTTAAAATATATTTTTCATTCTAATAAGAAGAATGAAATTACCACAATCGAACGCCTATCGTTCGTTGACATCATTATAATATCATAATAAAAAAAAATTGCAAATTTCACAGCGGAAATCTGCAATTCTTTTATAGAAAATCTCAATAAATGAAAATTAGAATTTATCTACGTATTTTTCAGCTTGAGTAGCAGCGATAGCGCCGTCTGCAGCAGCTGTAACTACTTGACGTAGAGTTTTTTGTCTAACATCACCAGCTACATAAACGCCTTCAACGTTAGTGTGCATTTCTTCGTCAGCTAAAACATATCCGTATTCATCTAATTCGATTTTACCTTTGAATACATCAGAGTAAGGGATTGTACCTACGAATACGAATACACCCATTGTTCCGTCATCTTCGTCACAGTGGTATTCTTCTTCGTTACCTGATTCTTTGTCAACCATAACGATTGATTCCAAGATTCCTTCACCTTTGATTTCTTTAATAGAAGTGTTGAATCTCATAGATAAGTTATCGCATTCTTTTGCTTCGTCTTCAGCAGTCTTATCACATTTTAAGTGATCGCCTCTAACTAAAAGAGTAACTTTTCTAGCAAATTTTGTTAAGTAAGTAGCTTCTTCAACTGCAGAGTTACCACTACCAACAACGAATACTTCTAAATCAGTAAAGAAATCTGCATCACAAGTTGCACAGTAAGATACACCTTTACCAGTGAATTCTTTTTCACCAGGGCATCCTAATTTTCTAGGAGCAGCACCAGTAGCTATAATAACTGCTTTAGCTTCTAATACATCTCCATTTTTTAATGTAAGTTTTTTTACTTTGTCAGAAAAATCAACGTCAACAACATCTGCTCTTCTAATTTCAAGACCGAAGTTGTCGATTTGGTCAGCCATTTTTTTGATTAGGCTTGGACCAGATTCTCCAACAATTCCACCTGGATAGTTTTCAATAGAATCAGTAGTAGTGATTTGACCACCAGTTTTTTCTTTTTCAACTATCAATGTGTTCATTTTAGCACGTGCAGCGTATAAACCAGCTGATAAACCAGCAGGGCCAGCACCAATAATAATTAAATCATACATGTAAATTCACTCCTTAAATTTCTTTAGAGTAAGAACTCTATAAATAATAATATCACAAAAGGTCAAAAAAATCACTATTAAGCGTTTAGTTAGAATGAAAAAAACAATTATAACAAAAATGTAATAATTAAGGTATTAGCATAATATAGCAGTTAGTTTACAATAAAACAATAAATCTCTGTAAAATAATAAAAATTTTAGTAAAGTTATTGCATTTTACCAAAAACATAGTATAATAATAGTAAGAGATATGAAAAGATTTTCATAAGTGATTTGGTTAGAATTACTTAGTCAAGCATAAGCATTAATTTATTTTATAATCCAGGGTATAAGAGGTTAAATGCTTGACAAAGGCAAATTTGAGAGAAGATTTGTTGTATCATAGTATAATCACAATAAAGGTTTTCAAGTATCTCAAAAAATTTAAGGAGGAAATTTTATGGATCAAAAAGCATTAAACGATACCATAGTGGCCATCAACAGTTTTCTAAGTAACAACATTTTATTGATTGCACTTTTAGGTTGCGGTATTTTCTACACAATCTATTCAAAAGGTGTGCAATTTAGGAAATTAGGCGCAGCATTTAAACAAACTTTTGGAGGAGTTTTCTCAAAAGAAAAGAAATCTGAAGATGAAGGAGTATCTTCTTTCCAAGCATTAGCAGTAGCAATAGCAGCACAAGTAGGTACTGGAAACGTTGCAGGTGTTGCAACAGCAATCATGGCAGGTGGTCCAGGAGCAATATTCTGGATGTGGCTTGCAGCTATATTAGGTATGGCAACAATCTATGCCGAAGCAACTTTGGCACAAAAATTTAGAGAAAAAGACGACGAAGGAAACTACGTCGGAGGTCCTGCTTATTACATTAAAAATGGTATTGGACCAACTCATCCTGGATTAGCAAAAGTAATGTCAGTAGCATTTGCAGTTTTAATAGTAATTGCATTAGGATTTGTAGGAAATATAGTTCAATCAAACTCAATTGCAACAAGTGTTGTAGCAGCAGTTGAAGGAGCAGGTGGACACCTTAACCCAATAATTGTTGGTATAGTAGTTGCAGTTTTAGCAGGTGGAGTATTCATTGGTGGTATTAAGAGAATTGCAAACTTTGCTCAATTAGTAGTTCCTATCATGGCATTGATTTATATCGTTGCAGCAATAATAATGATGGTTAAATTCCATGATCAAATTGGACCAGCATTTAAACTTATATTCCAAGCAGCATTCAATCCAGAAGCAGCTCTTGGTGGTGCATTAGGTATCACAATTAAGGCAGCAGCATCTAAAGGTGTTGGTAGAGGATTGTTCTCTAACGAAGCTGGTATGGGTTCTACACCACATGCTCACGCTACAGCTCATGTAGCTCACCCTGTATTACAAGGTTACACAGCTATGGTTGGTGTATTCATCGATACAATTGTTATTTGTACAGTAACAGCTTTAATGATTTTAGTAACAGGTGCATGGACAGACAAAAGCTTGAACGGAGCATTGGTTACTCAAGAAGCTTTCACAAGAGCATTTGGTACAGGTGGTACAGTTCTACTTGCAGTAGCATTAGGATTCTTCGCATTCACTACAATAGTTGGATGGTACTACTTCGGTGAAACAAACATCAGATTCTTATTCGGTCATAAAGGTTTGTGGCCTTACAGAATTTTAGTATTGTTATGTATCATTGCTGGTTCTTTACAAGAAGTAGACTTAGTATGGAACACAGCAGACTTAACAAACTCACTAATGGTTATACCAAACATTATCGCTATCATTATGCTTCATAAACACGTAAAAAATATGAGCTTGCATTATGAAACAAATGGTAAAGAAGGTTCATTATAAAATAAGTCAAGATTTATTTATAAGAGATAAAAAACATCACGAAAGTGGTGTTTTTTATTTTCCTAAAATTCGATTGGATGATAAATGTAGTTTATTTGTGTAGAACGATAACAAGTTGATAGGGGGATAAGAGAAAATAAATGGGAAATAAATAGAAAGAATTGAAAATTTGAAAACTAAACAAGAAAATTAAAATTGAATTGTAATTAGAAAAATGCAAAAAAAATTACCAGATAAAATCTGGTAAATATGTAAGCACACCCGAGTCTGTTAGAAAAAGCGGAGGCGATTCCTAATAGTTAGCTCAAAATAGGCACCCTCACATCACACAGAAATGACTGCTTATGGCTGCTACCTTCCGATCCTGACCAGGTTCACAGGTTCCTGTTGCGTGAGACCCACTTCTCAACACCACTTTTTAAGCTCATACCAACACTTTTAATCCCTCGCTCGGGAATTCGATCCTGCTGTAGCGATTGCAGGTAACAGGGCATCGCTAATTCCCCATCTAGTGCATGGCGGAGAGTAAGGGATTTGAACCCTTGAAACACGTTAATGTTTACATGATTTCCAATCATGCTCCTTCGGCCAACTCGGACAACTCTCCAGATATCGTATTGTTAAATTATAATATGATAATTAACATTTGTCAAATTTTTACAAAGTTAACAATATTAAAAATTTTCCAAATAGCAGTAGAATTTCTTGTAAAAATTCCTGTTAATTCAAACAAAAAAGTAGTATGCCAAAACTGACATACTACATAAAATTCGATTTATTTTTTCTTTTTAATTGCATTAATAATAGATAATAGGATTACTGAACCTAAAATTGCAACTAGAATGCTGTAAAGGTTGAATCCGTTTACTCCACTTTTTCCGATAATACTCATTACCCAGCCACCAATTGTAGCTCCGACAATACCGCAAAGAATGTTAGCACCTGCTCCCATACTTGCATCATTACCAGTTATTTTAGATCCTATCCATCCTGCTAATGCTCCTACTATAATCCATGATAAAATTCCCATATATTAAACCTCCTTGTTGGTCATAATCTCTTACAGTGTTATTTATACCCTCGTATTTGCAATTCTAAACATAGATTGTAAACAATATATAATAAATTGTAAAATTAACGTAAATAATTTGATAATTTATTGTAAAACACTTAGAAAAACTGATGAGATATAGTAAAATTAAATAAAGAGGTGTTATTAATGATTTATGCAGTCATAGATATAGGTTCAAATACAATAAGACTTTCAGTATATAAGGTGATTAAAGATTCTGTCAAAAATCTTTTTAATGAAAAGTCTACAGCATCGTTGGCTTCATTCATTGAAAAAGGAGTCATGAATGAGCACGGTATTCAAAAACTAATCAATACTTTGAAAGAATTCAAAAATTTAATATCAAATTTCGAAGATATTTCAAAAACTTTTGCAATTGCTACGGCGTCGATTAGAAATTCTTCTAACAGACGCGAAATAATTGAGAGGGTAAGAACAGAAGTTGGAATGGATATTGAGTTAATAAGTGGAGAAGAGGAAGCGAAGTTGTCTTTTTTAGGTGCGGGGATTGATTCAAAAAGCGGAATTCTTACCGATATAGGAGGCGGAAGTAGCGAAATCGTAGTTTTTGAACAAGGAAAAGTCGTTAGAACTTCAAGCTTAAATATAGGTTCTCTTGTAGCTTTCGATAATTTTTCTAAAAATTTGTTCATGACAAATGATGAGAAGAAACTATTAGAAGATGATATCAAATTAATGCTCGCTTCTAATAATCTCAACAGAGTTGAACACGATATAGTGTGTGCGGTCGGAGGAACTGCTCGTGCTTGTCTCAAATTATACAATGAAATTTATGACAAAGAGTCCGGTAATGTGATTATTACTATGGATGGACTAAAAAATATGATTAATACACTCATGAATATGCCTGATAGAGAAAAAATGAAACTTATTTTAAAAGTAAAGGCGGATAGGGTTCACACATTAATTCCAGGAATGATTATTTTGTATAGAATTTCAAAATATTTTTATGCCGATCTTATCAGAATCAGCATGACTGGAGTTAGAGAAGGTTTTGTTTATCATAAAATTTTAGGAAGGGGATAAAATGTACGATATTTCGTTTACGCAAAATAGAGAACTATCGTGGTTGAAGTTTAACGAAAGAGTTCTTGAAGAAGCATCAGAAAAGAACGTGGAATTATTTGAAAGATTGAAGTTTTTTTCTATTTTTGATACTAACTTTGAAGAGTTTTTCATGGTGAGAGTAGGTAGTCTTACTGATATCAATGATATGAAGAAGAAAGTTATAGACAATAAATCATTGATGAATGCACAAGAGCAATTAGATTGTATCATGGATGAATCTAAAAGGTTGTATGAGAAAAAAGATTCTGTTTATGAGGATTTAAAACAAGATTTACAAAAAGAAAATGTAAATATTTGTAAAGTAGCTGATTTAGAAGATAAAGAAAAAAGGCTTGTGTATTATTACTTCAACTCTACGATTGCTCCTATTCTTAGCTTTCAAATAGTAGACAGGGTTCATCCATTTCCTCAAATTCCTAATTTGGCAATTGTAGTTTTGTTTCAACTCACTTCTCAATCTAAGAACAAAAAACAATTTATGGGATTGATTCAAGTTCCAGATAAAATTAAAAGATATGTAAAATTATCAGACACTAGAGTTGTACTTATTGAAGATGTAATCAGAGAATTTGGTCAAGAAATATTTGATAATTACGAATGTGAGGCAAAATATATTATTTCTGTAACTAGAAATGCAGACATAGAATACGATGACGAAGATTTGGAATTTGATGATGATTACAGATCATATATGAAAAAGATGATAAAGCTTAGAAAAAGATTGAGACCTGTAAGACTTGAAATAAATGAATTTCCAAATGATGAGACTAAAGAGTTCTTGTTGAAGAATTTGAATTTGACAGAACATCGTATGTTTGTGACAAAAAGTCCAATGAGATGTGGTTTTTTGTTTGATTTGGTATACGATATGCCAAAGGATGTAATTAGAAAATATACTTATGAAGAATTTTCTCCACAAGATTCTTCAATGATATCAAAAGAAAAATCAGTTATAGAGCAAGTTTACGATAAAGATTTGTTCCTTTCGTTTCCTTATGAATCCATCGATCCATTTATAAGACTTTTGAATGAGGCTGCTGAAGATGAGTCTGTAGTTTCAATTAAGATTACAATTTACAGATTGGCAAAGAATTCTGAAATCACTAAAGCTCTTATAAAAGCTGCTGAAAACGGCAAAGAAGTTGTGGTTCTTATGGAATTGCGAGCTAGATTTGACGAAGAAAATAATATTTTATGGTCATCTAGATTAGAAAATGCAGGTTGTAGAATTATCTATGGATTTGACCATTACAAGTGTCATTCTAAGGTTTGTTTGGTTACTAAAATAAAAGATGACAAGATTTCTTACATCACACAAATTGGTACAGGAAATTATAACGAAAAAACAGCAAAACTCTACACAGATTTTTCTTATATGACAACTAGACATGAAATCGGAGAAGACGCGAAGGCGCTTTTCGATAATTTCTTGCTAGGAAACTTGAATGGTGAGTACAAACATTTGATGGTTAGCCCTCATTCTATGCAGGTTGGGCTTGATAGATTAATCGATGAGCAAATTGAAAAGGCTAAGTTTTCGGATGATGGTTATATAAGGCTAAAGATGAATTCAATTTCGGACAGAAAATTAATCGACAAACTTTCCAAGGCTTCTTGCAAAGGGGTTAAGATTGATTTGATGGTGAGAGGAATTTGTTGTTTGGTGCCAGGAATAAAAGATAAAACTGAAAATATCAACGTTTATCAAGTTGTAGGAAGATTTTTGGAACATCATAGAATTTATCAATTTGGTAAGGCTGAAAACTGCAAATTATACATTTCATCGGCAGACTTCATGACTAGAAATATCAGAAAAAGAGTGGAAGTTGCAGTTCCAATTTACGATGATTTTATTAAGCACAGAATATTGAATTTTATGGATATAATGTTTGATGATGATACTAAAATCAGAAAATTAAATCCGGACAAATCATACTCAAGAGTTGAAAATACTGAGAATAAGAATGCGCAAGAAATTTTGATAGATATTGCAAAAGAAAATGCTGTAATAAAACAACCGGAAGTTAACGATGATAACAGAGTTATTAACTCAAAATCCAACGAAACTATAAATCAAGATAATAATGATAATGAAAGAATGAATTTGTTCGATAAAATTAAGAATTTCTTCAAAAACTTGACACATTAATAAATTATGTGAGAATATTTAGGTATAATTTTTAATGGGGTGAAATTATGACAGAAAGAAAAGTTCCTAATTTTTTGATCGAATCAAATACAGGAAGTAATATAAAAAACATCGTTGGAATAGTCAGTGGTAAAGGTGGAGTAGGAAAAAGCCTTGTCACTTGTTTATTGGCAAACGAAATGGCAAAAAAAGGATATAAAGTTGGTATCATGGATGGTGATATTACAGGACCATCTATTCCAAAATATTTTGGTTTAACTGAAAAAGCGACAGCAGATGCTGAAGGGCACATCAACCCAGTTACAACATCTAATGGAATTAAAGTTATATCAATGAATTTGATGCTTCCAAAAGATGATGATGCAGTAATTTGGAGAGGACCTGTAATTGCTGGTGTTGTTAAACAATTTTATCAAGATGTAAATTGGGGAGATTTAGATTATTTGTTTGTGGATATGCCACCAGGAACTGGTGATGTTCCATTGACAGTATTTCAATCTATTCCAATTAAGGGAATTGTTGTAGCGATGTCTCCATCAGGACTTGTTGAAATAATTGTAAAAAAAGCATTGCACATGGCGAAAATGATGGGCAAAAAAGTCATAGGATTAGTTGAAAATATGAGCTACTTGGAATGCCCTGATTGTGGAAAACACATCGAAGTTTTTGGAACAAGCACTGTTGATAAAATTGCCGAAGAAGAAAATATCGATACAGTTTGCAAACTTCCAATTAATCCGGAAATTTCAAAATTAACTGAAACTGGAAAGATAAGTGAAGTTGAAACAAATTATTTGGAAAATATTACAGAAAAAATAGAAACTTTATAAAGCTTATGAAACTAGCTCATTTGGGGCTAGTTTTTTTCATAAATGACGGAATATCGTAAATGCAACCGATGGTTGCGCAATTTCAAATCAGAGTTTATAGTAATCAACCGCAAGATTTTATAAAATTAAATTAACAAAAATTCAAGGAGGTTTGAAATGATATTAAGTGACAAGATAGTTCTTCTTAGAAAAAAGAATAATCTAACTCAGGAAGAATTGGCAGAAAAATTAGGTGTTAGCAGACAATCTGTATCGAAATGGGAAATGGGAAACTCAATTCCAGATATCAATAAGATTATTCAATTGAGTGATGTTTTTGGAGTAAAAACAGACTACTTATTAAAGGATGAAATTGATGATATTGAATATTCTGATGATACTGTCGAAGCGTTGGAGACTAAGAAGACAATTAGTGTAGAAGATGCTAATGATTTTATGAGTGCATACGAAGAATATTCAAATAACGTTGCTGATAGCATAAGCTTATTCATAATGTCTCCAATAGCAGTTTTGATATCTCAAATCATAGCCTTGACAACTAATGTTAAGAGCGAAGATTCTTTCGCAATAGGAGGGACTGTTGTATTATTTCTTATAATTGCTTTTGGCGTATATAAATTGATCGTGAAGGCGAATTCAATTGAAAAATATGATTTTATTTCAAAAGAATCATTTAATTTATCATACGGTGTAAAAGGAATAGTCGAAAAGAAAAAGGAAGAAAGAGAACAAAAAGATAATAAAGCAATAGCGAGTGCGATAATAATGTATATATTATGTGTGATTCCTATCATACTTGTATCTATATCAGAGAACGAAGTATTACAATTATCAGCTATAATATTGTTGTTAATTATTGTATCAGCAGCTACTAATATTTTAATCAAAAAACTTTCTGTTATATCAAGTTATAATATGCTACTTCAAGTAGAAGATTACACTATGAAAAATAAAAAATTGAGAGAGAAGATGAGCGGATATATTACAGCCTTCTGGTTAATAATCACAGCAATATATCTTGCAGTTAGCTTATATACTAACAGATGGGAAATCACTTGGGTGATTTTTGCAGCTGGAGCGCTTTTGTTTGCGGCATTTTATTTCATCTTAAAATCTCATTTCAACAATAAAATGAAATAATCAAAAAAAACATTCTCTAATATTGAGTAAAACTCAAAATAGAGAATGTTTTTGTTTTTATAAATCGCTGACTGTAGTATCGTCTACTTCTTCTTTTTTCACTGTGTTTTCATCTATTTCAGATTTCTTTTCATCTTCAAGGTTAAGAATTTCCATGAATTCTTCTCCAGTGATAGTTTCTTTTTCTAGTAAGAATTTTGAAATTTCGTGAAGTTTATCGATATTTTCAGTTAAAATATTTCTAGCTTTTTCGTGAGCGGCTTTTATTATAGATTCTACTTTATTATCTATTTGACCTGCTTTTTGATCACTTGCAGCTAATGTATTGCCGCCGCCAAGATATTTGGAGTTTGTAGTTTCCAAGCTCATCATATCGAATTCGTCAGTCATACCGTACTGAGTGACCATCGCACGAGCGATTTTTGTAGCTTTTTCTATATCATTTGAAGCTCCAGTAGTTCTTGTGTTAAACACAACTTCTTCTGCACTTCTTCCTCCTGTTAAAGTAACTATCATATTAAATAGTTCTTCTTTGTTCATGAGGAATTTTTCTTCTTGATCTACTTGCATTGTGTAGCCCAACGCACCGCTTGTTCTAGGAATAATTGTAATCTTAGTAACAGGAGCGGAATGTGATTGCATTGCAGCAACTAATGCGTGTCCTACTTCGTGATAAGCTATAAGTTCTTTTTCTTTAGGTGTGATAACTGTGCCTTTTCTTTGTTGACCAGCTATTACAACTTCAACAGATTCTATCAAATCTTCTTGCGTTACGATATTTCTTCCCATTCTTACAGCTCTTAGTGCAGCTTCATTGACTATGTTTGCCAATTGAGCACCACTTGTACCAGCCGTCATCAAAGCGACTGCCTTGTAATCCATATCTTTTTCGATTTTGATTTTACGTGCGTGAACTTTGAGAATATCGATACGTCCTTGTAAATCTGGAAGTTCAACAGGAATTTGTCTGTCAAATCTACCAGGTCTAGTAAGTGCTGGGTCTAAAATTTCAGGTCTATTAGTAGCTGCTAGTATAACAACTCCTGAATTTCCACTGAAACCGTCCATTTCATTTAATAATTGGTTAAGAGTTTGTTCTCTTTCATCGTTGCCAGAAATTCCTGCAGTATCACGTCTCTTACCGATAGCATCGATTTCGTCGATAAATACGATACAAGGAGCTTTTTCTGCTGCTTGTTTGAACAAATCACGAACTTTACTAGCTCCTAATCCGACAAACATTTCAACGAATTCTGAACCACTCATTGAAAAGAATGGAACTTTTGCTTCACCAGCAACTGCTTGTGCAAGTAAAGTCTTACCAGTTCCAGGAGGGCCCACTAATAAAACACCCTTTGGCAACACTGCACCAATTTCGTTGTATCTTTTTGGATCGTGCAAGAAGTCAACAACTTCCAACAAAGCATCCTTGGCTTCCTCTTGACCAGCAACATCTGTAAATTTCTTTCCGGTTTGACTTTCAACGTAAATTTTTGCGTTGCTCTTACCAAATTGTAATGCATTGCCTCCCATTTTCTTAGTAGCTTGGCTCATTGCTAATTGCAAGAAACCAAATATTATTATAAATGGCAAGACAAATTGCAAGAAAATCGATAAAAGTGGTGCGTATTTACTAGGGATGTCGCTTGAAAATTGAACTTTGCTTTCCAATAGACGATCGACTAATTTTTCGTCTCTAATCAAACCCGCTTTGTAAATGACGTTGTTTTTATCTTTTGCTTTGAAATTGATATGAGTGTCTAATATTTTTACCTCTTTAACTTCTCCTTTATCGAGCATTTCGATAAATTTATTATAAGGTACTTCTTCTTCTTTCGTTTTTGAAAAAGTAGGGAAAAGCAAGCCGGCAACCACAGCATAAAGAACTATAGCTATAAGATAATAAATTATTATCTTCTTCTTATTTTGCTTGTTTTCTTTCATATTGTGCCACTACATTAATTCAACGTTTAATTTTTCGTTTAATAAATTCAAACTTTTAATAATACTATTGTATTCTTCGTTAGTTAATTTGATTTGTTTTTTGTATTTTTCAGAAATTTCTTCAACGATATTGTCGATGATTTTCTTTCCTTTTTCTGTCAAACGAACAGTAACAATTCTTTCGTCTTTTTCAGATCTTTTTCTTGAAACATATCCTTCTTTTTCTAATGCTTTACACAAGTTAGAGATGTTTCCACCTGCCATGCCAACTAAAACTCCGATATCACCAATAGTCAAATCGTCGTTTTTGCCTAATTCAAATAGTGTTTTAACTTTCATAATAGTTAATCCATATTTATCTGAAATTGGTGCCAATAAAGCGTCTGTTTTACGATAAGTTTCTCTCAATAATTGAGATAATTCTGTGTTAATTAAATTGTAATCCATATTTCCTCCATTTAATTTTTAAAATATTATGTGTTTTGATATAATAAAATACACATAAGTGGTTATCCACTAACTACAGTATATATGTTAATTATATAGAAATTATGGAGATAAATGTAAAATATGGAAAATTTTAATAAAAAAGACTATAAAAAATTGTGGGTGAATTTTGAATCTAGTACACAAGCTATGGATTTACTCGTAATTTTATATAATATAGAAATTTTTGAAATATCTTTAATCACAATAGAATCTGATGTAAACAATAACGTTCTAGATTTGATGGATAATTTGGATTGGGATGTAGAAGTTGTATTTCTTAAAGATTTTATGAGTGAAAATGATGTCGTATTATCAAGATTTTTGGGCGATTTTAAAAATATCGATTTGCTCAATTTCTCTGACATGAAATATTTGTCAGAATTTTTTGGAGAAAACTCTGAAACTCTAGAATCATTAGATGATATTTTCATGTACGACAAATACGTAAAATCAAAAGAGGTCGATTTGAATGTATTAAATGGTAAAAGTGTGTTTATGATTACGAACGATACATTTAACAAAAATGATTATACAGATATTTTGGAAGAAATGTTTGATGAGTCCTCAGAAAAACTAATCGAAGATTTGTTCTTGTTGTACGCATATTCCAAGAAAGATCATTTTATCTACGCACAAACAAATTTAAAATTTGATGAAGAAAATAATTTGGTTGAGGGAGAGGGAATCGATACGTACATTTCAGTTACATATAATATCGATAGATTTAGAGAATTTTTAGAAAGCGTGATTATTTGATGAAAAAAAAGTTTAAAATAGGATCTTCTATGTCACTTTTCTTAGCAAGTTTATCAATTGGAGTATTTTCAGGGGGACTGGCTGTCTTTTACAGATTTTTGCTAAGTAAATTAGAAGTTGTTAGAAACGATATTTATTCTAACAACAGTTTTCCAAGAGCTATTTTAATTATAGCGGTATCATTTATACTTGGAATTGTGGTTAGTAAATTACTCAAATGGGCTCCACTATCAGGCGGAAGTGGTATTCCTCAAGTTCAAGGAGAACTTATTGGAGCTTTTAATCAAAATAGTTTCAGAGTTACTGTCTCCAAAATTGTAGGAGGGGCGATTGCGTCTTTGGTGGGACTTTCTTTGGGAAGAGAAGGCCCTTCAATTCAATTGGGAGCAAGTAGTGCTAAGTGGCTATCGGAAAAATTCGGAAAGAGCAAAACAGAAGAGAAATTGTACTTAACTGCAGGAGCTGCTGCGGGTCTTTCAGCTGCTTTTTCAGCACCAATTTCAGGGCTTGTTTTCATATTGGAAGAGCTTCACAAATCTTTTTCAAAAAAAGTAGTTGCAATAAGTTTTGCAGCAGCGGTTATTGCAGATGTTATTGCAGTTTGGGTTTTCAAAATCAAACCAGTGTTTTCGTTTGGAATGACCTATGCACTGCCAACAAAATACTATTTATTGATTATTCCGATGATTATACTTTGCTGCGTTGTTGGGAAACTATTTAATTATTCAATCACGTTTTTCCAAGATGTATTTGCGAAGATTAAGCTTGAACAAGATTTGAAAATAGCAATATTTTTTGCGTTTGTATCTGTAGTTGGATTATTCTACAAAGATATTTTAGGTGGAGGCCATTCATTTATAGAAAACATGGCAGCACACAATTATAATTCATTTTTGCTTTTAATAATACTTTTGTTATTCAAAATGTTTATGACATCGACATCTTATGCAACTGGAACTCAAGGTGGTATTTTCTTGCCAGTTTTGGTTCTAGGTGGAATTACTGGATTATTTTATTTTAATTTGATGAGTGCTTTCGGATTTGTGCAAGATGTTTATTTGTCAAATTTTGTAGTGCTTTCTATGGTTTGTGTACTAACAGCTGTTGTTAGAAGTCCTCTTTTAAGCGTTGTGTTGGTACTGGAATTAAATGGAAATATGACGCATTTATTGGGGTTAGCATTTTGTTCAATCATGGCATATTTTGTATGCATGGCTTTAAATTTCGAACCAATTTACGATATTTTATTGAAGAGAATGTTGAACAAAAGAGTTGTTGGAAAAGGTGTTAATGATAAATTCACAATGTTTGATATAAAACTTGGATATGAAAATTGTGTTTCCAATAAAAAAATCAAAGATATTGAATTTCCAAAAGATGCTTTAATTGCAGAAGTGGATTCTAATGGTGAAAAATACGTTCCAAATGGAGAGAGCGTATTAAAAACAGGAGATATTGTCACTGTTTTAGTAAAAGATGAACAACTTTATGATACTAGAATGAAAGTTCTTGAAGTTTTTGGAGAAAATAATGGATAAAATAAAAGAAAACTTGAACTATATATTACTTGCAATTGTCGCTATTCTTGTATGTATCTTGGCAGTGATGATGTTTTCTAAGAAAAATGTGTACAATATTAATACAGGAAACAGCACTGTACTGAAGAAAAATTACGTAGTAACTCATAACGATAACAAGATTTTCATGTACAAAAATGAAAACTTAATTTTAAAACAGGATTACGACGACAAAAAGCCTTATTATTTTGATGGCAAATTTCTTTATTTGATTGATAAAAAGGATTTGTTGCAATATAATACAAAAGGAAAGATGAATTCGAAGCTATCTTTCAAATCTGATATTTCCTATATTTTTGCAAACAAAAATTACATTATTGTAGATTCAAAAAATGAGTTTTCTATTGTAAGTGATATGAAAGTTTTAGAAAGTTTTGAGATGAAAGACGAAATATCTAGTTTGATAGCATCGAACAAATCAAATTATGCTTTTAGCACGATTGGAAAGCGTGACGGAAGAATTTTTTCAAAGATTTACATGTACGATGAAAAGGGACTTTTCTACAAAAATATTTTCATCGACAAGCCGATTTTTAGAATGAAATATGTCGATGACAAATTAATCGTCGTGTTTGACGGATACATCAAAGTTTTTAACAAAGCAAAAATTACAAAATCGAAATCATTTGACGGGACAAAAGATGTTGGGATTTCAGATAAAAACGTATATGTAATTACAAAAACAGGAGAACTTTTAATATACGATAAGGATTTGAAATTGGTGAGCCAATCTAAGATAGATGATTCACTTAAAATATATTCAAATGACAAAAACTGCATATTATATAACCAAAACGGGTATTTTATGTTTGAGGACTCCAAACTAGTGGAATATAAAGCATCGGATCTTAAATCAATAACAGGAGAAGATGATTTTTATTTAGTATTTAATAACAGAATAGAAAGGATTAGGTAATTATGGAAATTGTAGATGCAAGAGGACAAGTTTGTCCAAGACCAATTATTATGACAAAAAATGTATTTGATGAATTAGAAGAAGGTACTGTTAAGACACAAGTTGACGACATGTACTGCGTTGAAAATTTACAAAAATACGCTAATGGTCAAGGTTTCGAATTCAGTTATGTAGAAACAGATTATGGTTTTGAAACTACTATCGTAAAAGAAAAGGGAGCACAAAAGAAGGTTGAAGAAACTAACGGTAATTTAGTGTTAGCATTCTCAAGCGATAAAATGGGTGATGGAGATGAAAAATTAGGTAAATCACTTATTAAATCATATATTTATTCTGTAGCAGAAGCTGACGAAGTACCAAGTACACTTTTATTCTTCAACTACGGAATTCATTTGACAACTGAAGGATCAGAAGTTATCGACGATTTGAAGAGAATCGAAGAAAAAGGCGCAAAGATTATGACTTGTGGCGCTTGTTTGGACTTCTACGACAGAAAAGAAAAACTTTTGATAGGCGAAGTTACTAACATGTATGTAATTTATGATACTTTATCAAAAGCAGACAGAAATGTAATTATAAGATAATGGAAAAGATATTACTAACTTTTACATCAGTTAATTTTACAATGATGACAGAAAGTAAACTTGTGAGTATGGGATACGATATTAAGACTATCCCTACTCCAAGGGAAATTTCTGAAAGTTGTGGATTAGCTATTATGTTGGATCCTGATAAAAAAGATGAAATGATTGCGTTGAAAAAAGAACTACCAATCGCTAAGATTTGGTCGTATCTTAAAGTAGATGGAGTGATTTTTGTAAATGAGGTAAAAGAATAATTCATGTTATTTAATATTGAAAAATTCAACCAAATATTTTATAATTCTGCTGGTCAACTAAATTTGTTGGCCAAGATTTTATTATCCCTGTTGATTATCGCGCTTACACAAATCGTCGTAGGCATTTTAACTACGAGCTTCGATAAATTATTGATGAAAAAGGGAAAATCTATTGAGGGAAGACAAATCACAGTTACTAAACTGTTGAACAATACCATCAAATATATAATTTATTTTTTCTGTGTAGTCCATGTACTAGATTTATTCGGAGTAAAAACAGATAAAATATTGGCTACTGCTGGAATTGGTGGGGTTGCCATTGGTTTTGGTGCACAATTTATAATAAGAGATGTAATCAGTGGACTTGCATTGATTCTTGAAAATCAATTCAAAGTCACAGATCATGTGATTATAAATGGAATTGAAGGTAACATTCAAGAATTGGGACTTAGAGTTACAAAAATAAGAGGATTTGACGGAGCTATTCATTTGATTAGTAACGGTCAAATCAATACTGTGACTAATTTATCCAAAGAAAACCAAAGAATTGAAGTTAAAATGGAAGTTCCAATTAAATACAGTTTGGATCAATACACTGAAATTGTGAATGAGATTTCTGATGAATTGATCGATAAGTATTCAGATATTGTAAAAAAACCAGAATTAATTGGAGTTACAAAAATGGACAAAAATTCCATGACAATTACGATTTGGGGAAGTTGCAAACCGGAATCTCAATATTTGTATCAAAGAGAAATTATCAAAAAATTTATAGAAAAAGCCAAATCAAAATCAATGGATTTAAATTGTTATTTTGTAGCAGGTGATGAAGATGAAATATAAAGTAAATGATATTGTAACACTAAAAAAAGGTCACCCATGTGGTGAAAACAAATGGGAGATTTTGAGAACTGGAGCAGATATTAAATTAAAATGCTTGGGTTGCGATAAAATAGTGTGGCTTACGAGGTTAGAATTTAACAAAAGAATCAGAAAAATTCAAGATAAAAACGGCAAATTTGTATCGATAGTTCATTATGAACCAGAAGATGACGAATAAAAAACGATAGGAGAATTATGAATTACGTTGTTATACCAGCGTACAAACCAGACGAAAAACTTACGAAATTGGTGGAGAATTTATCAGAAAACCACCTCAATATAATTGTGGTTAAAGACGGTCCGTGCGATTATGATTTTTCAAAACTTAATAATATAGTTCTTCTTGAGCATGAAACGAATATGGGAAAAGGGGCTGCACTTAAAACTGCATTCAAATATTTGAAATCACAACAAGCAGATGGGACTGTGGTTACAAGTGATGCCGATGGACAACATTTGGTGAAGGATATTTTAAAATTAATAAAATTTTCTGAACAAAATGAGGATAAGTTGATACTTGGAGTAAGAGATTTGAAAAGAGGAATTCCGTTAAAATCTCTCTTGGGTAATACCATAACTAGATTTGTATTTTATTCTAGTTCATCGAAATACATTAAGGACACGCAAACGGGACTCAGAGCTTTTAATACGTCTCAGCTTGATAAAATGATTGAAATCGAAGGCGAAAGATACGAATACGAAATGAATATGCTCTACGAATTCGATTCTGAAAGCATAATGCAAGTTCCTATCGAAACTATTTATATAGAAAATAATGAAACAAGTCATTTTAATGCACTAAAAGATTCAGTCAAAATCTACAAAAGCATACTGAAATTTTCCGCGTCAAGTTATTTGAGCTTTTTGGTGGATTATTTTACTTTTATATTGTTATTTTACAAATTAGACGTACAAAGTTTGGTGCTGTCCAATATTATAGCAAGGGCAGTGTCAAGCACGTTTAATTTTTATGTGAATAATAAATACGTATTCAAAAACAAGGATAAAATCCTAAAAAAATACATCAAATATGTGACATTAGTAGTGTTCATATTAGCTTTGAATACTGTTGTGTTGAAAATTTTGTCAGGCTTAGGAATTAAAGTTTTTGTGGCAAAAATCATAACTGAAGCTTTGATGTTCATTGTAAGCTACAACATTCAAAAAAGAATAATATTCAAATAGCACTTTTAATAGAAAAAATTAATTTTATTAGAAGTGCTTTTTTAGTGCAAATCTTTAAAATTTTGTAGATTTCTCGGCATTAGATTTGTTGTATAATAATCCTGAAAGGAGTTTATTATGAAAAAAATTGGATATTTGTTATTTGCGATTATCATTTCACTATTAATGGTAAGTTGTGCGCAAAGTGACAAATCAAGAGTCTCTGATGAACTTAACTTAAAATTAGTTAAAGCAAATCAAATCATGGAATACGATGATCATGGAGCAATGGGAGATGGAACAAGATTTATGACGTTTGAATTTGACAGCAACGATACATTGAATCAGATAAAATCGGATAGTAACTGGAAGAAATTTCCATTGGATAAAACAACGAAAATTTTAATGTATGGAGATGGAAAAACATCATCTTATGTGACAGATAATAATTCCGGATTGCTTTTTCCGGAAATTTCGGAAGGTTATTATTTGTTGATTGACAGACAAAAAGACAAGAGTCAAAATATCTTAAATCGTCCATCTTCAAATTTTACACTTGCGGTCTACGATACTAAAACTAATACTTTATATTTTGCAGAAATTGATACTTAAAATTGAACATAGAATAAAAAGGGCAAACCAACTTAGTGTAACTATAAGAGAGGGATAAAATTGATTGTACAAATAGGAATAGACAGGATTGATGAGATAGTAGAACTTGAGGATTTGTGTTTTTCATCTGATGCTTGGTCAAGAGAACAAATAATTGATGTTTTAAATGACAGAAGAACGATTTACCTTTCTTATGAAGAAAATGGAAAAATAATTGGAGAAATAGGCCTCTACAATTGGTGTTCTGAGAAAGATTTTCTTAAAATATTTAGCATTGCAACTCATCCTGAACACAGAAATCAAGGAATAGCACATGAATTGTTAAAAGAATCAATTAAAATAGCTTCAAGTAATAAGCTCAAAAGAATTAAAGCTGAGACAAGAAAATCTAATTTTATAATGCAAAAAGTTTTTGAAGATATGAACTTTAGAAAAACGGATATACTTGAAAATTACTATGAAGAACCCGATGAAGATGCTTTAGTTTATGAATTTCATTTGTAAAGAATAAAAGATTTACATCTTAATGCGCAAATAAAAAATAGCAAACCAACGTTGGACATTCCTCACGTAAATGGTTTGCTATTTTTATTTTATTTCAATGGTTTTTCGAATGCTATTCTCTCGTCTGTTTTTCTTATATAAACTATGCCACATTTTTGAAATCCATTTTTCTCAATAAATCTAAGCATGGATTTGTTGTCTTTGTGAGTGTCCACTCTTATGGAGTCGTAGTTTAGTTCTTTTAATTTATTTTCAAAGAAATCTAACAGATTTTTGGCTACATTTTGTGATTTGTAATCTGGGTTTACTGCTATTCTGTGAATTACTCCGTATTTTCCATCGATTAGCCATTTTCCATCTATGTTTTTATAATCCTCATCCCCATCCAAGACTAACACAGCCATTCCTACAACTTTTCCATCTATTTCTGCTACGTATAATCTGTTTTCTTTCAAATCAGTTAAAAAAACATCTTCATTAGGATAATTTTCACTCCATTGATTTATTTTATTTTCTTTCATATATGATTTGGCGTTTTCAACAATTTCCATTATTTGTGCTATATCATTTTCGTTTGCAATTCTTTTTATCATTTTTCACCTCATTTTATATAAAATTTTAACATATTTCAAAAAGTATTTTAATATTAAAAAAATTTCGATATTTTTGTGTTAATTTTTATTGTAAATGTGTTATAATTTTATGTGGAAATCAGTTAAGGAGGCAACATATTGAAACCAAATATTTACTCTGAGATTGATAAGTTAAAATCTGTAATAGTTCACAGACCAGGAGAAGAATTAAATAATTTGACTCCTGATTTTATGGAAGAGTTATTGTTCGATGAACTTCCTTACTTGGAAAATGCTATCAGAGAACATGACTTTTTCTGCGAAACTATGCGTAATGAAGGTATTGAAGTGTTATACCTAGAAGATTTGGCTGCAGAATCTATCAAACAAGATGACGTTAGAAAACAATTTATCGAAGATTTCCTAGAAGAATCGGGAAATAAATCCGCAGATGAAATCAATTTACTAAGAGATTTACTTACAAATATCTCAGACGAGAAAGAATTGATACTTAAAACTATGGCAGGAGTTAGATTGGATGAAATCGGTATTAATGACGAGAGTGGAAGACTTTTGGCTGTTAATCCAATGCCTAACTTGTATTTCACAAGAGATCCATTTTCTTTTGTGGGAAATTGTGTGAGTATCAACAGAATGTGGTCAGAAACTAGAAATAGGGAAACGCTTTATGCAAAATATATTTTCACTTATAATTCTAGATTCAACGATATTGAAAAAATTTACGATAGAACAGAAGACACTTCTATCGAAGGCGGAGATATTTTAATATTGAACAGCGAATGTGTAGCTGTTGGTATTTCTCAAAGAACACAAAAAGAAAGTGTTGACAAATTTGCTAAGAATTTATTGGAAAAATCAGATTTCAAATTTGTTTTGTCTTTCAAAATTCCTAACAAAAGAGAATTTATGCACTTGGACACTGTGTTCACAATGATTGATAAGGGAATTTTCACAGTTCACCCACTTATAGAAGGACCTTTGTATGTTGAAAAGTTGTATCTTGAAGATAACACTTTACAAAGAGAAGTTCAAAAGGGTTCATTAGAAGAAATTTTATCTACAAATTTACACGTTGATAATGTAAAAATTATAAGATGTGGAGGAACTAATCCGATAGATCAAATGCGTGAACAATGGAATGACGGTTCAAATACTTTGGCTATTGCACCAAATACTGTTATTGTTTACGACAGAAATAATGTTACAAACAGCTTGTTACAAGAAGCTGATGTAAATATAAGAACTATTAAATCAGGCGAATTATCTAGAGGACGTGGGGGTCCAAGATGTATGAGTATGCCATTTGAAAGGGAGATGTAATTATGTTAAAAGGAAGAGATTTTTTAACTTTAAAAGATTTCACTAAAGAAGAAATCGAACATTTACTAAATGTAAGTGCTGCATTAAAAGAAAAGAAAAGAATGGGTATTGTAGGAGAAACTTTAAAGGGCAAAAACATTGTTTTGTTATTTGAAAAAACTTCTACTAGAACAAGATGTTCATTTGAAACAGCTTGCCACGATGAAGGTGGTAATGTAACATTCTTAGGTATGAATGATAGCCAATTCGGTAAGAAAGAATCTGTAAGAGACTCTGCTTTAGTATTATCAAGATTCTACGATGGTATCGAATTTAGAGGATTTGACCATGCAACTGTAGAAGAATTAGCAAAATATTCTTCAGTTCCAGTATGGAATGGTTTAACTGATATTTATCACCCAACACAAATCTTAGCAGACTTTTTAACTGTAAAAGAAAACATCCACAAAAACTTAGACCGAGTTAAATTCGTTTATGTTGGTGATGGTAGAAACAACATGGCAAACTCTTTAATGATTGGAGCTGCTAAATTAGGTATGGAATTTGTAAATCTTGCACCAAAAGAATTACATCCATCAAACGAAATGATGAACTCTATCCAAGAAATTGCCAAAGAATCTGGCGCTAAAATCACAGTTACTGATGATTTCAATAGCTTGAAAGGTGCAGATGTAATCTACACTGACGTTTGGGTATCAATGGGTGAAGAAGATCAATTCGAAGAAAGAATTAACTTACTTAAAGATTACCAAGTAGATATGAAGAAAATCGAAATGACTGAAAATCCTAACGTAATCTTCTTACACTGCTTACCATCTTTCCACAACTTAGAAACTAAAGTTGGTCGTGAAATCCACGAAAAATTTGGTTTGTCAGAAATGGAAGTAACTGATGAAGTATTCTACAGCAAATATTCAAAAGTATTTGATGAAGCTGAAAACAGAATGCACACTATCAAAGCAGTTATGGTAGAAACAATCGGCAATAAATAAATTTTAAATTTTTGAGAGATAGCTTTTGTACTATCTCTCTTTTTTTATTGCTAAATATTGCAAAATTCCGGAATTTTTGATAAAATATCTTGTCATCGTCAATAGTTACGATTTGTCAAAAAACGTATATTATCACGGATTTTTGATATTATATTAGTATAAGATACGAATGAGAGGTGAAATATGAAAAGTTTTTACAATAGAATATTGAATTACAGTACAGACCAAAAATTTATTCTCTTGACAGCTATTGCGATGTTTATGCCGTTTTATATCGGAATCGGCGTTTTGATAGTGGATATGTTTTATTTTGTGTATCAAAATAAATTCAAGGAAATTTTTGATAAGTCTAATTTGTCTGTTTTTGGATTGATTTTCGCTGCTTATTCGTTAGTAGTAAGCATTGTGTTTAACAATACTTATGGAATACTTGCGACAGTAGGAATGTTTGTGCTTTTCGTATTTGTGCTCTTTATTAGGAAAAATATGACAGAACAATTTATGGAAGACTGCATGATAATTATCATGTTGTTTGCATCGTTTTGTTTCTTGATAACATTGACTCAGTATTCGATAATTTTGAAGAACAATTCATTCAACTACACGCAATTTATGAAATACATTAGTGAAAATAGAACGACTGTTGGAACATTCTTTTTCAATGCAAATTATTATGCTATGGTGTGTTCTTTGGTTGGAATAATCAGTGCGTACAAGTATTTTTCGACAGAATCATTTGAAAGATTATTTTCTTTTATAGTTGGAGTTTTAAGCGTTCTAACTTTATTGATCACAGATTCAAGAGGAGCGATGTTTGCTAGTTTCATAGCGGTGTTTGCTCTTACGATTATGATGAAAAAAAGAAAATACACTGTAGCGATTATTTCTTTATTTGCACTTGCTTTTGTTGGAATTGTGGCCGCTGGAAGAATGGATTTGATTCCGAGAATTGACAAAATCGGGTTCGATATGGGTCTTAGAAGATCGATTTGGATTAGTGCTATTGCAGCTTTCAAGAAAAACTTCATAATTGGTGTTGGTCCACTTGGAATTCACAATATTTACACTACAATTAGAGATCGTGCGATTCTTCATTCACACAATTTGTATTTGGATATTTTGGTTAATTACGGATTGATAGGGGCTGGATTGTTAGTTCCAATTCTTTATCAGTTATTTAGAGAAATCAAAAGTCTGTATTCAAAAAAATACACTAAAATGATTGTTGCAATGATAATTATGGTTATGATTCACAGTATGGTGGATGTTACAATATTTTGGACACAAACTTCATTCATATTTTTAACATTTGTTGTAGGAGTTGGTGAATTATCAACTGTGCCTGTCGCAGAATTAAGTTTGTTCAAGAATAAGAAAACTTTTAATACAAAAAATATTTACGAAAAATAAAACAAAAATTTCAAGATAGTTGGTAAAGTTTTCCGACTATCTTTTTTACTTTAAAAAAAACACAATATCAATTATAATAGTAAACAAGGAGGATTTTGAATGAGTTTTAAATTTTGTTCGCTATCTAGCGGTTCAAGTGGAAATAGCGAATATATAGAGACTGAACACTCCAAAATTTTAATCGACGCAGGTTTTAGTGGTAAAACTATTGAGAACCTACTTAAATATATAAATGTTGACCCAAGCAAATTAGATGCGATTTTTGTGACGCATGAACATGCAGATCACATCAAAGGAATTGGCGTGTTGAGCAGAAGATACGATTTGCCAATTATCGCAAATACCGAAACTTGGTATGCAATGGATAACAAAATTGGGAAAATAAATGATAAGAATATTTATGTCTTCGAAAATAATAGACATATTAATTTCAAAGATTTGGATATTTTGCCGATTAAAACTAGCCACGATAGTGCAAATAGTTGTGGTTATGTGATTAGTAAGGACGACAAGAAATTATCGATTGTCACTGATACTGGAATTATAGAAGATAGCGTGTACGAAGAAATTAAGGATTCAAATCTTTTTTTTATTGAGGCAAATCACGATGTAGATATGTTAAAGTATGGAAGCTATCCTCCAGCATTGAAACAGAGAATTTTGTCGGATCACGGGCATTTGTCCAATGATTCCTGCGCGTATTTATTGGGAGATATTTTAAGAGGCAATCATGAAGTGGTTCAATTGGCGCATTTGAGTAAGGAAAACAATACTCCAAGAAAAGCGCTAAGTACTGTTGAAGATTATTTGAAAAGTTTGGGACTTGATGTTGGAGAAGCTGCGACAGTAGAAGTAGCTGAAAGATACAGTCCTAGTAATGTAGTAGATTTAGAAAAAATGGAGATATATGCAAAGAACTGTACAAGAAGTTGAAAGAGCAATTATAAAAAAATATAGAAAACACATTTGGTCGAAGTTCATAAAGGCTATTAAAGAATATGATTTGATTCAAGACGGAGACAAAATAGCTGTGTGTATGAGTGGTGGTAAGGATAGTTTACTTCTTGCGAAATTATTCCAAGAACTTCAAAAACACGGAATGAATAATTTTGATCTTGAATTTATAGCGATGAATCCAGGATATAGCGAAGAAAACACTAGACTCGAGAAGGAAAATTTTGAAAAACTTAACATTCCTTATCACATGTATGATACTGATGTATTCAGTGTTAGTGAGAAAATTTCATCGAACAATCCATGTTATATGTGTGCAAGGATGAGAAGAGGGGCACTTTACTCCAAGGCAAAAGAACTTGGTTGCAATAAAATGGCGTTGGGCCATCATTTTGATGATGTGATTGAAACTATTTTATTGAATGTTTTGTGTTCTGGAAATTATAAGACAATGATGCCAAAACTTCACTCAAATAACTTTGAAGGAATTGAACTTATCAGACCAATGTATTTGATTAGAGAAGAATCTGTAAAAAGTTGGTTAAATTATTCGGGATTAAAAGCTTTAGACTGCGCTTGTTCTGTAACTAAGAAAACAGAAGGATCAATGAGGAAACAAATCAAACTTTTGATTGCAGAATTGTCGGATAGAGGATTTACAAATGTAGAAAATTCTATATTTAAATCCAGTGAAAATGTTGATGTATCCAGAATTCTTGGGTATGAATATAATGGTGAAAAGTATAACTTTTTGGATACTTACGGTGAAAATGATTTATAATCGTTAATTTATAGGAGGAAATATGGGAGTAGAACCAATTAAAATCCAAGAAAATTTGTATTACTTGGGTGTGAACGACAGACAAACAGAATTTTTTGAAAATATGTGGCCGTTGCCTTATGGAGTAGCTTATAACTCTTATTTGATTACAGGCGAAAAAACTTGCTTGATGGATACTGTAAAAGTTAGCAAGAGTGATGAATTTGTAGATAATGTCAAAGCAATATTAAAGGATAGAAAATTGGACTATTTGGTAATTCATCACATTGAACCAGATCATTCAGGATCAATTCCACAAATTTTAGATCTTTATCCAGATATAAAAATAGTTGGAAACAAGAAAACAAGATCAATGTTGAATGATTATTATGAAATTGATTCAGATCATTTCGTTGAAGTTGGAGAAGGCGATGTACTTGATTTGGGAGATAGAAAACTTACATTCTATTTGACAGCAATGGTTCACTGGCCAGAATCAATGGTAAGCTACGATGCTGAAAATAAAATTTTATTCTCACAAGATATTTTCGGTGGTTTCGGAACTAATGACGGAGCAATCTATGATGACGAATTAGATTACGATTTAAGAAGAACAGAATTCAGAAGATACTATACAAATATCGTTGGAAAATATTCTCAAATGGCAGTACGTGCTATTAACAAATTATCTTCTTTGGAAATCAAAACAATTTGTCCAGTTCATGGTTGCATTTGGAGAAAACAACCTTCAAGAATAGTTGAAGATTACACTAAATGGGCAACTTATGAAGTAAATGAAGGAGTTGTAATAGCTTATGCATCAATGTATGGTAATACAGAATTGATGGCAGATCAACTAGCTAGATATTTGGCAGATGAAGGCGTTAGAAATATTGAAGTGATGGATGTAAGTAAAACTCATGAATCTTATATACTTTCAAATTGTTGGGAAAAGAAATCATTAGTATTAGGATCTTGCACATACAACAACACTGTATATCCAGTAATGAATAATTTATTGAACATTTTAAAAATGCAAAAATTAAAAAATCATGTGGTTTCTGTTTTTGGATCATTCGGATGGAGCGGTGGCGCTGTCAAAAATTTAAAAGAATTTGTTGAAGAAGGAAAATTCGAAACAACAGAAACAGTTGTTGAAGCAAAAGGTCGCATGAAAGAAGAAGACGATCAAGGCTTAAGACAAATGGCAAAAGAAATCGCAGCAAAAATTAAATAATAAATTTCAGAATCAATCATTAATTTGATTGGTTCTATTTTTTTTATCTGACAAAATGCGTTAAATTAATAATTATTATCAAAAAAATCCTAAAAAATGATTTTTGGTGTTATTATTGAACCAATATGGGTATAAATAGCTTAGTGGTTATTAGGTTAATAGCTAATAAATAAAATTTGGAGGTAATGATTATGGCTACAGATGTAGAAATTGCTCAAAAAGCGAAATTAGAAAAAATCAGCGTGATAGCTGAAAAAATGGGATTAACAGAAGAAGATTACGAACAATATGGTAGATATAAGGCAAAATTAGATTTAAATCTTTTTGAAAAAAATAAAGACAAAAAAGATGGGAAATTAATTTTGATGACAAGTATTAACCCAACTCCAACAGGAGAAGGTAAAACAACTATGAATGTTGGTTTGGCAATGGGACTTAACAAAATTGGCAAAAACGCTATTTCAGTTTTAAGAGAACCATCTTTAGGACCAAACTTTGGTATGAAAGGTGGAGCTGCTGGTGGTGGATATGCACAAGTAGTTCCAATGGATGAAATCAACATGCACTTCACAGGTGACTTCCACGCAATCACTACTGCAAATAACTTAATTTGCGCAATGATGGATAACCACATTCACCAAGGTAATGCGTTAAACATCGATCCAAAACAAATCTTAATTAAGAGATGTATGGACATGAACGAACGTGAATTAAGAGATATAGTTATCGGCGTTGGTTCAAAAGGTAACGGAGTTATGCGTCAAGACGGTTTCGAAATCACTGTTGCAAGTGAAATCATGGCTATTTTATGTCTTGCAAAAGATTTGAAAGACTTAAAAGAAAGAGTTGGAAATATTCTTATAGCTTTTGATACAGAAGGTAAACCAGTTTATGCAAAAGACGTTAAAGCTGATGGTGCTGTAGCGTTAATCATGAAAGAAGCTATCAAACCAAACTTAGTTCAAACATTAGAACACACTCCAGCAATTATTCATGGTGGACCATTCGCCAACATTGCACACGGATGTAACTCTGTAATAGCTACAAAATTAGGATTGAAACTTGGAGATTACGTAGTAACTGAAGCAGGTTTCGGTGCTGACTTAGGAGCAGAAAAATTCTTCGATATCAAATGTAGAAACGACTTACATCCAAACATGGTATGTATTGTAGCTACAATCAAAGCATTAAAACATCATGGGGAAGCAGAAGACTACAAAGTTGAAAATGTAGAAGCTTTGGAAAAAGGATATGCTAACCTTAAACGTCACATTGAAAACATGAAGAAATACAAAGTTCCAGTAGTAGTAGCAATCAACAGATTTGCAAATGATACAGATGCTGAAATCAAGAAATTAACTGAATTGGTTGAAGCAGACGGAACAAGAGCTATTTTCTGTGATGTATGGGCAGAAGGTGGCGAAGGTGCAAAAGAATTAGCAGAATACGTTGTTGAAAATACAAAAGAAGAAAACGAATTTGAATTCTTATATGACCTTGAATTGCCAATCAAAGAAAAAATTGAAAAAATTGCAAAAGAAATCTACAGAGCTGACGGCGTAGAATTTAGTGCAAAAGCTAAGAAGAAATTAAAACAAATCAAAGAATTAGGATTAGA
Source organism: Finegoldia magna (assembly GCF_002243175.1). Taxonomy (GTDB): domain Bacteria; phylum Bacillota; class Clostridia; order Tissierellales; family Peptoniphilaceae; genus Finegoldia; species Finegoldia magna_J. Next base: position 28,063 of record NZ_NDYF01000004.1, read on the forward strand.
CAATTATCCAGTATGTATGGCTAAGACTCAATACTCATTCTCTGATAATAAAAAATTAATCGGAGCTCCAACTGGATTTACAATCACAGTAAGTGATTTCAAAATCTCAAGAGGCGCTGGATTTGTTGTTGCACTATTAGGTTCTGTAATGACAATGCCAGGTTTACCAAAAGTACCTTCAGCAGAAAACTGTGATGTTTTAGATGATGGTACAGTTGTAGGATTATTCTAGAAAAATTTAAAGCCTGAATTTGTGTAAATTTATTATGATTTATAAAAATTTTCTATAAATTCAGGCTTATTTATTATGAGAATTAATAAATTTTGTTACAAATACTAATAACTTTTATGGTACAATAGTTATGAAAAGGATTATAAGTAAAAGGAGATGCTTATGAGTACAAAAAAAACTCCTCTATATGAGGAACACAAAAAATTAGGTGGAAAAGTTGTTGACTTCGCTGGTTTTTATTTGCCAGTTGATTATGAAGGATTACAACAAGAACACGAAGCAGTAAGAAACAACGTTGGTTTATTTGACGTAAGCCACATGGGTGAATTTACTGTAAAAGGCAAAGACGCTTTAAAATTCATCAATTATGTTTGCACTAATGATTACACTAAATGTGCAGATGGACAAATCCAATATTCTTTATTATTACATGAAGATGGTGGAATGGTTGATGACTTATTAGTTTACAAAAACAACGATGAAGACTTTTTAATGGTTCCAAACGCAGCCAACACTGAAAAGGACTTCAAACATATCTCTAAATATGTAGATAAATTCGATGTTGAACTTAAAAACATCAGCGACTCTGTTGCAGAAATCGCTATTCAAGGTCCTAAGGCTGAAGAATTATTACAAAGATTAGTTGAATTCGATCTTTCAAAAATTGAATACTATCACTTTGTAAAAGACATTAAATACAAGGAATACGATGTATTAATTTCTAGAACTGGTTATACTGGTGAAGATGGATTCGAAGTTTATGCAACTGCAGAAGCAATTGTAGACTTATGGAATGAATTATTAGAAAAAGGAAAAGACTTAGGTGTTAAACCATGTGGTCTTGGATGTAGAGATACATTGAGATTTGAAGCAGCAATGCCTTTATATGGAAACGAACTTGCAGATGAAGTATCTCCATTAGAAGTTGGCTTGAAATTTGCAGTTAAAATGGACAAAGACGACTTCGTTGGTAAAGCTAAAACTCAAGAAAAAGTTGATGCAGGAATTGACAAGAAACTTATTGGTATCGAAATGCAAAGCAAACGTATTGCAAGACAAGGTGCTGAAGTTCAAAAAGACGGTAAAACTATCGGTAAAGTAACTACAGGATACCTTTCACCAACATTTGGCGTATGTTTAGCAAATGCATTTGTAGATAAATCAGCTGTAGCATTAGGTGATGAAGTTGATGTTATTATCAGAAACAAACCAGCTAAAGCAACAGTTGTTAAAAGAAAATTTTTGGATAGAAAATAGGGGGAAAAGAAAATGGCAGAAGTAGCAAAAGATTTATTGTACACAAAAGATCATGAATGGATTAAAGTAGACGGAGACGTTTATGAAATTGGTCTTGCAGATTATGCACAAGACAGTTTAGGAGACATCGTATACGTTGAATTACCAGATGTTGATGATGAAATTGATGCAGAAGAATCTGTAGCAAGTGTTGAATCTGTAAAAGCAGCATCAGAAGTTTACACTCCATTTGCTTGTACAGTTGTAGAAGCTAATGAAGAATTAGATGACGAACCAGGCAACATCAACAAAGCTCCATACGAAAGCTGGATTGCTAAGGTTAAATTTGAAGACTTCGATGAATCTAAATTAATGACTGCTGATGAATACGAAAAATTCTTAGGAGAATTATAATGTATCCATACATCTCAATTACTGATCAAGAAATTGAGGAAATGCTAAAAACAATTGGCATTTCCTCTACTGATGAACTTTATTCAGATATTCCTGAAAACGTTCAATTCAAAGGAGAACTTAACATACCAAAAGCAAAAAGCGAAGTTGAAGTTAGAAGATATTTCGACGAAATTTTTGCTAAGAACACATCTACTGATGATAAGGTTTGTTTCCTAGGTGGTGGAGCTTATGATAGATACGTTCCTTCTGTAATTCCGGCAATGGCAAGCAGAAGTGAATTCTACACTTCATATACACCATACCAACCAGAAATAAGCCAAGGTACTCTTTCCTATATTTTTGAATATCAAACAATGATGGCAAACCTTACTGGTATGCCAATATCAAACGCTTCTTTATACGATGGTGGAACAGCTATCACAGAAGCAGCTTTGATGACTATCCAAAAGTCCAAAAAATCAAAAATTCTATGCGCTAATACAGTTAGCCCTTCAGCAAAAGAAATCTTGTTGACTTATTGTCACGATAGAAAGGTTGAAGTAGAATTTATCCCAATGAAAGATTTACTAACAGATATGGACGAATTGGAAAAAATGATGACTGACGAAGTTGGTACAGTTATCGTTCAATCTCCAAACTATTACGGATATATCGAAGATGTAAAAAAATATGAAGAGTTAACTCACTCTATAAAGAAAAACTACTTGATAATGTCAGCAGATCCTATGAGTTTAGGTTTGTTAAAGAAACCATCTGAATATAATGTTGACGTTGTTGTAGGTGAAGCTCAACAATTCGGAGTAAACTTACAATATGGTGGACCTTATTTAGGATATATGTGCTTTACTGATGAATTTGTTAGAAAATTCCCTGGCCGTGTTGTAGGACAAACTACTGATGAAGACGGTAAGAGATCATTTGTTTTAACACTTTCAGCAAGAGAACAACACATTAAACGTGATAGAGCAACTTCAAATATCTGTTCAAACCAAGGTGTTAACTTACTTGCAGCAAGTATTTATTTATCACTTTTAGGTAAAGCTGGTATTAAAGAAGTAGCAACTCAATCATTACAAAAAGCTCACTATCTATTTGAAGAATTAAAGAAAATAGACAAAGTTAAAGTTCTTAGTGAAAAACCATTCTTTGATGAATTCACTATCGGTTTTGACAAAGACACTGAAGAAGTTAAGAAAGCATTATTTGACAAAGGATTCTTAGCTGGAATTAGCATTAAAGAAGCTACAGATGGATGTGGCAATGGTTTAATTATTGCTGTAACAGAAAAGAGAACAAAAGAAGAAATGGACAATTTTGTAGCAGCAGTTAAGGAGGTATTATAATATGGCTTATAACAAGTTAATATTTGAATTATCACAACCAGGTAGAACTGGATATAAACTTCCTGAATTAGACGTAGAAGAAAAAGATAACTTAATTCCAGAAGAATTTTTATCAAATGAAGAATTAGATTTACCAGAAGTTAGTGAAGTTGACGTAGTTCGTCACTATACTAATCTTTCAACTCTAAACTTCGGCGTAGATACAGGTATGTATCCATTAGGATCTTGTACAATGAAGTACAACCCTAAAATAAATGAAGAAATTATAGCAAATCCAAAACTTGCGCGTCTTCACCCAAAACAAGATGACTACCAAGTTCAAGGTGCGTTGGAAGCAATGTACACTTTACAAAAATCATTATGCGAAATCTCTGCAATGGATTATATGACATTACAACCAGCAGCAGGTGCTCATGGTGAAATCACTGCTATTACAATCTTCAAGAAATACCACGAAGTTAATGGTAATTCTGAAAAGAATGAAATCATAGTTCCAGATTCAGCCCACGGTACTAACCCAGCAACAGCTGCAATGGCTGGATACAAAGTAGTAGAAGTTAAATCAAACGCAAATGGTGTAGTTGACGTTGAAGACTTAAGAAAAGTTGTAAACGAAAAAACTGCTGGTTTGATGTTAACTAACCCTAACACTTTAGGTTTATTTGAAACTAAAATCAAAGAAATCGCTGAAATAGTTCACGAAGCTGGCGGATTACTATACTACGATGGAGCAAATGCTAACGCTATTTTAGGACATGCTAGACCAGGGGACATGGGATTCGATGCAATCCACTTCAATGTTCACAAAACATTCTCTACACCACACGGTGGTGGAGGTCCAGGTGCAGGTCCTGTAGGTGTTAAGAAATTCTTAAGAGATTATTTACCAAAACCAATCGTTGAAAAAGACGGAGATAAATATTTCTTAGATTACAGCATGAAACATTCTATCGGTAGAATGAAAGACTTCCAAGGTCACTTCGGAATTTTAATGAGAGCGCTGACTTATATCCTAACTATGGGTAGTGACGGATTGAAGTGTGCATCTACTACAGCAGTATTAAATGCAAACTATCTACAAGCTCAATTAAAAGACGATTACAACTTACCACACGACTTCATCTGTAAACACGAATTCGTATTAGGTGGATTAAAGGATGATTGCGATGGACAAGTTAAGACATTGGATGTAGCTAAGAGACTGTTAGATATGGGATTCCATCCACCAACAGTATACTTCCCATTAATCGTTCACGAAGCATTAATGGTAGAACCTACTGAAACTGAACCAAAACAAACTCTTGACGAATTCGTAGCTGCAATGAAACAAATTGCACAAGAAGCAAGAGAAAATAAAGATATATTATTAGAAGCTCCTATTACAACTGTTGTTAGAAGACCAGATGAAACAGAAGCTGCTAAGAAGTTAATATTGACTTACAAAAAAGGAGAATAATGACTAAAGATATCATTATTATCGGCGCTGGACCTGGTGGCTATGAAACAGCCATCAGGGCATGCCAGCTCGGTTTAAATGTAACTTTAATCGAAAAAGCAGAAGTAGGTGGTACATGTTTGAATAGAGGATGTATACCTACTAAAACTTTATGGAAAATTGCTGATTTGTACAAAGAAATTAAAGAATCAGAAACTTTTGGAATTGAAGTTAATGACCATAAATTATTAGCCGATAAAATTAAACAAAGGAAAACGGAAATTATCGAAAGACTTAGAAGTGGTGTTGAATACCTTTTCAAAACTTACGATAATTTAACTTTTATTAGAGGAGAAGCTAGTTTTAAGGATAATAAAGCAGTTATTGTGAAGACTTTAGAAGGAGAAACTAAAGAACTTACAGCTGATAAAATTATCATAGCTACTGGATCCAAAGATTATAAGCCAACAAATATTGAAGGCATTGACCACCCTAAAGTTTTGACATCAACTGGACTTTTGGAATTAGAAGAAATTCCAAAATCAATGGTTGTTATCGGAACTGGCGTAATAGGAATGGAATTTGCATCAATCTATTCACAATTTGGAACTGAAGTTACTGTAGTTGGTAACAAACTGTTGAAAACTGAAGATGGCGAAATCCAAAAACGTCTAAAATCAATCTTGAAAAGCGATACTTTGAAGTTTGTAACAGGAGTATATGCTAAAAAAATTGTTGAAGAAGACGGAAGGCTTAAAATCATTAGTCAAAAAGTTGGCAAAGATAAATTCGAAGAAACTTATGCGGATTACGTTCTTGTAGCAAGTGGAAGAAGCAGCAATATAGATAATCTTGGACTTGAAAACACAGACATTAAAACTGAAAAGAACGCTATTGTTGTGGATGAAAATCTTCAAACTAATGTCGAAGGAATTTACTCCATCGGAGATTGTGTATACAAGAACACTCAACTAGCACACGTTGCAAGTAATCAAGGTAAAAATCTTGTAAGAGTTTTTTCTGGAAAAGAAAAAAATATCAACATGGATATAGTTCCAGCAGTTGTGTTTACTGTTCCTGAAATTGCATCTGTAGGATTAACTGAAGAAAAAGCAAAAGAACAAAACATAGATTATGTAACAAGCAAATTTGTGTATCAAGCTAACGGTAAGGCATTGAGTTTGAATGCTACAGAAGGTTTTGTAAAGATAGTTGCTACAAAAGATTTATCTAAGATTTTAGGTTGTCATATAATTGGTCATGATGCATCCACATTAATACACTTTGCAGCAATTGCTATGAACAATAATGTTGGAGTTGAAGGTTTGTCAGCAATGATTTACGCTCACCCAACTATTAGTGAAGTGTTCATGGATTCTGTCGAACAATTAGAAGGCTTATCTATCAATACGCCAAACCCTAACAAATAAATCGAATCCTCGTATTTAATTTCCAAGAGAAATTAATACGGGGATTTTTTAATGTTTACAAAAAGTCAAATATAAAGTTTGATTTTTCGTAAACTTTAGCGACGTTTTACTCACAGTTCAAACACATTTGCTTGATAAAGTATAAAATATGGAGGTGTAGATATGGACAGGGACCCATACTCTGATTACAACGATTATATAAGAAAAAGAAGAGACGGCTTGAGCGAAAGAAAAGTCGAAAATATGATAAAAGAAGAAATAGCTAAGAATAAACCCAAAATTGGTTGGTTAAAAGCACTCACAATATTTTTATTAATTTATTCTTTGGTTATGAGCTATTTCGTAGCAAAAAATATGACTGGTATTACTGAGACGATTAACAAAAATGGTCAAGTCGAAAGTAGTACTATTTCTATAAAAAACAATAGTGTCTCCACAGAAAATGCCGTAGCCAAGAAATCTTTGGATTCTGTAGTTGGTATAACAACTGTAGGTGTTCAAGAAAATATGTTTTTCCAAGGCAGAGTTGTGGAAGGTGTTGGAAGTGGTGTTGTTGTTAGCCAAGATGGATATATTCTAACTAACGCACACGTTGTACAAGATGGTAAGGCAGAAAAAATAGAAGTACTGCTTACAAATGGCAAAAAATCATCTGCAAAATTATTGTGGTATGACACAACGCTAGACCTTGCAGTAATTAAAACTGATATGACTGGATTAAAACCAGTTGAAATGGGTGATAGCGACAAGGTTCAAATAGGAGACAAGGCGATTGCTATTGGTAATCCATTGGGATTGGATTTGCAATCAACATTGACTAGTGGTTATATTTCAGGAAAAGATAGAACAATCACTTTACAAAATGGTCTACAAATGGATGGTTTGATGCAAACAGACGCTGCTATAAACTCAGGAAATAGTGGTGGTGGACTTTTTGATCAAGAAGGCAAACTAATCGGTATAAATACTGCCAAAGCTTCTGCAGAAGGAATCGGATTTACTATTCCTATTAACGTAGCCAAAACTATTGTCGACAATATAGTTTCTGGTGGATCCTTTGAAGGAGTTAAGCTTGGAATTAGTGGAGTTGATGTGAAAACTTTCCAACAAGCTACAGGCCAAAAACTTTCTATAGATAAGGGAATTTATGTAGTGGAAGTTGTCAAAGGATCATCTGCACAAAAAGCCGGAGTAACTAGAGGAGATATAATTACAAAAGTTAACGGCAAACAAATCAACACAATGAGTTCTTTGAAGAAAGCATTACTTGAAGTTAGGCCACAACAAAAGGGCAAAATAACTGTTTATAGAGATGGCAGTACTAAAGATTTGGATATTGAATTTAGTACTTTACAACAAAAATAAGGTATCACGTTTTTTCCTTCCTTAATTTGCGTGAGATTTGAAATATATAAATTTGAAAGCGGTAGTGTGAACTATCGCTTTTAAATTAGGAAAAAACAAATAAATTCTTAAAAAATGTCTAAAAAATCTAAATTTTTCGGTTTTGCTATTTACACAATGAATTAATTAGTATAAAATATGGGAGTGTTGAGGAGGAGAAAGATTTGAAGCAAATTTATTCTGTAAAAATGATTTTGAAATACAAGACAGATGTGTCTATATATGAAGAAGATATTGTTCTTATAGAAATGGAAAGCGTTGATGAATTAAAAGACAAATGTTTGGAATATGTAGATTTAATTCAAGAGGATTTGAACGATCATGAATTCGTAGAATTACATGAGATTGTGAATTGGAATTTGTCCAACGAAAAATTCGACAGTTCGATGAATTTCAAGGAAGTTTATTCTGAATTTATAGACGAAGACGAAATCGCGTAGTAAAATAGTAGGTTTTTGTTTAAAAGCTTAACTATTTTGCTTTTTTCGTGTATAATATAGTAGGACATAAGAATCTCTTATATAAATAATTATTACATAACTGTAAGGAGGTTATTATGTCAAAAAATTTATTAACTATTAAAGACTTATCCGCAAGGGTAGGAGATAAAGAAATATTACACAATATAAATTTAAATATAAACTATGGTGAAGTTCACGTTATTATGGGACCAAATGGTTCTGGTAAGTCAACTTTAGCCAATGTTATTTTAAATAATCCACAATACGAAACTACTTCAGGCGATATTTTACTTGATGGTGAAAGTATTATGGATTTATCAACAGATAAAAGAGCCAAAAAAGGTATTTTTATGTCTTTCCAAAATCCAATGGAAGTTTCAGGCATTAGTGTAGAAAACTTCATCAGATCTGCGAAAATAGCAACAACTGATGAAAATATAGGATTCTTAGAATTCAGAGAAGAACTGGAAGATAATATGGATATACTTGAGTTTGATCATGGATATTCTTCCAGATATTTGAATGTCGGTTTTTCCGGTGGTGAAAAAAAGAAGAACGAAATTCTACAAATGTTAATGCTACAACCAAAACTAGCAATCCTTGATGAAACTGATTCTGGACTTGATGTTGATGCTGTTAGAACTGTATCAAAAGGTGTAAAGGAATTCTTACATGACAATAATTCAGTAATCGTAATCACACACCACAAGGAAATCTTAAAAGAGATTAAGCCAGATTTCGTTCATGTAATCATGGATGGTACTATCGTAAAAGAAGGTTCTAGCGAACTTTTGGATCAAATTGAAGAAAAAGGATTCAATTGGATTAGAGAAGAGGTGAAATAATGGCACCTAAAAAGAAGACACAAGTCGATGAAATGGATAGAGGTATCTATGACATCAAGAATAAATTTACTTTTAGAAGAAAAACCGAAGAGGGCTTGACCCCTGAAATTGTAAGACAAATTTCAGAAGAAAAAAATGAACCTCAATGGATGCTTGAAAAAAGATTGGAAGCTCTTGAAATATTCTACAATTCAGAAGATCCTGAATGGGGACCGGATTTGAGTGTCGTTGATATGAATAAGGTCACAACATATATCAGACCTGATGCAGACAGATCAAGCGACTGGAACGAAGTTCCTGATGAAATCAGAGATACTTTTGATAAGTTAGGTATCCAAGAAGCTGAAAAAGAAATGATGCTTAGCGGTGTTGGTGCACAATACGATAGTGAGGTTGTGTATCACAACATTCAACAATCTTTGGTAGACCAAGGAGTTATATATACAGATTTTGATACAGCTCTTAGAGAACATGAAGATATTGTTAAACAATATTTTGCAAAATCAATCACACCAAGATTACACAAATACGCAGCACTTCATTATGCAGTGTGGTCAGGTGGATCATTTGTCTACGTTCCAAAAGGAGTAGATGTTAAAATCCCACTTCAAAGTTATTTTAGATTGAATGCTCCAGGGGCAGGTCAATTCGAACATACAATGATTGTCGTAGAAGATGATAGTTATTGTCACTTCATTGAAGGTTGCTCAGCTCCAAAATACAACGCATTAAATGTACATGCTGGTGCAGTTGAAATCTTCGTTGGAGAAAATGCTACTCTTAGATTTTCTACAATCGAAAACTGGTCACGTAATATGTACAACTTGAACTCTAAAAGGGCAATTATTGAAAAAAATGGTAAGGTTGAATGGGTTTCTGGTTCATTCGGATCAGCAGTATCCATGCTTTATCCTTCAAGTGTCTTAAAGGGAGAAGGCGCAAGTAGTGAATACACAGGTATTTCATTCGCAGGACGCGACCAAAACTTAGACACAGGCGCTGTTATGATTCACGCAGCTCCTCACACTACAAGCTATGTAGACAGTAAATCCATATCTAAATCAGGCGGAATAAGTGTTTACAGAGGATTAGTAGACATAAAAGAAAATGCTTACGATTCAAAATCATCGGTAAGCTGTGAATCGTTAATGTTAGATAACGAAAGTAGATCAGATACAATTCCAGTTGTTAAAATAGCGAATAAACATGTCGATTTGGGACATGAAGCATCTATCGGTAGAATAGATGATCAAGTTATTTTCTATTTGATGACAAGAGGTATTCCAGAAGAAGAAGCAAAATCAATGGTAGTTCGTGGATTTGCTGAGCCAATAGCGAAGGAATTACCTATGGAATATGCGGTTGAGATGAATAATTTAATTAATCTTGAATTAGAAGGAAGCATAGGATAGGAGTTGTATATGGAACAAATTAAAGGAAATAAACTGGGATTTAAAACTTTCAAATATTTGAAAGTCAACGATACAGAAATTAATATTCCAGATATAGATATAAAAGAATACAGAATAGACTCAGATCCAGTAGAATCATTAGACAACAAAGATTTTGGAGTGTGCCAAGAAGCTTTGGATATGAACGAAAAATCTGGAAATCTATTCAAAAAATATAGAACAGAAGAAAATCAAGTAAAAGATTTCGGAGTTATCGATTTGGTAACTGACAGAGAATATGATATTTTGTTGGATACTCACAAAATTATTGCCGAAAAGAACTCAAGCCTAAGAGTTGTACTTGATTACAGAGACAATGACGACAATAAGAAATTCAGAAGTTCAGTAATAGAAATCAATGCCAAAGAAAATAGTAACGTGGAAGTTTTTGTAATTCAAACAGAAAAAAATACAACAGCATTGGAATCAGTTATATTGAACTTAGATGAAGAAAGTAACGTCATCCTTAGCCAATACGAATTAGGAAGCAAGGACAATTATGTCAACACAAAAGCTAATTTGAATGGCAAACATTCTAACTTGGATATCAACAGTATTTACTTCACACATGGAGATAATTCATTGAATATGCTTTATGAAATAAATCATTTCGGTAAAGAATCCAAATCTTCATGTATCGTAAATGGTGCATTAAAAGAATCATCTTACAAAAACTTCAAGTCAACTCTTGATTTCAAAAAAGGATCCATGGGATCTACAGGAACTGAAGAAGAATACGCAGTATTGTTATCAGATGATGCAAAAAGCTTGTCAGTTCCAATACTTTTAGCAGGAGAAGACGATGTAATAGGAAATCACGCAGCAAGTGCAGGAAAGATAGATGCAGATATGCTATTTTATATAATGAACCGTGCTATATCCAGAGATGTAGCAGAAAGTATGATAGTTGAGTCCAAATTTAGTGAATCATTAAGCAGATTAGATGACGAAAACTTGGAAGGCAAACTACTTTGTTTCATCAGAGAAAAAATGGCAAAGAGGGAATTGGATGTTAGATAAAAAGCAAGTAGAAGATATAAGAAAGGATTTTTTGTATTTGAATAAAGAATACAAAAATCCGATAGTTTATTTGGACAATGCAGCTACCAGCCAAAAACCAATCCAAGTTATAGATAGCGTAAGTGAATTTTACAAATATGAAAATGCAAATCCTCACAGAGGAGCACACACATTAAGCGTTTTATCTACAGATGTTTACGAATCTGGAAGAGAAAAAATCGCCAAATTCATCAACGCAACTGATTCTTCAGAAGTAGTGTTCACAAGAAACACAACAGAATCGTTAAATTTACTAGCTTATTCGTATGGCTATGAAAATTTAAAAGAAGACGATGAAATAGTCATATCGATAATGGAACATCACAGTAATTTAGTAACTTGGCAAGAAGTGTGCAAGAAAACAGGCGCCAAACTAAAATACTTGTATGTAGACAAAGAAAATATGCAATTGGATTTTGAAGAATTCAAGAAAATAATCACTGAAAAAACGAAGATTTTCTCAATAACACAAGCATCAAACGTAGTGGGAACTATGCCTGAAGTTGAAAAAATGATAAAATACGTCAAATCAGTTAACAAAGATTGTATTTGCATCGTGGATTCTGCACAATATATTCCACACAATAAAGTTGACGTACAACAATTAGGTTGTGATTTTCTAGTATTTTCAGGTCACAAAATGCTTAGCATAATGGGAGTTGGAATGCTTTATGGAAAGAAAGAATTATTGAACAACCTAAAACCATTCTTGTACGGTGGAGATATGATTGAATACGTATTTGAAGACAAATCATCGTACTTGGATGCGCCAGGAAGATTTGAAGCTGGAACACAAGATGTAGGAGCAGTAAAATCATTGATCACAGCGATTGATTACATCGAAAAAATCGGGATAGATAACATCAGAGATTATGAAAAAGCATTGATGGATTATGCTTATGATAAAATCAAACAAAAATCCGACATCATCGATGTATACACAACAAGTGACACTCACAGATCTCCAGTTTTAGATTTTAACTTCAAAGAAGCCCATCCACATGATGTTGCAAGTATTATGGATAGTTACGGAATTGCAATCAGAAGTGGACACCATTGTGCACAACCACTTCACAGATATTTGAAGACGAATTTCTCATGTAGAGCAAGTTTTGCATTCTATAATACATTTGAAGAAGTTGACTTTTTCATTGAACATCTTGAAGACGTAAGGAGATTGATGAGAATTGGAACTAGGTAGTTTATATACAGAATTAATATTGGAAAAAAGCAGGGATAAATCAAACAGACGTGAATTGGAACATCCAACTCATTGTGAGTTGGGACACAATCCTAGCTGTGGAGATGAAATCACATTGCAATTAAAAGTTCAAGACGACACAATTGAAGACATTGCATACACTGGAATGGGATGTGCTATATCACAAGCGTCCACATCCATCATGTGTGATGTAATCAAAGGCAAATCAGTAAGTGAAGCAATAGACTTGTGCAACAAATTCATCTCAATGATAAAAGGAGAAATCACTGACAGAAAAGAACTAAAAGTTCTAAAAGATGCAGTGTGCTTCCAAAGTATATCCACATTACCAGCTAGAGTAAAATGTGCAGTTCTTTCATGGTACACATTAAAAGATATGCTTGAAAACGACAAATCAGAAGGCTCATTTATTCCTGATTAATAGACAATAAAATAGATAATAAATTTTTAACTGGTGAAATATGTGTTTCATCAGTTTTTTTATTAAAAAAGAGATAACTCACAATGAGTTATCTCTTAATTTAATTATTTAATTATTAGAAAGCTTTGAATCTTTCTACTTTATCTTTGTCAATTCCATGTTTTTCGTTGTAAGTCATTTTTGTTGTACTAATCATGAATGGAACGCCATCGATTTTACGAGCTTCTAGGAAGTTTACAACTTTTGTGTAATCTCCTGAATTTTTGCCACCTTTTTTCATTATTTTCATAATTGAGTATGGGTGTTCTGGTTCTTTGATTGTGATTAGTGAAGAATTTGGTTTATCGAAAGCTTTTTGAACGATATCTTCGAATTCTTCTGTGTCGATACCAGGAATTAAATAGTATTCAGCATCTTCGTCCATGCTTTCTAATCCTTTAACTTGTACTGATTTGAATTGTTTCTTAGCAATTCCCATCATAATAGCTAATAATTGTCTGATTCCTGTTGATCTATGTCCTGAGATAATAATATTTTCGTGGTTTTCGATTGCTTTTTCGATGAATTCTGCTTGTTGTTCATCTAAAAATTCTGAATCCACAAATCTTTTTATCATTGGGTGCATAAAAATTCCTCCTTATGGTTGATTTAATAACAATAATATTCTATCACATATTCAATAAAATATCATACTATTTTATTGATTCTATTTTTCTAGTTCTATAATATCTTTTAAGCCGTCAGTGTATTTTATGTCGTTGTTTTCAAATACCCAGAATGCTTCTACGCCATCTAATGAATCGACTAATTTTCTTCCTTCTTCGTAATTCATAACAAATACTGTTGTAGATAGGAAATCTGCAAGTCCAGAATCTTTTGTGACGATTGTCACTGATTTAAAATGATCTGCTGGATTTAGTGTATCCGGATCAATTATGTGGTGGTATTTTTTGTTGTTGTAAACGTAAAATCTTTGATAATCACCACTTGTAACCATAGATGTTGTTTCTGGTATTTTCAATATTGCGACGTATTGTTTGTCTGGTTCTTCGTTCAAATTAGGATTTTGGATTGCGACTACCCAGCTGTCTTTTCCTTTTATGATTGGTTTTCCAATTGTTCTAACATTTCCACCTGCTGAGATAATTCCAGATTTTAGTCCACGTTTTTCTACTTCTTGGGCTATTTTTTCTGTGGCGTATCCTTTTGCAGTGGCACCCAAATCTAGTCTTGTATCTTTATCTTTCAAGAAAACTGTGCTGTTTTGTTCATCCAAAACTATGTTGTCGATACTTGTGTGAAGATTTTTTTCTTTCAAAACATCTGCTGAAGGAATTTCGATTTTTTTCTTTTCCAGAGCATTGTCTCTGTATTCTTTCCACAAATCAGTTACAGAACCAAATGCAATGTTTGTTTTCTTATTGTATTTGGAATAATCTTCTACTGACCATTTGATTAAATCGAACAAATCTTTGTCGACTTTTACAGGTTTAACTCCTGCGTTATCGTTGATTGTCTTTGCGTTATCCACGCCATCAAAATTTTCGTAAGTGCTGTATAGTTTGTGAAGTCTGTCAAATTCATCGTTGATAAACTTGGAATACTCATTGAATTCTTTTTCAGATTTTGTATACAAACTATATCTTATTACTGTGTCAAATTTGTCATAAAGTGTGGCTTCGTGTTTCTCAAAATCTTTAGATGAAGATTCAGCATTTTCATTTACTTGTGGTGCTGGTTCTTTTGGAACTGGTTTGTTTTCAGTTTTATTTTGAGAACAGCCAACTAACATTGTTAATGTTAAAAATACTAATATAAATTTTTTCATATAATCACCACATACATTATATCAAATTTTAGATAAAAGTTGACATCTTTGACTTATTTTAACATTATATGCTTTTAAATTTCCTGTTTTATAGTATAATGGTAATGACAATTTTTTAGGAGATGAATAATGAAGAAAGCTATTATACTTTCTGCCGGAGAAGGCACTAGAATGAAATCTCACAACTCAAAAGTTTTGCACAAACTTTTGAACAAGACTATGATTGATTACGTCATGGATGCTTGTGATTTTGTGGATCAAAAAATAGTAGTCGGCGGAAATAATTACGATATTTTAAGAGAAAACTTAGATGAAAGTATTCATTTAGTAAAACAAAATATAGGAGAAAAGTATCCTTATGGAACAGGATATGCCGTTAAATTATGTTTGGATGAAATAAATGACGACGATAAAGTTATTATTTTAACGGGAGATACTCCGTTGATAAAGCAAGAAACGTTGAAGAAGTTTTTTGATTTCCATGAACAACAAAATTCAGTTGCAACAGTTCTTACAAGTGAAATCGACGATCCATTTGGATATGGTAGAATTGTAAAAGATAACGACGGCAATTTGCTTAAAATTGTTGAACAAAAAGATTGCAATGAAGAACAACTTTTAATAAAAGAATTCAACAGCGGCATGATGATTGTGAACGGCGATGTGTTGAAGATGTCGATTGAAAAAATCGGTACAGATAATTCAAAAGGTGAAATGTATTTGACAGATATTTTCGAAATCATCAGAAAAGACGGCAAAATCATCAAGACTTTCAAACACTCTGATGTCAACGAAACTTATGGAATCAATACAAAAGCCCAATTGTATTTCTGCGAAGAAATTTTGAAACAAAGAGTCAACCAAAAATACATGGAAGAAGGCGTTGTAATTTCAAACGCAGATTCTGTAATTATTGAACCGTCTGTAAAAATTGGAAGGGACACTGTGATTATTGGACCTTGCAGAATTTATGGAAACACAGAAATAGGATCTGATTGTTTGATTAAGGGCGACTCTGAAATCGTGGATTCTAAAATCGATGACAACGTGGTTATTAAATCATCATACATCGAAAATTCTGTTGTTGGAAAGAATACAGATATCGGACCTTTTGCACATTTGAGACCTAACAGCGTTTTGAAAGAAAATGTTCATATCGGAAACTTTGTTGAAATCAAAAACTCAACTGTAGGAAACAAAACAAAAGCAGGTCACTTGGCTTATGTTGGAGACAGTGATTTGAAGGAAAATATAAACATCGGTTGTGGAGTGATTTTCGTAAATTACGATGGCAAGAACAAGCACAGATCCGTAGTTGAAGACAATGTGTTTGTCGGTTCTAATTCAAATGTGATTGCTCCAGTGACTTTGAAAAAAGACAGCTTCATAGCTTGTGGAACTACAATTACTGAGGATGTTGAAGAAGGCGCACTTTCAATTGGAAGAAGTCGCCAAGAAAACAAAAAAGATTGGGTTTATAAGAAAAAAAGATAGAAATGGAATGATTATATGTATTTAATCGCAGGACTGGGTAATCCAGGAAGTAAGTACGAATACACACGACACAATGCCGGATTTATGGTTATAGATGATTTGGCAAAAAAATTGAATATTAAAGTGAACAAATTAAAATTCAAATCTTTGATTGGTGAGGGATTCATCGGAAATGAAAAGGTGATATTGATGAAACCTTCAACTTATATGAATGATTCCGGGAAAGCTATCTTGGATTGTTTTAATTATTACAATTTATCAGCAGAAAATCTTATTGTTATTTGCGATGACATTGATATTCCTTTCGGAACTATTAGGATAAAAAAGAAAGGCTCTGCGGGAACTCACAATGGGTTGAAGTCCATAATTTATTTGATTCAATCGCAAGATTTCGCAAGAATCAAAGTATCTGTCGGTCAAAATGACAAATATGATCTTAAAGATTTTGTGTTGTCACAATTTTGTAAGAAGGAATTCGAAGTTTTGGAAAAAGAAATCGACATGTCAAGTGAAGCTGCTATCAAAATAGTTGAAGAAAATGTCGATTACGCTATGAACAACTTCAATGGGAAAAGCGTGATATGAATTTTCTAACTAAAATTTACGAAGATAACACAGAATTCCAGGGATATTTAAACTCATTATCATCTGATAACTCGTCGATTTACATTCACGGTGTCATTAAGGAAGCTTTCGCAAGTTTTGTGTATGCAACATCCAAAAACATTGACAAACCTCTTGTAGTAGTCGTAGAAGACAATATGAGAGCGAGGAATTTGACGGAATATTTGAATGATATTGAAGATAATATTTGCGAATTTTTCCCAAGCAGAGAACTCAACTTGTACAATGCAAGATCACTAGATGATAATGCAGAAGATCAAAGAGTGAATGTGTTATTCAAATTGTTAAACGACGAAAAATTTATTATCGTTACGACTTTTGATGCTTTAACTAAGAAAATCACCAAAAAATCAGTTGCAAAAAAATACGCATTTACAATCAAAGACACTGATTTGATAAATTTGGAAGAACTTCAAGAAAAATTGAAGGTATTGAAATACGAAAGAGTAGACACCATAGAATCCAAGGGACAATTTGCTATAAGAGGTGGAATTGTAGATATTTTTCCTGTACACAGCAGATTTCCTGTAAGAATTGAATTGTTCGATGATGAGATAGATTCGATGAGGTTTTTCGAAGTATCAACCCAAAGGTCTATTGAAGATTGCAAGTTCATCGACATCATTAGTTGCAGCGAACTTATCATTGAAGAATCAAAGAAAGATTCTATAATCAATTCTATTCAGAAAAATTTGGACAAGAGAGTTAATCATCCGATTTTTGGAGAAAATGTAGACAATGTCAAGGATAAATTCGAAAAGCTGATGGAATATATCAGAAGTGATTTGGAATATGAAATCGACTTGGTGTCATGTTTTCTTACTAAAAAAGATTATGATACTGTGTTTGATTATTTTGCTGACGACAGCATAATGATGATTGAAGATTTGTCCAGATGTTATGATATTTACAAGGAAAAAGAAAAGAGATTTTTGGAAGATTTCGTGTATTTGGTTGAAAAGGGAGAAGTTTTATCCAAGCACGAACAATCTCTTATTCCAATTTCCGATATTTTGAAATTGATAAAAGCGAAAACTTCTGTCAACATTACAAGTTTGGTCAAAAGAACTAGACTTATCGAATCCAATGCGATGTATCAGCTTAAAACATTGGAGGCGCCAAACTTTAATAAAAACATCGACAGTTTGGTTGAAAATATCAAATCCAACAGTTTAAGAGGATTCAAACAAATCGTGTTCGCGGCAAATGTTGAACGAAAAAATATGCTCAAGGATTTGTTCTTGACCAATGGAATTCCAACTCTTGAAGCTGAAGATTACAATGCGAACCTCAAATCGTCACAGGTTTTGATTACTCAAAAAAACTTGCCGAATGGTTTTGAAATAAAAGATCCTAAGTATTTGGTAATTACTTATAAGGAAATTTTCGGACGCGAAAAACAAATCAGAAAACGAAAAAAGAAAAAAAGCACTGGTCAAGACATTGTCAATTATTCTGATTTGAACATTGATGATTATGTGGTTCATGAAAATCACGGGATTGGTCAGTACAAGGGAATTGAAAAAATCGATGTAAATGGAATTCAAAAAGATTACATTGTAATTCAATACAAAGCTAATGATAGGTTGATGATTCCAACGGATCAAATGAATTTGGTCCAAAAATATATCGGTGGTGGCAATGTTTCAAAGCCTTCATTAAATAAATTGAGTGGAAATGATTGGGCGAAGGCGAAGCAAAAAGCCAAGAAATCTGTCGACGAAATGGCAGATGATTTGGTTGAATTGTATTCGAAAAGAGCCAAGTTAAAAGGATATCAGTTTTCACAAGATACCGAATGGCAAAGAGAGTTTGAAGATTCATTCCCTTATGAAGAAACAGATTCACAAGTACGATCCATTGAAGAAATCAAAGCTGATATGGAATCGGACAGGCCAATGGATAGGTTATTGTGTGGCGATGTTGGTTATGGGAAAACAGAGGTTGCCATCAGAGCGTGTTTTAAAGCGATAATGGATGGAAAACAAGTTGCGTTTTTAGTTCCGACGACAATTCTTGCACAACAACATTTCAACACAATTAAAGAACGATTTAGAGATTATCCAATCAGAGTTGAAATGATGAGTAGGTTTGTATCTCCAGCACGTCAAAAACAAATAATGAAGGATGTGCAAAGAGGTCTTGTAGATTTATTGGTGGGAACTCATAGGATTTTGTCGAAAAATTTGAAGTTCAAAGATTTGGGATTATTAGTAATCGACGAAGAACAAAGATTTGGTGTGAGA
The DNA here is from genome assembly GCF_002243175.1 of Finegoldia magna. Taxonomy (GTDB): domain Bacteria; phylum Bacillota; class Clostridia; order Tissierellales; family Peptoniphilaceae; genus Finegoldia; species Finegoldia magna_J. Next base: position 47,211 of record NZ_NDYF01000004.1, read on the forward strand.
CACAAAGAAAAATTAAAATCTATGAGAGAAAATGTAGATGTACTTACACTGTCAGCCACTCCAATTCCTAGGACTTTACAAATGGGATTGACTGGGATTAGGGATATGAGTTTATTGGAAGAGCCACCAGAAGACAGAACTCCGATATCAACTTATGTTACAGAGTACAATCCAAGTTTGATAAGAGATGCTATAATCAGAGAGCTTGACCGCGGCGGACAGATTTATTTTGTGTATAATAGAATAGAAGATATTGATCAAATGGAATTCAAATTAAAAGAATTGGTTCCAGAATTAAGCATAGCGATAGCACATGGTAGAATGAATGAAAAAGAGCTAGAAAATGTAATGCTCGACTTCCAAGATGGGATTTATGATTTACTATTGTGCACAACTATTATAGAAACGGGTCTTGATATACAAAATGTCAACACAATGATAATTTATAATGCAGATAAGATGGGCTTGTCGCAATTGTATCAATTAAAGGGACGTATTGGTCGATCTGATAGAACTTCGTTTGCTTATTTCACATACGAAGGACAAAAATCATTAACTGAAATTTCCGAAAAAAGACTTATGGCGATAAAAGATTTTACGGAATTTGGTTCTGGTTTCAAAATCGCAATGAGGGATTTGGAACTCAGAGGAGCTGGAAATCTTTTGGGAGAAAGCCAACACGGTCACATCGCAAAAATCGGTTATGATTTGTATGTGAAGCTTTTGGAACAAGCAGTCAGAGAAGCCAAGGGTGAGACTATTTCTGAAAACAAGAATACAGTCGCAATCGAAATCAAAGTCAACGGATATATTCCGGAAGATTACATTTCTGAGAATGAAACAAAGATTGATATCTATAAAAAAATCGCATCTATTCAAGATGAAGATGATTATTCTGAAATAATTGATGAATTAATCGACAGGTTTGGAGATGTTCCTAAGCCTATCGTTAATATAATGGATGTATCTATAATCAAAGCGTTCTGTGCGAGATTGTCCATTGAAAGTATAAAAGAAATAAAGGGAGAACTTTTCTTGCAATTTTCTTCTCCTGACAAAATTTCATTAGAAAAATTAAAATACTTGACAGAAAATTACAAAAAAGAAATGAGATTTGATTTGTCAGAAAAACCTAAAATTATTTTGGGATTTGAAGACAAAAATTTGAGAGATCCTATCGAAGTATTATCTATACTTTTGAAGGATAATGAGAAATAATTGGAGGAAAAATGAAGAAATTTTTAGCAATTGTATTAGCTATGATGATGGTAATGGTAACGGCATGTTCTAAAAAACCGGACGGAGCAGTGGCAAAGATTGGCAAAGAATACATCTACCAAAAAGATGTGGACAAAGTAATGGAAGATTACAAACAATATTATGGACAAGATATTTTCAACCCTAACACAGAACAAGGCAAGGAAGCTTTGAAGCAAATCCAACCTAAAATCATTGATATGCTAATTAACGAAAAAATCGCAAACAAATTAATGAAAGATAAAAAAATCAAAGTGTCCGATAAGGAAGTTCAAGCAGAAGTTGACAAGCTTCAAAAACAATTGGGTGGAGCAGACAAATTCAAAGAACAACTTAAAAAAGAAAATATGACAGAACAAGCTTTGAAAGAACAAATCGAAAAACAATTGAAGAACAAAAAACTTTCTCAACAATTTGAAAAAGACTTCAAACCATCTGACAAAGAAATCAAAGACGAATTTGACAAAAACTTAGACACATATACTCAATATAACGCAGATCACATTCTTTTTTCTGGTAAAGATGACAAGGGCAAAAACTTGGACGACGCTAAGCTTAAAGCAAAATCAGAATTAGCAAACAAAACTTACGAAGAAGTAAAAGACGGCAAGAACTTCAATGAAGTTGCCAAAGCAAAATCAGAAGATCCATCTGCTAAGCAAAATTCTGGTAAATTAGGTGATTTCTTATCATCTACAATGGTAAAAGAATTTTCTGATGCATTGAAGAAAATGAAACCAGGCGAAGTTTCCAAACCAGTTAAGACAGAATTTGGATATCACATCATCAAACTTAACAGCAAAGTTACTGAATTAGACAAGATGACTGATGCAAATAAACAAAACGTAAAGACAGCAATTTCCAACAAAATTATCCAAGAAAAAGTTCAAAAAGAATTTGAAAAACAAAAAAAGGATATGGGAGTAAAAATTTACTAATTTTTAATAAAAAAACGCTGTTTTTTCAGTCAAAACACTTGAAATAAAAAAAATATTACGGTATACTGTATTTAAAATAGGTTTTAACTATTTTGTAAAATTTAAGGAGGAAAAGATGAATAAATCTGAATTATTATCAAGCATAGCTAAAAAAAGTGAGCTATCAAAAGTAGAAAGCGAAAGAGCTTTAAACGCATTCATTAAAACTGTTGAGGAAACATTAGCAAAAGGTGAAAAAGTACAATTAGTAGGATTTGGTACATTTGAATCAAGAGAAAGAAAAGCTCGTGAAGGAAGAAACCCAAGAAATCCTGAAGAAAAAATTCAAATTCCTGCATCAAATGCGCCTGTATTTAAAGCTGGTAAATCTTTAAAAGAAGCAGTTAACAAGAAAAAGAGTAAATAGTTTATAAATCAGGCCTATGGCCTGATTTTTTAATTATTAAATTTTTAATTATCAAAGAAAGATTGATTATGATTTACGATTTTTATATTAACAAAGACATAAAGGATAGATTTAGAATTTTATCTGATGATAAGCTTATTTATTCTGGATACAAGGAAGGAAATAGCACTTCGTTTTTCGATGCATTTATCGGTTCAAGCTTTGACAAGGGATCGAATTTTGTGTTTTACGATGAAAACGAAGATGTCGTGATGAAAGTTGAGCGTATTTTTTATGATAAGAACAAAAAATACGTAATAAATTCCAAGAATGTCAATTTTACATTAGAATCTGACATGTCTAACACTATTAAATACGACAACGACAAAGTAATTGATATTTCAGATTTCAAACATATCAATGTACTGTATTTTGGTACGATAGAATTAAATAAGAAAGGTTTCAGCATTTACGAAAAGTTTACATTGGATGTAAAGGATGAAAACTATACATTTGTTGTCATTGCTGTGGCTTTGTTTATATGGGATGTATATATTAAAGAAAGATTAGGATTTATAAAATAATGAGTAAAACGGATTTTTTTGTAAAAAATTTTGGCAGCAGAAATGATGCCAAGAAGAAAATCATTTCAATTTTGTTGGCTAACTTATTGGCTGCTGTTGCGATTGACTTTTTCTTCAGTCAAAAGAACTTCTTGAGTGGTGGTTCTACTGGTATTGGATTGTTGGTTCAATATATGACGGGAATTCCTACTGGAGTTACAGTGTTCTTGCTTAATATTCCAATTATGATTATTGGATACAAATATTTAACTAGACAATTTGTAAACTACGCAGCGATTTCTACGATTGTGTTGTCTGTGTATTTGACATTGTTCCACTATCTTCCAAATCCATTTATTTTAAAGGATGATATGCTTGTAGCTGTAGTTGGCGGAGCGATAAATGGTACTTCGATGGGTACGCTTTTTAGGTTTGGTACATGCAGTGGTGGATTGGATATCATAGCTGCGATTATGAAAAACGAAAAAGATATTTCGATAGGAAATGTACTTATGGCTTGTAACGCAGTAATCATCGCTATAGGTAGTGCTTTGTACGGTATTGACAAGGGATTTTACACTATTATTTCTATGTTTGTAGCTTACAGAGTTTTGGATAAAATCGAATTGGGTATTGGCGAAACAAAACAAGTTTTCGTTATTACTTCAAAAAACGAAGAAGTTGCAAATATTATTATGCAAGATATGAACCGTGGTGTTACTCTCTTACACGGAGAAGGTGCTTATTTTAATAACGACCAAGATATAATCTTCTGCGTGTTGAAGAGAGCGCAGGTTGCTTATTTGAAGAAGAAATTGAAGAAGATTGACCCACGTGCATTTATTACAGTAAATGACGCATATGAAGTGTTGGGTAAAGGATTCGAAAAAGAAGAATATTAAGGAGTGGTATTATCAAAAATTTATTAATAGCACAATCAGGTGGACCGACTTGTGCCATCAACGCAACATTGGCTGGTTGTTACAAAAAGGCAATTGAGCTAGGATTTGACAATGTTTACGGTGCATTATACGGTGTGCAAGGATTGTTGGATTCCAAAATCATAGATTTGAAATCACAAATAAAAACAGATGAAGATTTGAACAGATTGAAAATCACTCCAGCAAGTGCATTGGGCTCTTGCAGATACAAAGTGGATAGCGAAGAAAAACTTGCGAAAATCGTGGAAATTTTGAAATCATTTAATATCAATTATTTTATCTACATTGGTGGCAATGATTCGATGGACACAGTGTATCAATTATCCAAATACATCGAAAAAATTGGAGAAGATATTCATGTAATGGGTTCTCCAAAAACAATCGACAATGATTTATTCGGAACTGACCATACGCCAGGGTTTGGATCTGCAGCTAAGTTTGTAGCGAATTCTGTCTATGAAATAGCAAAGGATGTCGAAATCTACGACTACAGAACCATAACTATTGTAGAAATAATGGGACGATACGCTGGATGGTTGACAGCAGCAGGTGCAATCTCCAAGAAACTTTGTAACCTTGGAGCAGATCTTGTGTATATAAGTGAAGATACATTTGAGTTTGATAATTTAGTAAAAGAAATCAATGAAAACTTCAAAAGAACGGACAACATTTTGATTTTAGTAAGTGAAGGAATCAAAGATTCTTCCAATAACTTCATATCCAAAACATCTGGCAAGAAAGACAAGTTCGGCCATGCACAATTGCAAGGACCGTCTCACATAATCAGAGACAAATTAAAAGAAATTTACGATATGCCGATTAGAAGTATCGAACTTAACATACTTCAAAGATGTGACATGTCATTTGCATCTAAGACAGACATCGAGGAATCATTCGAAGTTGGAGAATTTTCTGTTGAATGTGTGGAAAATCATTCGGGCAAAATGGTTGGAATCAAAAGAATTTCCAACAAACCTTACAAGACAGAATTCGAACTTGTGGATATAGAAAAAGTTGCCAATAAAACGAAGATGATAATTCCAAAATACACAGACAGCCATTTCCAAATCGACGACGAATTTATGGACTACATTCTTCCTTTAATCGAAGGAGAAATAGACGTAGAATACAAAAATGGAATAGCACAATACTTTGCATTCGACAAAGAAGACATTGTGAATTTGTAAAATCAAGAGCAGAGTTTGAAATAATTCTGCTCTTTTTTAAAAATTTGTAAAAAACACTTTACAAACCAATCTAATTGTGCTATCATAGAAAGGTAATCGTGGTTCATTAGCTCAGATGGTAGAGCACCTGACTTTTAATCAGGGTGTCCCGGGTTCGAGTCCCGGATGAGCCACCAATAGCCGAGCTTTTGTAGCTCGGTTTTTTTAATTTGAGGTGAAAAATGTATTTAATTGTATCCACATTGATATTATTATTTTTATTAATATCAATTTCGTACAAAATCAACATAGTACAATACGAAATAAAATCTGAAAAGATTGACCGCGAGATGAATATATTATTCTTGTCAGATCTTCATTCGTGCGATTATGGTATCAATCAAAAGAAATTAATGGACAAAATAAAATCTGTTGATTGTGATGTGATTTTATTAGGTGGAGACATTGTAGATGATAAGTTGAAACCAAAAAAAGCATTTGAATTACTAGAACAACTGCAACAACTGGGCAAGAAAGTTTACTACGTTCATGGAAATCACGAAAAAAGAATAGAAAATCTGGACGAAATAGATAAGGCAATCAAAAATTATGGTGTACAAATTCTAGATAATGAAGAAGAGTTCTTATCGAACAACATTAAACTTATCGGAGTGGATGATTCATCTGGAGAAATCTTGGACGATTATGAGAATGAATTAGACATATTAGATGACAATTTGAATTCAGAAAATTTTAATATATGTTTGATTCACAAACCTGATTATTATTTCAAGAAAAATCTGAAAAAATTCGATTTGATGATATCGGGGCACACTCACGGTGGACAATGGAGACTTCCTTTTATATTCAATGGAATTATATCTCCGGGACAAGGTTTATTTCCGAAATATGCAGGAGGAATATACAACGACGATTATACACTTATTGTGTCACGTGGACTTGCCAAGGAAAAGACCGTCGTTCCAAGGATATTTAATCGACCAGAAATCAATTTAATAAAATTAACGAATATCAACAATAGTTAAGAAAAGTATACAATGCTTGGAAAACTATTGTTTTTTTATTTTATTGTACTAAAATATAATTAAAGGTAAATAAATTATTACTAGACAACGAAAGGAGACAATATGAAATACTCAATGAAAAAGCTAATTGCAACAATGGCAGTAGTATTTGTTGTAATAGCTGGACTAAATGCTAGTCTTGTAAACAAATCAGAAACGATTTCAAGTTCAGGGATAGAAGTCGAGGACGATAATAAGTACGTTTCACTATCGCATGAAAATGTTGGAGGAGAAATGGAATATGAAAAATCGGGCTACAATGGAGTACTGAAAAAATCAATCCGTCCAGACTATGAAGAAGAGGGTACGTTGTATTACAGATACTCTGGAAATTTAAAGAAACAATAAGGAGACAAAAATGCTTACTTACAAACTAAAAAAATTATACAGATACAAGATGATTCCATTTTTGATTCTGTTTTCTATTACTATGGGTATTGTTGCTTTTTTCCTACATTTTAATACAACCAACCATGCTTTTGATTTTCTCATTTCAAGTCATATGTCGATTTCTAATGATATTAGTTGGGATGAAGTCGTCATCAAAAAAACTGATTGGAAGAAAATAACACCGGAAGAACCAGACAAAAAAAGCTACGAAGAACACAAAGCGTACCTAAATCAAGGGAAAAAAGTGTTACAAAACTTGATGAAAGCTCATGGTCTTGATGAAAACTACAAGTATAACAAATCTAACTATAATGAAAAGGATATCATAAAGTACACTAATGAATTGGATGCTCTGAATAATAAATACAATACAGATGAGAACATGGATAATCCTAAGGAACTTAGGACATCTGTACTGAGCGGAGAAGGCTACATAAATTTCTTGAAAGATAGAAACTCCGTAGAAGATAGATTGATTGACGAGAATGACAATCACAGTTTTAGTAAAGTTGTATTTGATGAAGCTGGTGTGATTTTTGGAGTTGTGCCAATAATTTTGCTAGGATTTGTGATGATTTTCACAATGAGAGAAGATGATATAACTTCCGTCACTTCGAATTCTAAAATAAAGGATGTAGCGAACGATTTTGGTATTATTATGTGTATGATTGTGATGTACATTTTCATTTCATTATTTACAGTGTTCGTAGCATCTTTAATAACTGGAAATGGCGTGGGCGATTTATCATATCACTACGATTCTACATTTGTTATTAGGACTGTTCAGGACAGGGGTGGTTCGATACGCGAATACTCATACGTTATGAGAACGCCTTTGTCCACATTTTTTAAGAGTGTATTTCCTTTTGTGTTAATCACTATGGCGTTTGGATTTGCGTTTTCTTTTGTTGATAAACTTATACAAAACACTAAAGTAAAGTATTTTACTTTGATTTTGATAATGAGTTTGCTATTGGTTGATTTTAACTTTTTCAATCATGCATACAATCCTCTAAGCTTGTTTAAGTCGTTTTCGTTAAAACCTGTGATTGCTACAGTGGTTATGCTTTTGATATCAGCTATAGGTACGGTTTTACTGAACAGGAGAAAAGAATTCACATCACTTGACACATACAAAGAGCGAAATGTATTCAACCTAAAAGGTTCCATTAAAAACCGTGTTCTATCATTTAATGGTTTTTTGATATTATTTGTCGTGTGTGCTATTTTGGTCGGAAATATCTGCTTACAAAACAATTGGCATAATTTTAATTCAACTCAAATTAAAAACTATAACCATCTTAATTCTACTAGGGAAAACTCGGTTTATAGGGATATTGATGAGATTAAGGCACAATACGGCAATAGCAAAAGAGCAAAAGAAATGATAGATTCTCATTCAGATACTTTGGAATTTTGCAAAAATGAGAACAAATACTTCGATGCTTACGAAAATAGATACAAATCTCCCCAAAAGTTCATCAATTTAAATAAGGTAAGGGTTACTGAATTTAATCGTGTATTTTATGAAGGAACAGCTAGTGAAACAACTGGAATGGTGGATTTATTCAACGATTTTGCACTTGAAGGAGCATTCTTCAAACAAAAATACATGATAACCAATAACATTATGCCAACTGACAAATATTATATTCCGGAATTAGGAATTGATTATAATCCTTTTGATGTGGATAGCTTCAAGGGAACTTTGCCTAAAATCAACTACTATATTACACATGGAATATCAGAGAGAACAAATGCTTTTGGGATGTTGCACGATTACTTCTATCTCAAGTTAAATGTGGTGATGATTGTATTTGCGCTATTGTTGTTCACATCTACAGTTATAAAATCGAACAAGCAACTTGAACTAAAATCGGTACTTCCTGTAAGTAGAACAAAATCTTACAAGTCCAAGATTATAGAAAGTGTAATATACGCGATTGGTATCAACATTATTGCAACTGTAATATTATTCTTAGCTGGTGGTATTATAGGTGGATTTGGAGATGGTGATTTTCCAATTATTAACTATATTGTGGATGGTGGAATTATTTATTCAAATGTCGGCCCATTTCTGGTGTATGCACTAGAATCTTTTGCAATAACTGTGTTGTTTACGATATTTATCAGTATGTTTGTAAATGCTATGTACACTGCTACTAACAAACTATTTACGATATTAATATCCATAATTGCATTGATAATTTCATTCACGGCAATTAAATACATGGGAGCAATCGGATCTTTTATTCCATTTAACTATGTGGATTCGGGATTTGTAGCTACGGAATTTTTGTCGGCGTTGATAAGACAGAATTCTTATACACTGGTTATGGCAGTTGTAGTTCTTGTGATTAGTTCGATATTGTTTTATGTATTGGGTAGAGTTTCATTTGGCAGGAGGAAATAATGTTAGAAGTTGTAAATATTGAAAAAAGTTACGGTAATAAAAAAATACTTCAAGGTATATCTTTTAGTATTGAAAAGGGACAAATCAAAGCGTTGGTAGGACCAAATGGCTCTGGTAAGACTACTTTGATGAATACTATGACTAATCTTCTTAAAAGAGATGGCGGACAAGTACTGGTAGACGGCAAGGAGTTTAAGGATGAGAAGATTTTCAATCATATTTCTTTTTTCAAAGATGAGAAAATCCTAGACGAAAACTTGTACGGCATGGATTATCTAAACTACATCAAAAATGTGTATAAAAGAACCAAGGATGATGTGGATAAGGTAATCAAAGAAATAGGAATCGAAAGTTTCGTGAAGAGTAAAACTGGGTCGTATTCGCTGGGAATGAAAAAGAAGTTGATGCTCGCGATGGATTTCTTGCCACAAAGAGATATTATTTTGCTTGACGAACCACTTTCTGGTCTTGACCCAACTAGCGTTATCAAAATGATGGCTCTTATTAAACAAAAAGCGAATGATGGACAAGGAATTTTAATATCCAGTCACTCTTTAAATGATATCGACGAAATAACCAATAATATTTTGTTCTTAAAAGACGGGAAAATTTTGGAAGAAGTTTTGGAAAATGAAAAATTCATAGAGATTATTTCAAGCGATAACGAAAAATTATCATCTGTTTTGCAATCAAAAGGTTTATATATGGACAAAAATATGATAAGTTTAAACAGCAATAGTATTAATGATATTTTGTCTATTATAATAGAAAATAATATTGAGATTTTGGATATCAAAAGACGTTCCAAAACTTCTCAAGAAAGATACAAAGAAATTTTCGGAATTTAAAATAAAAATATGCAAAAAATCAAGAATTTGTTTGACATATCATAATGTTAATGATAGAATATACAAGGATAAATAAGAATATCTTGTATATTCTTTTTTTATGCATAAAATAATTTTAGGAGGTGGAAAATTTGCCAACAATTAATCAATTAGTAAGACAAGGAAGAAAATCTAAAACTTACAAATCTGATTCACCAGCTTTGAGTCGTAACTTCAACAGCATCAAAAAAAGCTATACAGAAGCTAACTCACCTCAAAAAAGAGGCGTATGTACTTCAGTAAGAACTATGACTCCTAAAAAGCCTAACTCAGCACTTCGTAAGGTTGCCAGAGTTCGTTTAACTAATGGTATGGAAGTTTTATCTTACATTCCAGGTATCGGACACAACCTACAAGAACACAGTGTTGTATTAATCAGAGGTGGTAGAGTAAAGGACTTACCAGGGGTAAGATACCACATTGTTAGAGGTGCTTTGGATACTGCAGCTGTTCAAAACAGAATGCAAGGTCGTTCAAAGTACGGTGCTAAGAAACCAAAGAAATAAAACAAAAACAAAAGGTATTAGTGTGAATAAAAGATTTTAATATACATTTATAGCACAGCGATGTAATTCGAGTACCTGAGAAATACTAAATAGTAAGGAGGGAAGCGAAGTGCCAAGAAAAGGACATGTTCAAAAAAGAGAGGTAATGCCAGATCCAGTTTACGATGATAAGACAGTTACTAAGCTTATCAACAACATTATGTTAGACGGAAAAAAAGGTACTGCCCAAAAAATTGTTTATGGTGCTTTTGATATTATCAAAGAAACTACAGGAGAAGACGCTCTTGAAGTATTCTACAAAGCAATGAACAATATTATGCCTATCTTAGAAGTTAAGACTAGAAGAATAGGTGGAGCTAACTACCAAGTTCCTATCGAAGTTAGACCAGAAAGAAGACAAACTTTAGGTTTGAGATGGTTAACAACTTATACAAGAGCTCGTGGTGAAAAAACTATGGTTGAAAAGTTAGCTAAAGAAATCATGGATGCAGCTAATAACACTGGTGCATCAGTTAAGAAGAGAGAAGACGTACACAAGATGGCTGAAGCTAATAAGGCTTTTGCACATTATAGATACTAATCTATCGGAAAGTAAGTAAGGAGAAAAAATGGCTAGACAAGTTTCATTAAAAGATACAAGAAACATTGGTATAATGGCCCATATTGATGCCGGTAAAACGACAGTTACTGAACGTATTTTATACTATTCAGGTAAAATTCATAAAATTGGGGACACTCACGACGGTGCCGCTCAAATGGACTGGATGGTTCAAGAACAAGAAAGAGGTATTACAATTACTTCTGCAGCAACAACTTGTTTCTGGAAAGGTAACAGAATCAATATCATCGATACACCGGGTCACGTTGACTTCACAGTTGAAGTAGAAAGATCTCTTAGAGTTCTTGACGGTTCAGTTGCTTTATTCGATGCGAAAAGCGGTGTAGAACCACAATCAGAAACTGTTTGGAGACAAGCTGATAAATATGGCGTACCAAGAATTTGCTTCATCAATAAAATGGACGCAACAGGCGCTGATTTCTTTATGTCTGTTGACACTATTAGAGAAAGATTGAGAGCAAATGCTGTACCTATCGAAATTCCTATCGGAGCTGAAGATAAATTCGTAGGTGTAGTTGATCTTATTACAATGAAGGCTAATATCTACAAAAACGAACTAGGAACAGAATTCACTGTTGAAGATATTCCAAGTGACTTAGTAGAAGTAGCTGAAAAATATAGAGCAGAATTATTAGAAAACATAGCAGAACACGATGAAGAGTTAATGGAAAAATATCTTGAAGGTGAAGAATTAACTGAAGAAGAAATCAAAAGAGCTATAAGAACTGCAACAATTGCTAACGCAATGAACCCAGTACTTTGTGGTTCTGCATATAAGAACAAAGGTGTTCAACCACTATTGGACGCTATCGTTGATTATATGCCAGCACCAATTGATGTACCTGACATTAAAGGTGTGGATCCTCAAACTGATGAACCAACAACAAGAAAATCATCAGATGAAGAACCATTCGCAGCATTAGCATTCAAAATCGCAACAGACCCATACGTTGGTAAACTTGCATTCACAAGAATTTACTCAGGAACTGTTGAATCAGGAAGCTATGTTTACAACTCAACAAAAGGTAAGAGAGAAAGAATTGGTCGTATCTTAATGATGCACGCTAACAAGCGTGAAGAAATCGAAAAAGCATACGCTGGAGACATCGTAGCTATTATCGGTTTAAAAGATACAACAACAGGGGATACTTTATGTGATATGGATAGCGAAGTTATCCTTGAAAACATGGAATTCCCAGATCCAGTAATTTCTGTAGCAATCGAACCTAAAACAAAAGCAAGTCAAGAAAAAATGGGTATCGCTCTTGCAAAACTTGCAGAAGAAGACCCAACATTTAGAACATATACAGACGAAGAAACTGGCGATACTATCATTTCTGGTATGGGTGAACTTCACCTTGAAATTATCGTTGACAGACTTTTACGTGAATTCAAAGTAGAAGCTAACATTGGTAACCCACAAGTTGCTTACAGAGAATCAATCACTCAAGCAGCTGAAGCTCAAGGGAAATACGTTAAACAATCAGGTGGTCGTGGACAATACGGTGATTGTACTCTTAGAGTTGAACCACTTGACAACCCAGAAGAATCAAATGGTATCGAATTTGTTAACGCAATTGTCGGTGGTGCTATTCCAAAAGAATACATCCCATCAGTTCAAGCAGGTGCTGAAGAAGCAGCTCAAACAGGTATCTTAGGTGGATATCCAATGCTTGACATGAAGATTACTCTTTTAGATGGTTCTTACCACGATGTCGACTCATCAGAAATGGCATACAAAATTGCCGGATCTATGGGCTTCAGAGCAGCAGTTGCTAAAGCAAAACCAATCTTATTGGAACCAGCGATGAAAGTTGAAATCACAACTCCAGACGAATATTTGGGAGATGTAATGGGAGACGTTTCATCAAGAAGAGGTAAGATTGACGGTATGAATCCTAAAAATGGTGTACACGTATTAGATGCGTTTATTCCATTGGCAGAAATGTTTGGATATGCAACAGACTTAAGATCAAAAACTCAAGGTCGTGCAACATATTCAATGCAATTCGATCATTATGAACAAGTTCCTAACTCAATTTCAGAAGAAGTTATAGGAAAAAAGAATAATAAATAGGAGGCTTATAAATGAGTAAAGCTAAATTTGAAAGAAATAAACCACACGTAAACATTGGTACAATCGGTCACGTAGACCATGGTAAAACAACATTAACAGCAGCAGTAACACTTGTATTAAACAAGAGAATGGGCTCAGGAGAATTCGTAGACTACGCTAACATCGACAAAGCACCAGAAGAAAGAGAAAGAGGAATCACAATCAACACTTCTCACGTAGAATATGAAACAGAAAAAAGACACTACGCACACGTAGACTGTCCAGGCCACGCTGA
>NZ_NDYF01000008.1:0-55682 GCF_002243175.1 Finegoldia magna
GTAAAACACCGTATCGGTTCGATTCCGATCCTCGGCACCAATAACGCGGGATAGAGCAGTTTGGTAGCTCGTCGGGCTCATAACCCGGAGGTCGTAGGTTCAAATCCTGCTCCCGCAACCATACATAAAATATTATGTAAAACCTGAGTAAAAAAATTGAAAAAAAGTGTTGACAAAATGCTTATAAAATGCTAAACTAAATAAGTAAGTTGTTAACAAATGAATAAATTTTAATAACAAACCTTAGTAATAAGGCCCTATGGTCAAGCGGTTCTTGATCCTAACCCAAATCACGAAGTGATTTGTAGGTAGGTCAAATGTCGCGCAATAGAAATCTTCGATTTCGTTATGTAGCGACCAAGACATTTGCAGCGAAGCTGCAACCATACAGTAACAACTTAATACAATAAAAAAATCTTGAATAATTAGGCCCTATGGTCAAGCGGTTAAGACATCGCCCTTTCACGGCGGTATCCCGGGTTCGAATCCCGGTAGGGTCACCAGATATATGGGCGATTAGCTCAGCTGGGAGAGCATCTGCCTTACAAGCAGGGGGTCACAGGTTCGAGCCCTGTATCGCCCACCATATATTTTTACAAAACACAAAAACAAATTCTAACACAAGGCCCGGTAGTTCAGTTGGTTAGAATGCCAGCCTGTCACGCTGGAGGTCGACGGTTCAAGTCCGTTCCGGGTCGCCAAGTTATGCTGGTGTAGCTCAATTGGTAGAGCAACTGACTTGTAATCAGTAGGTTAGGGGTTCAAGTCCTCCCACCAGCTCCAAATCCTTTTTAAACAAAGGATTACGGAGGAGTTCCCGAGTGGCCAAAGGGGACGGACTGTAAATCCGTTACTTTATGTTTCGGTGGTTCAAATCCACCCTCCTCCACCAATAAAATTTTACAGAATAATAAAAAATTACCTATATGCGGGTGTAGCTCAGTGGTAGAGCCCCAGCCTTCCAAGCTGGTTGCGAGGGTTCGATTCCCTTCACCCGCTCCAATTAAGCACCTATAGCTCAGCTGGATAGAGCAACGGACTTCTAATCCGTGTGCCGGAGGTTCGAATCCCCCTAGGTGCGCCAATAATAGTGGGGTGTCGCCAAGTTGGTAAGGCACAAGACTTTGACTCTTGCATTCCACAGGTTCGAGTCCTGTCACCCCAGCCAATACGGTTCATTAGCTCAGATGGTAGAGCACCTGACTTTTAATCAGGGTGTCCCGGGTTCGAGTCCCGGATGAGCCACCAAATGTGGAGAGGTATCGAAGTGGTCATAACGAGGCGGTCTTGAAAACCGTTTGGGGGCAACCCCGCGTGGGTTCGAATCCCACCCTCTCCGCCATTTTAAATTACTTTATTTAGGAGAAATACTCAAGTGGCTGAAGAGGCTCCCCTGCTAAGGGAGTAGATCCTTAACGGGATGCGAGGGTTCAAATCCCTCTTTCTCCGCCAAGAATATATGATTTATTCTTGGGCCTTTAGCTCAGTTGGTTAGAGCGCCCGGCTCATAACCGGTAGGTCCCGGGTTCGAGTCCCTGAAGGCCCACCAAATTATTTCTTGATTTATTCAAGAAATATTTTTTTATAATGTTGAAATCATTTCCTAAATAAAGTACGTGCCCAGATAGCTCAGTCGGTAGAGCAAAGGACTGAAAATCCTTGTGTCGCTGGTTCGATTCCGGCTCTGGGCACCAAGGGGATTAGTTCAGTGGTAGAACGTCGGTCTCCAAAACCGGATGTCAGGGGTTCAAGTCCTCTATCCCCTGCCACGACTTAACGGCTTGGTTCTATGTGTTATTAGACATTGAATCAAGCCGTTTTTATGTTTTATATATTTAATCTACGATTATAAAACGTAACAATTAACGTAACAATTTTTTATGAGATTATATATTTTCAGTGTAAGTAAAATTTATAATACGTAAATTATGTATTGTTTTATAAAAAAACTATAATTTAAAATATAGTCATAAATGATAGGGTATAGAGATTTAGTTTAATTGGTAAAATGTCAGACTCCGAATCTGAAGGATGAAGGTTCGATTCCTTCAATCTCTGCCAAATTAAGAAACTGCTCCGAAAAAGAAGCAGTTTTTTAATGTAATACATAGTAGAATTCCAAATATCTTATTAATCAGCTTTTTTAGTGGTAGTTATTTCTTCAGGTTCAATTTTTCCATTAGTTATCTTATAAGATTGACCTTTCAACTTTTCATTTTCACTTGCTGGAACTTTTGGGACACTTTTAATGTAGTCAGGGACTAATTTTTCTAATCCATCCGGTAATTTACCGCTATTATCTTGTTTATAGCTTTCCAAAGCTGTTTCTAATACTCTTACGTTTGCATTGTGGGCAGTTATAGCTGCTTTTTCTTTTTGTCCTTTGTAGACAGGAATAGCTATTGCTATAAGGATAGCTAGTATGGCAAGTACGACTAATAATTCAAGTAATGTAAATCCTTTTTTCTTCTTTTTTAAAGTTTGTAGTTTCATGATTTCCTCCAGTTATTTATTATTCTACTTACTTTTATTATAATCAAAATCAAGGATTATTCAATACAAATAATTAAATATTTTTAAATCTATTCAAAAATCAATTTTTTAGCCAAATTCCTATAAAATACAATTAGTGGGCCGGATAAAAATCCTAAAAATATAGTACCTATTCCGATTTGTTCTCCAAATAATAGACCAACTACTATGCATATTATGTCTAATACGATCCTTGTGTATTTATATGATAAATCTTTTTTTACAACATTGTCTACAACATAGGGCATAGCGTCATAAGCACTGGCACCCAGGTCAGCTTCCAAGTAAATTCCAACTCCTATACTCATAATATTTATTCCAATAATCAATAGAATAAAGTTAATCGAAAATTTGTCCGTATCCATAAATTTTAGTAGCATGTACGAAAAATCAGCGCTGTAACCTACAGTCGCCATATTTATGACAGTTCCGAGACCGATTGATTTTCTGTGGCCTAAAAATACAATAACAATTAATATGAAATTGGTTACGGTAATTACAGTTCCAAAATCTTTATTCAAAAAATCAGAAAATCCACTATTCATAAAACTAAGAGGATCTACACCTAATTTTGATAGTCTGAGTATTCCAATAATAAATCCAATTATTAAGTTCCCTAATATTGCAAATAATATTTGTTTTGTCCTTTTATTCATTAAAAATCTCCGTAAGTGTGTATTTTACTAATTCTTTAATATTATCATAAATAAATTCATCATTTTTGATTAAAGGGTAGTAATTGTTTATTAAATTATAATTGTTTTCCATATTTGTCATTGCGCATTCAACAAAATCATCTTCAATGTATCCTTTGTGCAAACTCAAACTTAAAACCATAAACATTCCATGTGATTTGATTTGAGTTGATTCATACATTGCATCTATTTCCATATTATTATCTGTGATCAAACTAATTTCTAAGTTATTTTTTATTTTCTTAATATCATATAGCAAATATCTAACAAAATTTGAGTACAGATAAAATGGATCACAATTTTCTTCAAAGAATTTCTTCATATAATTGTACAGTTTTATGTTAAAATTCATGGATGTTTTGGCAAATTCTATTAATTCACCTGAGATACGATTCGATTTTGAGAACTTTTTGTATAATTTCACAGATTTTGATTTATCATCTATATTAATATCGAATAATTTTGATGACAAATCTTTTGCTTTAAGGGAAGTAAATGAGTTATTGTAGTAATTTCTAATTAATTTTTGCAAGTAAATGCAATTATTAATGACATCAAATTCTGTGTATTTTATTATTTTGGTATTGATAAATTTTACGTCAAATTCACTAAAGCAAATAATTTGTTTGTTTAGTATGATTTTATAAGCTGATTTTATAATTTTTTCCTCAGTTTCATTGTTTTTTGAGTAAAAATTATAGTACCTATCATTTGTGAATATATTTATAAGATAGATGTGGTTTTTGTGAGGATCGATTCCTGTTGTTTCTATATTTATAATAGCCTGATTTTCATTCATTTTATCACCATTTCCATTATACTATTATTTTGGTAAATTTTCTCTACATGTTATAATATTAGTATGATTTTAAATAGAAATGAAGGGATATAATGATATATTTAGACAATGCTGCTACTACAAAAGTTTCGGAAAATGCAGTAAAAGAAATGGTTAATGCAATGACTGTTGATTTTGGTAATCCTTCTAGTTTGTACGATTTTGGAATGAGAGCTGAAAAACTTGTTACTGATTCCAGAAATACAATTGCAAACTTATTAAATGTAAGATCAGAAAATGTGTTCTTTACATCTTGCGGAACTGAAGGTAATAATATTTCAATCAATGGAAGTGTTACAAATGATAAAAAAGAAGAATTTATAACTACAAATATCGAACATTCTTCTGTGTTTAAGACTTATAATAAATTGAAGGAAAATAGGACTGTTCATTTTGTAAATGTAAGTGATGATTTTAAAGTCGAAGATATAATTGATTTGATAAATGAAAAAACACGTTTAGTTTCAGTTATGCATGTTAATAATGAAACTGGTAGAATTCTTCCAATAACAGAATTGGGCAAGAGAATTAAAGAGAAAAATCCTAATACTTTGTTTCATGTAGATGGAATTCAAGGTTTTGGCAAAATTAAATTGGATATTAATGAAGCGAAGATTGATTTCTACACAATTAGTGGCCACAAGATTCACGCTCCAAAAGGAATTGGTGCAATTTTCATCAGAAATCCTGAAAGAGTTAAGCCTCTTATAATAGGTGGATCACAAGAATCCGGAATTTCTCCGGGAACTGAAAATGTAGCGGGAATTGTGGCATTGAAATGCGCGAGTGAAGAAGTTTTTTCAAAAATTGATGAGACTTACGACAGATTATACAAGATGAAGTCATATTTGATGGATGAGTTATCAAAAATTGATGGTGTTTATTTTAATTCCAAACTGGAAGGATATAGTCCTTACATTACGAATGTGTGCTTTAATTACATTAAGAGTGAAGTATTGCTACATTATTTGGAACAAGATGGAATTTATATTTCTACTGGGAGTGCATGTAATGGTTCCAAAAAATCAAGAATTATCCAAAGTATTAACACACCTGATGAGTTTTCAGATGGATGTATAAGAATTTCATTTACTGATGATACGCCTGAGGATGTACTGGATATATTTGTTGAGAAATTAAAGCTTAGATTAGAAGATATTAGAGATATTATGAGGAGATAAATGTTAGATTGGTATATATCGGTTAGTTTTGGAGAACTAACATTAAAAGGAAAGAATAGACACACTTTCGAAAAACGTGCAATAAGCAAGATTTTGGATGCGATTTCTGATTATAAAATAGAAGAATACTATCAAGAACAAGGTAAGTTGTACATCAAGGCTGATGTCAATGATTTTGATGAAATGATAGACAAAATTAAAAAAGTTTTTGGAATTGTGTACATTAGTCCTTGCATAAAATGTGAAAAAACGGTTGAAAGTATGAAAGACGGGGTATTAAAGATAATAGAAGGTAAAATTATCGAAGACAAACTTCAAACTTTCAAAGTTGATGTTCATAGAGTTGACAAGAAATTTGAACCAAAATCGCCAGAATTAAATCCGCTTTTAGGTGGTACTATATTAAAAAAATACGGCAATTATGTTAAGGTTGACATCAAAAATCCTGACTTTTTTGTTTATGTAGACATTAAGGATAATTGTTATGTTTACACTGATAGAATCAAAGGATGGGGAGGTCTTCCTATTGGAAGTTCTGGAAGAGGTTTGTTGTTATTATCAGGTGGTATAGATAGTCCTGTTGCTGCTTTTCTGATGGCTAAAAGAGGAGTTCGTGTGGATTGTTTGCACTTCCACAGCTACCCATTCACAAGTCAAAGAGGGTTTGAAAAAGTTAAGCAACTAGCAGAAGAAGTTTCTTATTATACTGGTAATATTAACTTTTATTCTGTGAACTTGCTTCCAGTGTACAAAGCTATCACGAAAAACTGCAAGGAAAGAATGATGACTATCATTTCTAGAAGATTTATGATGAGAATTGCAGAAAGAATTGCAAATGAAAACAAAATTGACGCTTTGATTACAGGAGAAAGCTTGGGTCAAGTTGCAAGTCAAACTATTCAAGGAGTTTCAGTTATCAACGAAGTTACAAGTCTTCCTATTTTAAGACCTTTGATTGCAAGTGATAAAACAGAAATCATAGAAATAGCAAGAGAAATAGGAACTTACGAAACATCAATTTTGCCTTTTGAAGATTGTTGCACGGTGTTTACACCGAAAAGACCAGTCACTAAACCAAGAATTTACGATGTCAAAAGAGAAGAAGAAAACTTAGATATTGAAGCCTTGGTTCAAGAATGTATAGATAATATGGAATTAATTAAGATTAGACAATAGGAGGAAGTATGAAAAAAGCAGGAGTTATTATAGGGATTATTGTTGTGTTAGCATTATTATTAGTGCCACAATACAACGGTTTGGTTCAATCAAAGGAAGATGTGAACGAAGCATATGCACAAGTTCAAAACGTTGTTCAAAGAAGGGCGGATTTAATTCCAAACTTGGTTAACACAGCAAAAGGA
Organism: Finegoldia magna; assembly: GCF_002243175.1. Lineage (GTDB taxonomy): Bacteria > Bacillota > Clostridia > Tissierellales > Peptoniphilaceae > Finegoldia > Finegoldia magna_J. Next base: position 6,608 of record NZ_NDYF01000008.1, read on the forward strand.
TTTGCAAAGCACGAAGAAGATGTATTCATCAAAGTTTCTGAAGCTAGAAGCGGTGTTAAGAATGCTAAGGATCCAGAGGAATTAGCAAAAGCAAATGATGAATTGACAAAAGCATTAAATGGTATGAATGTTGTTGTAGAAAGATATCCTGAATTAAAATCAGATGCACACTTTACACAACTTATGGATGAATTAGCAGGTTCAGAAAACAGAATCGCTACAGAAAGAAAGAATTACAATACAGTTGTAAAATCATATAATCAAAAAGTTAAGAGATTCCCAACAGTAATATTTGCTAGATTAATGGGATTCAGCTCTGAAAAATACTTTGAAGCAGATGCTTCAGCACAAAAAGCACCACAAGTTAACTTTGAATAGGACAAATAAATAATGAGAAAGCAATTTAGATTGATATTCTCATTTGTTTTAGCTTTTTTATTAATTTTTAATGTAAATGCTTTTGCCCAAGATTTGCCGAAATCACCGGATACTTTTTATCTTGATGAGATGGGTGTGATTAGCCAGGAAGTTAAAGATAAAATAGTTAAGACGAATGTAGAACTTGAGCAAAAAACAGGCTCACAAGTACTTGTTGTAACCATAAAAGACTTAAAAGGAAGAGATCCTGTTGATTACGGCGTCGATTTGTTTAACAAATGGAAAATCGGAGATGCCACTAAGAAAAATGGGGTACTGATTTTATTGTCACAAGATTTAAATGAACCTAAAGGTCGTAATCGTCACATCAATATCATTACAGGTTATGGAATTGAAGGAAGACTTAACGATGGTAAGGTTGGTAGAATAATTGATGAATATATGCTTGATGATTTAAAAGACGGTAATTATTCTAACGCTTTACAAGAAGGATTCAATGCAGTTGTCAGTGAAGTTGCTGCTGAGTATGATGTTGAATTAACTGGGGATTTTGACAAATATCAAAAAAATTTAAACAGAAAAACAGATCCACAAGTTTTTAATGCTGTACTAAGAATGGTAATAATTCTGCTTGTTTTGTACTTTATCTCAAGAAATAATCGTAGAAATAATAGATACAGAGGCAGAAGACGTGGTGGTACAATATTCTTCCCTGGATTTGGAGGAGGATTCGATGACGATGACTTCGGCGGATTCGGCGGAGGTTTTGGCGGCGGATCTTCTGGAGGATTCGGTGGATTCTCTGGAGGAGGAGGCTCGTCCGGAGGCGGAGGAGCGGGAAGAAGCTTTTAATCAAATTTATGAAATACTCTCAATTTATTTTGAGAGTATTTTTTTACGAAAATTTAGTAAAATATTTTTAACTTTTTGTTTAGTTTTGTATGCTTTTATGTTATAATACTTTTGGTTTAATATTTTAAGTAAGGAGATAGTAATGGAAATAGGAGAAAAAATAAGATCATTGAGGTTAAAACTTGGATTGACCCAAGAAGAATTGGCAGAAAGGTCTGATTTGACAAAAGGTTTCATATCACAATTAGAGAGAGATTTGACAAGTCCTTCTGTAGATTCACTTAATGACTTATTAAATGCATTAGGAACTGATATGGCAACTTTTTTTATGGATAAGCCCTCAGTAAAAGAGATTTTCACAAAAGACGACTATCAATCAAGTGAAGATTTGAGCATGAATTCTACTATTACATGGCTAGTTCCAAAATCTCAGGTAAACACTATGGAACCTGTTATAATTACGCTTAATCAAAAAGGAGAAACTAAAGAATACAATCCATTTGAAGGCGAAGAGTTTGGGTATGTACTTGAGGGAAGTTGCAACATTTATCTCGACAATGAAATATATAAACTAAACAAAGGTGATTGTTTTTACACGAAGTGCAATAAAACTAGAATGTTAGAAAATAATGGCACAAAAATCTGCAAGGTGATATGGGTTATGTCACCACCAAATTTTTAGGGGGAATGTTTAATGGATAATATCATTGAATTAATCGGTATTAATAAATCTTTTGAAGATGAACATATTTTAAAAGATTTGAATCTTTACATTAGAAATAAAGAATTTTTGACATTATTGGGACCATCAGGTTGTGGGAAAACTACGACTTTGCGATTAATTGCTGGATTTGAAACTCCAGATACTGGGAAAATTATTTTTGAAGGTAAAGACATAAGTCATATTGCACCTTATAAGAGAAATGTGAACACCGTTTTTCAAAAATACGCTCTATTTCCTAATATGAATGTATTCGAAAACATCGCTTTTGGTTTGAGAATCAAAAAAATGAACGAAAAATTAATCAGAGAAAAAGTAACAGAAGTTTTGAAGCTTGTAAATTTGTCTGGTTTTGAAAAAAGAAAAATAAATAATTTGAGTGGTGGACAACAACAAAGGATTGCTATAGCTAGAGCATTGGTCAACGAACCTAGTGTTTTGTTGCTAGATGAACCATTGGGTGCATTGGATTTGAAGTTGAGAAAAGGAATGCAAAATGAACTCAAAAATATTCAAGAAAGAATTGGAATTACATTTGTTTATGTAACTCACGATCAAGAAGAAGCTTTAACTATGAGCGATACTATTGTTGTTATGGATAATGGTATAATTCAACAAATAGGAACTCCAGAAGATATCTACAATGAGCCTAAGAATGAGTTTGTAGCTAAATTTATTGGCGAAAGTAACATAATTGACGGAGTATTTTTGGAAGATTGCATGGTTGAATTCTCCAATCATAAATGGAAGTGTGTGGATAAAGGTTTTGCGAAAAACGAAAGTGTCCAAGTGGTTATTAGACCAGAAGATGTGGAGATAGTTGCTCCAGAAAAAGGACAAATCAAAGGCACAGTTATAAGCGACAGATTTAAAGGAATTCACTACGAAATGTTTGTGGATACTGGAGATTTCAAATACAAAGCCCAATCAACTATCAACAAGCCTCAAGGAAGTATGGTAGGAATTAACATTGATCCAGATAATATTCATATTATGAAGAGGTGCGGCAATGAAGCTTAAGAAATTATCCATTCCTTACGCTATTTGGATACTATTTTTCATTGTATTTCCGTTGTTTCTTATAATTTATTATTCAGTTACAACTGGATCATTGAGAGATTTTTCTAATCCACAATTTTCGCTTGAATACTTTCACAGATTTTTTACATCAAAATATGTAAAAGTACTTTTGAATTCAATAAGATTGGCATTTATAAGTACAGTAATTTGTTTGCTGATAGGTTATCCAACAGCTTATTTTATCAGTAAAGTAGACAAAAAATACAAAGCTGTGTTGATGCTTATGATAGTTATTCCAATGTGGATGAACTTTTTGTTGAGAACTTATGCGTGGATTATTTTAACTGGTAAAAACGGGATAATCAACAGTATGTTGATACATTTTGGTTTTTCTCCAATTAAAATGCTTTACACTGAAGGAGCTATTTTAATGGGGATGGTTTACAATTTCTTACCTTTTATGATACTTCCTATTTTCTCAATATTAGACAAATCAGATTATTCACTAGTAGAAGCAAGTTACGATTTGGGAGCATCTAAGTTGCAAACTTTTTTAAGAGTAGTGTTTCCGATGAGTTTGCCTGGAGTTATTACGGGAATTACAATGGTGTTTATTCCTGCTATATCTACATTTGAAATATCTGCGTTACTTGGTGGTAACAAATACAATTTGATTGGTAATATAATTGAGCATCAATTCAGAATAGCAGGAAACTGGCATTACGGTAGTGCAATTTCTGTAGTGCTTATCATTATGATTTTAATTTCATTAGCTTTTACGAATGAGAAGGGAGAATAAAATGAAAGAATTTTTCAAGAAATTTTACTTAGCATTGGTGTTTTTGTTTCTTTACGGACCAATTGCTGTATTAATGGTATTTTCATTTAACGATTCTCGTTTGAAGGGAAGCTGGGTTGGATTTACGTTCAAATGGTACAAGGAATTATTGCACAACGAAGAAATCTTGTCTTCTTTTAAAACCACAATATTAATTGCAATATTAGCTACAATAATTGCAACAATTTTAGGAACAATAGCAGCAATAGGAATTTATTATTTGAGAGGATACAAGAAAACTTTGCTTTTAAATATGAATTATCTTCCAGTTTTAAATCCTGATATAGTGACGGCAGTAAGTTTGATGGTAATATTTAACTTGATGAATTTTCCATTCGGATTTTTCACGATGTTATTATCACACATAACATTTACAACTCCATATGTAATACTTGCAGTGTTGCCGAAATTATCGCAGATGAATAAGTTCTTGCCAGAGGCTGCTATGGATATGGGAGCGACACCTTTTTATACTTTGAGAAAAGTTGTACTTCCTGAAATAAAAACGGGCGTATTTTCAGGAAGCTTGTTGGCATTTACACTTAGTATTGATGATTTTGTAATAAGCTTCTTCACGACAGGTCATGGCGTGTCAAACTTATCAGTTACTGTGTATTCTATGGCAAAGAAAGGCGTAAATCCAGCAATTAATGCGTTGAGTACAATCATGTTTTTGGTAATGGTTATTCTGTTGTTGATTCTTCACAAGAGAACAAATCTATTGGAGGAATTGTAGGATGAGAAAATTTTTATTATTTTTATTAACTATATTGGTTTTAACTTCTTGCTCCAAAGATGAATCAAATGTTTTGTATGTGTACAATTGGGGAGAATACATCGAACCGGCTTTGATAGAAAAGTTTGAAAAAGAAACGGGAATTAAAGTAATCTATGACACTTTTGAGCAAAACGAAGATATGTATATGAAAGTAAAAGAAGGAGGCAACAATTACGACGTTGTGGTTCCTTCAGACTACATGGCTGAAAAAATGATTAAACAAGGAATGCTTGAAAAAATTGATTACAGCAAAATTCCAAATTTCAAATACATCGATAAGAGGTTTAGAAATTTGGATTACGATCCCAAAAACGAATACACAGTTCCGTATATGTGGGGAACTGTCGGAATTCTTTACAATAAAAATAAAGTTAAAGACAATGTTGATAGCTGGAATATTTTGTGGGATGAAAAATACAAGGACAACATCATAATGATGAACTCCACAAGAGACACTCTAGGAGTAGCTTTGAAAAGATTAGGATATTCAATGAATTCTAGAAATGAAAAAGAGCTTGAACAAGCAAAAGAGTCATTGATAAAACAAAAAGATATTGTTCTTGCTTATCTTGTAGATGAAACCAAAAATCAAATGGTCAATGAAGAAGCAGATATTGCAGTAATGTATTCAGGTGATGCAATCGTCGCTAAAGGTGAAAATGAAAACTTGGAATATGTAATTCCAAAAGAAGGATCAAACTTGTGGTTTGATACGTTGGCAATTTTGAAAAATGCAAAGCACAAGGAAAATGCTGAAAAATTTATTAATTTTATGACAGATCCCGAGAATGCAAAATTAAATGCAGAATACATTGGTTATTCACTTCCATCAACAGAAGCAAAAAAACTTTTGGACAAAGAAGTTCAAGATGATGCTACAGCTTATCCTGATTTATCAAAGCATAAAAATATGGAAATATTTAAAGACCCATCAGACTTTGTCGAAAAATACGACGATATATGGGCGGATATAAAAGCAAATTAAACTTAGAAAGTGCAAGAGATTTACTTTTGCACTTTTTTCATTTGAGATTGAATAATAAACGGATTTTTCATATAATATGAGTAGTTAAGAAATTGGAGGAAATATGTTTATAGAAATATTAAAAGTTATTCTTTTGGGAATTATAGAAGGAATAACAGAATGGTTGCCAGTTAGTTCAACTGGTCATATTTTATTATTAGACGAATTTATAAAACTGAATATGTCAGATGCTTTCAAATCAATGTTTACAGTTGTAATTCAATTGGGAGCAATCTTGGCAGTTGTAGTAATTTATTGGAACAAAGTGTGGCCATTTAAAAAAGGTCAAACTCATCTTATATCTATTAGTAAAAGCAAAATGATAATGTGGGCAAAAATAATTGTTGCATGTATTCCTGCAGCTATTATTGGTATTAAATTCGATGATTTTATCGAAGAACACTTTTATAATTATTTTGTAATTTCATTAGCACTAATAATTTTCGGTATTCTTTTTATTATAATTGAAAATAAAAACAAAGAATCACACAAAAAATTAGTCGATAGTATCGATAAAATTACTTACAAACAAGCTTTTATAGTAGGATTATTCCAAGTAATTGCAGCGATATTCCCAGGTACATCACGTTCGGGAGCTACGATTTTGGGAGGTATTGCCATAGGATTATCCAGAACAGTTGCAGCTGAATTTACATTTTTCTTGGCAATTCCAACAATGTTTGGAGCAAGTTTACTAAAACTTGTGAAATTTGGATTTAGTTTTACAGCAATGGAAGCATTCGTTTTATTATTGGGAACTGCAGTTAGCTTCATTGTATCTGTAATTACAATTAAATTCTTGATGAATTACATCAAAAACAATGATTTCAAAGTGTTCGGTTATTACAGAATAGCTCTTGGTGTATTGGTTCTAATTTATTTCGGACTAATCAGATAGTTGTGATATAATAATTAGAAGGAATAGTTGCAATTATTCCTAAATGAACATTAGAAAACATAGACGAATATATATTTGAAAAAATAAGTTGTAGCGACTTATTTTTTTATTGATACATAAGGAGTTATGATGAATTTAGATAATTTAAATGACAGACAAAGAGAAGCAGTCGAAAATACAGATGGTCCTATGTTGATATTGGCAGGAGCAGGAAGTGGGAAGACAAAAGTTTTGACTACAAAAATTGCATATTGTTTGGAAAAAGGATTGTGTTCAAAATACGAGATTTTGGCAATTACCTTTACAAACAAAGCTGCCAAAGAAATGAAAGAAAGGGTCGAAAATATCCTTCAAGAAAACGTAGACAGCATGTGGATAGGAACATTCCATGCAATTTGTTCTAGAATTTTGAGAGTAGAGATAGAAAGAATTGGCTTCGAAAGAAACTTTACAGTTTATGACAGAGCCGATCAGATCTCTCTTGTAAAAGAATGTTTGAAGGATATGGGTGTGGATCCTAAAAATGTAGAAATCAAAAACGAAATTAATACAATTTCTAGATTAAAAAACGCTGGGGCTACAGAAAAAAATATCGACAAAGAAGATTTTGATATTAGTCTAAGTACTTTTACTATGGAATTATTCCAAAAATACGAACACAAACTAAAAAGATACAATTCATTGGATTTTGATGATTTGATTGTGAAGACTAATTTGTTGTTCGAAGAAAATCCAGATTTAAGAGAAAAATATTCTGACAGATTTAAGTATGTATTTGTCGATGAATACCAAGACACTAACGATACACAATACAAGTTAATCAAAAATTTGGTTTCAAAAAACGATAATATTTGTTGTGTAGGAGATTCTGATCAATCAATTTACGGTTGGAGAGGAGCAAACATTCAAAACATTCAAAATTTTGAAAAAGATTTTAAGAATGCTAAAGTTATTTTATTGGAACAAAATTATCGTTCTACACAACCTATTTTGGATTTGGCAAACACGGTGATTAAAAACAATTCACTTAGAAAAGACAAGAATTTGTGGACTGCAAAAAACGAAGGAGATATGCCGATTTATAGAAGAATGTATTCTGATATAGATGAGGCAGAACAAGTGGTTCAATGGATTGAGCAAGAAAGATACAGACAAAACCCATACGAAGAAATGGCGATTTTGTACAGAACCAATGCACAATCTAGACTTTTTGAAGAAAGATTGAATAGACTAGGAATTCCTAATAGAGTTGTAGGTGGATTGAAATTCTACGATAGAAAAGAAATCAAAGATTGCGTTAGCTATCTTAGAATTGTTGAAAATTTGAATGACAATATGGCATTAAATAGAATTATCAATGAGCCGAAAAGAGGAATTGGTAAAACAACTATGGATAAGTTGTTGCAATGTTCGCAATCAAGAGGAATTAGTATGATGGAATACATCAAAAATACAGATCTTCCTGATTTTTCAAATGCTACAGCGAAAAAGCTTCAAGAGTTTTATTATTTAATTAAAAGCTTTCCAAAAGATGATTTGAATGTTGCAGAACTTATGGAATATATTCTGGACAAAACAGGATACAGAGCTAATCTTGAAAAATCAAATAATAGAGATGATAAGACGAGGTTGGAAAATATTGACGAATACATTTCATCTTTATATCAATTTGTTCAAGATAATCCTGATAAAAACTTGAGAGAATATTTGGAAACTTCATCACTTATGACCGATTTAGATAAAACTGATGATAATACAAAAGGTGTATCGATGATGACAATCCATGCGGCAAAAGGATTGGAGTTTGATGTTGTATTTTTCACTGGTCTAGAAGAAGGTACTATTCCATCAAGAGTTGATGAAGATGTAGAAGAAGAGAGAAGATTGTGCTACGTTGCAATCACAAGGGCAAGGAAAAAATTGTACATTACAAGTGTGCAATCGAGAAGAAGATTTAATGAATTTCAAACAAAAGCTGAATCGAGGTTTATAGAGGAAATGGAAAACAAATACAAAGACGAATCTCCTAATAAAGAGGTTAGTTTTAGAGAATCGTTCAACACTAAAGTAGTTGATGATTACAGAACAGAAGCATCAGCTTCAATCACTAAAAAACAAAATACTGTTACTAAAAACAATGAAAAGTACAGAGCTGGAGACAAGGTTTCACACAAAAAGTTCGGAACTGGTGTAATCGTCGGAATTGTTGAAAAAGAAAACGGTGATGAATTGACGATTAATTTCGACAAAAAAGGCTTGAAGAAACTAAATTCATCACTAGCACCACTAACAAGGGTTGAATAATGGAAAAGGAAGACAGAATAAAATATTTGGTAGACATACTAAATAAATACGCTTTTCATTATTATACTTTGGATGATCCTTTGATTGAGGACTCAGAGTATGATGTGTTGTATGATGAGCTTGTGAATCTTGAAAAAGAAACTGGAGTTGTTCTCCCAAATTCTCCGACAAATAGGATTGGTGGAGAAGTTTTATCGGGATTTGAAAAGCATGTGCACTTGAATACGTTGTACAGTTTAGGAAAAGCGCAAAGCAAAGAAGAAGTTAGAAATTGGGTCAATAAAACCATTGAATTTGTAGAAAATTACAATAAAAATCACGTGAACAAATTACCTCAAGTTGAATTTTATGTTGAATTTAAGTTTGACGGTTTGACAGTAAATTTGACATATGATGGCGGATATTTAGTGATGGCGACTACAAGAGGTAACGGTACTATCGGAGAAGTTATTACAAGCCAAGTGAGAACTATCAATTCAATTCCATTGAAAATAAAAGACACGAGATTGATGGAAATTCAAGGCGAAGGAGTAATGCCACTTTCTTCATTAGAAAAATACAACCAAACTCATGAACCAAAACTCAAAAATGCGAGAAATGCAGCAGCAGGAGCTCTTAGAAACTTAGATCCAGCTGTTACAAGAGAAAGAAACTTGGATGCTTATTTCTACAATGTAAATTATTTGGAAGAAAACGGGCTTGAAACTCAAGAACAAATGATGAAGTTTTTGGGAGATAATTATTTCAAATTGTATCCTTACGAAAAACACGCAACGTCATTCGAAGAGATTTCAGAATTTATCGAAGAGATTTTTGAATTAAGAAATGAAATTGACGTGCTAACAGATGGTGTGGTAATTAAAGTAAATGATTTTAAAACCAGAGAAAAATTAGGCTACACTAACAAATTTCCAAGATGGGCGATAGCTTACAAGTTTGAACCTGAAAGATTTACAACAATTGTAAAAGAAGTTGAATGGAATGTTGGAAGAACTGGAAAAGTAACTCCGACGGCTTTGTTGGAGCCTGTAGAGATTGGAAATGTAACTGTAAAAAGAGCTACACTTAACAATATTGACGATATTGAAAGAAAACAAGTAAGATTGAATTCAGAAGTTTTCATTAGAAGGTCAAACGATGTAATCCCAGAAATAATGGGAGTTGTAAATCCTGACCAAGAAGATACGGAAGAAATTGAAATTCCACATTACTGTCCTTATTGTCACAGTGAATTATTTAGAGATGGAGTTCATATTTTCTGTCCAAATTCAATGAGTTGCACTCCACAATTAGTTAAGAGAATGGTTCATTTTGCAAGTAGAAATGCAATGAATATCGATGGATTGAGCGAAAAAACGTTGGAAGTTTTGCTAGAGAAACTAAACATCACATCAATAGAAGAAATCTACGATGTAAAAAAAGAACAGTTGTTGCAATTAGAAGGCTTTAAAGAAAAAAAGAGCCAAAATCTGATAAATGCAATTGAAAAGAGTAAAAATGTTGATTTGGCTAATTTCATTTTTGCACTTGGAATTCCTGAAATTGGCGAGAAGACAAGCTTTGAATTGGCACAAAAATATAAAAACTTTGATAATTTGAGAGAAGCGAAGTTTGAAGAATTAATTCAAATAGAAGATATTGGAAATGTTATTGCAGAAGAAATCGTAGAATTTTTCCATGACGAAACTATTTCTCATTCTATCGATTCACTTCTATCAAAAGGAATTAAAATCAAAAATCCTGAAAATATTGAAAAGAAATTGGATAATTTGACTTTTGTATTGACAGGAAGTTTGGTAAATTATTCTAGAAAAGAACTTACAGACAAGTTATCGAATTTGGGAGCAAAAGTTTCATCTTCTGTGTCCAAAAACACCGATTACGTGGTATATGGAGAAAAAGCTGGATCTAAACTTACAAAAGCGAAGGATTTGGGTGTAAAATTAATGACAGAAGATGAATTGAATTCATTCTTAGACAACTTATAAATTTAATTTATTTATGATAAAATTTAATCATGAATTAAAAAGGAGTTAGTATGATTAATCGAGATGAAGTAATAAAAATCTATGATTTGGCTAACCTTGAGTTAACTGAAAACGTGGATGATTTATATGAAAAATACAATACTGTATTGGATTTTGCAAGTATGATTATGGAATGTGATACTGAAGGTGTGGAATACATGGAATTCTTGCCACAATATCACAGCATACTTAGAGAAGATACACCAAAAGAATCAATTCCAAGAGAAGTTGCGTTGAAGAATGCAAAATCTCGTGAGTATGGTTATTTTAAATTGAAGAAAGTGGTGGAATAATGATAGAAAATCTTAGAAATAAATTTGTAGAAAATCCTGAGAGTTTAAAGGACTACTACAGTGATTTGGATAAATTAATAGAATCAAAAAAAAATTTGAATGTGTTCATAACTTACGACAAATCATTTGTTGACCAACAAGTTGAAAAGCTAATTGAAAAAGCAAACAATAACGAAAATTTGGGAAAAATGTTTGGTATTGCAGTTAGTGTTAAGGACAACATTAATGTAAAAGATTTGAAGATGACTTGTGGATCAAAAATGTTAGAAGATTATGTTTCAATTTACGATGCTACTGTAATCAAAAAATTAAAAGAAGAAGACTGCGTTATAGTTGGAAAGGTTAATATGGATGAATTTGCAATGGGATCTTCTTCTGAAACAAGTTATTTTGGACCTACAAAAAATCCTGTGGACACAAAATTAATCCCAGGCGGTTCATCATCAGGATCAGCTGCTAGTGTCAAAGCTGAAATGGCTGTTGTAAGTTTGGGAACTGACACTGGTGGTTCTAGTAGACAACCAGCATCTTGCTGTAATGTCGTAGGATTTATGCCAACTTATGGTTCAATTTCTAGATTTGGAGTTCAATCAATGGCAAATACTTTGGACGAAGTTGGTATATTATCAAATTCTGTTGAAGATATAATGGATACTTACAATGTAATTGCAGGTCACGATGACAATGATATGACTACAATTCAATCTGAAGTAAATGTTCAAAAGAAAGATTATGATTTTAAAGGCAAAAAAATTGCCGTTGTTGATTTAAAAAAATACAGCAATGATGAAACAGTTATCAACGAATACCAAGAAATATTGGAGATTCTAAAAAAATTAGGTGCCGATTTAGTAGAAATCGACTTCGAATATTTAAAATACGCAAATGCTTTATATAACGTAATTGTAACTAGTGAAGTATCATCTAATATGTCAAGATTTGATGGAATTAGATATGGATATTTGACAGATGATTATGAAAATACGAGAGATTTATTCGTTAAAGTAAGAAGTGAAGGATTTGGCGAAGAAGTTAAGAGAAGAATTGCTATGGGAACTTTTTATCTAGCAAGTTCCAATGACCAAAAAATTTACAAACAAGGTTTAAAAGTTAGAAATCTACTTTCACAAGAGTTCAAAAATATCTTCAAAGATTTTGATTTGATTGCTACACCTACAATGACAAGCTTACCTTATGAATTAGACAGCAGGAAAGACGATCCATTGGCTGTGTATGACTCAGGTATTTTCAATGTAATTGTAAACTTGAGTGGATTGTGTGCTATTTCAATTCCTTACAAATCAGGAATATCAACTAGTTTGCAACTAATTGCAAATAGTCACGACGAAGAAAATTTATTGAATGCAGCTTTAGCGTTTGAAAGGAGATAGCATGAACTTAAAAACACTTATAGGATTGGAAATTCACGTTGAATTATCAACTAAAACTAAAATGTTTTGTGGTTGTAAGAATGAATTTGGACAAGTTCCAAACACAAATGTCTGCCCAATTTGTTTAGGTCATCCTGGAGCACTTCCTCACATGAACAAAGAAGCTTTAAGATACGCTATTATGGCTGGACTTGCTTTTGATTGTGACATTGCTAATGAATTCAAGATGGACAGAAAAAAATACTTCTACCCAGATTTGGTTAAAGGATATCAAATCACACAAGAAGATCAACCACTTTGCACAAATGGATATATAGAATTAAAATCATCAACTAAAGGTAAAAAAGTTAGAATTAGAAGAATTCACATAGAAGAAGATACAGGTAAATCAATTCACAACGAAAGTGGAAACACTTTAATGGATTATAATAGAGCGGGAGTTCCACTAATTGAAATTGTTAGTGAACCAGATATGAGCACTCCTGATGAAGCCAGAGAATTCTTAGAAACTTTAAGAGAAAGAATCAAATATTTGAAAATATCAGATGTTAAGATGAGCGAAGGATCGTTGAGATGCGATGTTAATATCAATGTTTACGATGAAGATTCTGATTTTAAAACTAAAATTTCTGAAATTAAGAACTTAAACTCATTCAAATCAGTTTCAAAAGCTTTGGTTTACGAACAAGAAAGACACATCCAATTGGCAAAGAAAAATAAAATCGGCGAAAAAGAAACTAGAAGATGGGATGAGGACACTCAAACTACAATAGTAATGAGACACAAAGAAGAAGGAAATGATTACAGATTCTCAGTTGAAGGAGATATTCCTAAAACTTTTGTGGAACAATCTTATATCGAAGAAATCAAAAATAATTTGCCAGAACTTCCACAAATGCGTAAAGAAAGATTCATGAACGAATACAAGATTGATGAATACGACGCAGATATTTTAACAAGGAATGGATACTTGGCTGACTACTATGAAAAAGTTGTAGAAATCTCAAATGATCCTGTTCAATCTTCAAATTGGTTATTGGGAGATGTTCTTCGTCAAGTAAACGAAAATGAAATTGAAGTGGAAGAAATGAATATGTCTGCTGAAAATTTGGCAAAATTGATTAAACTTTCTTCAGCTAAGAAAATAAACAATCAAACTGCAAAGAAAGTTTTGAGAGAAATGTTCAACGAAAACTTTGACCCAGAGGTTTATGTCAAAGAAAAAGGATTATTGCAAGTTGATGACGATAATTTACTACAACAAATAGTGGATGAAGTCGTAGCAGAAAATCCAGAATCCATCGAAAGTATTAGAAATGGTAAAGATCGTGCGATTGGTTTCTTAGTTGGCCAATGTATGAAAAAATCAAAAGGCAAAGGAAATCCTCAAAAGTTCAACGAATTAATTAAAGAGAAAATCTAATGAAAAAAATATATTTATCTACAGGAAATAAAGGAAAAGTTTCTGAAATAAAAGAAATTCTTTCTGATTTGAATTATGATGTGTATTCCAAATCCGAATTGGGTATAAATGAAGATGCAGTAGAAGATGCAGAAACTTTGGAAGGCAATTCACTTATCAAAGCTAAATTTCTAAAAAAATATACAGACGATATTGTAATGAGTGATGACACAGGACTATTTGTAAATTCTTTGGATGGAAGACCTGGCGTATATTCTGCAAGATTTGCAGGCGATGAATGTGACGATAGTAAAAATCGTCAAAAACTTTTATCTGAATTGAAAGGAAAAGAAGATAGAAGTGCTTATTTTGAAACTGTAATCACAATTATAGATTCAAATGATGAAATTCATCAAGCTAAAGGCAGAGTAAATGGCAAGATTTTATTAGAAGAGTGTGGAGAACATGGTTTCGGATACGATAGTATATTCATGCCAGATGGTTACGATAAAAGTTTTGCTCAAATGGAAGACAGTGAGAAAAACAAAATTAGTCACAGAAAAAGAGCTTTGGAAAATGCCAAAATCATTTTGAAAGGTTTAAATGAAAGTAGCAATAATTAGTGATACACATAACAAAGTCGCAAAAGTTTATGATTATTTATTTGATAAAGAAATTGACATCATCGTTCACTTAGGAGATGTGTGCGATGATGCAATTTTACTTGAAGATTTATTAAAAGTAGAAGTCATTTATGTAAAAGGGAATAACGATTTTTATGTTGCTGGTGGTGAATATGACAAGGTTATTAGGATTTCTGATAAAAATATTTTCATAACACACGGCCACAAGTACAATGTATCTTCAGGAGTGACAAGATTAGTCGAAAAAAGCAAATCATTAAATTGCCAAATGTGTTTGTATGGACATACGCATAGGTATTTTAATGAAAAAATTGATGGCGTTTGGGTTATAAATCCAGGATCTGTAACTTATCCAAGAGATGGACAAGCTGGATTTGTAATATACGATACAAAAAATGAACAAATAGAAAGGATACTTTTATGAACGTATTAGACATTAAAGAACTTAGAGAAGATTTAGGTAAAAGAATTATCGATGGTGTAGAAAAATTAGGTAGAGAAGTTAAAGTTTCAACTGTAAGAGTTGGTGAAAATGCAGGAGATATTTCTTACGAAAAAGCTGTAAAAAACAACTGCGCTAAGTTGAACATAACTTGTGATCAAATAGTTTTAGAAGAAGGAGAAAACGAAAAATTAATCCAAACTATAAAAGAACTAAATGAAACACACGACGGTATATTGATGTTTAGACCATTAAAAGATAAAAAATTGGAAAAAGAAATTCAATATATAATCGCACCAGAAAAAGATATCGATGCAATGGGAATGGTTAACTTAGGAAAAGTCTTGGCAGCAGAAGAAGATGCATATTATCCAGCTACAGCAAGAGCTGTTGTTGAAATAGTTAAATACTACAACTTCGATGTTAAAAACGTGGTAATCGTAAACAGATCATTAGTTTTAGGAAAGCCACTTTTCAATATGCTTATCAAAGAAAACAAAACTGTTACAATGTGCCACTCTAGAACAGAAGACATCAAATCATTTACTAAAAATGCTGATTTGGTTGTAACTGCGGTTGGAAAAGCTAAAATGTTTGATGATTCTTACTTTACTGAAGATTCTTATGTAGTAGATGTTGGAGTTAGCTTGGATGAAAACGGAAAATTATCAGGCGATGTTAATCCAGAAGTTAATGTAAAAGTATTGGCAAATAGCGTTGGTAAAATCACAACAAGAGTATTGTTGTTGCAAATGGTTGAAGGCGCTTTGAATAGACAATAATTTTTATTTCAGAAACCTCTTTATCTTAATTGATGAAGAGGTTTTTTGATTGCAATAAACTAAAAGTGTATAATAGATTAGGTGATAATTTTGAAAATAGGCGCAGTAATAATGGCAAGTGGTTTGTCCAAGAGAATGAAATCTGACAAATTAATGCTACAATATAATGATAAATTTGTTTTTGAATATATTATTGATTTGGTAGCAAAATCAAACTTTTATGATAGAATTGTGATTACAAATAATTCTACGATAATAGAATATTGTAACAAGATAGGAATTAAAACGATTAACAATCCAAACAACGAAACAGGACAAAGTGAATCGATTAAATTGGGAGTCAAATATTTTAATAAGATGGATGGCATTTGTTTCCTAGTTTCTGACCAGCCGTTATTAACAGAAATTTCTATAGAAAAATTAATTAATTCATTTGAGAAAGATAAAATTTGTCAACTGAAGTTCAAGGACAAAGTAGGAAATCCTGTCATTTTTTCAAATAAATTTTTCAATCAATTATTATCACTGAAAAACGATGAAAAAGGTTCTGTAGTTAAGAACAAGAATTTGAATGATGTAAAATATGTAGATGCTGATTTCGAAAGAGAATTAATGGATATAGATACAAACGATGATTATGAAAGGATTTTAAATGCAGAAAATTTGTTTGATTAGAGGCGCAGGGGATATCGCAACTGGTACAATTCAAAAACTTGTTCGCGCTGGGTTCAAATGCGTTGTTACTGAAGTTTCAAATCCAAGTAGTATCAGAAGAAAAGTATCACTTTCTGAGGCAGTTTACGATAAAAAAACAACTGTTGAAGATATAGAAGCTGTTTTGTGTGAAAACTTGGATGAAATTGACGAATACTTAGAACAATACAATCCTGTGATAATAGTTGACCCAAAACTTACGATATTAGATAAGAAGAAATTCGATGTCGTGGTGGATGCTATATTAGCGAAGAAAAATACTGGACTTAAAAAAGGTATGGCAGACATTACCATAGCTTTGGGCCCTGGTTTTGAAGCAGGGATTGATTGTGATATTGTGATTGAAACGATGAGAGGTCATGATTTGGCCAGAATTATCGAACAAGGCTTTGCAAAGAAAAATACAAAAGTTCCAGGTGTTATCGAAGGATTTTCAACTGAAAGAGTAATATACTCTGATTGTAATGGACAATTTACTCATATTAAAAATATTTCGGATATTGTTAAAAAAGGAGAAATCATAGCAAAAGTTGGAGATAATTATACAAGAGCGACTTTGGATGGCGTAATACGAGGAATGATTAGGGATGATTTTGAGGTTACAAAAGGACTTAAAATAATTGATATTGACCCTAGATATGAAGAGGTAAAAAATTGTTTTACAATTAGCGATAAAGCTAGAGCAATTGGTGGAGCTGTTTTGGAAGCAATTATGATGTTAGAAAACAGGAGAGAAAAGAATGCAAAATGATGTTTTGTTAGAAATGTACAAATCTTTGGAAGATGGATATAAATGTATGATGGTGACTTTATTTAAAAATAAAGGATCAGTTCCAGGAAAACAAGGAAACATTATGGCTGTTCGTGAGGATGGAAAAACTTTTGGAACTGTTGGAGGCGGCGCTATCGAACACCAAGTAATCAAAGATTCTATCGAAAACTTAAAAAAAGATAGTGACTTCGAATTTGATTATGTACTTAACGAAGGAGAAAAGGTCAGTATGAGTTGCGGAGGAAGAGCAAGTGGATTTGGTAAAGTTTTTTTCCCAAAACCAACGTTGATTATTTTCGGAGCAGGACATTGTTCACAAAAACTAGCTAGAATTGCAACTTTAACTAATTTTGAAGTAATTGTAGTTGATGATAGGGATGAGTTTATTTACAATGAAGATTTTTCTAATATTAAAAAATATATCAATAAAGAAATCGAGGATTCTATAGATGATTTAAGATTTACACCTGAGACTTTTATAATAGCCGCTACAAGAGATCATAAGCATGATGAAGAAGTTGCTTTTAATATTTTGGACAAACCTCATAAATACTTCGGAATGTTAGGCTCAAGGAAAAAAGCAGAAACTTTAAAACGAAACTTGGTAGAAAGAAATGTGGACAAAAACTTAGTTGACAGTATTAATGTTCCAGTGGGACTTGATATTGATGATGGATCTGTAGAAGAAATAGCTATTTCGATAATGTCTCAAATTCTGAAAGTGAAAAACGGCAAATAAATTAAGCATGACTTTTAAGTCATGCTTTTTTACTTGCTTTCATTTGTATTTTGACAATCTGGACAAATTCCTCTAAATTCAAGAGAATGTGAGTCGATTTTAAAACCTGTTTTGTCTTCCAAATCCATCTCAATTTTTTCAACTGGGCAGTGATCAATAGGTATGATTTTGCCGCAAGATTCACAGATTATACTGTGTTTATGTTTTTTGCCTTTTAATCTGTAATATGAAATACCGTCGATTTCACAAACAACTTCAACTATTTCTTTATTTTTTAATATTTTTAAATTTCTGTAAATTGTAGACAGATTAGAGTCTTCTTTTTTCTTGAAAATCTCATACAAATCTTCTGCAGAGATAGGCTGCTCAGATTTTTCTAAAATCGATATTATAAGCTTTCTTGCTTTTGTGACTTTCAAACCATTTTGTAATAAGATTTCGTTTTTCATATTATCACCTATAATTATTATATCATTTTATTATGAAATATTTTAGAACTGTTTAAAATTTGAAATCGAAAGAATGCTACAATTTGTCAACTTTTTCGTCATTTATATCTAAAAATTCGTAAATTAGTGGTATAATATATAGTTAGTGAAATAAGGAGAGTTGTTTATGAACATTTTATTTTCACCACCTGATATTTCTGACAAAGAAATTGAAGAAGTGGTAGACGCATTAAAATCCGGTTGGATTACAACTGGACCGAAAACCAAACAATTAGAAAAAAACTTACAAGAATATACACAATCAAAAAAGACTTGTTGCTTTAATTCGGCAACTGCTGCATTGGAATGTGCGCTTAGAATTTTGGGCGTAAATGGTAAAAAAGATGAATGTATTACTTCGGCTTACACTTATACTGCAAGCTGTTCAGTTATAGATCATTTGGATGCTACAATAAAATTAGTTGACGTTCAAAAAGATTCTTACTTTATGGATTATGATAAATTGTATGATTCTATAAATGAAAATACTAAGGCGATTATTCCAGTTGATATCGCAGGAGTTCCTGTTGATTACGATAAAATTTACGAAGTAATTGAAGCTAAGAAATCAATATTCAGACCTTCTAATGAAATACAAGAATCTTTGGGAAGAGTTGCTTTGATTTCTGATAGCGCACATGCTTTGGGTTCAACATATAAAGGCAAAAAAATTGGCTCATTCCAAGATATAGCATCTTTCTCATTCCATGCTGTTAAAAACTTTACTACAGCAGAAGGCGGAATGCTCGCTATAAATATTGGTGATGTAGATAAGATTTACAATGATTTACAATTATTCTCACTACATGGACAAAACAAAGATGCATTAGCGAAAACAAAATTAGGTGCTTGGGAATACGACATTAAAGGTCTTTATTACAAGTACAATATGCCTGATATATTAGCAGCAATTGGCCTTGCACAATTAGAAAGATACGATGATTTATTAGCTAGAAGAAAAGAAATAATCAAAATGTATAACGATGGTTTTGATAATACATCAATTAGTTATTTGAATCATTTTGGAAAAGATTATACAAGTAATGGTCATTTGTATTTAACAAGAGTTGAAGGTATCAACGAAGAAACACGTAACGATATAATCGTCAAGATGGCAGAAAAAGGTATTGCTACGAACGTTCACTACAAGCCAATCGCGATGATGACTGGATACAAAAATCTAGGATTTGACATAAAAGATTATCCTAATACTTTTGAACAATACAAAAACGAAATAACATTGCCTCTACACACATTAATATCAGATGATGAAGTAGCTTATGTTATCGAAACTTACAAGGATATAGTTAGTGGTAAATAATATGGACAATCGAGTAGATGAAATCCTTAAAAATAGCAAATTTAATCTTTTCATCAAAAGATTATTTGATATTTTAGCATCTTTATTTGGAATTTTGGTTATGGCAATCCCAATGATTATAATTTCTATAGCTATAAAGTTAGATTCAAAAGGTCCTGTGTTTTTCAAACAAAAAAGAGTTAAGAAAAATAATAAGGATTTTACGATTTTGAAATTTAGGACGATGGTTGTGGATGCTCCAAAATTGGGAATGGCAATAACAGTTGGAGACGATCCTAGAATAACAAAAGTAGGAAAGTTTTTGAGGAAAACTAAATTAGATGAGTTTCCACAATTGTTCAATGTATTAGTCGGAGATATGAGTTTTGTTGGTCCAAGACCAGAAGTTAGAAAATACGTCGATATGTATTCGGATTCGGACAGAGATATTTTGAAGATTAGACCAGGAATTACGGATTTGGCAAGTATAAAATACAGAGATGAATCTGAAATTTTGGATAAGTCCGACAATCCTGAAAAAACTTATGTGGAAGAAATTATGCCGAATAAAATCGAACTAAACAAACAATACATTGAAAATATTAATTTATTAAATGATATAAAAATAATTCTTCAAACATTGAAGATTTTATAACTTATTAGTTAGTTTATATAGATGAAGAGAAATTAAACGGGGGATTTTAATGAATATACCATTGTTGAATTTGAAAAGACAATATAAAGACATTGAAGAAGAAGTAAACACAAATGTATTAGAGTGTTTCAAAAATGCACAATATATAATGGGTGAAAATGTTAAACAATTTGAAAAAGAAATAGCTGAAAAAATTGGTGTTAAACATGCGATTACAGTTGGAAATGGGACTGATGCTTTGATTATAGCTTTGAAGTCTTTGGGAATCAAAGAAGGAGACGAAGTTATAACCACTGATTATACTTTCTTTGCAACAGCTGAAGCTATAAGATTTGTCGGAGCTACACCTGTGTTTTGTGATGTTGAATTGGATACTTATAATATCGATCCTTCTCAAATAGAAGAAAAGATTACAGACAAAACAAAGGCAATTATTTGTGTTCATTTATTTGGAAATGCATGTAAAATGGATGAAATAAATGATATTGCTAAAAGACATAATTTGTATGTTGTTGAAGATGCAGCACAAGCAATTAATTCACAATATAAGGGCAAAAATGTTGGTAATTTAGGGGATATAGCTTGTTTCTCATTCTTCCCTACAAAAAATTTGGGATGTTTTGGTGATGGTGGAATGATCACAACTAATGATGATGATTTGGCAACGATTATAAGAGCATTGAAGGTTCACGGTAGTGGCGAAAATGGAATGAAAGCTTACGCTATATTAAATGACGAAGAAGTTGAGGTTGTGGAACAAAATTCAGGAGACAACACTGTTTACAATCCATTGAAATATTACAATTATTTAATCGGTCATAATTCAAGATTGGACGAAATCCAAGCTGCTATTTTGAGAATTAAATTGAAACACTTAGACGAATATACGGAAAATAGAAGAAGTATTTCACACAAATACATCGACGCTTTGAAGGATACTTCATTGGTAATGCCAACTGAAACTGAAGGCGGAAAGCACGTTTTCCATTTATTTATTTTACAATCTGAAAACAGAGAAGAAATAGAATCAAAATTAAAAGAAAAAGGCATCGCCACTGGAACTTATTACAAGGTTCCAATGCATTTACAAAAAGCTTTTAATGATTTAGGATATAAGAAGGGAGATTTCCCTAATGCGGAATATCTTTCAGAAAGAACTTTTGCTATTCCATTGTTCCCAGAAATGAACGATGAGGAAAGAGAATATATTATTAATTCTATAAAGGAGATAGTATAATGGACTTTTTTGCTCATGAGTCTTGCTATATAGATGAAGAGACAAAGATCGGTAAAGGTACTAAAATTTGGCATTTTAGTCATGTGATGTCAGGCAGCACTATTGGAGAAAATTGTAATATTGGTCAAAATGTTGTGATTTCTCCAGATGTTACGCTTGGTAATAATTGTAAAGTTCAAAATAATGTTAGTGTGTATACTGGTGTTGTTTGTGAAGATGGTGTTTTCTTAGGACCTTCTTGTGTGTTTACAAATGTTATTAATCCAAGGGCTTTTATTGAGAAAAAAGATGAATATCGAAAAACAACTATTAAAGAAGGCGCGTCTATTGGCGCCAATGCGACTATTGTTTGTGGAAACACAATTGGCAAATATGCTATAATTGGAGCAGGAGCAGTTGTTACAAAAGATGTCGGGGATTACGAAATTGTAGTAGGAAATCCAGCTAGACATCATGGATATGCATGTTCATGTGGAGAAAACCTAAAAAGAGTTTCCCTCACAGATTATATATGTGAAAAATGTGACAAGAAATATTTATTAAATGATTATAAATTGAGTGAGGTATCAAATGAATAATTTAAAAGAAGAATTATTGGGCAAAATCGAAGATAAATCTCTAGTTGTAGGGGTTGTGGGATTAGGTTATGTAGGATTGCCATTAGCAGTTGAAAAAGCAAAAGCTGGTTACACTGTTATTGGATTTGATGTACAACCTGAAAAAGTTCAAATGGTTAACGATGGAGTTAACTATATTGGTGATGTAGTTGATTCAGAATTAAAAGCTATCGTTGAATCTGGAAAATTAAGAGCTACAAGTGATTTTGAATCAGTTGCAAGCTGTGATTTCATAGCTATTGCCGTTCCAACACCATTGGATATTTACCAACAACCAGACATTTCTTACGTTGAAAAATCAACTACAGATGTTTCTAAACATTTGAAAAAAGGATCTATCGTTGTCTTAGAATCCACTACTTATCCAGGAACTACTGAAGAATTAATGAGACCTATATTGGAAAATGGTTCAGGCTTGAAATGTGAAGAAGATTTTTACTTAGCATTTTCTCCTGAAAGAGTAGATCCAGGTAATAAACAATACAAAACTAAGAACACTCCAAAAGTTGTTGGAGGAATTGGTTCAGAATCTACAGAAGTTGCAGCAGCATTGTACAGAAATGTACTTGAAGGGGAAGTTATGACTGTATCTTCACCAAGAGTTGCTGAAATGGAAAAAATTCTTGAAAACACATACAGAAATGTAAACATCGGATTGGTAAATGAATTTGCCAAATTAGCTAATAAAATGGATATCAATATGTGGGAAGTAGTAGACGCTGCTAAGACAAAACCTTATGGATATCAAGCATTCTATCCAGGTCCTGGTGTAGGTGGACACTGTATACCATTAGATCCATTCTATTTGACTTGGAAAGCTAGAGAATACGATGTACACATGCCAATCATAGAAGCAAGTGGTACTGTAAATGATAGTATGCCTGAATGGGTTGTAGATAGATCAATGAAGATTTTGTCTAGAAAATTCAAAAAACCTTTAAATGGTTCAAAAGTTTTAATTTTAGGTATTGCTTACAAAAAAGACATCGATGATTTAAGAGATTCACCAGCATTTGTTGTAATGGATAAGTTCAGAGAAGAAGGAGCTATTATAGAATACTATGATGGATTCAATCCTTCATACTTCAATCCAGATGGATCCAAGACTTACTCATTAAAAGAAATTAATCCTGAAGTAGTTAAAGGTTATGATTTAGTGGTTATAACTGCAGATCACACAAATGTTGATTATCAAATGGTCGTAGACAATGCACCATTTGTATTTGATACAAAATACGCTACAAGAAATGTAGAAAACAATAGAGATAAGATAGAATTATTATAAGAGGTAATATGCAAAAAATTAAATGCGCAATCATTGGTTGTGGTAGAATTTCTTATAAACACGTAGAAGGAATTGCAAACAATGATTCAGAAATGGAATTGGTTGCAGTATGCGATATTATTGAAGAAAGAGCAATCGAAAAAAGAGATGAATATTTGGAAAGATTTCCTGACAGAGATGTAAAAGTATACACTGATTACAAAAAAATGTTAGAAGAAGTCGACATCGATATGTGTTCAATTTCAACAGAAAGTGGTTACCACGGTGAGATAGCTCTTTACTGCTTAGAACAATCAAAACATGTATTGATTGAAAAACCAATGGCTATGAGTTTGGAAGAAATCGACAAAATTAATAAGTTAGCTGATGAAAAAGGATTAAAAGTTGGGGTATGTCACCAAAACAGATTTAATCCTCCAATTCAAAAATTGAAGAAGACAATTGATGCTAATAAATTTGGCAAGATGACAAACATCACAGCAAGAGTTTTATGGAACAGAAATCAAAACTACTATAACTTAGCACCATGGAGAGGAACAAAGGCTTTAGATGGGGGTACATTGATGAACCAATGTATACACGCACTAGACTTATTGTTATGGATGATGGACGATGAATTAGTAAGCGTAAAAGCTGAAACAGAAACTTTCCTAAGAGATATAGAAATGGAAGATTACGGTGTAATTTTGATGAGATTTAAAAGCGGTAGAATTGGACTATTGGAAGGTAGTGCCGATGTATATCCTAAAAATCTTGAAGAAACTATTTCTGTATTTGGATCGACAGGAACTGCCGTTATCGGTGGGTTAGCTGTTAACGAAATAAAAACTTGGGTATTTGAAGATGAATCTGAAACCGCAGAATTGGAAGATGACAAATCAATCGATAATGTGTATGGAAACGGACACACTCCATTATACAAAGATTTCATTCACGCAATAAATACCGATACTCAACCATTAATTAATGGTCATGAAGGAAGAAAACCAGTAGAAGTATTAATGAAAGCTTACGGCTGGATTGACTAATAAAATATTATAAAAACAAAGAAGCTCTTGATTTTAGTCAAGAGCTTGTTTCAATTTAATTAGTATTTGTAGAAGCCTTCTTTTGTTCCTCTACCTAATTTGTTTTCATCTATATATTTCTTTAGCATTTGAGCGATTTGATATGTTACAGAATTTTCATCATTTACATCTGGTTTATTTAAAGTTATATTATATGCAGTTTTAAGACCAACTACGTCAAGTATTTGGAAAGGTCCAAATGGAGCGCCTGTTCCATATCTCCAAGCGTTGTCTATGTCTTCAATGTCAGCTATGTCCAAAGCCTTTAGAGTCATTGCTGCATCTAATAATGGAACTAATAATGAATTTAGTAGATATCCTGGTTGTTCTTTCTTTAATTTTAATGGAATCATTCCTATATCTTTTGCGAAATTTACTACTTCATCGAATACTTCATGGGAAGTTTCACTGTGTCCCATAATTTCTGCTGTATTATTGTTCCAAATTTCATTTGCAAAGTGAAGAGCCAGATATTTTTCAGGATGAGGTAGTAAATCCTTGAATGAACTTGGTAATAATGTTGATGAATTTGTTGCAACTATAGTATTATCATGTAATACTTTTGCTAAATTCTTATAGAAATCTGATTTTTGTTCTGGATTTTCAGAAACAGCTTCAATCAATAAATCACAATTTTCAACTGATTCTTCTAAGTCAGTTAAAAGATGAATTCTATTGAATCCTTCTTCTACATCTTTTTTTAAATTTTCAATATCATCAATTGTCAATTGATCTGAAGAAATACCTCTAGGTATAATTACTGAGTTAACAGTGTTTTCATCAGATAATCCAACCTTAATTCTATCTAGTATACTTAGATAAGTTTCTTTTAACGCATCAAAACGTGGCTTAGCTCTCTCTACAGAACCTTCACTTCTTAGCCATACGTTGACATCAAATCCTTTAAATGCAGTTTGAAAAGCTATTTGAGATCCCAAAACGCCTCCACCAGCAACTGTAACATTTTTAAATTTCATAAATGTGCCTCCTTTGAATTAATCTATATTGTAACTTTATTCAGTATTTATATACCCTCTAAATAATTTTACAAATCAGAACTGAACAAATTGTGTAATTTTTCGGGTTTTTTAATTTTTAAAATGTTTAGAAATTTATAAGAAGGGTATAATTAAATTAAGGCGCTAGAGGTTAAAACCATTTTTAAAACAATTAATAAAGAGTAAATTTTTATAATTTAACAAATTATTGTTTAGAATTTATTCTAATGTGGTATATATATCAAGTAACAAATATATCAATAATTTACAAGGAGGTTTTATGAGTGGATTTAAAAAATTTGTCCACATACTATTTTCAATATTACTAATTTTATTTTCTTTAGTAATGTTTTTTACAGTATTCAATTTTGGGCAAGTTAGTTATAATCTCAGAGAGCTCATGATGAATGAGGTATGCTTTTATATATTAGCAGTTATTGGAGCCTTAATTTTACTAGGGGCACTTATAATAATGTTTAAAGCAATACTCTCTGATAATTTAAGTGATTTCTTGATCTCAAAAGACAAGGATGGAGAAGTTATGATATCTACAGATGCACTTGAAAACACTGTTAAAAGTACTGTAAATAAATTTAACGATGTCAGAACTTCAAATGTTAATGTAAGAGTCAACAATTCAAATGAACCGTATATGAATTGTGATGTAGAGGTTGGAGTAAGGGATATGTCAAATGTAGGAGGTCTTGGTGAAAATATCAAAAATGATATCAAGACTAATCTGGAAACTTTAACTGGATACAAAGTTAAAGATATTACTGTAAAATTCTTGGATTTGGCAAAATCTACTAACAAAAGGGTAGTATAGGGGGTAGAAATGAACAATAACAATATGTTGGACAATTTTCAATCCCCAGATGAAGAAAAGAAGATAATTTTTGTAAAAGAAGATCCAAAAGATAAATTTGACGAAAGATTAATAAAAAATTTATCAGGGTTAAGGAAACCGACTAAGTATGGAATTTTAGGTGTAATAATTGCACTTTCATTTTTAAAGCTTGGTTTTTGGGCAACAATCTTAATACTATTACTTTTTGGTATAGGTTATGGTTATGGATTGTATAAAGAAGGTAATCCTAAATTTATCAGATTTTTGATGAATTTATTTAGGAAATAATATAGTATAAAAGGAGATTAGAATGATGGAAGAAAAAAAATACAACGAAGTAAATAAGGTAAATGAAGAAAAAGCTGAAAAAGAAAAAGAACAAAAACACGAATCAAAATTAACTTTTGATAACTCTGTAGTACAAAAAATAGCCGCAATAGCAGTTAGAGAAGTACCTGGTGTTTTAGATATGGAAGGTGGATTCTTCTCAGGAATTCAAGAAACTTTTGGCGGATATGACGCTACAAAAGGTATAGAAGCAGAAGTTGGTGAAAAAGAAGCTGCAATTGATGTTTCTGTTATATTAGAATACGGCGTATCAGCTGTTAAAGTATTCCATCAATTACAAGAAGTTGTAAAACAAAGCGTAAATAAAATGACAGGATTAAATGTTGTTGAAGTTAACTGCAAAGTAGTTGATGTAATGACTAGAAAAGAATTCAACTTAAAAAACAAAAAAGAAGAAGAAAATAAAAGTGGATTAAAATAAACTAAATTAAAAAGGGAAGGCATTACGCCTTCCTTATTTTAATGTTACAACAGCTCCGTAGATATGAGGACCTGTATGTATAACAAAAAGACTAGAAATAGGTCTCTTATAAATTTTAACGTTTGGATAGTAATCTTGTATTACTTTTTCCAATTCATCTGCATTTTCTTGAAGATTTGAATGCATTATATATATATTGTCTATTTGATCGTTAGCTGCGAAGTCAATTATATAATTAAGGATTTGTTGGTTGACTTTTTTCCTACCTCTTACTGCGTCTATAACTTCCAAATTACCGGTTTTTTTGATACAGGTAATAATTGGTTTAATGTTTAATAGATTTCCAACGACTTTACTTGAGCGTTTAATTCTACCACTTGTGTAAAGATAGTCTAATTTATCTACAGTAAAAAAGAAATCCTCTTTTGTTTTTAGCTTTTCTAATTCTTCTACAATTTCTTCGAAATTTTTTCCACTTTCATTCATTGTTACAGCTTTTTCAATTAGAAAACCCATTCCCATAGAACATGACCTGCAATCTATCAAATGATATGTAATTTTATCAGAGTATAAGCTTAAAATTTGTTGAAATAGATTATAAGTACCACTAATTCCACAGCTCATGCATGTAGCTATAATATGTGTGTATCCTTCTGATATGATGTATTCTATTTTGTCAATCAAATCACTTGCTAAGGGAAGCGAACTACTAATAGTGTTACTATTGATGTCTTTTATAACGTCGTCAATATTTTTTTCATACTTATCTTTATATGTAACTTCCGAATTGTAAATGATTTGAAGAGGGACTTCTACAATATTGTATTCTTTAATAATTGATGGATCCACATCAGATGTAGTATCAGTTAGAATAGCAATTTTTTGCATTTTTTATTCCTTTCTAAATCGTTTAATAATTTTGTATATTTAAGTTAACATAACTATTATATCATTTTAACGAAAAAAATACGACAATCAGTTGCCGTATTTAAATCGTTATTGTGATTTTTGTTCCAACATCTAACTTTGATTCAAGAGTAATGGATCCGTTGTGGATATCAACGATGTGTTTGATGATTGATAGTCCTAGTCCTGTAGATTCTTGTGAAGAACGTGATTTGTCAACAACAAAGAATCTCTCAAACACTCTACTTTGATATTTTTCAGCTATACCGATTCCAGTATCCTCACAGATTATTTTTGTTTTGTCATTTTCTTTGAATATTGAAATCTTAATTTTGCCTGAAATCTTGTTGTATTTGATTGCATTTGTAACTAAGTTTTCAATCATTTCCTTAATTAAATTTTCGTTTCCATATATCAAGCAATTTTCTTGTAAATCTGTAACAAGCTCAATTTGTTTACTATCCAATTTATTTTGGTTGGATTTGATAATTTCATCAATTATTTTTTCTGGATTGAATAAACTTTTTTCTATGTTATCTCCCGATTCATCAAGCTTGGAAAGTTTAATAATATTATCTATTAACTCCAATAATCTCAATCCTTCTTGGTGTATTATTGTAGCAAACTTACTTACGTTTTCTGGACTAACCATGTTGTTTTCTATCATTTCAGCATATCCGTTAATTGAAGTAAGAGGAGATTTTAATTCGTGACTAACATTTGCTGAAAATTCTCTTCTTCTTTTTTCGGCTTTGATTTTATCACTTTCATCTACTAAGAACAATAAAACGCCGTTGATGTTATCTTCATCCAATACTGGCGCAATGTACATTGATAATAGAATTCCTTGCATTTCAATATTTATATGATGAGCTGTTTTAGTTGATATTACATCTTTAATAGCAGAATGAATTTTTAAATCTCTGTTTAATGAAATAAAAGGTCTGCCTTCATACTTAGAATCAGATGCACCAAACAAAAACTCAGCTGACTTATTAACTGATAAAACATTCATATTTTTATCAAGTAAGATAAGACCTTCTCTCATATTGTCTGTAATAGTTTTAATTGTAGTTGATCTTTCTTCTAATTCATCTACATATTTTTTTATTGTATCATTCTTGCGTCTAATTATATTGATAAAAGGTATTAGCTCATTGTAAACAGGTTGTTCTAACAATTTTGATTCTTTATCATTTACGATGTTATCATCTAATTCATTGGCAATAGTTTCGATAGGATCCAATATTTGTCTTATTTGTCTTCTATTAATATCGATTAATAATATTAAAGATAACGCTAATATCAATAGGGTATATGGTAATAAATCTAAAATAGTTTTCAAAAAACTAGCAGATTCGCAGCTTACTCTAAGAACATCAGAATTACCTTGAAGAATAGCTACATAATACATGCTTTTATCAAAACTATCAGATTTACGTGTTATTGATCCAATTTTTGAATCTCTGGCATCTTGTATTTCTTCTCTGTTAGAGTGATTATCCAAAGAATCTACATTGGTATCAGTATCATATACAACATTCCCACCTTCATCAATTATTGTAAATCGATTAGTAGGATTAATCCTCTTAATCTTTTTTATATTGGTAATAGTCTTATCGCGACTATTATCACTGATAGAATCCACGTATTGTATTTGACGCAGTAGGGAAGTTTCTTCTTTGGATTTGTTATAATTATAGAATATAAATGTCTGTAAACCTAATCCAATTGCTAAAGCTATTATAATTACAAGAGAAATTCTAGTGTAAATTCTTCTTTTCATCATTCACCAGCTTTATATCCTAGATTTCTTATAGTTTTGATTATGCTGGAAGCGTTTTTAAGTTTTTGTCTCAGGGTTGCTATATGAACATCAACTGTACGTGATTCTCCTTCAAAGTCAAATCCCCAAATTTTGGTCATGATATTTTCTCTTGTCAAAACTTTTCCAACATTTGATAGGAGATAATACAATAATTCAAATTCTTTGTAAGTTAATTCTACATTTTCTCCATCGACACTAACTGTTCTCTTATCATAATCTAATTCAATGTTCTTATAGATGATTTTTGATTTTGTTTTACTTAATGAGGATCTTCTAAGTAGTGCTCTGACTCTTGCTAGTAGTTCCATAATACTAAATGGCTTTATCATATAATCATCAGCGCCACTATCAAGTCCTACTATTTTATCGTATTCCGTAGTCTTGGCAGTAAGCATCATTACTGGGATACTTTTTGTTTTTTCGTTATTTCTTATTTCTTTTAAAATATCGAGTCCGCTTTTTCCTGGAAGCATAATGTCTAAAATGATTAAATCTATGCTAGAAGAATACAATGTGGATTTGAATTCACTGTAGTCTCCAAATCCCATTGCATCGTAGCCTTCATTATTAAGTGCGTAGATAATTAGTTCTCTTATGCTTTTATCATCTTCTACGCAACAAATCATTGTGCATTTTCCTCATATCTTTCGCCAGTAACTGAGAATATTACCCACGTAGCGATTCTTTCTGCATTATCGCCAATTCTTTCAATGTATTTTGCAACTTGAATTAAATCGATAATTTGTTCAGGGTTTTCACAACCAGATTTAATTAATTCTATGGATTCTTCCATGAAATGAGCAAAAAGTTCATCGACTTCATCATCTTTTTTGATTACAGAATATGCCAATTCAATATCATCATCAGTAAAAGCGTTGATACTTTCTACAAGCATTTTTTGAGCACTTTTGCCCATGGATCTTATCATTGTTAAATCTTTTGGAAGTTGTGATTTACCAATTAACATAACAAGTTCTGAAATTTCTTGTGCGTGGTTTCCGATTTTACTCATACAAGAAAGAATTCTAAGTGCTGATGAAATAAATCTCAAGTCTTTTGCGACAGGGGATTGTGTAGTAAGAAGTCTCAAACAAGTATCTTCAACTTCTTTTGACATTTCATAAATAGTTTCTTGAGAATCGTAAACTTTTTGTGCTATTTCTAAATCTTGAGTTTCCAAAGCATAAGTGCTTTGTTCGATTTGCCTTTCGACATTAGCTCCAAGAAAAATTAAATTATGTTTTAATTCTTCTAATTGATGCGTAAAATATTTTCTCATAATACCACCTCTTTTTAACCGAATCTACCAGTAATATAATCTTCTGTTCTTTTATCCTCAGGTTTTGAGAACAGTATATCAGTATTATTAAATTCTATAACTTCACCTGTCAAGAAAAATGCTGTCTTATCTGAAATACGAGCAGCTTGTTGCATATTGTGAGTTACCATTATTATAGTATATTTTGACTTCAAATCTTGGCATAAATCTTCAATTTTGTTTGTTGAGATAGGGTCAAGAGCTGATGTAGGTTCATCCATTAATAACACTTCAGGTTCAACAGCCAACGCTCTTGCGATACAAATTCTTTGTTGTTGACCACCTGAGATTGAAAGTGCGTTCTTTTTCAAGTTATCTTTTACTTCATCCCAGATTGCTGCACCTTTTAAAGATTTTTCTACAATTTCATCTAATTTTGCTTTGTTTTTTTCTCCGTGTAATCTTGGACCGTAAGCTATATTATCATAAATAGACATAGGGAATGGATTAGGTTTTTGAAAAACCATCCCAACTCTTTTTCTCAACAAGTTTACATCGTAATTTTTATCGTATATGTCTTTGCCATCTAAAGTTATTAAACCTTCGATTCGACATCCATCAATAAGATCGTTCATTCTATTTAGACATTTAAGCATTGTAGACTTACCACAACCAGAAGGTCCAATAAAAGCAGTGATCTCATTTGATTTCATTTCCATGTTGATTTTCTTTAGGGCTTGAAAATCATCATAATATAAATCAACATCTTTTATACTTATCTTAGACATTATTTACTTCCTTTCGTCAATTTTTTTCCTATTAAATTTGAAACAATATTTATTATTAAAACTAAAATTACTAACACAACTCCAGTTGCATAAGATTCTTCCACATGGAATCCTTCAGAAGATAATACATACATGTGTAACGCTAAACTTCTTCCAGACTGTAATAAGCTAGTAGGTACACGAGGATCTGTTCCCAATGTAAACATTAAAGCAGCTGTTTCTCCTACAACTCTTCCTATTGAAAGGATAATACCTGCCATAATACCAGGCATTGCTACAGGAAGTAATACCTTTCTTATAGTATACAACTTTCCGGCTCCCAATGCATAACTTCCAGCTCTTAATTCGTCATCGATTGATAATAATGCTTGTTCACTGGCTCTAATTATTAATGGGAGTACCATAATGAACATTGTAAGAACACCAGATATCAACGAATATCTAAACTTTAATCTCATAACGAATAACAACATACCGAATAAACCATAAACAATTGATGGAATACCAGATAATGTTTCTGTTGCAAGTCTGATAAGAGTAACTACTTTTGAAGTTTTCTTGGAATATTCAGATAAATAAATTGCTGTAAATATTCCGATAGGACTTGCAATTAATAATGTCAATAAAACTAACATAACAGTAGTTTTAATTGAAGGCATCATTGATACGTTCTTGGAAGTATAGTGTTTTGAGAACATACTAGGTTTCAAATGGGGAATACCATTAACTAACATGTAAATAATTAAATAAAACAATACAGCTAATGTAATAAAAGCCATCAAATAAATAAAACCTTTAATAATTCTACTTTTTGTTTTATTTTTTCTTAAGTTTTTTAAACTATTTGTCGATACATCAATAGAATTATTTTTCATTATTTACACCCCTCTTAATCAAATTAAATGCTAGATTTATTAAAAGTATAAATACGAATAATACCATCGCAGTTGCAATCAAAGCATCTCTATGAGCACCAGACGCATAAGCCATGTCCAATACGATGTTAGTTGTCATAGTACGCGTTCCTGAGAATATACTTTTTGCTATTACAGGTTGATTTCCTGCAACTAAATAAACTGCCATTGTTTCTCCGATGGCACGTCCAATTCCAAGTATTACTGATGATAATATACCTGATTTTGCAGCAGGAACTACAACTCCCATTACAGCTAATTCGTGACTAGCTCCAAGTGCAACACTTCCTTCATAATAAGAATCTACAACAGTATTTATCGCACTTTCAGACAAAGTGATTATAGTTGGTAAAATCATAATTCCTAGAAGAATAGAAGCTGTGACTATGTTCATACCAGTTCCTCCAAAAGCCTTTCTAATCATTGGAACTATAACCATTAAGGCGAAGAAACCATAAACGATAGATGGAATACCAGCCATTAGGTCAATACAAGGTCTCAAAAAATTATATAATTTTTTTGGACAGAATTTTGCAAGATAAATCGCTGTAAAGATTCCAATTGGTACTCCTATAATTATGGAGCCAATAGTTACATAAATACTACCGATAATCATTGGAAGTATACCGAATTGGGCAGGAACATCGACCGGAGCCCAATCCTTACCAAATATAAAATTAGTTAAGCCAACTTTTTTTATAAAAGGCATTGATTCACCAAAAATGAAAAAACATATTAAAACTATTGCAAAGATAGAAGTCAATGCTGATACTAAAAATACGTATTTCATTATTGATTCAGATAAATATTTCTTTTTCATATTAAATCCTTTCTTTATTTTTTTCACTTTAATATTATCAAGAGCTTGTAAAATTAACGCGATAATAATGTTAATTAAATGTAAAGTTTTTCGAGTTAAAAAATAAAAAACTGTAGAAATAGGGAAACATTACATTTTACAAATGTAAAATAAATTCTTTCAAAATAAAAAACAGACCTCATAAGAGATCTGCTTTTTGAGAGGAATTATTTAGAAATTTCAGACCAAGATTTAACTTTACCAGTGAAGATATCTTTTACTTGTTCTAGAGTTAAATCTGTTGCTTTTGTATTTTCTTTGTTTACTATAACTGCTATACCATCAATTGCGATAGGTTGAGCTTTTAATTGTTCTTTTTCTTTGTCTTTTAATTCTCTTGAAGCCATTCCGATATCACATACACCTTCAATAGCTGAGTTCATACCAGCTGAAGATCCTGTTGATTGGATTTCGATTTCTACTTCTGGATACATTGCTTTATAAGCTTCTGCTAATTTTTCCATTAATGGAGAAACTGAAGTTGAACCTGCAACTACGATTTTACCTTTTTGAGAATTTTTGTTGTAAGCTTTAGCTTCTTCAGGAAGTTGTTCATAACCTTCTTTTTTAACAATTTCTTGTCCTTCTTTTGAAAGAATATAATCTAAGAAATCTTTTGGAAGAGGTTTTAGTTCTCCTTTGTGAGCAATGTTAAAAGGTCTAGAGATTTTGTAGTCTCCTTTTTGAACATTTTCTGATGTTGCTTCAACACCGTTGATTTTTACTGCGTTAACTTTGTCGTTTAATGAACCTAATGAAATATATCCAATAGCGTCTTTGTCTTGACCTACAGTCATCATAACTGCGTTAGTACTGTTTTGTACGATTGCAGAAGAAACTGTCTTGTCTTGTTCTTTACCGTCAGCACCTTTTTCTAAGATTTTAGTGATTTCTGTAAAAGCTCCTCTAGTACCTGAACCATTTTCTCTTGATACTACGTGGATTTCTCCTCCAGCACTTTCGTTTGATTTAGAATCTGTAGAAGTAGTTTCTGTTTTGTTTG
This sequence comes from Finegoldia magna, assembly GCF_002243175.1. Lineage (GTDB taxonomy): Bacteria > Bacillota > Clostridia > Tissierellales > Peptoniphilaceae > Finegoldia > Finegoldia magna_J. The sequence goes on from NZ_NDYF01000008.1 coordinate 41,446, forward strand.
AGTTGTCTGATGTTTTTCCATCATCTTGTTTTGCACATGCTACCATGAATACTCCAAATACTAGCATCATAGCAACTAACATAAATTTTTTGATTTTCAAATAAATCATCCTTTCATATTTAATTCACTAATAGAATACATGTAATGTTTAAAATTCATATAATATTATTGTAAATTGTATGTAAAGTTATTTGTTTACAATTTTTAAAAGTAAAGTGTTATACTATTTCTAGGAGGGTTGTATGAAAAAACTACTATTAATTACAACTGGAGGAACTATAGCTTCCGTTGCTACAGATAAAGGATTAGCACCAGGTCTTCAAGCAAAAGATATATTAGAATATGTAAAATTTAAGAAATTTGATTTTGAATTGGATACAATAAGTTTATTCAGTATTGATTCAACAGATATAAAACCAGAGCATTGGCTACATATCAAACAAACTATAAAAGAAAATTACGATAATTACGATGGGTTTGTAATAACACATGGTACAGATACTTTGGCATACACTGCATCTGCGTTAGGGTATTTAATTCAAAAAAGCCCGAAACCAATTGTAATAACAGGTGCTCAAAAATCAATTTCAAATGATATTACAGATGCAAAGAATAATTTAATAGATGCATTGATATTTGCTAGTAAAGAAAAATCACACGGTGTCAATATAGTGTTCAATGGAAAAGCTATTTGTGGAAATAGAGCTAGAAAAGTTAGAACAAAAAGTTTTGATGCATTCGATTCTATTAATTATCCACTGATTGCAATAATTCATGATGGAAAAGTTTTAAGATATATTGATGATAAGTCAGATAATACTGTAGAATTCTATGACAAACTAGATGACAGCGTATATTTGTTGAAATTAATTCCATCAATGAGAGCAGATATATTAGAAGATATTTTCGAAAAATACGACTGTATTATCGTAGAAAGTTATGGAGTTGGTGGAATGCCTGAAGGAATATCTGAAGAATTTCTAAGATTAATGGATCGATACTCAACTAATAAAATAATTGTAATGACAACTCAAGTTCCACAAGAAGGATCAGATATTGGAGTGTATCAAGTTGGTATGAGAATTAGAGAAAAGTTAGATGTTTTGGAATCAAAAGATATGACATTAGAATCAGTTGTGTGTAAAATGATGTATGTTATGGGAAAGCACAACAGAGATATTCAAAAAATTCAAGACGAATTTTACTCAATTATAAATCACGATATTTCAATAATAGAATAAGAATATTAGCGGTAAAATAATTTTCAAAATATTTTACCGCTTTTTTATTTGTAAATTTTGAAAAGTGTGAGATATGAATTATAATTTAGTTAGAGGAAAATTATGAAAAGAAATGTAGATTTTTATGTAAAAAAAAGAAATGAATTGATTGATTTGTTAGATGAAGAGAAAATATCAAAGCAGGAATTTATTTCAAGAAATAACGTATTGATTAATAGTTTTAATCTAAGACCTTTCACTGATATTAGAACAGTAAACGAGGGGGTTTTTAATTATCAATATTATAATTTAAAAGCAAAGGAATACAATACAATAGCTAACAAATACAAAAACAAAAAACCTAAAAAGTATATTGCATCTTTAAATAAATGCAGAAACTATTACCTAGAAAAAGATAATACAATTTTAAAGATTTTGGAATTGATAGAATACAAGAATGTTGAAGCTTATTACATAGACATTTTGTCCTACAGAATGAGGGATAATCTTTTTGAAATTGTTCTCAAAGATTATGAGAAGATGATTTTTCACACAATAAATGAAAATATCAAACAACATTTGATAGCAAATAATGTTTTTGAACCAATAAAGAAAAAATCCCTTATCGATTCTTATGTCAATAAGGGATATTAATTATTTCTTTATTTGATTTACTATTTCTTCTGTAGTCATATTTTTATTTAATTTGTAATTGCCATCCTTAAAAGCAGTAACATTGTTTTGTTTTAAGTAATCTAAGAATTCTTGTTCATTCGTAATTATGTTTCCGCTGATTAAAATCTTTGACACATCTAAGTCTTTCGCTTCAGGTGGAATTGTGACTTCAATGTCTTTAACCTCTTCGGTAACTTGTTGGATTTTTAAATCCTTTGAGTAAGTTTGAGAACTTGTATAGTTTTTGGAAAACATTGAATCAATTGTTTTGTAAACATACAATGTTGTAACTACTAGAATGAGCAATAATAATAAAAGCTTTGCAAATTTATAAATAAAGTCTACTATTGTATCAATAAAATTTTTCATTTTTCACCTTCCTTATTAAATTATAATGATTTATTAACAATTTTTCAAATAGGAGCAATGATGAGACATATAAATATAGATAATTCAAATAGCAACCAAAGAGTAGATAGGTTTATTATGAAATTGATGCCAAAAATGAGCAAAAATCATATCCAAAAACTTATCAGAACTAAAAAAGTAAAAGTTAATAAAAAAAGGACAGAACCTGACTACAATTTGAAAACTGACGATGTGGTAAATATTTATTTGTACGATGAAGTTATTGAAAAATATCAAGATAATAAAGTATACACTGCTGAGGATTTTAACTTGGATATAATCTATGAAGATGATGATTTGATATTGATTAATAAAAAAACAGGGGTATTATCACACGCAGCTAATCCTCAAGATTATGGGAAAAACATAGTGGATATGATGGTAAGTTACTTGATAAAAACAAAACAGTTTACACCAACGCAAAACTCCACATTTACACCAGCTTTGGTAAATAGATTGGATAGAAATACTTCTGGTATTGTTGTAGGAGCAAAAACTTATGATAGCTTGAAATATTTTAATGATTTATTCAAAAAACACGAAATTACTAAGATTTACGAAACTATTGTGGTTGGTAACCTCAAAGACCAAACAATTGATTTGGCGCTAGAAAAAGATAACGATAAGAACAAATCTGTGATAAATTCTAGTGGAAAGAAAAGTATGACAAAAGTATGGAATGTGAAAAATTTCGGAAAATATTCGCTGGTCAACGTCGATTTATTGACGGGCAGGACTCATCAAATTAGAGCTCATTTGTCACACATTAATCACCCCATAATTGGAGATATTAAATATGGAAACAGAGATGTTAATAAATATTTCAAAAATAAGTACGATTTGAATTTTCAATTATTACATTCGTGTAAGCTAATATTTCCAGAAAAAATGGAAAAATATCAAAAATATGAATCTATGGTTTTTGAAAGCAAAAGAGATGATTTATTTGAGAAGATATTGAACGATTTGGAGAGTAAAATATGATTAAGATAATTAACAACAATAAAACTTATGAATATGAAGATAAGTCGATATATGATTATGGCATTCAATGTGGATTTGAAGATAGTATTGTTGCATTAAAAAACAATAAACTTGTTGATATTATGAGTAGTGTAGATGATGGAGATACGATTGAGTTTGTAAATGAAAACAACATTTATTCACAAGACACATTGATGAAAACAGGAATTTTGCTGCTGTTATTGGCATTTAAAATAAAATTTCCCGAAGATCAATTAGTAGTTGAATACACAATTGGAGACTATATGTATCTTGAATTCGAAAATAACAACGAAATTCATTTTAGAGATTTGGAAGAAATCAGAGAACTAATGGATGATTTGATTAATCAAAATCTTAGAATTGAAAGAGTAAAAGTTTCCAGAAAAGAAGCTTTTGATATTTTTGAAAAGGAAGGATACGTTCAAAAATCAAGACTACTAAAAAGTTTAGAAAAGGATGAAGTGTATTTGTACAAATGTCACAATCATTACTTTGGAATAGAAGGATTTGTAGCTCCATTTACGAGATTTTTGAAACACTACAAACTTATCAATTATTTTCCTGGAGTAGCATTGAGTGTTAGCAGAACTGGTGAATTTACTGAATTTAAAGAACAAAAAGCTCTTTCAAAAATATTTTCTAAATCAAAAAAATGGACTGAGATGTTGGATATTGGTTATGTAGGAAGCTTGAATGAAAAAATTCAGGATGGAAATATGGATTTTTTGGTTAGCGTAAATGAAGCTTATTTTGAAAATCAAATTTCATATATTGCCGACAAGATTATTTACAACAATGCAAGATTAGTTCAAATATCTGGGCCGTCATCTTCTGGAAAAACTACAATGGCTGAAAGGCTTTCTGTGCAATTAGCTGTAAGAGGCAAAAATCCTATTCCAATTTCGATGGATAATTATTTTGTAAATAGAGTCGACACTCCTTTGGATGAAGACGGCAATAGGGATTACGAATCGATTAATGCGCTTGATTTAAAAACATTTAACAGAGATTTAATGAGATTATTAGAAGGCGATTATGTTAATTTGCCAATTTATAATTTCATTACAGGCGAAAGAGAATATGGTGATACTTACACAAAATTGGACAAAAATGGAATCATAATTGTGGAAGGAATTCATGGACTTAATCCAAAACTTACAAGTCTAGTACCAGACAAGGATAAATACAAAATTTATGTATCAGCCTTGACACAACTAAGTATTGATTGTCACAATAGAATATCAACTACAGATATGAGACTTATGAGAAGAATGGTAAGAGATTTCGTTCAAAGAGATAAAAGCGTAGACGATACATTGTCTGAGTGGCCAAGAGTTCACGCTGCTGAATATATTAATGTTTTTCCATATCAAAACGAAGCAGACAGTATAATAGACTCCTCATTAATTTATGAAATTAATATTTTGAAAAAATACGTCTTAAAATTAGTGGAGAATTACGACAAAAACGGTCCAAACTTTACAGAGATTGAAAGGCTAAAATCGATTTTGAACTATTTTATAGAGATAAAGAACGATTCAATAGTCCCTAAAAACTCAATTTTACAAGAATTCATAGGAGATTATAATGAATAAGAGAATTGTGTACACTAATTCAAATTCTTCAAAGCTTTTTGATGAAAATATATCTTACTTAAAAAATCAAATTAGAAATGGTAATACTGATTTTATTTTGATTTTGCCAAATAGAAAGCTAATTAAAAATATTAGAAATAAGTTTCTAAAAGAACAATCAGTGCTATGCGACGTGAAGATTTGGACTATTGACGATTTAGTGAATGCTTCAGATATTTCAACATATTTGACAGACCTTATTTTGAGACTAGCAATTCAAGAACTTATCGATGAAGGTGAGTTTGATGATAATAAATTTTTCAATTCTAATGGAATGATAAATTCATCCAAAAGATTTATATCTGCATGTAAGTATTCAAATAAAAAAATAGATGAACTTGAAGAGATTTCTAGTCAAAATGTTAGCTTGAATATTTTGAGCAAAGTGTATGATAAATACCAAAGCATTATGAAACAAAATAATCTTTTGGATAAATTTGATGCCTATAACACAAAAAATCTTAATCTTCAAAAAAACAAGGATATTTACATTCATGGATTTAGTGAGTTTCGACCAATTGAATTGGAAGTAATAAAGCAGTTGAAAAATTACGATGTAAATGTTTATATTTTCGTGGATTATTATAATGAATACAAAAGTAAGTTAGTAAATCAATTGAAAGATATTGGATTTGATGCTATTCAAAATGATGAAAAATCAAAACCAAATAAATTTATAGAAAAAAAGGTAGTTAAATTAACCAATGAAATTTTAGAAAAAGACAGACTAATCGATGAAATATCAAAAGATTCATACACCTATGATTATAACAAAATGGCAATTCTTTTAGAAAAAGATTCTTCAAAAAGGGAAATACTTAATTCACTGAAACTACACGATATCCTAGTTTTTGGAGACGATTATATTTCGTATCGTGACTACAAATTTTTCTTAGATATAATTAACCTACTAGATAATACGAAAACTTTAAAGCAATATATTTTCTCTACATTGGATAGCTGCTTTTTGGAATTTGATTTGAAGGATAAAGTCACTTTCAGAAATATATTGGCGGATTTTGAGTTTGATAGTTGGGAAGATTTAGAAAAAATATTAAAAGTAAATGTGAATTATGAAACTAATTTGCAAATTCTAAAAGATATTAAATCGTATTATTTATCATTTATAGAAACAGATTCTAATGTTTTGTCTAATCTTATAACATTAATTCAAAAGAAAGAAAGTGATGATACAGGATTTACTTTGTTTTCTGAAAAACTTTTGATAATCCTTGAAGATTTGGATAAAACTTATGCTGAACTTGTTAAAAAATCAAAAAATATTAACTCTTATTTGATGGATTTGATAAAAAACTTGAAGGTTGATTCTACAGATTATTTAGTTGATGGAATTAGAATTTATTCCCTTACTGATATTAGACTTTCAAACTACGATGTTTTATACGTGGTTAATATGAATGATGATGTAATTCCAGGCAAAATTAATTACGATTTCTTTAATAATGAAGAAAATATAGAATTCTTACAAGAAAAAGGGATCGATATTTTGTCAGACGCAGATAATAGAAAGAGAAATATTGATAGAATCATTGACGCTTTAAAAAGAGCGAATAAAAAAATATATCTGTCTTACAATACAGAAAGTAGCATCAAATCAAGGTTGATTTTGGATAAAAACGTAAAATCAAATCAAAAAATAAGGAAAATTAACACGAAAAATATCAAAAAAATTGACACTAAACAACTTCATAGTGTGTCAGCTTATGAAAAGTATTCTCTAAAACAACATTTGAATAGAATAGAAAACAGAATATCTTCAAAGGATATTTCTGATTTTGAAGTGGATGACAAAACAACACAATATATATTGAAGAAAGAATTATCTTCAACTCAACTAGAAACATATTTTGAATGTCCAATGAAGTTCTATTTTAGATATTATTTGAAACTTAAACCGCAAATAAAGTCTAGACAATTGGATATCGGAACTATTTTGCATAACACATTGGAAGAATTTTATGGAATCAATAATTCCAAAATAAGAGATGCGATAGATGGCAAATGTGAGTTAGATGTTTCAAGTTTGGATGAATTGCTAAAAAATTCATTTGAAAAGTTCGGATTAAACACAGATATAAAGGAAAATGAATTTGATTACGAAAAATATTTGAACAAACTCAAGGATTTTGTCATATCTGACATTTACAATATGAAAAACGAATCTGAAAAGTTTTATCCATATAAATTAGAAGAAGATTTTATTGTAAGCTTGGATGAAAACACTAAATTTATTGGACGAATTGACAGAGTTGATAGAACAGATTCAGGTAAGATTAGATTAATAGACTATAAATTATCGAAAAATAGTTTCAGAAAAGTAAAAGATTTGGACAAAAACAAAGGATTTCAATTTGCAATATATTCTTCATACGGCGATGTTGTAAGTTGCAAATATAAAAGCATTAAGGATAATGAAGAATATGAATATCTTCAAAATATTTCTAAGGATCAGTTGGATGAGATTATGATTCAAAAAGTGAAAGAATTCAGAGAAAATATAAGAAGTAAAAGATTATTTGTAAAAGCAAGTGATGACAATTCTTGTAAATATTGTGATTATAATAAAATTTGCAAGTTAAAAAACACAGAAGGAGAAGCTAGTAATGATTAAATTCAGCGACAATCAAAAATTAGCTTATTCTACTATAGACAAAAACGTGTGTGTAAATGCAGGTGCAGGAACTGGTAAAACAGAGGTAGTTTCTGAAAGATTTAGATATATGTACGAAAATGGTATTGATATCAAAAGTATCGTGTGCATAACTTTTACCAACAAAGCTGCTGACGAAATGAAGGATAGAATTATTCAAAAATTAAACAATCCTAGACTAATTGATGACATAAATGTATCCACCATTTCATCTTTTTGCAAAAAAATAGTATCGGATAATTCGTACTATTTATCCATAGATCCTAGCTTTCAAATCATAGAAGACGATCAAGCTAACAAAATGATTAATGACATTTTTGATAAAATCCTAGAAAATAGAATTGATTTTATCAAGAAACTTGGTAGTGAGTTAGATATTTCATACTCAGATACTCTTAAAATTATCAGAGATTCTTTCAATAAATTAAGGACGAATAACATCGAATTTGAAGTTATTAAAAGAGAAACAATTCTTCAACTAACGAATCTTAGAAATATTGACGATGAGGACATTATCGGAATAAAAAGTTATCTATTTGATCTAAGAGAAGAATCGGATAATATCAAAGGACTTACGAAAAATAGTAGACTATATAAGTTTTTGCATGATGATAAACAAAATTTGGAAATTCCAGAATATACTAGATTTTTGTTAGAAAGTTTTGACAATCTTGGAGAGAGCAAGAAAGAAAATGTTCAAGAAATAATTGATGAAATAAATAAAAGAGTTGACGCTATACTTTCCAATAAAGAAAAACAATATGTAGATTTATATGAAGGGTTTTTCGATATTTTGATAGAAATTAACAGAGAATATTCAATAAAAAAGAATGAAAAAAGCTTTTTAGATTTTAATGATATTGAAATAATGTGCAAAAAAGCTCTGGGAAATGAAAATATTTTAAAATCTTGTAAAGAAAAATACAAATATTTTATGATAGATGAATATCAAGATACATCAAATCTACAAAGAGATATTTTTTATATGTTATGCAGTGATAAAGAGGATTTGGATAGGAACAATCTTTTTGTAGTTGGAGACCCTAAACAAGCTATATATAGTTTTAGAGGAGCGAACATTAAAGTATTTGAAAAAACTAGAGAAGACATCAAAAATAGTGGCGGAAAAGATATAACTTTTTATGAAAACCATAGAACTCATCCAAATATAATGGAGCCTATTAATTACATTTATTCCAATAAAATGAAGGATCGATACGATAGTTTAGTCGCAGTTAATGAAGTGGGAGATGTAATTGGTAGAGATGAATTCAAGCTCAACAATAAGGATGCAAAAACAAAAGATGAATCTACTGATATTTTGGTTTCTTGCATTAATGAAGATAATTTTAAAGACACTGCTATCTTAGCTAGGACTAAGAATGATTTCTTGGAATACGAAAAAAGTTTGAATAACAGAAATATTCCTTATTATATTTTCGACAAACAAGGACTGGAAGAATGCAGAGAAATATTAAATCTGATTCAGTTCATAAAATACGCAAGATATGGCGATGAAATAAGCAAAGTCGGAATATTATCTAATGTTTATGATGTGGATTACAATGAAATATTGAATCAAACGGAAAAATATCAATCAACTATGAAAATAATTGATAAACAAGTAGAGGAATTTACGGGAAATCTTACAAAATTTACTATTTACGATTCCATATCTAATTATATTGAACAGATTGATTACTTAGGTTTATTTAGCGAACTTCAAGCAAAGGCAAATGTGATTAAATTTTTGGAAATTGCAAAGCAATTTGATTCCAACAACTATAATATAGAAGATTTTGTAGATTATTTTGAAAATAATACTAACTTATATCAAATGTCTTTTGAAGATGAACACAGTGATTTGGTAAAACTTATGACTATTCACAAATCAAAGGGGTTGGGTTTTGGTAAGGTTATAGTGGATAATTTGTCAAAACCATCAATTAACAAAGATAAATTTCTATTATTTATAGACAACGAAAACATTCAGATGCAATTCGTACTAGATTTTCCTTTTTCAAAATTCAGAATGACAAAAGTTAAGAAATTAATAGAAGAAGAGGAAGATTACGAAGTTGACAACGTGTACTATACGGCATTCACGCGTGCGAAAAAAGAGTTATCATTTTCTAATTCTAAAAAATCGGGACATTTTAAGCAAATAAGTCCATACATTGAAGACTTGCAACAAAGAGGAAGTATTAAATTTTTGGAATTAATGGAGAAACCTTTTATATTAGAGACAATAGATACAAAATTCGATAAAATAGAGCCCAAAAATGTAGAAATTAAAAAACTCATTCCAATTGGTATTACGAGTATATTGAATTATAATGAAGAAATTTTCGATAGCAATCTAGAACAATCTTCAATAAATTATATATTGCTTGGTAATCTGGTTCACATGTATGCGAAATTATCTGACGGAGTAAATTCTCCATGTATTAAGGAAGTAGATTTTTTAAATAAAGATGAGAAGAAAATTTTCAATGTCGCAACGAAAAACTTTAATCAATTGATAACAGATTTTTCAAATTATAAAAATGAAATGGATTTTAATTTGCTGTACGAAAATCTAATGATATCAGGATTTATGGACAGAGTGGAATTCTGTGATGAAGAAATAAAAGTTTATGATTATAAAATAAGTTCACAATCACAAGAATACTTGTACGAAAAATATCACATGCAATTGAAGTTTTATTCTTATGTTTTGAATAAAAAATACAATAAAAATATTAAAATGTTTCTTGTGAATTTGAGAAAGGGATATATCATTGAAAAAATTTACGACAAAAATTGTGAACAAGAGGTTGAAGTTTTTCTTAACAATTATTTAAATCAATTGAATTAGCTAAATTATGGGTTATAATAATACATGAGGTGTGATATGAGTATTAAAGTTCTTTTAGTAGAAGATGAAGATAATATAAGACAATTTACAAAAATAAATTTAGCAAGAGAAGGATTTGAAATTTTGGAAGCTGAGTCTGGAGAAAAAGGCGTAGAACTAGCAGAACTAAACAAACCAGACGTTGCTGTTTTAGACATAATGCTTCCTGGAATTGACGGATTTGAAGTTTGCAAAATTTTAAGAAATAAATTTCCGAATATTGTTATTATAATGTTGACTGCAAAAACTCAAGATAACGATAAAATTGAAGGACTTGAAAGAGGAGCAGACGATTATTTGACCAAACCATTTAATCCACGTGAATTGATACTTAGAATAAAATCCGTTTTGAGAAGAAGTCCGCAAAAACAAAATAATAGTCAAATTATTGAAGATGAAACATTCAAACTTGATATGTATTCAAGAACTTTTTATAAAAATGGAAAAGAAATTACGTTGACTCCAACCGAACTTAACATAATAAAGCTTTTGATGCAAAATCCTGGTAAAGCAATTACTAGAGATGAATTGATGGATAAAGCATGGGGCGAAGATTTTATAGGTGATGCTAAAATTGTTGATGTCAATATGAGAAGATTGAGAAGCAAAATTGAAGAAGATTCAACTCATCCAAAATATATTGTAACGGTTTGGGGAGTTGGTTACAGATGGGAAAATAAAAAATAATGAGTATTAAAAACAAAATAATGTATTCCTTTGTATTTTTAACAAGTATTACCGCGATAATACTTGTTATATTTTCTATTTATGCTACTAAGTTTTATTATTATTCTACAATGGAAGGCGTTTTGAACAACGAAATAAGATATTCGACAAATTTGTACAGCTCTTATATGGCAGATTATGAACTAGATGAAGTAATTGCCGAAGACAAAAACCAGTTTTACAGACAAACTGACTGCCAAGTGCAAATTTTAGACAATAATCAAGTCGTTGTATTTGACTCTATTGCAAGTCCTAATTTGGGAGAAAAAATAGAAACATCAGATGTAGTAAGCGCAATAAATGGTCAAAGTGGAAGATACACAGGAAAAGTTAGTTATTCTGATTCAAATATTATTTCTGTTTCTGTTCCACTTGAATCCAGAGGAAAACAAGTGGGAGTTTTAAGATACATTTCAAGTTTAAAAGAAGTAGACAGGGCAATAAGAGTGAAGTCCGTATCGTTTGCTTTGTTCGGGTTTTTGGTAATATTATTCAGTATTTTATTAAGTAAAATTTTAACTAAAAGCATAATCAAACCTATAAATAGTCTTGCAAAAACTGCCGAAAAAATGGCTAAGGGTGATATGGAAGTAAGAGCAAAAGAAAATGACACAGATGAAATTGGAAGACTTGGAATGACTTTGAATTTATTGACGGACAATATTAACAAGAAAGAACAATTGAAAAACGAATTTATTTCAAGTGTGTCACATGAATTGAGAACACCATTAACATCTATAAAAGGGTGGGCGCAAACTTTAAAATACGATCCGTCAGATTTAGAAACAACAACAATGGGAATAGACATAATCGATAGCGAATGCGACAGACTTACAAATATGGTTGAGGAGTTACTAGATTTTTCAAGATTTACATCTGGAAGAATTTCAATCGTAAAAAGAAAACAAAACTTAATTGAATTAGCAGAACGTATAAAAAACCAATTGCTCCCTAAAGTTCGTTCTAAAGGAATTGATTTGATATTGAATTATGAAAGTCCAGAACTCATCGCTACATTTGACGAAGATAGAATCAAGCAAGTTTTCATTAATATTTTAGATAATGCTATAAAATTTACCCCAGAAAAGGGAACGATAATTATTAATATCGAAAAAACTGAGAAATTTGCAGAAATTTCCATAATAGATACTGGAATTGGAATTTCATTTGAAGAAATAGAACTTGTAACTGGTAAATTCTACAAAGGATCCAATTCCAATTCACATGTAGGTTTGGGGCTTTCTATTTGTGAAGAAATAGTAAAACTTCACAAGGGAGAATTGATGATTAAATCTAAGTTAGATGAAGGAACTACAGTTTCGTTTACATTGCCATTAGGAGATGATGAAAATGAAAAAGACAACTAGTATATTGGTAGGTACGATAGTTTTAATTTTGTTGATTGTTTTCATAATGTTCAGAAACAAAGAACAATCTGCAGTTGAAAATATCAAAGTTCCTGAAAATAATTTATTGGTCGCAGCAGGTGTGTGGCAAATTGATAAGAAAGAAAGTTTTTCTGATTCCAAATCCAAAGCTTCAGATGAAATAGGTAAACTTTATGTCGATGAATCTATAGTTGTTTTCGGAAAAAGATTCACCATAAATCCCAAATTTTCGTCCAAATTTGTAAGTTTGCAAAATTATCTAACTAAAAAAACAAGCGACGAAAATCTAAGTAAGAAATTTTCAAAAGATAAAAAAATGGTAATTACAATTTCTGATGGTAGCAAGTTTTATCAAGATGTTGTTGTAATGGATAAAAACAATATAATACTACCATACAACGGTGTACTTTATTACATGAAAAAAACAGAAAACAAAGTTAGCAGAACTTTTATTGAAAATTACCAGTCGACGTATGAAAGTAAATATTATGAAAATAAGGGAAATAATTTAAAAGACAAAGAAAATATTGCTCTTTTAATTGGAATCAAAAATAAAGTTGTAAGAAATGAAAAAGCAGATATTTCTTATAGGACTATTTTGTTAGACATTGATAAGAAAAACCGTGCACAGATTTATCAGACATCAGCATTATTTTTCCCTAGGAAAAATGGATTTTGGCTTATGGAATACAAAAAGAATGAGTTTGATAATAATTATGTAGAGCAATTTTTAGCTAAGCCAGTTTATTCAGGCGATAATTCTAAGGAAAATAAAAAATTAGAATTTGACTCATCTGCAGAAATAACATACCTTGGTCCAGAATATATTTCAATTATGAGAATAAAAGATCAATTCGAAGATTATTCAATATATGACATCGATAAAATGAGTAATAATAACGAATTGAATATAGACCAAATCGGAGGAAAAGAAGCTGTAAATGTATTGAAGAATTCCATTGCAGAAGAATCAACAGATTCTAATTCCGAAATTACTGCGAACGATAAGAATGAAGATTACAAAAATATTGGAATTGTAAGAAATTCTGGTAAATGGAATTATCAAACACAATATAAATTCAAAGAAAATAACGAAGTTAAATTGAAAAATGTAATTCTAAATATCGTATCGCATTTGAATTTATCACCAGATGAATTATCCATGAATTGGCAATCTATTAAAAATTTAAAAAGTAGTGCTATAGATGCTTATTCTTCTCCTGATAAGAGAATATTAATAGTTCAAACGACAGATGAAATATTAATTTACGATTATTCTAACGATAATAAATTAATAGGAAGTATTCCAATTACGAAAGATGATTCAATTATAATGAGTGAATGGGCAATAGGAAATTATGCCGAAATGTGGAAAAAAGAATTTCAAAACAACGACAAAATTCCATCATCATTTATTACTAACTTAAGACAATAAAATTTAACCAGAATTAAGAAGTAGATAATGCAGGAAATTATCTACTTCTTTTTTGTACACTTAAGTGTGTTGAGCGAACGAAGTGAGCGAAATAAAAAACCACCTGCTATGCAGGTGGAAGACATTAGCTTTAGCTTCAAGCAAAATACAACCTCCTATGATAAAATAGTTACGCCTGA
>NZ_NDYF01000007.1:0-38946 GCF_002243175.1 Finegoldia magna
TCAGGCGTAACTATTTTATCATAGGAGGTTGTATTTTGCTTGAAGCTAAAGCTAATGTCTTCCACCTGCATAGCAGGTGGTTTTTTATTTCGCTCACTTCGTTCGCTCAACACACTTAAGTGTACAAGAAAAACTAATCTTGGATTTTCCAAGATTAGTTTTTTTAATTGGCATTAGTTTGAGTTTTGTTGAATTGTGCCACTTCTGTACGCTTCAATTAAACTTTCCAAATCTTCAATAAGTTCTAGGATTTCTTCTCCTTCGTCTGTATCTTTTATGAGCATTCTTTTTGGGAATTCTTCCGTGATTGTAACTTCTGGAGTATAGGCACCGTGAACTGATTCCATTACTTTAAAATTCTTGTGTTTTGCTATGGCTAAGTGATGAGAATTAAATGTCAACGTATATCCTGCAATTCCCGTTTTATTTTGGTAAGCTTCTGAAATTCCACCATCTATTACATATGTTTTGCCATTAGCTGATACTGGTTTTTCTCCATTGATGCTTTTAACTGGGACGTGTCCGTTAATTATATGAGAAGTTTCAGGATTCATATTGAATTCTTCAAATATTTTGTCTGCGTATTTTTCAATCTTACTCAAACTGAAATAAGGATTGCTAACTTCTTTTCTGACATCTTTGTCAGTTATGAAGAAATTTTCGAATGTTGATATCTTGCTTTTCCCGAACATTGGCGATTTTGGACCGCACCACATGTACCAGAAAAAGTCCAACGCAGTTTGCCTGTCAGGGTCATTGTCATCCATATTTTTTGCTGAATTTATAATTCCTTCGAAGAAGTCCAAAAGTGATTTACCACTGTAGGTATTAGATTGATACGTAAATTCTTCAAAACTACCGTCCTTATTCATAGGAATACATCCGTGGAAAAGCAAATTGCTGTTTGCAATTTTGTACACTGAACCGTACGAGAACAAAAAATCCATGTGTTCTTTTAATCTGTGACTTGTTCTGAATGATTTTGAAATGCATTCGATAACTTCCTGTTCACTTGGCGTTAATTCAAGAGGATTTTCAGGATCAATTGTAGGGAATTTTATATCCAAAAGCGCATGAGGCTTACCATTTGCATCCTTGTAAATTCCATTTTTAAAATCGATTCTTTCAAGATATAATCTGTCTGATTGTTCAAATTCTGGATTTCTCTTGAAAAGTTGGTTCTCTAATTTGAATTGAATTATAGAAATTGCTTTGTGCATTCTTGCAGCGTGAAGCAAATCAGTTTCTGAGTGTTTGTTATCGTCCAAGATTCTGACTTTGAATCTTTCGCATGGATCATCATAATATGATTCATCTGCCAATGTAGACAATAATCTCAAATTAATTCCGTAACCATCTTCTAAAGATTGAAAATTATTGTAACTTATTGCATTTCTAACAACGTTACACGCATTCACATAACTACCAAGATACGCTCCAATCCATGTAACATCGTGGTTGCCGTATTGAATATCCACATCTTTTTTAGCAACAAGAGTATCCATAATAATGTCCGGTCTTTTTCCTCTGTCGAAAATATCTCCGACGATGTGAAGCCAGTCAATGTTCAAATCTTGAATTAATTCACACAAAGTTATTATAAAATCTTCGCTAACTTCTATTTTAATGATGCTATCTAAAAGTTGATTAAAATATTCTTTTTTGTTCAATGATTCGTATTGAATGTTGAGCATTTCATCGATCAAATCTCTGTAGTAGAAAGGAGTTTGATTTCTGACTTTTTGTCTGGAATATTTACTGGCAACTCTTTTTGCTATTCTTATCAGATAAAAAATCGTGTCTCTAATCCATTTTTCTGTGTATTCATCGTTTTCCTTTGTAATATTGATAATTGTCTTAGGATCGTAAATTAAATTGGCTAACTGATTTTTTCTTGATTCAGATAATTTATCTTTGAATTCAAGGTCAATTTTAATTCTGGTATTACCAGAAGCGCTTTTAATAATTCTATTGAAACTATCGTATTGTCCGTGTAAATCAGATAAAAAGTACTCTGTTCCTTTTGGTAACACTGACAAAGAAGTCAAACTTATTATTTTGTTAGCAGCCTGTTCAATCGTAGGAAATTCTTTTGCAAGTAATTTCAAGTATTTTAAATTGTTCAATTTTCTACCTCCATAATACTATTATATATGAACTTTGAAAAAAAGAAATAGTTTGCCTATTGAAAAATAATTATGAATTTGATATAATTATAAGCGTAAATATTTGTTAAGTATCAAACAAATATTTTTTACTTATTAATCCTACACTATTAGTAGGAAATAAAAAGGAGGAAACATAATGAGTAAAATAGTTTTAATTGGAGCTAACCATGCAGGTACAGCTTGTGCGAACACAATATTGGATAATTACAAAGATGAAGAATTAGTAATTTTTGATCAAAACTCCAATATTTCATTCTTAGGATGTGGAATGGCGTTGTGGATTGGAAAGCAAATCAAAGGCCCAGAAAAATTATTTTATTGTAGCAAAGAAGTTTTCGAACAAAAAGGTGCTACAGTCCACATGGAAACAAAAGTAGAAAACATTGACTACGACAAAAAAATTGTCTATGCAAAGAACAAAGACGGAAAAGAAATTCAAGAATCTTACGACAAGTTGGTATTGGCTACAGGATCTCAACCAGTTTTACCAGACATCGAAGGAATGGATTTGGAAAATGTTCAAAAAGTTAAAATTTTCCAAGACGCACAATCAGTGATAGACAAGATTAATCACGAAGAAATCAAAAAAGTTGTTGTTGTAGGAGCTGGATACATAGGTACTGAACTTGCAGAAGCTTTTAAAAGATTAGGCAAAGAATCTACATTGATTGAACATGGAGATACAGTGCTAAGAGGTTATTACGATGATAAATTCTGCAAAAAAATGGAAGATAACCTAAGAGATCACGGTGTAAATTTAGTATTTAATGAAGAAGTTGTAAAATTAGAAGGAACTGATGGAAAAGTAAGCAAGGTTATCACTGATAAAGGTGAATATGATTGTGATATGGTAGTAATGTCAATTGGTTTCAAACCAAACAGTTCACTTGCAAAAGATCATTTGAAATTGAACGATCATAAAGCAATTATCACTGACAAACATCAACAAACTTCAGATGAAAATGTATTTGCAGTTGGAGATTCAACAGTTATTTTCAACAACGCAACAGGAAAATTTGAATACGTTGCATTAGCTACAAACGCTGTAAGAAGTGGTATAGTTGCTGGTCACAATGTTTGTGGAACAAAATTAGAATCAAACGGCGTCCAAGGATCAAACGGAATTAAAATTTACGATTTGTGCATGGTATCAACAGGTTTGACAGTTAGAAATGCTGAAAAATTAGGAATGGAAGTTGAATACACTGATTTCACAGATTTACAAAAACCACCATTTATGGAAGAAAACAACAAAGAAGTTACTATCAGAATTGTTTACGATAAAAAATCACGCGAAATCAAAGGTTGTCAAATAATGAGTGAATATGATATTTCAATGATGATTCACATGTTTAGCTTGGCAATCCAAGAACACGTTACAATCGACAAACTAGCTCTTACTGATATATTCTTCTTGCCACATTACAATCAACCATACAACTATGTAACTATGGCAGCTATTCAAGCTTTATAATCAAAAAAATTAGCGACTACTTTTAATACAAGTAGCCGCTTTTTTATTTAGCCAAGAGCAACATCTAAAATCATCATTATAATAAATCCAATTATAATTCCATAAGTCGCTTGGCGTTCATATCCGTTGCTGTGAGTTTCAGGAATAATTTCGTCGCTAATTACAAAAAGCATCGCCCCTCCTGCAAAAGCCAAAATAAATCCCAAAATAGGTGAGAACCAAGTTACAAGTCCGTAACCTAAAAACGCTCCAATTGGTTCTACTAATCCTGTAAATAATGCGATTAAGAATGCTTTTTTGACCGTGTAATTTTCTCTAACCAAAGACAAAGCTACAGCCAAACCTTCAGGCATATTTTGTAGACCAATTCCTATTGCGATTGGAAGACCGTTTGCTACTGAATCTCCTCCAAAACCAACTCCAGTTGCCATACCTTCTGGGAAATTGTGAATTGTAATCGCAATTACAAACAACCATATTTTTTTCAAAGAATCTGAAGGATTCCCTTCAACTCTTTTGTCCAATAAATGCTCATGAGGAGAGTATTTGTCGATTAAATCCAAAAACACAGCTCCAGCAAAAATTCCAAGTGAAGTTATTAAAACTCCTCTAAAACCTCCACCGTTTTCTTCGATACTAGGTAAAATTAATGAAAAACAAGTCGCAGAAAGCATGACACCTGCAGCTGCCCCTAAAAATACATCTAATTTACCTTGACTAACATTTCTAGTGAAAAAAACGGGAATTGCACCGACTCCAGTAAGAAGTCCAGGCACTATCAATCCCAAAATCGTCAATAAAAATGGGTCAATATTTTTCATCATAAAAATCCCCCTTCAAAAATTTTAAAAATAAAATTTCTATTACTATTTTACTATGAATTCAAGAATTATCAAATGTGATATAATATTAAAAGATTTATATTATTTTTGAATTAGAAAACAAATTCGAAAAATTACTCGTAGTTTAACAATTGAAACGAGGTATTTATGCAAGCTATTTACAGAAAATATAGACCGGATACTTTCGATAAAGTTTATGGTCAAAAACATATAACTGATATTTTAAAAAATCAAATCGAAACGAAAAATATTTCTCACGCATATATTTTTTCCGGTTCAAGAGGAACAGGGAAGACTAGTTGTGCGAAAATTTTTGCAAGAGCTATCAACTGTTTGGATTTACAAGATGGAAATCCTTGTAACAAATGTGAAAATTGCCTAAGTTCTTTGGAAGAATCTACATTAGATATCGTGGAAATGGACGCTGCTAGTAACAGAAGAATTGACGATATCAGAGAACTGCGCGATAAAGTAATTTATCCGCCTACAAAATTAAAATACAAAGTTTACATTATCGACGAAGCTCACATGATTACCAATGAAGGATTTAACGCATTACTTAAAATCATGGAAGAGCCACCAAAACATTTAGTGTTCATACTAGCCACGACAGAAATTGACAAAATTCCTCAAACAATTCTATCCAGATGTCAACGATATGAGTTCAAGATGATTAATGCCAAGGATATTTCAGATAATATCAAATATATCTTGAACGATTTGAACAGAAAAATGGACGACGATGCGATTAAACTCATTGCGAACAAAGCTGATGGTGCAATGAGAGATGCATTATCTATTTTGGATCAAGTTCTTAGCATTGAAAAAGAAAATATAACAAAACAAGATATAAATGATATACTTGGTATTGTCGACAATAAAGGAATTTTCAAGCTTGTCAATAGCATCATAAAAAAAGATGCCGCAGAAGTTTTGAATAATTTGTACACAATATCACACAATAAGCCTGTCGAAAATGTTATGGATGAGCTGTTAAATCATTTTAGAAATTTGCTGTTGTCAAAAAATGGTCTTGAAAACATCAGACAGAACAACACTCAGTACAATGATGATTACAATTCACAATCTGAATTGATTACGAATAGGCAAATAGTCGAAAGTATGTCGATTATAATAGAGCATCAGAAAAAACTTAAACAAGCTGATAATCAAAAAGCTCTGCTTGAAATTTTGGTAATGAGACTAATAGATTATATCGATTACGACGATTTGATTGCCAGAGTGAATACTTTGGAAGATAAGCTCAACAATATTGAACAAAACGGGATTAAGATCAATTCTACACAAAAATTAGTCGAATTTGATGAAAAAATCGATAAAAACATAGAAATTTCACAAAAATCTTCAGAAAAAGCAGAAAAATCAGATGAATTATCCGATAAAAATGATATAATAAAAAATGATGAAAAAATCGACGACAAAAGTGACGAAGAGTTTGTCGAAAATGATGATTCATTTGGAAAACTAAGAGAAGTTTTAAGAGATTTCGACAAAGTTCCAAAAGAATTAGCTGATGATATCAAAGCTAGTTTGGAGAATGACAAGTTGGTTTTGAAGACTAATCAGTTGTATTTGTACACTTTGCTTCCTCATAAGAAAGTTATTGAACAATTACTTAAACCGCATTACGATTTTAAGGTTTTAGATTTACAAATTGACGATGAAGCAGAGAAAAAAGTAAACGAGAATGTTAAAAAATTACAAAATTTATTTGGAGAAAATGTTCAAATAATTGAAAAATAGGAGGAATTATGGGAAATAAATTTAGAGGCGGAATGCCTGGTATGGGAAATATGGGTAACATGATGAAACAAATGCAAAAAATGCAAAGACAAATGGAAGAAACTCAAAAAAAATTAGAAGAAACTGAAGTTACTGCAACTAGTGGCGGCGGAGCTATCGAAGTTGTAGCAAACGGAAAAAAAGAAATAGTTTCTATCAAAATAGATGAAGATTTGGTAAAAGATGGCGATGTTGAAATGCTTCAAGATATGGTTATGGTAGCTGTTAATGACGCTATCAAAAAAGTATTGGACATGAGTGAGTCTGAACTTGGTAAAATCACTGGAGGAATTAATATTCCAGGATTCTAAATAAGGGGGGATAATTTTGTCACTATACCCTAAAGCAATGGACGAATTGATTAAAAACTTGTCCAATTTGCCAACTATTGGCAGAAAAAGTGCGAAAAGATTAGCTTATAGAATTATAGACATGGATCCTAATAAAGTCGATGAGCTTGTAGAAAGTATTGTAAATGTAAAGACTAATATTAGACCATGTGCTAATTGTGGAAATCTTACTGATAAAAAATTGTGTGATATTTGTTCAGATCAAAAAAGAGATAACAGTGTCATAACTGTAGTTGAAGATTCAATGAACGTAATATCAATTGAAAAAACTGGCGAATACAATGGGAAATATCACGTATTAGGAGGATTATTATCTCCAAGAGATAATATTGCTCCGCAGGATTTGAATTTGGAAAATTTGTTTTTGAGATGTAAAAAAGATTATGTAAAGGAAGTTATCCTAGCGTTATCACCAACAACTAACGGAGATTTGACAACTAACTTCATAATAGAAGTTCTTAAAAATGAAGAATATAACGTAAAAGTTTCCAGAATTGCGATGGGAGTACCATTGGGAGCTAATTTGGAATATTATGACGAAATGAGCTTGTACAAAGCTATTTTGGATAGAAGAGAAATAAAATAATCATAATCTGCAATTCTTGTAGATTATGATTTCTTACGTTTAAATGTTTGTAATAAAAATGGAATGGAGGAAAATTTAATGGATTCAAATAGAATTAAAGAAGCAATCAAATTTTCGTCTCCAATTATGTTGGGATATATTCCTATAGCGATGGCTTTTGGTTTGTTGTGCAAAGGTCAAAACATTAGCATGTTGGATTCGACTTTGTTTTCTTTTGTTTTCTATTCTGGAGCAGCACAATTCATGGCAGTTGAATTATTGGGTGCTGGAGTAGGTATGTTTTCCATCGTGTTGTCGGTATTTTTATTAAATTTAAGATTGTTCATAATGTCGACTTCTTTGGGAATTCATACACAAAAAATAAATCCGAAAGCACTTCCTGTAATAGGATTTATGTTGACAGATGAAGCATTTTCGGTATTGAGTTTTAATAAAGAAAAGCTAAACACAGAATTTGCGTTGGCCGTAGAATTAGGACCTTATTTGGCTTGGGGAATATTTACGCCGGTTGGATATTTGATAGGACAATTAATGCCAAAATCAGTCCAAACATCATTAGAAGTGGGACTTACTGCAATGTTTATCGCACTTGTTGTACCATCAATTAAGAAAAGCTCAAACGGTTTGGTGGTTAGTTTAATTGGTGTAATAACTTATGCAATTATTTTTTATTTAAAATTTATACCATCTGGATGGGATATAATATTAGCGATTTTATTATCATCATTCATAGGATTGAAAGTAATCATGAAAAGAGGTCAAAATGTATAATATAGTTTTAATTTTATTATGTAGCTTAGTTACAGCTGTTCCTAAGATAATACCTCTTAAATATTTAAAAGGAAAACAACTTTCTAGACAAACCGCCGAATTTTTAAACATAATACCATATACATCATTAAGTATTATGGTTATAAGAGGAATTCTGACAGCTTCAAGTGAAATGTTAATTCCTACAATTGTAGCTTCAATCGTAGCGATTATTATAGCTTATTTGAAAGAAAATGTTGGACTAACAATTATATTAGCAGTTCTAACAGCATTTGTTTGTTTGAAATTTTTCTAAAAAAATACCTTCTGTAGCTCAAATTCAAGCCGCAGAAGGTTTTTGTTTTTATTTAACTTTTCTAATATTACAGTATTGTTTTTTGAAGACTGGGAATCCTGAAATTGGATCAAAGATTTCGTTGTCGATTAACATATTAATATTCGCATCTTTCCAATTGTCATCTTGGCTGAATGAACCACCGCCGGCATTTATTTCTAAATCGTGACGATTTGACATATTATTAGTAACTGCTTGGAGGATTACACTTGCTCTATCATTGTAGACTTCAACTAAATCCATATTTTCAATTTCCAATTCTTTCGCATCATCTTCATTCATTATAACTTGTGGATATTCTTGGTGTTTCAATAATCCATCGATGTTTAAGTGTTGTGTTCTAAATGTAGTTTGAATTCTTGCGCCTGTGTTCATAGTAAATGGATATTTGGATAATTTTTCTGATTTTTCTTGCTCATTTTCAAATCCGTCGTCATAAACAGGAATAGGTGAAAATCCATATTTTTCTAAAAGTTTTGAGTGGATTTCGATTTTTCCAGTTTCTGTATTAAATGAATCGTATTTTTTGTAAGACACTTCAGGTTTTTTGTCGAAATGATATATACCATTTTCCTTCAATTCTTTTAAAATTTCTGGTGTGTGATAAAAAGCTTTATCCAATAAATCACTGAAATTTCCAGGGTAGTATTCACCAAATCCTAATGCATCTGCAATTTTTTTCAAAATAAAAATATTTGGAAGAGAATTGCTCAAAGGTTCGACTAATTTTTCTTTGATTTCGATGTGGTCGGGATATATTGCGTAGCTGTCTTCTTCGTAATAAGTTGTAGCAGGTAAGATGACATCTGCAAAGTATGCATCTTCTGTCATAAATCTGTCACAAGTTACAAAGAAATCCAAGCTTTTTAATGCTTTTCTGAAAAGTTGACCGTTTGGATAATTTACAGACATACATGAGCCCAAATTGATTAGACCTTTTATTGGATAAGGATCGGATTCTAATATTGCTTGTGGAAGTTTCGTAAATTGTGGTTGTCCGATTAATTTGTCGAAAAGAGGGAATTCTTTTGAACCGATTTTTTCGATATTTTGTGCGTTGTTTGGTGGGTTTTGTACCCTCTTAATTGGTTTGTTCTTATTAATCAAAAGTCCGCCTTTGACGTCCAAGTTTCCCAATAAGCTCCATAAAATATGCAATGAACGTATCGTTTGAACTCCGCAGTGTGAATATTCGAGTCCTGTGTATGATTTAAGAGCAACTGTGTTGTCGAAAAGCAAATTTGCTAACTCTTTTATCTTGTCAACTTCAACTCCTGTGATTTCTGATGTTTTTTCCAAATCAAATTGTGTAAAATATTCTTTGAATTCATCGTATCCGTAAGTGTATTTTTCGATAAAATCTTGGTCGAGTTTATCTTTTAAGTAATTTAGTATTCCGAGGATTAGTACCATATCAGTTCCGCTATTGACGATGTATTTGTAATCAGCATATTCGATAATATCTGAATTGTAATGGTCAACGGCTATGATTTTCATTCCTTCATTTTTTCTTTTTACCATATTATTGTAGAAAAATGGAGGTGAATCTGTTTTAGGGTTGGCACCCCACACACAAAGCATTTCAGTGTTTTGCAAATCGCAAACTAGATTTGGTGCACTTAATCCAAAAACTGTTTGAGGAGCAAATACACCGAACGATACAAAACATAATGAGCCAACTGATCCGTTGTTCGGACTTCCGATTGGAGACAAGAATCCTCCGTTATCAGCGTTAGGCATTTGAATTGAAATAAAATCGTTCGTAGTTGTGTCAAATGCACCTCTACCAAAATGGCTTGCAATTGATTTTGCGCCATATTGTTCGATTATTTTAGAACATTTTTCTTTGATAAGTTCCATAGCTTCGTCCCATGAAGCTTTTTTGAATTCTAGTGTTCCTTTTTCTCCAGTTCTGATCAAAGGATCAGTCAATCTGTCTTCTGAGTTTAGGATTTCGTCAGAATACAATCCTCTCAAACAAAGAGCGGAAGGTTTTTCATCTGATTTTTTGATGGATTTTATCCTTCTAGCGTCCATGTCGCATTCTACATGGCATTGACCTGGACAAATTCCACAAATAGTTTTAATTTTTCCCATTGCATCTCCTATTATTATTTAAAATTTTTTATTTCGAAAATATCATACACGCATTCTTCATATGGGTGAACATCTTCGATAATTTGTATACATTTTTTGATATTATTTTCTGTCGTGCGAAATTCTAATTTGATTTCGTCAACTTCGTTGATAATATTTTTTTCGCCAGAAAAATTATTTGCTAAATCATTGGGCATAAAATGACCTTTTACTTTCGATGTAGTATAACAATAATCGTAATTTCCTATGGTTATAATTTTTTCATCACCTAGTTTTTTTATTAACAAGTCTATGTAATCTTCTGGAATGTACACATCTACTTTATAAGTTATCATAAAAACTCCTTTTGTTCATGTTTATATATTTTTTGTTAGGGTATATATATTGTATCAAAGAATTTGACGAAAAGGAGATTATTATGGATTTAAAATTGTATTACAAAGAAACTTGCCCATTCTGCAAGAAGGTTTTAAGATTTATAGAAAAAAAAGGAATTAAGGATGTTGAATTAGTAGACATCAAAGCTGACGAAGCTAATGAAAAATACCTTATTGAAAAAGGTGGACAAGACCAAGTACCTTGTCTTTTCATTGATGGCAAACCAATGTATGAATCAATGGATATTATAAAATTCTTGGATGAAAAATTCCAATAAAATTTTGAACAATAGAAATTTTGCTCTCACATTTGTGGGAGCTTTTTGTTTGTCAAAATCAAAAATTATTACAATTAATCGTCATTTTTAAAAATTTACATGATTTGTGATAGAATAAATATCGTAATAAAAAAAGTAGCAAATCCTTGGGATAGATTTGCTACTTAAATAACATTGGCAAGTTCATATTAGGAGGATGAACAACCATTTATTCTTATCATTATAATATCATAGAATTAAACTTAATAAGTTACAAATTTATTACGATTTAGGGAATTGAGGGGAATATGAGAGTAGGAATTATTGGAGCAGGAGCTAGTGGGGTTTTTGCGGCATTAATTTTAAAACAAAATTACATAGACACGACTGTTATTGAAAGAAACGCCAACGCTTTGAAGAAAATTTATGCAACTGGTAATGGTAGGTGCAATTTTACTAACAGAAATGTATCTTACAAGAATTATCATGGCGAAAATCCAAAATTCACAATAAGTGCTATTAAAAAGTTTGATAATTACGATGTTATAGAATTTTTCAATGATATGGGAATTCCTGAGGTTGAGCTTGAAAATGGAAAGATTTTCCCAAAAAGTTTGCAAGCTTCATCAATAGTGAAACAAATGATGTGCTTGGCAAATCATTTGGAGGTAGAATTCATCTACGATAGTTTTGTTGATGATGTAAGAAAAGACGGCGATGTTTTTGAAGTAAAATCCAATGATTCGATTTATAAGTTTGATTATTTAGTCGTTGCTTGTGGTTCCAAAGCTTACAAGAAAAGTGGCTCTGACGGAAATGGATACATTCTTATGAAAAAATTTGGACACAATATCGTGAAAACTCATCCAGGAATTGTGCAATTGAGGCTTAATGGAGATAGTTTCAAGAAAATGAGCGGTACGAAGTTCAAGGCTAATGCAAAGTTAGTTGTAGATGATAAGGAAGTTTTCGAATTTTATCATGATGTTTTGTTCACTGATTATGGAATTAGTGGGCCAACTATTTTGCAATTATCAGGAGAAGCAATCAGAGCTAAAAACAAGGGATTAGATGTCAAAATAAGAATTGACACTGTAGATTTGGATGAAAATAAATTGTATGAGCATTTAATCTACATAATATCTTTAAATTATTATAAGAAAATAAATGAGTTGTTGGTCGGTTTGATTAACGATAATTTGATTGAAGAAGTTTTGAATCAAGCGAATATCGAATACGATATTAATGTGTGTGAACTTAGTAAGGAAGAAATCTACAAATTAGCACACACACTCAAAAATTTAGAATTTAGCGTTAGTGGATACAAGGATGAGGATTCTGGTCAGATAACTTGCGGAGGAGTTGATACAGATGAAATCAATCCTTCTACTATGGAATCAAAAAAAATAAAAAATCTGTATATTATTGGTGAAATTATGGATGTCGACGGAGATTGTGGTGGATACAATCTTCAATGGGCTTTTTCATCGGCGTATTCTTGTGCGATGTCTATAATTAAAAAGGAGAACTAAATGAATAAAATGCAAAGAAAACTTATTGACTTAGATAACCACGGTCAAAAAGTTAGAGTAGGTTTGGTTGGTTGTGGCAAAATGGGATCAGGTCTTGTGAGTCAGTTGAGTAGAATCAAAGGAATGAGACCTTCCGTTATTGTAGATAGACACGTTGACAAGTGCGTGGCTGCTTTGAGAAAAGCAGGAGTAAAAGATGTAGATATTGTCAAAACAACTGATTTGAAAGTTGCAGAAAATGCTATTAAAAATAATTCTTTTGTAGTAAGTGATGATTATACTTTGAGTTACAAATTAGATATGATTGATGGAGTAATCGATGCGACAGGAAATCCTCCATTTGGGACACAACTTGCAGTAGAAAGTATTGAACACGAAAAGCATACTATTTTATTAAATGTAGAATGTGACGCTGTTGTCGGACCAATTTTAAATGAAATGGCGAAGAAAAAAGGCGTTGTGTACACAGGATCTGCAGGAGATGAACCAGGAGCTATAATTCAATTGTCAGATTTTGCGCTTGGATTGGGATTCAAATTATTAGCTGTTGGTAAGGGCAAGAACAATCCATTGGATAATTACACTAATGAAGATATTTTACGAGAAGAAGCCTTGTCAAAAGGTTTGGTTCCAAAAATGTTGACATCATTTGTTGATGGAACTAACACTATGATTGAACTTACAGCTGTAGCAAATGCATTGGGATTTACTCCTGATGTTTTGGGTTGTCATGGAATTACAACAAACATTCACGATATTGCTGACGAATTTAAATTAAAAGAACAAGGCGGAATTTTAAATAATTACAATATAGTTGATTTTGCATTTGGAGTTGCACCTGGAGTTTTTGCGATTGTAACTCACGATACTAACGAAGTTCACGATTTGATGGAATATTTGTCAATGGGTAAAGGGCCAAACTATACTTTGTATAGACCATATCATTTGACAAGTTTGGAAACTCCACTTACAATTTACGACGCAATTGTGGAAAAAGAACCAACAATCTATCCAAAATACGGTCAAGTTTCTGATACAATTACAGTTGCAAAAAGAGACATCAAAAAAGGTCAAACAATTGAAGGTATTGGTGGACACGATTGTTTCGGTAAAATCACATCTCACAAACATCAAATGGAAAATAATTTGTTGCCAATGCCAATCATCACAGAAAAAACAACTGCAAAAGTAGATATACCAAAAGACACATTGATTACTTACGATATGGTTAATCTGGATGAAGATCATATAATTACAAAACTTCGTAAGAGACAAGATGAATTGGGATTATAAAATTACAAAATAAATTTATTATCAGTCGATAAAAAGTTTTTCAAACTTTCAAATATCGGCTGATTTTTATTTTTAAAATCAATTTTTATAAATTTTTGACAATGGATTTTAAAAGTGTTAATATCAATTTGTAATGTAATAAATAAACGTTTTTTGGGGGTTAATATGGATTACAGATTAGAGTCTGACAGTGTTGGTGAAAAACAAGTTCCAAAAGATGCATATTACGGTGTGCAATCTTTGAGAGGAATGGAAAATTTCCCAATAACAGGAAGAACTTTACACGAAGAATTAATTTATGGATTGACAATAGTTAAAAAAGCTTGTGCAATTGCAAACCACAGAGCAGGAATTATGAGAGAAGATGTCAAAAACGCAATCGTTTACGCATGTGACAAAATTCTTGCAGGAGAATATCACGATCAATTTTTGACTGATCCAATTCAAGGTGGAGCAGGTACTACTGCTAACATGAATGCAAATGAAGTTATTGCAAACATTGCCAACGAAAAACTAGGCGGAGGATTGGGAACTTATGAATATGTTCATCCAAACGATCACGTTAATATGAGTCAATCGACAAACGATGTTTTTCCAACTGCAGGTAAGATTGCAACTTTAAGACTACTAATAAAAGCTTTAAATGAATTAAAGCAATTAGAAATTTCTTTGCTAAATAAATCAGTGGAATTTGATGATGTACTTAAAATGGGACGTACTCAACTTCAAGATGCAGTTCCAATTAGATTGGGACAAGAATTCCACGCATATTATTCAGTAATCAAAAGAGATATCAAAAGAATTAGAAGATCATCAGATCAAATTGAATCTATAAATATGGGAGCAACTGCGATTGGTACAGGAGTAAATGTAGACAAAGTTTACTTTACAAATATAGTTCCTATTCTTGCAGAATTAACAGGATTTGATTTGCATCAAGCAGAAGATTTAATAGATGGAACTAATAACCTTGATGGACTTGTAGAAATATCTTCAGCCGTAAAATCAACAGCTGTAAGTTTGTCAAAAATGGCAAGTGATTTGAGATTAATGAGTTCAGGACCAAAGACAATGGTAGGAGATATTGAGCTTCCAGCAAGACAAAATGGTTCATCAATTATGCCGGGAAAAGTAAATCCTGTAATTCCAGAAGTTGTTAATCAAGTTGTTTTCAGAATTATCGGTAACGATAATACAGTTACAATGTGTGCAGAACACGGACAATTGGAACTTAACGCATTCGAACCAGTTTTGTTCGATAGTTTATTCGAATCTATATCTATATTGACTAATGCAGTGAAAACTTTCAGAGAAAACTGCATAATTGGTATCAAACCAAACAGACAAAAACTTTCAAACGACGTTGAAAAATCAGTAGGAATAGTTACAGCACTTGTTCCTCATATTGGATACAAAAAATCAGCAGAAATCGCAAAACGTGCATTGAGTACAGGAATTACTGTTAGAAATATCGTATTGGACGAAAAAATCTTAACAGAAGATGAATTAAAAGAAATCCTTGATCCAATTGCAATGACAATGCCTGGAATTGCAGCAGAATATTTGATTAAACAAAAACAACAAGCCTACATTGAAAAGAAGAAACAAGAAGACAAGGAACAAAAAGCAAAAAAATAAATTAAAATTTTCAAAAAAGTCTGTTATCAAAGTAAATCTTTGATAATGGGCTTTTTTTAAATTTGGGCAAAAAATTTTTACATTATTTTAATTATATTAATATGTTATAATTTATCTAGGTGATATGATGAAAAATAATACTAAAAATGCAGACAATGTTATATTGGCGATATCAAATGTTTTGATGGTGGTTTTTGTATCTACTTTGCTTAGAGGCCACAACATAATATCGTTGTTAATTTTACTCGCGTGGGCAGTTTATGCATCGCAAAATAAAATGATTTTACCGAAAAGTCTTGAAAGAAAAAGAACAAAATTCGAATACGGAAGTTTTATCGTTTTGTTAATAGGTTTTATGTTGATTTATTACCATCCTAATAAGGTCTACGTGTTCTTAACATATCTTACTTTTGTTGTTTACAACACACTTTTGTGGATGAACATGATTAGAATGAGAGCTATTAATAAAGAAAATAATAAGAAATCTAACAAAAAGAAATAAAGAGGTATATGATGAAAATTATGGTAATCGGGCCTGGCAGATGGGGAAGTTTCATCGCTTGGTATTTGAAAAAAATTGGTCATGAAGTTTTGTTGTATGGTTTGAATGGAACTGAAGATTTCGAAAACTTCAAGAAAAGTCGCACGAATGGAATTATAACTTTGCAAGATGATTTAGAATTAACTGATGATATTACAAGAGCAAAAGAATGTGATGTTATTCATGTTAGTATCAACGCACAAGGTTTTAGAAATGTGTGTGAAGAACTTAAGTCAATTGGAATAAAAAATAAAATTATCGTTACTAATATGAAGGGAATTGAGATTTCGACTGGAAAAAGATTATCAGAAGTCTGCAAAGAAATTATGGATGAATCCAACAAAGTCGCAGCTTGGATTGGGCCGGGTCATCCACAAGAATTTTACCGCAATGTTCCAAATTGTATGGTGATTGACTCAGAAGATGAAGATGTGAAAGAATTGTTGATTGAAAATTACAGTTCGGATTTGATTAGATTTTATTATGGCCAAGATTTGATTGGAAATGAAATCGGTGCAGCTTACAAAAACGTAATTGGAATTGCTGCGGGAATGTTGGATGGAATGAAAATAAGTTCTCTGAAGGGAGCTTTGATGAGCAGAGGTTGCAGAGAGGTTGCAAGATTTATTAAGGCTTCAGGAGGAAAAGAGCTCAGCGCGTACGGACTTTGTCACTTGGGAGATTACGAGGCTACAGTGTTCTCACAATATTCTCACAACAGAATGTTCGGCGAAATGTATGCAAAATCAGAAAAATACGACAAATTAGCTGAAGGATACTACACTGTAAAAGCTATTAAACTACAAGCTGACAAAATGGATTTGGATTTACCGATTAACAATGCAGTGTATAAAGTTTTGTACGAAAATTCGAAATGCGAAGAAGAAATCGACAAATTATTCAGTAGAAGTTTGAAAAAAGAATTTTATTAACAACAAAACAAATTAGAAGTGCAAGAAAGCACTTCTTTTTTGATTAAAATGCTTGACAAATGAATTTTAAGTTTATATAATATACAAGTCAAGTAAAAAGGTTGACGGTGATTGAATGGAAAAATTATTAAATATTACCATGATGTTTGATTATTATGGTAAATTGCTTACGAAAAGAGAATACGACGTGATTGACAAATACTACAATGAAGATTTGTCGTTGAATGAAATTGCTCAGATTTGTGATATTTCAAAACAAGCTGTAAGTGATAGTTTGAAAAGAGCTGAAAATAAGCTTTATGAATACGAACAAAAACTTGGCTTGATTGAAAAATCAAAAAAGAGTCATCAATTTCTAAGAAAAATCAGAAATGATCTTTTCTCTTTGTCACCAGAAATCAAAAGCAAAGAAATTGAAAATATCATTATAGATATAGAAAATTTCTTAAATGATTTAGAGGATGTGGAAAATGATATTTGAAAATTTGTCCGATAAATTACAAAATGCCTTGTCAAAATTGACCAACAGAGGAAAGTTGACGGAAAAAGATATAGATGTTGCAATGAGAGAAGTTAAACTTGCTTTATTGGAAGCGGACGTTAACTACAAAGTTGTCAAAGATTTTATCTCTCAAGTAAAAGAACGTGCTATTGATTCTTCTGTTTTGGAAAGTCTTACTCCGGGTCAACAAGTTATCAAAATAGTTAATGAAGAATTAACTAAAATGATGGGTGAAAAGGAAGAAAAACTTAACGTTTCACCAATGAAACCTACGGTAATTATGCTTTGTGGTTTGCAAGGGGCAGGTAAAACAACTCATGCCGGAAAACTTGCATTAAATTTGAAAAACAAAAACAAAAGCGTATTACTTGTAGCGTGTGATATTTACAGACCTGCTGCCATTAAACAACTTCAAGTTGTCGGTGAGAAAGTTGGGGTAGAAGTATTTGAAATGGGACAGACAAATCCCGTTGAAATTTCAAAAAAAGCAATCGAAGAAGCTAAGAAAAAGAACATTGATTATGTAATTATAGATACTGCTGGTCGTCTTCACATTGACGATACTTTGATGGATGAGCTGAAAAATATTAAACAAGAAGTTAATCCTTCAGATATTTTGTTAGTTGTAGATGCAATGACAGGACAAGATGCGGTTAATGTTGCAGCTAAGTTTAACGAAGATTTGGATATTACAGGAATTATTCTTACTAAGTTAGACGGTGATGCAAGAGGTGGTGCAGCTTTATCAATCAGACAAGTTGCTGATAAGCCTATTAAATTTATAGGTGTCGGTGAAAAACTTGGAGACTTAGAGCCGTTCCATCCGGACAGAATGGCATCGCGTATCTTGGGTATGGGAGATGTTCTTAGCCTTATCGAAAAAGCGCAAAATCAATTTGACGAGAAAAAGGCAAAAGAGTTAGAAGAAAAGATTAAAGCTCAAAGTTTTGACTTTAATGATTTTCTTGACCAAATGCAGCAAATCAAAAAAATGGGACCTATGCAAGATATTCTTGCAATGATTCCTGGCGTAGATAGTAAAATGCTTAAACAAGTTAATTTCGACAACAAAGAATTTGACAAGATTGAAGCGATTATCAAATCTATGACCAAAGAAGAAAGAGAAAATCCAGATATCATTAGTATATCTAGAAGAAAAAGAATTGCCAAAGGTTGTGGTCAAGATCAAGTAGCGGTTAACAAACTTTTGAAACAATTCAAAGAAATGAAAGTTATGATGAAAAATATGGGAGCGCTACAAAAGAAATTTGGTAAAAAAGGTAAAATGAAAATGCCTTTTTTTAGATAATAAGTTATGGAGGTAAATTATGTCAGTAAAAATTAGATTGAAAAGAATGGGAGCAAAGAAGAAACCATTTTATAGAATAGTTGTCGCAGATTCAAGATGTCCTCGTGATGGTAAATTCATCGAAGAAATCGGATATTACAACCCATTAGTTGAAGAAAAAACTGTTAAAGTTGATAGCGAAAAAGTTCAACAATGGATTAAAAACGGTGCAAAACCTACAGATACAGTAGACAGATTATTCAAAAATAATGGAGTTTACGAAGCAAAATAATAATACAAGTTGGGAGTTGTCATGGAAAAATTAGTTAAAACAATTGCTACTGCGTTAGTTGATAATAAAGAAGCAGTTGAAGTAACATCAAGACAAGACAAACATACGGTTATTATAGAAATTAAAGCAGATTCCAAAGATTTGGGAAAAATTATAGGAAAAGAAGGGAAGATTGCCAAGGCAATTAGAACTATTACTAAGGCAGCGACTATTAAAAGTGGCGAAAAAGTTGTCGTAGATATTTTGCAATAATGGAATATATAGCTGTAGCAGAAGTGCTCAATACTCACGGTATTAAAGGATGTCTTAAAATGAGACCGTTGACTGATAATATCGAAAGATTTGACGAAGATATTTGTTATTTTCTCGGGGATAAAAAAGTTAAGGTCACTATTCAAAATTATAGAATGTACAAGGGATTTTTGTACATTGATTTTGAAGAATTTAACGATATTAATGAAGTTCTTGAATTCAAAAAACAGTTTTTATATATAGATGAAAAAGACAGATACGAATTGAAAGATGGAAGCTTTTACATTGACGATTTGATTGGTTTAAAAGCTTATTCTAATGGTGAATACATCGGAGATTTGGTTGAAGTTTTGAGCGTTTATAGTAATGATGTATATGTAATAAAAAATGATGAAAAAGAATTTATGATACCTGCTGTAAAAGAGTTCATTAAAAATATAGATTTAGAAAATGGATTAATCGATGTAGTTATAATTGAGGGTATGTGATGAAATTTATAATTCTCACATTATTTCCAGAAAGTTTTGATTACTTAAAATCATACGGCGTCATAGGAAAAGCAATCCAAAACAATCTCATTGAACTTGAAGTGGTTAATATTAGAGATTACACTAAAAATAAACATAAAAAAGTAGACGATGAGATTTACGGTGGCGGAGCTGGGATGCTTATGACTTGCCAACCAATTTATGACTGCTTGGAAGATGTGAACAAAAACAAATCAAAAGTTGTGTTTATGTCTCCTCAAGGGAAAGTTCTCAATCAACAAAAGTGTATCGAACTTTCAAAAGAAAAAGAAATAGTTATTCTTTGTGGCCATTACGAAGGTGTCGACAGTAGAATCATCAATCACTATTGTGATGAGGAGATATCTATTGGAGATTATGTGATGACTGGTGGAGAATTAGGGGCTATGGTTCTTATAGATTGTGTAAGCCGAATGATTAACGATGTTTTGGGAAATGATGAAAGTTATAAAACAGATTCGCACTACAATTTATTGCTACAGGAAGATTCCTACACAAGACCCAGAGTATTTAACGGATATGAAGTTCCTGAAGTTTTACTATCAGGAAATCACGAAAAAATCGAACAGTGGCGAGAAAAATCAAGACTAAACAACACTAAACTTAAAAGAGAAGATATATATCAGAAATATCTGAAAGAAAAAAACCAAGGAGGATCATAATGGATATTATAAAAACATTAGAAGATGAACAATTAAGAGAAAATAAGTTCGACTTTCATGTTGGCGATACTGTAAAAGTAGACTATCTTATCAAAGAAGGTAACAAAGAAAGAGTTCAAGTTTATGAAGGAACTGTAATTAAAATGCAAGGAACTGGACTTAGAAGAACTTTCACAGTAAGAAGATTAGCTTACGGTGTAGGAGTAGAAAGAACTTTCTTAATCAACTCACCAAGAGTAACTAACGTAAGATTAGTTAGAGAAGGTAAAGTAAGAAGATCAAAATTATTCTACTTAAGACACAGAGAAGGTAAAGCTGCTAAAGTTAAAGAAAAACAAAAATTCTAAATTGAGTGCTGAGAATTTCTCAGTACTTTTTTTAGATGGAAAGGAAATAACATGGACATTAATAATATAAACTGGTATCCGGGGCATATGAAAAAAGCTATCGACAAGATAAAAGAAAATATGAAACTTGTCGATATAGTATTGGTGCTAGTGGATAGCAGAATTGTAAGATCATCCATGAATCCAGTTATAGAAGATATTTTAAAGGACAAGCCGCAATTGATTTTATTGAACAAGATGGACATGGCAGATCCTAAAATAACACAAAACTGGATAAATTATTTTGCCAAGAAAAATATAACAGCACTTCCAATCGATAGTAAAAACGGTAAAAATTTGGATAAAATTGAGCCAACAGCTAAAAAGATTTTAGAAGATGTACTTGCTAATAGAAAAGACAAAAACATCAAATCGGAAATTATTAGAATGATGATAGTTGGTATACCAAATGTTGGAAAATCTACTATAATCAACAAATTATCCAACAGACAATCTGCCAAAACGGGAAACACTCCAGGTGTTACAAGGACTAATCAGTGGATTAGAATAAAAGGTAAGATGGAATTATTAGATACACCAGGTGTTTTGTGGCCAAAATTTGAAGATAATGAAATTGGACTAAACTTGGCGTTTACTGGAGCTATCAAAGACGAAATTTTGGATGAAGAAAACTTAGTGTACAAACTCATTGAAAAACTAATGAGTATAGATCCACAAATTTTAGAAAAAAGATATTCGGTTGATACACAAAACAAGGAAACAATCGAAATAATGGATGATATTGCTATAAGAAGAGGCTGTTTATTAAAAGGAAGAAATATTGACTATTCTAAAGTTTCATCAATAGTTATCGATGAATTTAGAAAAACAAAGTTAGGAAGAATTTCATTAGAAGATGTTTGCGATTGATTATAACGAATTTGAAGAAGAATTAATTTGTGGTGTAGATGAAGTTGGAAGAGGACCATTGGCAGGTCCTGTTGTGACTTGTGCGATTATTATGCCCAAAAATTGTGAAATAATAGAAGGTGTCACTGATTCAAAAAAGCTTTCTGAAAAAAAGAGAATTAAATATAAGGACATGATTTTGGATCAAGCCTTGGCATATAGTGTGAATTTTGTGGATCAAGGTGTGATTGATGAAATCAACATCAAACAAGCTACGAGATTATCCATGAAGAGAGCTGTTGAAAGTCTGAAAACAAAGGACAATAAATTCATAAAACCTGATTTAATTGTGATTGATGCAGAAATTATTGACACAGATATTAAACAAATGTCATATGTTAAAGGCGATGAAAAATTATATCCGATTTCTTGCGCATCAATTGTAGCGAAGGTTATAAGAGATGAGTACATGAAGGATATGGCTGTAATTTATCCGCAATACGGTTTTGAAAAGCACAAGGGATACGGAACTAAATTTCACAGGGAAATGATACTTGAATATGGGGAGTGTCCACTTCACAGAAAAACTTTTTTGAGGAAATTATATGAAAATGGAAAAAAACCGAGGTAAATTTGCCGAGGATTACGCTTGTGAATATTTATCTGAAAAAGGTTACGAAATAATTGACAGAAATTATTCGGAGAGAATTGGGGAACTGGACATAGTCTGCACTTACGAAAATTTTTTGGTAATAGTTGAAGTAAAAGCAAGGACTGATGATAAATTCGGAGCTCCTTCTGATTTTGTAACTTCGGGAAAACAAGACAGAATAAGAAAGACTACTGAAATTTATATCGACAAAAATGATTTGTACGAATATCAGCCTAGATTTGATGTGATAGAAATTTACTTGGATAATTTCAAATTAAATCACTATATTGACGCATTTTAATATTGACAATGGGCTAGTATTTTTATATAATATCAAGGTCAAGCAAATATATTGACAAAGAGGTTTTAATATGTATAAGGTAGCAGTGCTTACAGTATCAGACAAGGGTTCTCAAGGTAAAAGAGAAGATTTAAGCGGTAAGAAGATTATAGAAATTATCGAAAAAAACGGCTATAAATTAGAAAAATATGATATTGTAGCAGATGAAAAAGAACTTATAAAAGAAAAATTAATCGAATATTCCAATCAAAATATTGAGTTGATTTTGACTACGGGTGGAACTGGATTTTCAAAAAGAGATGTGACTCCTGAAGCTACATTAGAAGTTTCAGAAAAACTTTGTTTGGGAATTAGTGAAGCGATAAGAAATTATTCGATGACGATTACAAAAAGAGCAATGCTTTCAAGAGCTGTTTCAGTTATTAGAAAAAATTCACTCATTATCAATATGCCAGGTAGTCCAAAGGCTGTTGAGGAAAGTTTGGAATATATAATTGATACGTTGGATCACGCTTTGAAAATTTTACAAGGCGATGCATCAGAATGTGCGAGAAAATAGTTGTTCATAATTAATTAGTAATGTATAATATATGATAGATAATTGTAGGAGGTATATATGATACAAGCAGGAGATTTTAGAAAAGGCACAACTTTTGAAATGGATGGAGATGTATGGCAAATTATAGATTTCCAACACGTTAAACCAGGAAAAGGTGCAGCTTTTGTAAGAACAAAAATCAGATCAGTTATGACTGGTTCAAACAGAGACATGACTTTCAATCCTAACGAAAAATATGAAGAAGCTAGAATTGAAACAAGAGAAATGCAATACTTATACAACGACGGTACTTTATATTATTTCATGGACCCAGAATCTTATGAACAATTACCAATTGATAAACCAAGTGTTGAAGAAGCTATTCTTTACATAAAGGAAAATGATATGGCAACAATCAAATTCTTCAAAGGTAAAGCATTCCAAGTTTCTCCACCAAACTTTGTTGAGTTAGAAATCACTCAAACAGAACCTGGTATTAAAGGTAACACTGCAACAGGAGCTACAAAACCAGCTACTGTAGAAACAGGCGCTACAGTTAACGTACCTTTATTTGTAAATGAAGGAGATAAAATCAAAATAGATACAAGAACTGGAGAATATTTGTCAAGAGTTTAGTGTTTATTGACTTTTCAACGCGTTTATGATAAAGTAGTACGGTGGATTTTGTCCATACTAATAGAGGAGGTCTAATATGAGAGATAAAGTAATTTTAGAATGTACTGAATGCAAGAGCAGAAATTACACTACTAAAAAGAATAAAAAACTTCACCCTGATAGAGTGGAAACAAACAAGTATTGTAAATTCTGTAAAAAGCACACTCTACACAAGGAAACAAGATAGGAGGAGCTTATGGCAGCGAAAAATGCGCAAAATTCTAATCAAAAATCAGCCCCAAAAAATCAAGGATTTTTAAAAGGCGTGAAGACTGAATGGAATAAAATTGTCTGGCCGACACCAAAGGAAACTTTAGAATACTCAATAGTAGTAGTTATAATTTCCTTTATAGTTGCATTAATCGTATACGGATTAGATACTGTGTTCCAACGTTTAATTGGACTATTTATTTAGAAAGGAACAGTATCCACAATGACCGAAAAAAATAACACATTTATTGAAAATGCAACTGAAGATTTTAAAGAACGTGCCAAAGAGGGCAAATGGTATGTAGTGCATACTTACTCTGGACACGAAGGTAAAGTAAAAGTTAATATTGAAAAAATGGTAGAAAATCGTGGTTATATCGACGATATATTTGAAGTAGTAGTACCTACTGAAGAATATGTTTCAGAGGTCGGTGGAGCTAAAAAGTTAAAAGAAAGAAAGATCTTCCCCGGTTATGTTTTCGTTAAGATGACAATTACCGATGTCTCATGGTATTTGGTTAGAAATACCAGAGGTGTTACAGGATTTGTAGGACCAGAATCAAAGCCTGTAGCAGTTAGTGAAAAGGAAATTCAAAAATTCGCTCTTAAAAATCAATCTTATTCTAAAAAAGAAATTGATGTTAATGTTGGAGACAATGTGAATATTGTTTCTGGAGCGTTTAGCGATCAAGTAGGTATTATTGAAGAAATAAATACTGAAAAAGCTATCTGTAAAGTTTTAATTTCCTTGTTCGGCAGAGACACATCTGTTGAAATTAGCTTTGATGATATCGAAAAAATATAAATTTGAATATAAGTTATTTAATTAATTTCATATAGATCGATGTGGGAGGTTAGCCCCGATAACCACAATAGTTTAAGGAGGAACTAATATGGCTAAAAAAGTACAAGCAATAGTAAAGTTACAAATTCCTGCAGGTAAAGCAACACCTGCACCACCAGTAGGTACAGCACTTGGACCTCACGGTGTTAATATAATGCAATTTACAAAAGAGTTTAACGCAAAAACTCAAGACCAAATGGGAATGATTATTCCAGTTGTTATGACTGTATACCAAGACAGATCATTCACATTTATAACAAAGACTCCACCAGCACCAGTTCTTATTAAAAAAGAATTAGGATTAAATTCTGCTTCAGGAGAACCTAATAAAACTAAAGTTGGACAATTAACTAAAGAACAAGTTAAGAAAATTGCTGAAATTAAAATGCCTGACTTAAATGCAGCAAACTTAGAATCTGCTATGAGTATGATTAAAGGTACAGCAAGAAGTATGGGAGTTACAGTAGAAGAATAGTGGGAGATTTAGTTCGTTAGAACCACAAGGAGGATTATATGGCAAAAAAAGGTAAAAGATATCAAGAAAGTGCAAAATTAATTGATAGAACAGTTGAATATAAATTAGACGAAGCAAGCAAATTAGTTGTAGAAACAGCTAAAGCTAAATTTGACGAATCAGTAGAATTACACGCAAAATTAGGTGTAGATAGTAGACACGCTGACCAACAAGTTCGTGGTACTATCGTACTTCCTCATGGTACAGGTAAAGACCAAAAGGTAGCTGTATTTGCAAAAGGTGAAAAAGCTGAAGAAGCAAAAGCTGCCGGAGCAGATTTTGTAGGAGCAGAAGATTTAGCAGAAAAAATCCAAAAAGAAGGTTGGTTAGGATTTGATGTTGCAGTAGCTACTCCAGACATGATGGGAGTTGTAGGTAGAATTGGTAGAATCTTAGGACCTCAAGGTTTAATGCCAAACCCTAAAGCTGGTACAGTAACTATGGATGTTACAAGTGCAATCAAAGAAATCAAAGCTGGTAAAGTTGAATACAGAACTGATAAGAGTAATATCATTCACGTTCCAGTTGGTAAAGTTTCTTTTGGAGAAGAAAAAATTGCTGAAAACATCAATGCATTAATGCAAGCAATATTGAAAGCAAAACCAGCTTCATCAAAAGGTAAATATATTAGATCTTTAACAATTGCTTCAACAATGGGCCCTGGAATCAAGGTTAATCCATTACAATTTGCAAAAGAATAATATAAATAAGAATTTATTAGCCACCGTTAAGGTGGCTTTTCTTAAATACAGAGGGAAAAATGAAATTATTAAAAGAAGATAAAAAGAAAATTCAAATAGGAATAATAATACTAATTGTTCCAGTTATTT
This sequence comes from Finegoldia magna, assembly GCF_002243175.1. GTDB lineage: Bacteria > Bacillota > Clostridia > Tissierellales > Peptoniphilaceae > Finegoldia > Finegoldia magna_J. Next base: position 26,318 of record NZ_NDYF01000007.1, read on the forward strand.
TGGCGTATCTTTTGTTCAATGGAAAATCAATAGGTAATGCATTGAGCACTTTTATGGCGATTATATCTCCATTTATTATTGGCGCTGCATTAGCGTTTGTCCTAAATATGCCTATGAATTTTATTGAGAATAAACTTTTTAAAAAATGGACTTCTAAACCAGGTCTAAAAAGGGCGATATCTCTGTTAATAAGTTTAGTAATAGTTAGTGCGATAATAGCATTTGTAGTGATACTTATAATTCCTAATTTTTTTGAAGCTATTAAGTCGCTCATTCGTGGGATTCCAGTATTAGTTGAAAAGCTAAGAAAATATCCTGAAATAGCAAAACAATTGGATAAAATTTATGACACATACGCTATCACAAGCACTCATGATTTGGTTGTAAAATTGAAACCTTATTTAACAAAAAATGGATTGGATATATTGAACAATGTGTTTTTTGGAATTAGCACAGTGTTTTCTGTTGTACTTAGCTTTGTAGTGTCGTTCACATTTGCTATTTATTTATTATTTTCAAAAGAAACTTTGAGAAGACAATTTACAGAATTGACTTATGTTTTTTTCAGTGGAAAAACTGCAAAAAGAATTATTGTGTTCTTTAAAGTTGCTTATGAAAAATTTTATTCGTTCTTTAAAGGGCAATTTATCGAAGCATTTATGCTTGGATTTATGTGCTTTATAGGAATGTATTTGTTGAAGATGCCAAATGCTGCAACTGTTAGTGTGTTAATTGGTTTTGGAGCATTGATTCCATTGGTTGGAGCTATACTAGGAGCTGCTCTAGGAGCTTTGATCATTTTAATCGAATCTTTTTCAAAAGCGATTATGTTTGTGATTTTCATAATTGTGCTTCAACAATTTGATGGCAATGTAACTTATCCTAGAATTGTAGGGTCTTCAGTAGGGCTTCCATCTATTTGGGTACTTGTAGCAGTTACCATAGGGGCGGCATTAAGCGGTATTGTTGGTATGCTTATTTTCGTTCCAATTTTTGCAACAATCTATGAATTATTGTACAGATATAAGGAAAAGAAATTGAAAGATAAAAACATCTGTATTATTGAAGAAAAATAATAAAAAAGTGTTGACATATTCATTGAATATGATATAATAATCAAGTAATTAATTTGGGCTACCGAAGACAGTAGGGACTATTAAAGTTTAATCATCCTACAGAGGAGCATAAGATATGAGTTTATCAGTCTTTCTGTCTTTGGATGGAAAGACTTTTTTAGTGTAGCCTTTTTCATGGAGGTGAAATAATGAAAGAACACGTTTTAAATCAAAAGAAAGCTGTTGTTGATGAAATTAAAGGACACATTAATGATGCTAAATCAATGGTTATCGTTGATTATAGAGGATTAGATGTTAGCGAAGCAACAGAATTAAGAGAAAAATTCAGAAATGAAAATGTATTATTCAAAGTATACAAAAACACAATGATGAATTTTGCTTTTAAAGAATTGGGATTTGATGGATTCTTAGATTACTTATCTGGTCCTAACGCGGTTGCATTCAGTATGGATGATCCAATCGCTGCAGCTAGAATAGCTAAAGAATTCGCAGCAGATCACGAAAACTTAGAAATTAAAGCAGGTTATTTAGGAGACAAATTCTTAGATGTTGAAGGTGTAAAGAAAATCGCATCTATCCCTTCAAGAGAAGTTCTTCTTACAAAAATGCTTGGAAGCTTCAAAGCTCCAGTATCAAAATTTGTATATTTAGCAGATGCTATTGCTAAATCAAAAGCTGAAGGTTCAGAAGAAGCTGAATCAAACGAAACTACTGAAACAGTAGAAGAATAATTAATTAAAATAAAATTTGGAGGTAAAAAATGTCAATAGATGAAATCTTAGAAGCAGTTGAAGGCTTAACTGTTCTTGAATTAAATGAATTAGTAGAAAAAGCAGAAGAAAAATTTGGAGTATCAGCAGCAGCTCCTGTAGCTGTAGCAGGTGCAGCACCAGCAGCAGGCGGAGCAGCAGCAGAAGAAAAATCAGAATTTGATGTAATCTTAGCATCAGCTGGTGACGCTAAAATGAAAGTTATCAAAGCAGTTAAAGACTTAACTGGTTTAGGATTAAAAGATGCTAAAGCTATCGTAGACGAAGCTCCTAAAGCAATCAAAGAAGGCGCTTCTAAAGAAGAAGCTGAAGAATTAAAAGCTAAACTTGAAGAAGTTGGAGCTACTATCGAATTAAAATAGTCGATAAATTTATGGAGAGGTTATGCACAATAGCCTCTCTTTTTTAATTGCTTGACAAATCATTTGATTATGATATTATTTAAATATATTGATAAAATGACTATGATGAGATGAGTATGTAATAATTTTTTTAAAGAGAGTCTTAGTTTGGTGGAATAAGATATTAGATTATTGCAGAATATGGTCTTTGAGTTTGAAAAGTTGAATAGCATATGCTTTTAAATTTTTCCGGGAGCATCCGTTATCAAATGCTAGGCATTAATGTGCCAAACAATGAGAGAATATTTTATATTCTAAAATTAAGGTGGTAACGCGGATTTTCGCCCTTATATGATGTATGTCATATAAGGGATTTTTTATTTTATTGTAGTTTTATTTATTTAGGAGGGAAATTATGTCAGAAGAAAAGAAATCATATTACATCACTACGCCGATTTATTATCCAAGTAGTAACTTACATTTAGGTCATACTTATACGACAATTATTGCGGATACTTTGAAAAAGTTCAAAAAAATCCAAGGCTATGATGTGTTTTTGACTACAGGTACAGATGAACACGGTCAAAAGTTATACGAAAAAGCAAAAGAAAAGAACATGGGTGATAATCCATTAAATTATATCGACCCAATTGTACAAAGCGCTAAGGATTTGTGGAAGAAACTTGACATAGATATAGATAGTTTTGTTAGAAGTACAGACAAGGCTCACGAAAAAAATGTTCAAGAAATTTTCCAAAAATTATATGATAAGGGAGATATTTACAAATCTACTTATAAGGGACATTATTGTGTAGATTGTGAAGCTTTCTGGACAGAATCACAACTAAAGGATGGAAAGTGTCCAGATTGTGGACGTGATGTTCACTATCACGAAGAAGAATCGTACTTTTTCAGATTATCAAAATATAAAGACAGGATTTTACAATTGTACAAGGATAATCCGGATTTCTTAAAGCCAGAATCTCGTAAGAACGAAATGGTTAATAACTTTTTAAGTGGGGAATTGGAAGATTTATCAGTATCTCGTACAAGTTTTGACTGGGGAGTTAAGGTTCCATTTGACGATAAACATATAATCTACGTGTGGATTGATGCGCTTAGCTGTTACTTGACAGGGATTGGATATGGACAAGATGAAGAATTATTCAATAAATTCTGGCCATGCGATATTCACTTAGTTGGAAAAGAAATTGTAAGATTCCACACGATTATTTGGCCGGCGTTGTTGATGGCGTTGGATTTGCCATTGCCAAAGAGAGTTTTCGCTCATGGATGGATTTTGTTCAATGAAGATAAGATGAGTAAATCAAAGGGAAATGTATATTATCCAGAACCAATCATTGATTTGTACGGTGTAGATGCTTTGAAATACTACATTTTAAGAGATTTTACTTTTGGTAATGATGGTAATTTTACGACAGAAAGATTTATGAACAGATTCAATTCAGATTTGGTAAATGATTTGGGCAATCTTGTAAGTAGATCAGTATCAATGGTTGAAAAATATTTTGATGGTGTTATTCCACAACCAAATGACAACAACGATATTGACAAGAGTTTAATATCTGTAGTCGAAGAATGCCAAGGAAAAGTTGAAGAGTTATTAGAAGAACTTGATTTTTCAAATGCACTAGAAGAAATTTGGAAAGTTGTTAGAAGGGCTAATAAATATATTGATGAAACTACTCCTTGGATTTTGATTAAAGAAGATCCAGAAAGATTGAAAACTGTTTTGTATAATTTGATGGATGCGATAAGAGTTATTTGTATATTAACTTCTCCATTTATCACAGAAACTAGCAACAAAATCAAAGAACAAATCGGTCTTTCTGAAATCAAATGGGAAGATGGAAAAGTGTTCGGTAAAACTATCGCTGGAACTAAGGTTCAAAGAGGAGAAAACTTGTTCAATAGATTAGACATCAAGAAAGAAACTGAACGATTGAACGAAGTTAACGACAAATTAATCGAAGAAAGAACTGGTAAGAAAGTTTCTGAATTAAGAGACAATAACGAAGAAGCTCCTAAAGAATCTAAGAAAAAATCAAAGAAAGCTAAGAAAAAAGAAGAAATAACTATAGATGATTTTGACAAGCTTGATTTGAGAGTTGGACAAATTGTAGAAGCAAATCAACATCCAGATGCCGATAAACTTTTGGTTTTCAAGGTTAAAATCGGAGAAGAAACAAGACAAATAGTTTCTGGTATTAAAAACTGGTACGAACCAGATGATTTGATAGGCAAAAAGGTTATTGTCGTGTACAATTTGAAGCCTGTAAAATTGAGAGGAGTAGAATCTCAAGGTATGCTTCTTGCAGCAAGTAAGGGCGATAAATTGACTATGGCAAGTTTACTTGACTCAGAATTTGAAGATGGAGCGACTGTATCTTAATGGGAAAATATGTAATATACGATACACATTGTCACTTGACAGATGAGAAATTTGATTTTGATAGGGAAAAAATTATCGAAAACCTACAATCCAATTCTGTTGTAAAAGCAATGCTTCCAAGTGACAATGTTGAAAACTCCATTAAAGCCATTGAATTGTCTGAAAAGTATGATTTCTTATACAATGCTGTGGGGATTCACCCTGAAGAAGATAGCAGATTTACGGATAAAGATATTTCTAGGATAGAAGAGTTGTCTGATAATCCAAAATGCAAAGCAATTGGAGAAATTGGGCTGGACTACCATTATGAACACGACAAGGACAAGCAAAAATATCTATTTGAGAAGCAAATGCAAATCGCCGAAAGGAAAAATTTGCCTGTAATTATTCACACGAGAGATGCAATACAAGACACATATGATATCTTGAAGAAATATCCAAATGTAAGAGGAATAATGCACTCTTATTCTGGAAGCTATGAAATGGCAATGAAATTTATTGATTTGGGATATTATATTTCATTTAGTGGAGTTGTTACATTTAAGAATGCAAGAAATGTCAAGGAAACTTGTGAAAAACTACCTATTGATAAAATTTTGGTAGAAACAGATTCACCATACTTGACTCCTCATCCATATCGTGGGAAAAGAAATGAACCAAAATATGTGAATTTGGTGTTACAAGAAGTTAGTTTGTTGAAAAAAATGTCGGAAAAAGAAGCGGCACAAATCATTTGCAACAATGCCGATGATATTTTTGGATGGTAAATTATGATAAAAGAAATAATAGTTGTCGAAGGAAGAGACGATGAGCAAAGAGTCAAAAGAGCATTAGATTGTGAAGTGATTTGCACTGGCGGGATTTATTTTAGCGATAAATTACTCAAAAGACTCAAAAAAATCGACCAAAATAGAGGAATAATAATTCTAACGGATCCAGACTATGCTGGAAATAAAATTAGAAAAAGAATTAATGATTTTATTCCGAACGCAAAAAATGCATTTATAGCACAAGATTTGTGTATTAAAGATGAGGACATCGGAATTGAAAATGCAAAGGAAGAAGATATCAAAATAGCCATAGAAAACGCTCATCCGTCAATGATTGATTCTAAGAATGAATACACAATGGATGATATGATTTACTATGGATTAGTAGGCGAAGGATCCAAATCGCTTAGAATAAAAGTCGGTAAAATTTTAAATATAGGTTACGGCAATGCGAAATCTTTTCTTAGAATGCTTAATAATTACAATATTTCAAGAGAAAAATTAGAGGAGGCTATTAATAGATGAGTTATAGACTACACCAACCTTCTTATATTAAAGAAATATTGGACAAATTTGGATTTAAGTTCTCAAAAGCTTTGGGTCAAAATTTTCTAATAGATGGTAATTTGATTGAAAATATTATCGACTATTCTGATATCGCAGAAGATGATTACGTTATTGAGATTGGCCCTGGTTTTGGAACATTAACCGAAAGACTTGTCGACAAATGCAAGTTTTTGTATTCGATTGAAATAGATTCAAGACTTATGGATGTTTTGAAATACACTGTTGGAGATAGAGATAATTTTCAAATAATAAACGAAGATGTGTTGAAGGTAGATTTGAACGAACTTAATCGTGGAGATAAAAAGTTTAAAGTGGTTGCGAATCTTCCTTACTACATCACAACTCCAATTATTGAGCATTTGTTCAATTACAGAGACATTATTGAATCAATCACTGTTATGGTTCAAAAAGAAGTGGCTAATAGAATGGTAGCTGATGTGGGAAGCAAGGATTACGCATCATTGAGTTTGTTTGTAAAACAAAATAGCGATGCGAAAATAATACTGAATGCTCCTAAAACTGTGTTCATGCCACAACCAAAAGTAGACAGTGCTGTTGTAAATATGAAGCTTAAAAAATTAGATGAAGACATCGACCAAGAATTGCTTCGTCAATTAATCAGATCGGGTTTTAGCAAAAGGAGAAAAACCATAGTAAACAGTTTTACTAGTGGGTTTGTGAATGTTGATAAGGAGAAATTAAAGTCAATTCTTCAAGAGATAGGTTTAAAAGAGAATTTGAGAGCTGAGAATTTGTCATTGGAAGATTACAAAAATATTGTAAAGAAGTTGAACAATATTGATTAGGATTTTCAAATAAGGGTATATATAAAATACAGACTTTTAAGGAGGTATTTTTATGAAAGACGTAGTAATTTATACAAGTGATGGATGTCAATATTGCCACGCTGCAAAAGATTATATGGACGAAAACAACGTAAAATATACAGAAAAAAATATATCACAAGATCAAGAAGCTAGAAAAGAACTTATGAAAAAAGGTCACATGGGTGTGCCTGTTACGATCATAGGCGACGAAGAAATAGTTGGATTTGATCAAGCTAAATTAAAAGAAGCTTTAGGATTATAAAAAACAAAAACTACTTGTCAATCGACAGGTAGTTTTTTTATGTAAAAACCCGCTTTAATTAGCGGGTATATTTTTAGTTTTGGTTTAATTGTTCTAAAAGATAATTTACATCTAGTCCGTGAACCATACAAGCTTCTTCTAAGCTTTCCATTTGGCTGGCTGGACAACCTATACAAGATAATCCGTTTCTGAATAAAACTTCTACAGAATCTGGATTGTTTCTAATAATATCTCCGATTAACATATCTTTAGTAATTTCCATAAAATCACCCTTTCATCATTTATATTCTTATTATAATATAAGCTTTCAGTTCATTCAAGTAAAAATATTTCGTATCTATGTTATAATTTAATATGAAATAGAAATATAGGTGGTGAGGAATATGATGGATGAAAAATTTGAACGTCATGAAATAGATATGGATTTACTCAACAAATATCTAGAAGACAAAGATTATTTAAAACTTAAAAATCAAATTCAAAAATACAACCCGGTAGATATTACAGATTATATTGAATCATTGGATTTAAAAAGCGCAATGCTTGTGTTCAGGTTATTGAACAAAGATGATTGTATCGATGTGTTTTCTCATATGGAAAAGGATCATCGAACAAGGCTTTTGGAAGCATTCAGTGATAAAGAAGTTAAATTCATAGTAGACGAACTATATTTTGACGATATGATTGACTTAATCGAAGAAATGCCAGCGGGAATTGTGAAAAAAGTTCTAAGACATACCGACAAAAGCGAAAGAAATTTGATTAATCAATTCTTAAATTATCCAGAAGATTCAGCGGGATCTTTGATGACAATAGAATATATTGAATTGAGATCTTATTATACTGTAAGGAAAGCTCTTGAAGTTATTAAGAAAACAGGGGTTGACAAGCAGACCGTCTATACATGTTTCGTAACAAACGAAAAGAAAACACTACTTGGTTTTGTTTCTTTGAGAACAATCGTAACGAATGAACCAGAAACGTTGATTGAAGACTTGATGGACGAAGATGTTATTTACGTTCACACTGACGATGACCAAGAAACAGTAGCAGATGTGTTCAAAAAATACGGATTCGTTGTTCTTCCGGTCGTTGATAATGAAAAAAGACTTACAGGTATTATAACAGTTGACGATATCATGGAAGTTATGGAACAAGAGGCTACAGAAGACTTCCAAATCATGGCAGGTATGAGTCCGGACGAAGACGACTATTTGGATCAAAGCGTGTTCAATTTGGCGAAAAAGCGTATTGCTTGGCTTTTGATACTGATGATTTCAGCTACATTTACAGGTTCAATAATGACTCACTACGAATCATTATTGGGACAAGCGATAATACTTACAGCATTTATTCCAATGATAATGGATACGGGCGGAAACTCGGGATCGCAATCATCGACACTTATTATACGTGGACTTGCTACTGGAGAAATCAGCACAAAAGATTGGCTAAAAGTATTTTTTAAAGAATTTAGAGTCGCCCTTATAGTTTCAGTTGTTATGAGTGTCGTTTGTTTCATAAAAACTATGGTTGTAGATAAAGTTTCAGTTCCTATCGGATTGGTTGTATCTTTGACTTTGATATTTACAATCGTGACTGCGAAATTAATCGGTGGAATGTTGCCGATTATTGCCAAAAAATTAAAATTAGATCCAGCGATTATGGCAGGACCATTGATTACTACAATTGTCGACGCGTTGAGTTTGTTAATTTATTTTGAAATGGCACATATTGCTTTGGGAATCTAACTAGAAAAAATTAGCAAAAACTATTGACATATTTTTAATATTACTGTAAAATATTTTATTTAATTTGACTTTAGAGTGATAGAGTGATATAATACTACTAACGACGATCTGTTAGGAGGAATAACGTGAAGGAAATTAACGATTTGAACATGATTAGAAGTCAGGTGCGAAGTAATATTGGAAAAGATGTTATTGTCGAGGCAGATAAAGGACGAAATAAAATTGTAACTAACAAAGGAACTATCAGCCAAGTGTTCCCAAGTTTATTTACAATAAAAATAACTAACGAATATGATTCAGAAAGAACAATATCATATACTTACTCAGATATACTTACATCAACAGTAAAGTTAGAATTATGTTAAAAAACGACCGAAAGGTCGTTTTTTTTAGTTTGATTTAACATTTAAACAATAGTATAATTTATTAATAGAGGTGTATTATGAAGTTGAAATTATATATGTCAGAAAAATGCCCAGATTGTGTAGACGCAATCGAAATTTTAAAAAAAGCCGATATCGATTATGAAGAAATTAATATTACAGATTCTATGAAAAATCTCAAAGAATTTTTTACTTATAGAGATAATAGAAAAGAATTTGAATCAATTGTTAAGGACAACAAGGTTGGAGTTCCTATGATAACTGATGGCAAAAAGATAGTATTTTTTGAAAAATTAGAAGATTTAAGAGTGTTTGATGAAAATTAATAGTTATGCCAAGATAAATCTGTCATTGGATGTTCTTGGTTTAAGGGAAGATGGATATCATAATATCGATACGATTATGAATCTGATTGATCTTCATGATATTATGGATATAAATCGTAATAATACTAATGAATTAAATTTGAGCTCCAATAATCCTGATTTTCCAACTGATGAAACTAATTTGATCTATAAAATACTTGAGAATTTAAAAAAGTTCAGGGACATTAACTGTGGTTATGATGTATTTGTAGACAAACAAATCCCCATATCAGCAGGACTTGCTGGAGGAAGTTCCAATGCATGTGAGTTTTTAATGTATGTGAATGATGATTTGTCACTTAATCTTTCTGATCAAGAAATCAAAGAAATTTGTAGACTAACAGGAGCGGACACTTTTTATTTTACGAACAAAAAATGTGTCAGAGCAACAGGGATAGGAAATGAGTTTGTCAGATTGTCTGATTTTTCTAATAAAAACATAATAATTGTAAATAATGGAATGAGCATATCTTCAAAAGATGTGTATGATAATTTGAAAGAGTCAAATGGTGGATTGGGTAAAGTTTCCGTTGCTATTGATAGTCGTGATTACGAAACTTTTTATAAGGTAGCGTTCAACACGATGGAAAGTGTATCGGAAAAGTTAGTTGAAGAAATCTCTATTATAAAAGAACAGTTGAATGATTTGGGAGCGAATTTGTCTTTGATGAGCGGTTCGGGACCAACTGTTTTTGGTATTTTCGAAAACACACAATACTATGAAAATTGCTACAATAAATTAAAGGACAAATATAAGTATGTATTTAAAACAAAAACCTTATAACAAAATAGGATTCGTGGATTCTGGTTTGGGCGGACTTACAGTATTCAAAAAAGTTAAGAAGCTAATGTCCGACAAGGAGTATATTTATTTTGCTGACAGTGCGAATGTTCCTTATGGCTCCAAAACCAGAGACCAAATGCTAATGATTTCTGAAAATATTGTGAGGTTTTTCAATGAACAACAGATAGATTTACTTGTAGTAGCTTGTAATACGTTGACATCAATTGCGTTGGACTATATGAAATCAATTGCAAACTTTGATATAATTGGAGTTGTTGAATACGGGGTAAAGTCTGCGATAAAAACTACCTCTAATAAAAAAGTAGGAGTAATAGCGACAAAAGCTACCGTGGATAATGGTTTATATAAAAAGTTATTAGAACAAAAAGGCGTTGAAGTTTGTCAGTCTGCGTGTTTTGATTTTGTAAGTTTTGTAGAAGAAGACTGCAAAGATAAGGATAAGATTGTAGAAAAAGTAGAAGAATATCTGAAACCTATCGTAGATTTTGGAGCAGACACTATCATTTTGGGTTGTACACATTATCCGATTTTAATTGAATACCTTAAACAATATACAGGAGAAAATATTAAATTTGTAGATCCTGCAGATTCTCTAAGTGAAGATGTTTACGAGATTTGTGGGAGCTATCAAAATAAATGTGACACAAAATATTTTGTCACAAAAAATCCATCTGATTTTAAAATCAATGGATCTAAAATTATAGGAGAACCTATAGAAAAAGTTACAGAAATGGAGTGATTTTATGGAATTGAATTACGAAAAGAAAAGTATCTGGGAAGTTGTAGATGAAAAAGAACACGACGAAATCTACGCTTATGGTGAAAGATACAAAAACTTCTTAGATAGTTGCAAAACTGAAAGAGAAGCTACAGAATTTATAGTTAATCAAGCAAAAGAACACGGGTTTGTTGAATTGAATGAAGCTTTAAAAGGACAAATCAAAAAAGGCGACAAAATTTATATTAACAATAAGGACAAATCATGCGTGTTAGTTGTTATTGGTGATGATATAAACGAAGGACTTAACATAGTTGGTTCACACTTAGATTGTCCAAGATTAGATGTTAGGGCCGTGCCGTTTTCAGAAGATAAAAACATCTTAATGATGAAGACACATTACTATGGTGGAATCAAAAAACATCAATGGACTACAATCCCATTGGCAATGCACGGAGTAATCTTCACAAATGAAGGCAAAAAAGTTGAAATCAAAATCGGTGAAAAAGAAGACGAACCAGTATTCTACATCACTGAATTATTAGCTCACTTGTCTAAAGATTTGAACTCAAAAACATTGGGAGCGGCAATCGAAGGTGAAAAATTAGCCATAATAGCAGGTCATGATAGCTATAACTTCAAAGATGAAAAAGAAAACCCAATCAAAAAATGTATATTAAAATATTTGAATGAAAAATATGGAATAACAGAATCTGATTTCCAAGTAGCAGAATTAGAAATTGTACCAGCTACTAAAGCAAGAGACGTTGGATTTGACGGAGCAATGATTGCATCTCACGGTCACGACGACAGAGTTTGTGCTTATGCAACATTAGAAGCAATTCTTAAAGTTGAAAATCCTAAGAGAACAGCAGTAGCTTTATTCGTAGATAAAGAAGAAATAGGTTCAGTTGGTAATACATCAATGAACGCACCATACATGGGAAATATGATTGCAGAAATAGCTAATAATCAACATGAAAATTACAGTGATTTAACAATGAGAAGAATCATGGCTAATTCAAAAGTATTATCAGCAGACGTTACTGCAGCTATTGATCCATTGTATGCTGATGCAACAGAAGATTCTAACACAGCATTAAGCGGATGTGGAATTTCATTAGCAAAATTCACAGGACACGGTGGAAAATTCAGTTCAAATGATGCAAACCCAGAATTCTTAAACGAATTAAGACAACTATTCAAAGAAGAAAAAGTAATGTGGCAAACAACTGAACTTGGTAAAATAGACCAAGGTGGTGGAGGAACAATAGCCTTCATACTTGCAAACCAAGGAGCAGAAGTAGTTGACATCGGAACAGCTATGCTATCAATGCATGCACCAGTAGAATTATTATCAAAAGCTGACTGCTACATGACAAGCAAAGCATACCACGCATTCTTAAAATAAAATAAAGTAAACTTATAAAGCACTTGACATTTAGCTTTTATACTGATATTATATAAAAGCACTTTGAGTTAAGTGCTTTTTAAATTACTCAAAAGAAAGTAATGCATGTAAAACAGAAATAAAAAAAGTTTTACAAAACACTTGACAAAATGAAATGATGATAGTAAACT
>NZ_NDYF01000001.1:0-30467 GCF_002243175.1 Finegoldia magna
GAAGATTATATAGCGGACCAAATAAGTTTGAAAGAGTATATAGACCCATTTACTGGGAAAAAGAATAAAAAATAAAAAGAAGAAAGAGGCGCTTTAGCGTCAATTGAGAATGTAGTGCAGCTGTCGGACATTCAATATGCACAAGGTGCATTGCAGGCAACAGCCCCTTATAGGGGCAGAGCAAACCACCAGCTAAGCTGGTGGTTATGATTATTGACAAACTAAAAATAAAATGATACTATCAAATTAACAAATGAACAAGTATTCATATGTTCATATAAAGGATGTGAGAGATATAGATAAATTCAACGATGAAAAATGTGAAGTAACGCTAATTCACGAGGATAATGTAAAAAAAGCTATCAATGAGCTTCCAGATGACGAATTGATTGTCGATTTGTCCGATATGTTCAAAATTTTTGGAGATCAAACAAGGGTGAAGATTTTGATGGCGTTGGAAAGCGGAGAGTTGTGCGTGTGCGACATTGCAGCTGTGATGAATATGAGCCAATCTGCAATTAGCCACCAATTGAGAGTGTTAAAACAAAGCAACATTGTGAAGACTAGACGTCAAGGAAAAGTTGTGTATTATTCGATTTCGGATGATCATGTGAAAGAAATCTTCGACATTGCGATAGTACACGTGCAAGAATAACGACAATAATTTAGAAAAATAAAAAAAGGAGAAAGTTATGAAAAGAAGATATACATTAGAAAATTTGGGATGTGCAAATTGTGCAGCAAAAATGGAAGAGAAAATCAAGGAATTGGACGGAGTAAATTCTGTTACTGTGAATTTTATCACTACAAAAATGGTCTTGGATGTAGAAGATGACAAGTTTGATAGTGTGTTGGCGCAAGCAAAAGACATTATCAAATCAATTGAACCTTACGTTGAAGTAAAATAATGAACAGAGAAATAAAATTAACGATAGTTTCGGCGATATTTTTTGCAATCGGATTTTTTATCAAACAACCATACGCAAGACTTGCGGCTTTCATTGTGAGTTATCTGATTGTAGGAATTCCAGTGATTAAGTTAGCGTTTTTGAATTTGAAAAACGGTCAGTTATTTGACGAACATTTCCTGATGATGATTGCAACTGTGGGTGCGTTTTTCGTTGGAGAATACGCCGAAGGTGTCGCTGTTATGCTTTTTTATCAAATCGGGGAGATTTTCCAAGACAAGGCTGTTGGGAAATCTCGTGATTCAATCAAGGAATTGATGGATATTGCACCGACCTTTGCGAATTTGAAAACGGAAGATGGCTACGACAAGGTAGATCCTTACGATGTGAGTGTGGGAGATATTATCGTAATCAAACCAGGAGAGAAAGTTCCTTTGGACTGCGTGGTTACCGAAGGAAGCTCCATGGTTGACACGAAGGCATTGACTGGAGAAAGTGTTCCAATTACTGTCGCAAAAGACGAGGAACTTTTGTCGGGTTACATCGTGATGGACAAGGTTTTGAATGCGAAAGTTACGAAGGATTTTGAAAATTCTGCAGTGACGAAGATTTTGGATTTGGTGGAAAATGCATCCAGCCAAAAAAGTAAACAAGAAAAATTCATCACGAAATTCGCAAGAGTATACACTCCTGTTGTAGTATTGGTCGCAGCAGCGCTTGCGATATTGATGCCTTTGATATTGAAACAACCTTTCCAAACATGGTTGTATCGTTCATTGACATTCCTTGTAATTTCGTGCCCTTGCGCACTTGTAATCAGCATTCCATTGAGCTTTTTCTCAGGAATCGGTGCGAGCAGCAAGGCAGGGATTTTGGTTAAAGGAAGTAACTACATCGAAAAGCTAGCAGAAACAGACACTGTTGTGATGGATAAAACTGGAACATTGACACAAGGCGTGTTCAAAGTTGTAGAAGCGAAATCAGTTGGATTTTCAGATGAAGAAATGCTCCAATACGTTGCTAGCGCTGAGAAATCATCCAACCATCCAATCGCACAATCGATAATTGATTATTATGGGGACAAAGAATATTTGAACTTGGAATCTGCAGAAAATATCGCAGGCCAAGGGATACAAGCTGTGATAAATGGCAAACAAATCCTAGCGGGAAATGCTAAGCTTTTAAAAGATGTTGAATTTGAACCGATAAATACTACAGACACTGTTGTATACGTTGCGATAGATGCGAAATTTGCAGGCTACATCAGAATCGCCGACGAAATCAAACAAGACAGCGCACAAGCGATTGTTGATATGAAAAATGTCGGCATCAAAAAAACATACATGCTAACTGGTGATAATGAATCTGTAGCCAAATCAGTAGCAGAAAATCTCAAAATTGACGAATACAAATCCAAGCTACTTCCACAAGATAAGGTTGAAATTGTAAAAGATTTGATAGAAAAGGGAAGAAAAGTGGCATTCGTAGGAGACGGAATCAACGATGCGCCAGTGCTTGCACTCAGCGATGTCGGAATTTCCATGGGACAAATCGGAAGCGATGCGGCAATTGAAGCGAGCGATGTCGTAATCATGACAGATGAGCTAACGAAAATCGCCCAAGCAATCAAAATCTCAAAGAAAACACTCAAAATCGCAAAACAAAACGCGTATTTTGCAATCGGTGTGAAAATAATCGTGCTAATATTATCGGCGCTTGGACTTACAAATATGTGGGCTGCAATCTTTGCAGACGTTGGAGTTACAGTGCTTGCTATTTTGAATTCATTCAGAGCGATGCGTGTTAGTTGAGTAAAATCGAAATCTCATTTATACTAATCGTAAAGGAGATGATAAAATGAAAATAGTAGGCTATGTATTTTTGGGAATATTTGCAATAGCACTCATTTACGGGATTTATTCAATATCTAAAATATTGGCAATCGCCAAGATTAGAAAAAATGTGAACTCAGAAAAAGTGTGGCAAACTATATCGCAAAACAATCGCCAACCAGTAGCGTTGGATAGAATCTTGATGAGAAAAAACAACAGAAAATTTACCAAAAAAGAAAAAGAAATGATATTAAAAAGAATATCTACTTGTAGAAAATGCATCCTTGTAGGATTATTAGCGTTGATACTAGCAATCGTGTTTATAGCGATAGGGTAATGACAAAAATAGCGTCAGAGTAAAATCTGACGCATTTTTTAATTTAATCAAAAATCAAATAAAATATCGTGATGACCAATATCCAATAAAATAATCATCTCATTTCATTATCTTCGTAATACCAAATAATTCTTATATCCATGTTCACGGAAGATTCCCACAAACCATCAGTTCCCTTGATTTTTTTAGTTCTTAATGAAGGATGTGTTGGATTATCTATAAAAAATGAAAGTTTTTTCTTAGTTTGCTTTTTTTCGATATCAGATAATTTTTTGTAGTGCTTTTTAAATGATTTCGTGTAAGTTATTTTATAGCTCATTATTTGTCCAACTCTTCAAAAAGAGAATCAATATTGTCAAAAATAGGTTGGTCGCCATTTTCAATCGAAACTTTTAGTTCTTTAACGGATTTTTTTAAATTTTCAATCACACGTTCTGGATATACAGCTACAGGGACGAAAATAATCTTACCATCTTCTTCCATAACTTCGAATTGATCTCCTTGATTCAAATCAAGAGAATTCACAATATCTTTTGGAATTGTCACTTGCGACTTTGCTTTAAGTTCAACTAACATATTATCACCTCTCAAGTTAGAATTTCCTACTTTCTAACTTAATTGTAATATCTTTTATTTGAACTGTCAACAAAAATAGCGTCAGAGTAATCTGACGCATTTTTTAATCCAATAAATGTGAGCGTTTCAACACTGGACGCACTGCCATGTACAAAATATTTGCAACGATAACGGTCACAACAGCATTGAAGAAAGTTACACCAGCGCTGATTTTCGCCAACGCAGATGCTATTTGTTGTGGTTGACCCAAGACATATAATTTATAAAAATAACCTACAAATGGATCAGCGAACACGTTGAACAACATCCCTGCACATGAAGCGATAACAGCCCACTTCAAAATGTATTTGTTGTCGTTAGATTCATTGATTTTCTTGGATTTGTGAGCGATTGCTCCAACAATCAAACCAATACACAACTTCAACACGAAAGTCTTCGGAGCAACCATTATATACACAGGATCCATGATATCTGCGATAGTCATTCCGATAGCACCAGCAAGTCCACCGTAAAGTCCGCCGAGTAAAAGCGCAGCCAAAACCAAGAACACATTACCAAAGTGAATCGATGTGAAATCTCCACCCGGAACAGGAACCTTGATTTGCAAATAAGTGAACGTGATGAAACATAATGCAGCAAGCACCGCACATTGAACAAGCTTGTGAGTTTTTCTGTTCAAATAAACCCCTCCTAAAAATATTTATAATTAAAGTGTATTGAATAAGGTATAATTTGTCAATTTCTGATTATGTTTATTAAATAAAAATCAACTTATTTTTTATATCACACTAAATGGAATTGACAAGAAAAAATTTTAGAGGTAGAATAATAATCAATATCAAAGATAATGATTATTATTCTTTTTGAAAGGAGAAATTATGAAATTAGATAAGAAAAAAATAATGGCGCTATTTCTTGCGGGAATTATGACGACAAGTATGATTCCTCTTGAGAGTTTAGCAAATAACGAAGATGACTTTAGTAAGAGTAAGTTTGAGCAGAATTTGAATGAGAAAACAACTAAAAACAAACCAGATGCTGTTTCAAACTCTACTAATAAGGAAGACAAGCCGCAGGATGAAAATGAAAATCCATCTACACATGAAGACAACCATACAGAAAATGCTAATGAAAAAACAATAACTGTAGATGAATTATTTAAAGGACAAAAAGGAACGAAAAAAGATCCTTATACAATTAATGATACAGATCAGCTTATAAAATTTGCCTATAGTTTATCAAAAACACAAGATTACAAAGGGAAGTACGTTGAGCTTTCTAGTGACATTGAATTAAATAATGATTGGGTTCCTGTAGGATTGGGAGAATACGCTTTTAATGGTCATTTTGATGGTAAAAATCATACAATAAATGGATTAAAAATTGGAAGCGAAGATAATTTGCACAAAGATCCATCAGAAAAAGATAAAAAAATTGTTTTTTATGGATTATTTGGAGTGCTAGGAGCTAATAGCTACATAGAAAATTTAAAAATAGACGTTGATTTTAATTTAATATCAGACAGTGCGCTTTATGTTGGCGCATTAGCAGGATATGCTAATGGTTCAACTATTAATAACATAGAAGTTACTGGTAAATTAATTGGTAAAACTACTCATCCAAAAACAAATATTTTTGTAGGGGGAGTTATTTCAAATGGAATTAGACAAAAAATAGTAAATTCAAAAAGCGATATTGATATAAGAGTAGAATCTGATGGAGGGCTTGCCGAAGGTGGAGGAATCATGGCTCTTTCTAATAGGGGTCTTATTTTTAATTGCTATTCTAAAGGTAATATATCAGCAAATGCAAATAGAGTTACAAAAGAAGGAAGTACTGCTTTAGGTGGAATTTGTGGAGTAAATGCGGGAACTATTTCAAACTGCTATTCTACAAATGATATCATTAGCGATTGTTACACTGGTTTTATTGGAGCGATAACAGGATGGGTAACTGGAATTGGATCAACTTTCCAAAGCTATTATGATAAGGATTCTGTCCTAATTACTGATAATGCTACTAATAATAAAAATATTATAAAACCTTCTGTTCCTATTGGATGGATGGTTAAAGGTAGTGGTGTAAGCGACGAAGGAATGGCATATGAAGGTTGTATTAGTATGGATTTAAAGGGAATGACAAAGTCAGAAATATCGAGTAGTCTGGCTAATATACTAAATTCCAATCTTAAGAAATCTAGAATCAATTTAAAAAAAGGAAGCCGTTCAAAAGATTACTGGAAAAAAGATGAAAATCTAGCTGAAAATATTTTAGAATGGACAAACTCATCAGATTTTCCTGTTTTTTCTGACAAAAAGACATCGGTAGTTTATGATACAAATACAGAAAACCTTATAAAACAACTTCAAATGAATTCTAAAGAAGGAGTAAATGAAGGTGATTTTTACGGAAGAAGTAAGGATAAATCCTTAGTTGTAAAAGTTAAATTCGATAAAAAAGGTGATATTGTAGACATTATGACTCTTGAAGGAAGAGTTACAAAAGAAGAAATTGATAAAATAATTAATAAAATAGATAAAATATCTGATATCAAAAACAATAAATTAAAAGAAGCTTTATTAAAAGCAGTAGAAAAATCAAAAATAAATGATATAACAGACTATTCAAAGCTAAATTATAATATATTTGAAAAAGGTAAAGGAACTAAAGACGATCCATTTATAATAGATACTGAAAATCAATTTCTGGATTTTGCTAGATCAGTTAACGAAGAGGAAAACTATGCTGATAAATACGTAAAATTAAATAAAGATATTAAACTTACAAAAGAATGGATAGTGGTAGGCTCTCAAGGCAAACACCCTTTTAAAGGGGATTTTAACGGTAACAATCATACTATTTCAAATATGAAGCTTGGTTCAGAAAAAACACCTCGCCAATACAGATTTGCGGCTCTTTTTGCAGTAATAGATGGAGGAAGGGTTTATAATTTAAACATTAAAAATTTTGAAATATATAATACAATTTTATCTGAAGATAGAGTATTTGTCGCAGCTGTTGCAGGTGGAATACAAAATGGCGCTTTTATTGATAATATAAATGTTAACGGAAAAATACATTCAAAATCTATGAGGACGCAACAATATATAGGAGCAATTGCAGGGCAATCATTGAAGTCTAGTATAATAAACTCAGCTGCAGAAATTCAAATTGATGCAAAAGGAGAATCAAAAGATATTTATGCAGGAGGTCTTGTTGGGATTAATGCTTTTGGTGCGCTTTTCAACAATTATTCAATAGGAGAAATAACAGCAGATAGTTTATTAAATAAAGTATCTATAGGTGGGTTATGCGGATACCAATCAGGCGTTATTTTCAACAATTACTCTAGTGTAAACCTAAATTCAACTTCTCCTACAACTGATGTTGGGGAACTAGCAGGAAGATCTACAGGAACAGGAAAAAACATAAATAATTTTTACAATAAGAAGTCAGTAGTAAAAGTAACCGGAAAATCTAAAAAAACCAAAAATGGATTTGGAGTTGTAGTGAATGACTCTATAGTTGAAAATGCAGAGGCTATAGACAAGTTGAATGATTTAGATTTTGTGAAAAAATTAAATACAAATTTATCATCAGAAAGCTTAAAAAAAGCATTTGATTTTGTTAAAGCTGACAATAAAAACAATATAAAATTAAAAAAATGGGAATTAAATGGAGGTTATCCTAAGTTAGAAAGTTCAAACTCTAAATCAATGAAAAAAATCTATAGAATATCTGGACGAAATAGAGAATTAACTGCCATAGAAGTATCTAAAAAAACTTATCCTAATGGAACGGATACAGTTATTATAGCTAATAGAGAAACTTTTTCTGACACAATTTCAGCATCTCCTTTAGCCAAAATTGAAAGAGCAGCTATATTATACACATCTAAAGATGAAATTTCAAAAGATACATTAGATGAAATTAAAAGACTAGAAGCTAAGAATATTATTATAATAGGCGGAGAAAATTCTATTAAAGTAGAAGTATTAGACAAGTTAAAGAATAAAAAATATTCTGTAACTAGAATAGCTGGTAAAGATAGATATAAGACAAGCTTAAAAATTGCAGAAAAAGTTATCCATAAGTCAAATTCTAAGCAATTACAAATAGCAAGTGGAGAAAACTTTGCAGATGCATTGGCAATAACTAATTTATCTAACCGAGATAACACACCAATATTACTTGTAGCAAAAGACACGATTGATTCTGAAAGTATGAAAACATTAAATAAATTAAACTTAGAAAAGATAAACGTAGCTGGAGGAGAAAAATCAATCTCAAATAAAACTTTTAATACTATAAAATCTGTAGCTGAATCAAAAGTAGAGAGAATTTCAGGAGAAAATCGCTACGAAACAAGTTTTAAAATCGCTAAATTGATGAACAAAACAGATAAATTTATAATAGTAAGTGGAGAAAACTTTGCAGATAGTTTAGTGGCGTCTCCATATGCAGATAAAGAAAATGCGGTATTAGTATTAAGTACTAAAGATGAGTTATCATCAGAAATTAAAGAATATCTGACAAAAAACGATTCAATAATAACTATAATAGGTGGAGAAAAATCAATATCTAATAAGATTGAAGAACAACTTAATAAATAAACCTAAAACCAGCGTTTTATAATTAACAACGCTGGTTTTGATTTTACACATCAATGTAGTCGCTATACACAGGATACAAGTTGTACTTCTTCAAATCTTTTTCTACTTGGTCGACTGTTCGTGTGTCGTTGATTAAGAATTGTTCGTCGCCTTTATCTTTTTCATCATTACGTCTTCCAATTCCTGTGTCGACACTTGCGGAGATTTTGGTAGCTCCCATTAATAGTGACAAGTTACGAAATTCGTTGGATTCTCTGGTTGAGATTGTGATTTGCGCGAATGGCAAGAAGATTCTGGTTGCGATTATAAATTGCATCAATTTTGTCTCAGGAACTTCTTTTATGTTCAAATCTTCTTCGTTTTTTGTTGGTCTGATTCGTGGAAATGATATGCTGATTTCTGCGTGTGGGTATTTTTTTTGCAGTAAATTTGCGTGCATTCCCAAGCAAAAACAGTCTTCAATTCCATCGGAAAGTCCGAACAATGCCCCGAATCCTACGCCACGAATTCCTCCCATGATTGCGCGTTCTTGTGTGTCCAATCGATAAGGAAAGCAAGATTTGTGTCCAGTTGGGTGATAGAATTTGTAGTTTGTGGGGTTGTATGTTTCTTGGAAAGCTGTGACGAAATCACAGCCTGCTTCGTGAAGTTTCTTGTAGTCTTCAACATTTGTAGGATACACTTCAACGCCAACTACGCGGAAATATTTCTTCGCCAATTTGACGGCATCACATATATAATCAACCGAGGAGTATTTTTGCGATTCTCCTGTTAGAATCAAAACGTCTTCGATTTTTTCACGTCTCATTTGTTTCATTTCAGATTCAATTTCATCCATAGTAAGTTTCGCACGGACGATATCTGATTTCGCCCTGAATCCACAGTATTTGCAGCTGTTTTCGCAATAATTTGCGATGTAAAGTGGGCTGAACAAATACACGTTGTTTCCAAAATATTGTAGTCTTAGTTTTTGTGAGATTTCTCCCAATTCTTCTATAAAATCAATTGCAGCATCACTCAACATATTGTAATAATCAAAATGATCCAACGCTACGTTGTTTTTGATTTTCCCCAAAGTTCTTCTGACATCGTCAGCCGTCACATTTACGGATTTTACTTCATTTAATTTTTCAGATAATTTATCGTAAATGTCCGAATGAATATCTTCCATATTATTAAAATATTTGAATTCTTCCATTTGTAGCCTACTTAAAGAAATCTCTGAGTGGAGATGAAGGGTCAGCGCCTGTTTCCAAAACTCTGCCCGGTTTTGCGATGTGAGCTAGTCTTCCAGCTTTGATTGCTAGTGCGAAAGCTTCTGCCATTTTGTTGATGTCGCCACTTGTAGCGATGGCAGTGTTCGCCATGATTGCACTTGCGCCCATTTCCATAGCTTCACACGCTTGTGATGGTTTGCCGATTCCTGCATCCACAATCACTGGCAAATCAATTTCGTTGATGATGATTTGGATGAAATCTTTGGTTGCAAGTCCCTTGTTGGATCCAATCGGAGAGCCCAATGGCATGATACAACTTGCACCAGCTTCTTTCAAATCTCTCGCGAAGTTCAAATCTGGATACATATAAGGCATAACGACGAATCCTTCGTCCGCCAAAACTTTTGTAGCTTTCAACGTTTCAACGTTGTCTGGAAGTAAGTACTTGCTGTCACGCATGATTTCTATTTTCACGAAATTGCCGCAGCCCATTTCACGCGCAAGTCTTGCAATTCTAATAGCTTCGTCTGCGTTTCTCGCTCCAGATGTGTTCGGAATTATCGTCACATTTTCTGGAATAAAGTTCAAAATATTTTTCGTATCGTCTGTATTTGCACGTCTAAGTGCCACAGTAATCATCTCGCAGCCTGCAGATTCTACGCAAGCTTTGATAAGGTTGGGATCGTACTTTCCAGATCCAAGAATAAATCTCGAGTCAAAAGATTTGCCACCCAAAATCAATTTATCTTCCATTATTTTCCTCCAATAACCAATTGAGTGCGATTATAGCTTGTGTGCTTGCCGCCATCATCACGTTTGGATAGTACAAACCGATGTCTGTCTTCGTTTCAAAATCGCCACAAACTACAATGTTGTTCATTTTTTTAACTTTTATATCTAATTTTTTCACGCCGCCAATTCCAGACACCGATATTAGTTTTTTGTCAGTTCCGATAAAATGCTCCAACACCAATGACTTTGCGTATTCGTCATCGAACGCCTCGATTACGATATCGTAGCCGTCGGTCAATTCGTCGATGTTACTTTCAGTAACTTTGATGTTTTCAACAGAAATATTTGCAAATGACAAAAACTCATCGCAAATTTCCTTGAACGCATCGACCTTGTACTTGCCGACATCAGTTGGTCTGTAGATTTGTCTGTTCAAATTGGAATATTCAACTGTGTCGTAGTCCACGATTTTGATGGTGCCAATGCCTGATTTTGCAAGCAAAAAGCATGAATTGGTGCCCAAACCACCACAGCCAAGGATTAAAATTTTGGAATTTCTGAAAATGTCTGTGTGTTCGGGGATTTGTCTTTTAAAAATTTCCTGCATTTTAACCTCCTCCAACAAATGAAAACACCTCGATTTCATCGTTATTAGTGACGATAAAATTATCGTAGTCGATTTTTTTGACGAGGTTTTTGTTCACTTCGCAAACCGTCAACTCCACATTGAAGTTCAAATCTTCAAGAACTTTTCTCAAAGAAGAATTTTCTTCGAATGGATATTTGACAGAATTTACAGTAATCATATTTCACCCCCCTAAAAAAAATAACACGAAGGAAACCTACACCCGCGGTGGTGTACCCCTTCGTGTTAAACACTCTGTGATTATTATAGCACATTAATTTGAATTTTCAAAAATTTATCCGAGAAATTTGTCACACAAATTTTCAAATTTGCCATATCAATTTGATTATTAAAAAAGAATAAAGGGTATACAATTTACAGCGAAACAAAAGGAGGAATGTTATGAAATTATATTACGCACCAGGCACATGCGCTGTTGCTTGTTGGATTGCTTTGGAATGGGCAGGCGCAGATTACGAGGTAGAAAAGGTACAACTTGGAACAGATGAATACAGAAAAATCAATCCGTTGGGAGCAGTTCCAGCGCTAGATATCGGAGAAGGCATTGTGAGAAGCGAATTGGCTGCAATTCTTCGCTACATTTTGAACAAATACCCTGAAAAAGATTTGGGAGCTGACGAATCTCCTGAAGATAAGTTCCAATTCGATGAAATAATGGCTTTTATGACTGGAGATTTCCATCCAGCATTTGAAGCGTTGTTCGTACCAGCTGGCTTGACAACATCAACTGACGAAGCAGAGATTGATAAAATCAAACAAAAATCATTTGAAACTATCGACAAAATGATGACACATTTGGACAGGTTGATCGGCGACGGCGATCACGTTTACAAAAACAAGAAAACAGTCTTAGATCCTTACGTTTACATTCTTACACGTTGGAGCGAATTTACTCCAAAATCTTGGAAAGAATATCCAAACATCAAGAGAGTTTCAGAAACAATCGAAAAGGACGAAGTGGTACAAGAAATCGTGAAAAAATCACAACAATAAGAAAAAATTTTCGGTGTAGAAATGTCTGCACCGATTTTTTATTTGTACAAATACAGTGATATAATATAGGTAATAAGCTTAAAAGGGGTTTTTGAATATGAATGATGAATGTCTGTTGTGCGGGAAACCGTTAGAATATTTGGACGAATCTGTGGAGATGGAGTGTGCAATATGTCATAAAAAAGAACTCAGCAACGTGAGATGCGTCGATGGTCATTATGTGTGCAATGAATGCCACACTGATGGTATGGATGTGATTTGGGGGATTTGCAAGAATTCTACATCCAAAAATCCAATCGAAATTATGGATAAAATGATGGACGAATCTTTTTGTCACATGCACGGCCCAGAACATCACATTATGGTAGGCGCGGCGCTTTTGACAGCGTTCAAAAATGCTGGTGGAGATATTAATTTGAACAAAAGTTTGAAGGAAATGAGAACGCGTGGCAAACAAGTACCTGGTGGAACTTGTGGTTTTTGGGGAGCGTGTGGTGCTGGAATTAGCGCAGGAATTTTCATGTCGATTGTCACAGGTTCATCTCCACTTGCGAAGAAAACTTGGGGAATGGCGAACAAGATGACTTCCAAAGCGTTGGAATCTATCGGAGAAGTCGGTGGACCTCGTTGTTGCAAGAGAGATTCGTATATTTCGATTTTGGATGCGATAGAATTTGCCAATGAAAACTTGGGCGTTGAGATGGAATCCAGCGATATTGCGTGCAAATGGTCCAAGCATAACAACCAATGCATAGGACTGCGTTGTCCATTTTTCGACAAAAACCACATTAATAATTAGATAACAAGGAGAAATTATGTATTCGAAAGTTAACACGTGTTGTTTGGAAGGGTTGAACGGATATGTCGTGGAATGCGAATGCGACCTTGCGAATGGTCTCAGATCGTTTAACATCGTTGGTCTTCCCGACACTTCTATAAAAGAATCCAAGGAAAGAGTGCGTTCTGCGATTGAAAACACTGGAATCAGATTTCCGGTGAAACGTATCACGATTAATTTGGCGCCGGCAAATTTGAGAAAAGAAGGATCGCAGCTAGACCTTGCGATTGCGATGGCGATATTGCAATCAATGGGAGTAGTGGAAGATTTTTCAGAAAAATGGGCATTCATCGGCGAACTATCATTGGACGGACGATTGAACCCAGTCAACGGATCGTTGTGCATGGTTTTGTCACTGAAAGATTTGGGATACGAACGAGTTTACATACCCAAACAAAACGCACAAGAATGCAGCATGGTCAAAGGAATCGAGAAAGTTTGTGTGGAAAGCTTGGATGAAATCATCAGGATTTTGAATGGCGAACAAGAATTGAAAATCTTAGATGACATTGACATCATGCAACAAGAAATACAATACGACGTCGATTTTTCGGACATAAAAGGGCAGAAATTCCTCAAAAGAGCCATGGAAATATCTGCGGCGGGATTTCACAATTTGTTGATGATTGGGCCACCTGGAAGCGGCAAAACAATGTCTGCGATGAGACTCAGCACGATTTTGCCCGACATGATCTTCGATGAAATAATGGAAACCACGAAAATTTACTCCGTCGCAGGACTTCTTGGAGAAAAAAATATCGTAACCACAAGACCGTTTCGTTCGCCTCACCACACTGCAAGCCAAGTCAGCCTAATAGGTGGAGGCAGAGTTCCAAAACCAGGGGAAATCAGCCTCGCTCACAATGGCGCATTGTTCCTTGACGAGCTTCCAGAATTTTCCAAGTCGACAATAGAAGTGTTGCGCCAACCACTCGAAACGAAAAACATCACGATTACAAGAGTCAACGCGTCCTTGTCTTATCCAGCAAACTTCCTATTTGTCGCAGGAATGAATCCGTGTCCGTGCGGATACTACGGAGATCCAAACCACGAATGTACTTGCTCGCAAAACCAAATCGCAAATTATCTCAACAAAGTCAGCCGCCCGATACTCGATAGAATCGACATACACGTCGAAGTTTCGCCAGTAAAATTGGACGAACTCACAACAGATGAACAATGCGACACATCAGAACAAATCAAAAAACGCGTGGAAGCTGCACGAGAAATCCAAAAACAACGCTTCAAAAACGAAAAAATCACTACCAATTCGCAAATGAACACAAAACAAATTCGTAAATACTGCAAATTAAACGACGAACTAAACTCCATCATACAGTTAGCGTTCGAAAAATACAAATTCTCCGCCAGATCATTCGACAAAATCCTCAAAATATCACGCACAATCGCGGATTTGGACGGAAAAGAAAACATTGAAGCCAAGCATTTGATGGAAGCCATCAGATATAGAACAGTGGATCAAAAATATTGGGGGTAGGCATAATGAAAAGGAGAGAAGATGAAAATACAACTGGAAAGATTTGCCGATAAGCACAAGGAAAAGATATGGAGAGATGGATTTTGCGAAGAATCACCCGAGTGGGCTAAGTTCAACGGACCATATTTTGAAGATGATGTTCATTATGAAAGCTTAGAATCATTTGAAAAATCAGATATTTGGAAATATCTTCAACAAGCGAATTGCAGAGCTATATTAGTAGACGGTGTTGTCGTTGGTATGGTATCTCAAAATTGGATTGATGAGAAAACTAGATGGATGGAGATAGGGATTGTGATTTACGACGAAAATTACTGGAACAAATCCATAGGAACGAGAGCCCTCAAATTGTGGATAAACGAAGTGTTCAATGATAACTCACAAATCGAACATCTAGGACTGACTACGTTTAGTGGCAATCCACGAATGATGAAGGCTGCAGAAAAAATCGGATTCATACAAGAGGCAAGAATCAGAAAAGTTCGATATTGGAACGGCATATATTACGACAGTATGAAATACGGTGTTACACGAGACGAATGGGAAAAACTCTCTCAGGAATAAAAAAATATTTAGTATAAAAAAATTTTTGAAAATAATCAATAACCAACCAAAACTCTCGCAAGAATTAACTTACGAGAGTTTTTCATTTACAACATTAAATTTTAAAATCTTTGTGTAGTCTGAGTATTTCGACAAGCATTCCATCACGATATTTGGCTAGTGATTCGTGAGTGTTGCCGATGTCCGCTGGTCTGTTTTTGATTGCTTCGTGAACCCCGTCGACAGTTTTCTTTTAATCTCATCTGTGAATTCGTACCATGTTGCACATGAACAAGATGAATCCAAAAATGATACCCAAAAAGACAAAAATGATACCCAAAATGATACCCAAAAACGACGACATATTGACAAATGAGCAAACTCCATTTAGTATAGAAGAATATTTTTGATACACGGAGGTGCAGTATGATAGAAAAAGAAAAAATGTTAAGAGGGGAATTGTACAATTCCAGCAGCGATAAGGATCTTGTAGAAGACCGAGAACGCGCAAAGGATTTGTGTTTTGAACTCAACAACACCAAACCATCGGATCTCGAAAAAAGAAAAAATATTTTGAAAAAATTGTTTCACAAAACAGGAGAAAACTTCCACATTGAATCGAATTTTTGGTGTGATTATGGATATAGAATTGAAATCGGAGAAAATTTCTACGCAAATCACAATGTAGTAATGCTTGATGCGGGAGGAATTAGTTTCGGAGACAACGTACTTGTAGCTCCACAATGCGGATTTCACACATCGGGTCATCCGATAGATGCCCAAACGAGAAATTCTGCAATAGAATACGCAAGACCAATCAAAGTTGGAAATGACGTGTGGATTGGTGCAGGAGTGCACGTGTGTCCGGGCGTAACCATCGGAAACAACGTAGTCATCGGTGCAGGAAGTGTCGTTGTACGTGACATTCCCGACAACTCCATAGCAGTCGGAGATCCTTGCAGAGTTATCAAAAAAAATTGATTGATGAAAAATTTTATTTAATTTAGCATAACTGGAGACAATATGGCCAAGATTTTCGATGGAAAAAGCTTCAACCAAATATATAAAACAGAAATTTAATAAACACAAAAATCTTCCGAACTTTTATTGGTTTGCCAATAATGTCGGAGGATTTTTTTTACCAAAAAGTCTAAAAATGATTGATTAATATTAGAATATGGGTATAATTAGTCTAACAATAGTTGTGAATTTTTAGACTAATAAAAGGGGGTATTTATGAATCAATTAAACATATTTGATACTGGTACAAATATTGAAAAGCTGAGAATTGTTGATGGAAAAGGTAAAAAAGCTGAAGAAGGTACGAAGCACAAGATATATCATGTTGAGCTGAAAAACATTAGCTACAAAAATGTGGAGGAGTTGTTTTTCGGATTTAATGAAATCAGGGCTATTACTTTTTCCTATGACATCAAATTTGTAAATAAAATCATGAAGATGTTTGATTATGGAGAAATTATCCTAGGAGGAAGATTTATGACCAGAAGAGACAGTGAACTTCATGAGCTTACATCAGAAGCTTATTTACTTGCAGAAAACATGCGATTGTCAGAAATGGCAGCTGATGCTGTGAGATCAGAAAAAGATTTGGTACAAATGATGAAAGAAGGATCTTTGTTAATTAAATCGCCCAAGTATGTTATAGATCACAGAAAAATCTACCTTCTTAAATCAGATGATGGACGAACGAGAGTAATCAAAGGCTCTGCTAATATGACAAGAAGAGCTTGGTCTGGAGATCAGCTGGAAATTTATGAGGTGGACGACACTTCTGAAGCGTACGTTGCTTATGCACAAGATTTTGAAACGGCTTGGAGCCTGTCAGATGACATACCAGAAGATGTGGTAGCATCGGAAAAAACTGATAATCCAGAAAAAGATATTCCTATAATCAAACAAGCACTGAAAATACAAAAAACCATCGTCCTAGAACAACCCAAAAATAGTGGAGAAGTTTACGAAAAAATCAAATACACTATCGATGCGGACAAGATTATGGAGAAGAACAAAGAACTTGTACGAAATTTAAATACAAATTCGAAAAATGGATACATTGAAATACTGCCAAATATTATCAATAAAATCGGCGTCAATGCAAAAAGACTAAAAAGAAAAAGGATAGATGTCAAAGAAATAGAAAAAGATTATCCGAAATTAACCTTCAACTTCGACACAAAAGAAGCTTTTTTGGATGGAGAATCACTAGATCTCAATCCAGAAAAAGAAGATGTAAAAAATGATATCGACTTATTATTTGAAGCTTTTGATAATTACAAGAAAGATTTCGTTGGAGATGTAGACAAAGTTAGAGATTCCCATTACAAGCTTTTAAACATTTTGTTTTCTTCTCCATTTCACGCGAAAATTAGATGCATAGCAGACATAAAAAACATCCCGACATCGAGCTTGCCATTATATACATTATTAGCATCCAAAGGTTCCAACACAGGTAAAAGTTTTATGACAGAATTTATTCTAAAATTAATGACCAATAAACAGCTAAAAGCATTCTCTGTTAAAACAGCACCTACAAAATACATCGATGGCATGCTTGAGAGTTACAAGGGAGTTCCGATTTTTATCGATGAAATAGACGGGCAATATTACGCAAGGCTTAAAGAAAAAATCAAAAATAGTCACCAATGCGAAATCATTCAAAGAGAAGAACAACCATTGATTATATTTGCAAGTAATAGCGTGAGCGATCCAGAAGAACCAGAGAGAAAAAGAATGCCGTTTTTGAGATATAATGCCGGACTTAGAACTGACATAGACCCACTATCATACGATGGAATTAGTAAGAATATGAAAATCAAAGCGACAAACGCCTTATACAGAGAATATCTTAGAAGGATGATTACAGAAGTGGACAAGCTTATCGACTACATGATTAAATCAAATGATATTGCCGATGATTACTATCCTGACATGATGCAAATCTCATCAAAAACTTTAATCGATATATTCAAAGAATTTGGATACGACCTTCCAGATTATGCAAGAGAGCTCAATTGGAATGATGATTTTTCATATCATGCAAAATACATCTCCAAAGATGCCATAGAAGGAATTAGGAAACTATGGGAAAATGAACCCAAATGCTTTATAATTAAAACAAATGTTATAATGATAACATCAGGAACCGACAAAGGGTCAAGGAAAATACTCGAAAGCTGGGCAAATTCTCTTCCTGTTGAATTTGAAGCGAAGTATTCAGACAAGAAAGATATGTCCCAAATTACAGTGAATAGATTGGAACTTGAACAAGCATTGGGTTTTAGATTCAATAAGTTTGTCAAGTTTTTTAGGAGGTAGTATAGGTGATAATGTACATTTACACCAAAACAACAGAAGATATTTCTATTTTTGAAGACATCATGGAAATTATCCACAAAAAAGATTCGGAAATTTGTGTAAGTGTCGAACACATGAGAAGCTTTCAGGAATTAGAAAAGATAAAAAACGAGATGATAAATGATGATATTTTAATAATTGGAAGCTTAAAATCCCTTGGGATAAATGAAAAAGACATCGCCAATTCTCTGAAATATTTCATTGAAAAAGGGAAATGCTTGGTTGTTTCTAACTTAGAATCCACATATAAATACGGCGTATCTCAGCCGATGAATAAAGCCATTCTAAGCACCATATTAGACTCTGTTCTCTTAAACAACAAAAACATTATCGAGCTACCTAGAAATAGAAAATTCAACTCAGGAAGAAATAAAATTGATTTTCCAAATAATTGGGAAGAATTGTATGAGAACTGGGAAAATAATAACATCTCTTCAAAAGAATTCTTGGATAAATCTGGCCTAAAAAAAGCCACGTTTTATAATATGATTACTGAATACAAAGAAATCCTGAAAGCTAATGAAGCTTTTGTCAAAAAATATAGATTAGGATAGGGTTTGACATAGGCACGATAATTGAGATTATAATCAGCGGAAATGTAGAAATAATAAAATGAAATCGATTAACAAAGGAGCATAACATGAACCAAAAAGAAAAAATATTAGAATCATGGATTATGGTGGAGCATTTATCGGAGGGAGATATCAATTTAAGAGACAGTAAGCTTTTAACTTTTCAATATCTCAAGGATGATGATTTCTATGATTTATTTAAGAAAAAGATTAAATATCTTAATCTGAATCCATATCAAAAAGGTGGAATAGTTGTATATTTTGATGTGTTTAAATTCACAGAAGTAATCGATTTTTTGAGAGATAAATTCAATCTTCCTGTATCTAATCAAGAAATCTCATTGGGCAATAAATTTTCATTCGCATTGTATTTCGATAAGGATTTGAAGCTAAGTGCTGATATGACTTTTTTAACAGAAAGTTCTTACATTAGAAATTTTCATACAATTCCTTCAGAAAAAGAGTTCAAAGAGTTTGAGGAAGATTTTAACAAAAAAATCCAAGAAATATTTGACTGTCCAGAAGATAAACCATACAAAGAATGGTTCAATAAGGCTATTTTGAATATTTTACAAACTAATAAAATAGACATCAATAACTGCAGGATGAAACCTTTGAAAAACTTGGAGACCGATGCGACTAATCTACATTCATTTTTCGTTCATGATTTGCAAAAAGCAAAATCTGTTCAATCAAAAAACTTGAACGATTATTTGATGGGAAACAGTTCAAATAGAAAGGATTTGGATAGTAGAAGCACATCTCCTAAGTTTAACAGGAATATTTTTGTAGATATTTTGCAGCCCAAAAACTATCCGTTGTCAAGGTTTCCAAGTAATTTAAAATTTGCACCATCTTTTATGCAACAAGTCGCAATCAATTTGTCAATTGGATATGATTCTAATAATATGCGAAGTGTGAATGGACCTCCTGGAACAGGGAAAACTACACTTTTAAAAGATATTTTCTCGGAACTATTAATAAAACAATCATATGAAATTTTACAATTAAAAAACAAAAAAATCGCTGGTAATGATGAGACTGTCTATTGGGAAAGCGGGTCATATAAGGCATCAATTGGTGTGCTACCATCTCAAATAGCGGAAAATGGAATCATTGTTGCAAGTTCTAACAATGGCGCTGTGAAAAATATTGTAGATGAACTTCCTCTAATATCTGAAATTGATGAATCATTGGTAGATGAGTTAAAAAAAATAGATTATTTTAAAGATATATCAAACTCTAAAGTTTCGACAAAATGGGTAAAAGAAAATGGCAAAAATGTAGAAAAGTTAGAATCTGAAAAAAACTCAGAAGAAAAATTCTGGGGATTGTTTTCTCTCGAAGGTGGAAGATCAGAAAACATGAAATATATAATCACGGCGTTAAAGCATGTGATTGAAGATTTGAAAATCAATTACATTTCAGATGATGATGTCTACAATGAATTTGAAGAAAAATACAAGGAAGCATTGTCTTACAGAGATAAAAGGCAAAAATTATCGGACAAAATTTTCTCTGTTGATAGATTTGAGTACGAGTTATTAAATAAAAAATCAGACTTCATCAAAAATGTAAAAATTAGAGAGAATGAATTGAGTAGTTTTGCAAATGAGATTAATGTACAATTAGAAGAATTATCTTCCAATAAGAATCAACTAAGCCAAAAAGTTGATGAATTGAACAAAGCATCGTCAAATATAAGTGAAGATAAGAAAATGATTGAAAATAGCATTGATGTTTTGAAATTACAGAAGCCGGGATTTTTCCAATTTAGTAGAAAAAAATCATATGATGAACAGATGAGAAAATATTCCGACGAGTTGCTAAAAATATTAGACAAAGAAAGATCTACAAAATCAATGCTAGATGATTTTGTAGAAGAGTTAAAAGTCGTTGAATCTCAAATTTCATACGGAAATAAGCTTATAAAAGATAAAAACTCAGAGATTGTACAAGCAACTCAAAAGGACGATTATGAAATCAAAAAACTAGAAGCAAAAATCAGAGATCTAAAGGATGTTTCTGTAAATACAGATGTAAATGTATTGGATTTTTCATTGTCATATGATGACTTACAAATGAGCAATCCTTGGTTTGACGAAGATTATCGTAGAATTCAGTCTGAATTGTTCATAAGTGCATTGAAAGTTCGAAAACAATTCTTGTATGAAAATATCAAAAATATTGAAGCTGCAACTAGAATATGGGACAAACAACAAACTTACTTGGACAAAAACATCGTTATACAACAAGCTTGGAACTGGATAAACATGGTAGTTCCAGTTATAAGTTCCACATTTGCAAGTATGGGAAGGATGTTTTCAAATATTCAAGCAAATTCTCTGGGACATTTATTCATTGACGAAGCTGGTCAAGCTTTGCCACAAGCAAGTGTAGGAGCAATATTTAGATGTAAGCACGTAATGGCAGTTGGAGATCCAGCGCAAATCAAACCAGTTCTAACACTAGATTCATATATACTTAGCTTGTTGGGACAAAATTATGGAGTTGGCGAAGCTTACCTATCAGAAGATGCATCAACTCAGACACTTATTGATAATGTTAGTCAATATGGATTTTACAAAGATTTGAATAATCCAGAAGATTGGATAGGGATTCCTTTATGGGTTCATAGACGTTGCAAATATCCAATGTTCAACATTTCAAATGAAATTTCCTACGGTGGAAATATGGTTCAAGGCAATAAATCAGATGGAAAAGCACAGTGGTATGATGTCGGCGGATCTGCAGATAATAAATACGTGAAAGAGCAAGGAGATTTATTAGTTCAAAAAATCAGAGAACTATCAGAACATAACGAAGATATTTTAGATAAATCCAAGAAAGACCAAGTCTATGTAATATCTCCATTCAAAAATGTTGCGTATAATTTATCCCGAAAACTTAAAGCAGATTTGGATTTTACAAGATACGATAGCAAATTCAGCCCTACAAATGTGGGAACTGTACACACATTCCAAGGAAAAGAAGCGCCAATAGTATTCTTGGTTTTAGGTGCAGATGAAAAGAGCAAAGGAGCTGCAAACTGGGCGATGGGCTCAGAAAATCCGAACATAATGAACGTATCAGCAACCAGAGCCAAAAAAGAGTTTTATATAATTGGTGACAAAAAGCTGTATTCGAATTTGGGCAGTGATGTCATAGATAAAACGATAAACGAAATTAGAAAATTTAATTCAAAAAACAATCAATAAAAACCAAAAATCTCTCGAAACGCCTCGGGAGATTTCGCTATTGTATCATTAAATTTTAAAATCTTTGTGAAGTCTTAGTATTTCGACAAGCATTCCGTCACGATATTTTGCAAGAGTTTCGTGAGTGTTGCCGATGTCTGCTGGTCTGTTTTTGATTGCTTCGTGCACACCGTCGACTGTTTTCTTTTTGATTTCGTCTGTGAATTCGTACCATGTTGCACAATCTTTGAGCCAAGTTTCCATCGAAGGGCCGATATGATTTAGCAAACCTTCAAGTCCGTGTTCACCGCCGCCAAGTTCAAATATTTGACCTGGACCCATGATTGCCCATCTAATCGCAGGGCCAAATGTCAACGCAGTTTCGCAATCTTCCATGCTAACCACACCTTTGTCCACCAAATCCATCATTTCACGCATAACCACAGCTTGAAGTCTGTTTGCTATGAAACCTGGAACTTCATTTCTGATGATAATAGGTTTCTTGCCCAAACTAGTAAACAATTCGCGAAGTTCGTTCGCAGTTTCTGGGTCGGATTTTTCTCCTTGTGAAATCTCAATCAACGGAATCAAATGAGGTGGGTTGTAAGGGTGCGCTCCGAAAATTCTTTCCGGATGCTCAGCATCTTCTGCGATTTTTGTCACTAAAAGTCCCGATGTTGCTGAACACAAAACAGCATCAGGCTTTGCGTATTTTTCAAAAACCTTCACGAATTCCTTCTTCACATCGTAGTTTTCTGGAATACACTCTTCCACAATATCTGCAAATTCTATCGCTTCTTGTTCATTCGTAGTGTAGCTAATTCTTGATAAAATCGTTCCCTTATCTTCCGTAACGACCTTCTTCTCAATCAACTCATCCACGTATTTTTCAATAATCTTCTTAGTCTTTGCTTCACTTTCCAGACTTCTGTTGTAACTAATAACGTCCATCTTGCCCATCGCAAAAAGTAGCGTAAACGACGAACCAATCACGCCGCCGCCAATTACACAGGCTTTTTCAAAATTCTTCGCCATAAAATCCTCCTTTTGTTAAATCAGATATCCAATAACTTTCACTACATATATACCCAAACAAAGTCCACAAAACACAAAAAGAGTAGCTCACATAAGCTACTCCCATAATTACTCTGCTATTTTCAAATTATATGCCCTCACAAACATCCACACAATTCCAATTCCGAGGATAATGTGGCCGATACCAGAAGTTCCGTCTATTGCCGCACGGATAATCACATCCGTTTCCTCACGAACAACCTCGTGAATTCCAATCACAACCATATTTGCAATTGTGAACGCAAGACCTGTCAGATAAATCGCGTACGGTTTCTTCAAAGATTTCACATTCTCCATATCTTTTGCCAATAAATACATCAACAAACTAACGACAAAACCAAGAACCAAAGTGTGAACGTGAACCTTGCCGAGATGAGTTGCGTCTGTAAATGCGTAGAATTTCGTGAATTCACGATAAAACACACCACCGATTAAGCCCATAATCAAAAGCGTAATCGAATTTGCGAACAAATTATTTGCCCTGAAATCACGCACAAAATATTTGAACCCCATCCACACAATCAGAAAATAAGCCACAGTTTTTGGCATCATCAAAGCACCAATCGCAGGAACAGTCTTGCTGAACAACACAACAGGAACGTAGAACAAGAATGACAACAAAATCAAAAGCCACATGTGTTTGAACGCATGCATTTCTTTTTTCTTGTAAGAGTACATCACAAGCAAAATTCCCATAATCAAGAAAGGAATATTTCTATAAATTCCAAACATATAATTTCCATCAAGAGTTCCCCAATTATTTTGTGGCAACAACACAAGAACAATCCTCAAAATAGCCAAGCCGTAAATCAACCATTTTTTTGTATTGTCCGTATCATTACTTTGCATCCTATAATAATGATAATAAAGCACGTAGAAAATCGTCATCGTAATACTCGTCGCAAATTGACCCCACGACAAAGCTGCTGCATGAGCCTCAAAACCACCAGGACTCAGATGCGCAATCACCCTTGGAAGTAAATGAAAACCATCACCAAAACCAAGCACCATCGCCATAACACCGAACAACCTCGCACCCTTGCTTTTCTCCAACAATAATCTAACGCCAAGAGCCACCAAAACCGACAAATAAATTACATCAAATAAACTCTCAAAAATCTTCATCTTTCACCCCTTTTTTCAACCAATTAATATGCAGCTTGTATTTTTTTAGAAAAACATCCCTAGACCAATTCTCCTTGAAATTTCTCTCAATCAAACTGTGAACAATAGCCTTCATAAAATACACAAGCTCCAACTTCATACC
This sequence comes from Finegoldia magna, assembly GCF_002243175.1. Classification (GTDB taxonomy): domain Bacteria; phylum Bacillota; class Clostridia; order Tissierellales; family Peptoniphilaceae; genus Finegoldia; species Finegoldia magna_J. The sequence goes on from NZ_NDYF01000001.1 coordinate 24,219, forward strand.
ATCAGAATTATCGTGGAAAATCTCGTAATATTCCTTCTTCGTAGCCTTCCAACCATCTTCCAACTCGCTATTCCAATACAAATACCTAAACTTGTACAAATTATACTCGCCATCTTCAAAAATCAGATTGCACACCTCATCGCCAAACACATCCAATGCCCTCGACACATCGTTGTTGTTCTTCTTCAACACAGACATAAAAAGCAAATGAACATCCTTAGTTTCCTTGTCAAGAATGTAGAAGTAACAATCCTTCAAATCCTCAAAATATTGGTAGAAACTCCCACGCGCTATCGACAACCTCTCCACAATATTCTTCACATTGCAATCCTTATAAGGCTTCTTGGAAAATTCATCCTTCAAAACCTCATCAATCAAATTTCTCTTATCTTCACTCAAATTATAAAAAGTTTGCTTCGGCATATAATCACCCCTCAACTAAAATGACACACTGTCATAATTAAATTATATGTGACACAGTGTCATTAGTCAAGGGAAAAAATTTTGCTAATTATTGGAGAAAAAAATATATAATGATACAATTAATATAATAATGAAAACATTAAAATGGTGAGGAAAGATATGTCAGAAAAACTTATAGATTTTGACTCTTACGCAGTTAGAACGACACTAAAAAAACTGCTACAAGACAAAACAACCAAGAAAAATATAATATGGGCAACAAATACAAGAGAATATCTAGGTTCATCGTTTATACATAACAAAGAAATCGGAGAAAATATATTCACTAAGATAGGATTTGAGTTGGAACCACGAACTTCTAAGGAAGAAGACACGCAGTCAGAACGAACGAAAAAAAGAGCTGAAGTTTTCACACCATCATGGATAGTAAATCAGATGAATAATAGCATTGATGAAGAATGGTTTGGAAGAAAAAACGTCTTCAATGTTGAAGAAGAAATGTCGTGGAATCCTACTACAGAGGATATAAAATTCCCAGAAGGTAAAACTTGGCAAGATTACATTCAATCAACAAGGTTAGAGATTACATGTGGAGAAGCTCCGTTTTTAGTATCAAGATATGATGTATCATCAGGAGAAAGAATACCTAAAACCATAAATAGAATGGGGATTTTAGATAGAAAATTAAGAATAGTAAATGAAAATGTCACAACGAAAACAGATTGGATAAACTGGGCAGTAAAATCCGTACAAAGCTGTTATGGGTATGAATATCAGGGAGACAGTCTGTTGATTGCAAGAATAAATGTACTATTAACATTTGTAGAATATTACGAAGAAAAATGGAATGAAAAAGTTGACAGTAAAACTTTACTAAAATTAGCAAACATAATAAGTTGGAATATTTGGCAAATGGATGGATTGACAGGGACTGTTCCATTTAGTGACGAGATAAAATCGAATGAGCAAGTAAGCTTGTTTGAAACAAATGAAAGCACTGAAATAAATTGTAGAATATTCGATTGGAAAGCAAATAAATCACAAGAGTTTAATGAGTTGAAGGAGAAATAGAATGAAAAAATTTGATTTTGTAATAGGTAATCCACCTTATCAAAATAGGGCTGAGGGAACAAGCACAAGTGATGACCCTATATATAATTATTTTATGGATGAAGCTTATAAAATTTCTGAGAAAACTATCTTAATAACACCGGCAAGATTTTTGTTTAATGCTGGAAAAACACCAAAGTCATGGAATAAAAAAATTTTAAATGATGAACACTTTAAAGTTTTAAAATACACACAAAAATCTAGTAACATCTTTAGAACGACGGACATTAAAGGTGGGATTGCTATTACATATTATGATAATTCGAAAAAATTCGACCCAATAATTACTTTTTCAAGTTTTGAAGAATTAAACTCAATTAGAAAGAAAGTTGTCAATTATGAAGAATTTGAAAATATAAAATCAATAATTGATATACAAAGTAAATTTAACTTAGAAGAATTATATAAAGATTATCCCGAATATAGAAAAATAATTGGCAGTGGAGGAAAAGACAAGAGACTTAGACAAATTATAATGGAAAGATTACCAGAAATATTTAAAGAAAATGAGGAAAAAGAAAGTTATAAAATTCTGGGATTAATAAAGAAAAAAAGGGCGTATAGGTATATTAAAAAGAAATATATTGAAGACAATGAGGTCATCCACAAGTATAAGGTTTTTGTGCCCGCAGCGAACGGCTCAGGGGCAATAGGAGAGGTTTTGAGCACACCCCTAATCGGGGAACCCCTAATCGGAAATACTCAAACTTTTATATCTTTTGGTAGATTTGATACTAGGTATGAAGCTGAAGCGATGCTAAAATATTTAAAGACAAAATTTTGCAGAACACTTCTAGGAACATTAAAAATCACTCAAGGAAATAATAAAGAAACATGGACAAATGTCCCAATCCAAGATTTTACCGAAAATTCTGATATTGACTGGTCACAATCAATTCCAGAAATAGACCAACAGTTGTACAAAAAATATAATTTATCAAAAGACGAGATAGATTTTATCGAAGAGAAAGTTCAGGAGATGAAATAATGGAAAAGATTAATATCAACACAACAAAAGAAGTTATTCCACAATGTTATGCTTACACTACTCCTGGCATTTCTTATCATGATGGTTGGACTAAAATTGGATTTACTGAAAGAGATGTGGATACTAGAATAAAAGAACAAACTCATACTGCAGGGATCAAATACAAGTTACATTGGAATAAAAACGCCGTATACGAGGGAACTAACGAGTGTTTTACTGACAAGGAGTTCCACAGTTATTTGAATAAACTTGGCATTAAAAGAGAAGATAATACGGAATGGTTTCAGATAGATCCTGATAGTGCGAAGAATGATTTTAATGAGTTTCGTGAAAACAAGGGTTTTGTCGAAGATAACAACGATCCTAGTCCGTATAATCTCAGAAATGAGCAAGAAAATTGCGTGAAAAAGACTATTGAATATTTTCAATCTCACGAAAATGGAGAGTTTTTGTGGAATGCAAAGCCTAGATTTGGAAAAACTTTGTCTGCGTATGACTTGTGCATGAAAATGGGATTTAAAAATATTTTGATAGTAACAAATCGTCCGGCTATTGCCAATTCATGGTATGAGGATTACGAAAAGTTTATTGGTGCGAATTCTGGATATTATTTTGTGAGTCGTGTGGATTCTTTGAAGAATAAGAAATTCGTTCTCACAAGAAAAGAATACACTGATAGGTTAGGAATTGATGAAAACTTAAAGGGAAACATTGAATTTGTTAGTTTACAAGATATAAAGGGTTCGAAATATTTTGGTGGAGATCCTACATCCGATAAGTTAAGCGAACTTAGTAATCATATCGGAAAAGATGGAAAACAAATTGGAATTACTTGGGATATTTTAATTATTGATGAAGCACATGAGGGAGTGGACACATATAAGACTGATGTTGCATTTGATCATATTTCAAGAAAGAATACTCTTCATCTTTCGGGAACTCCATTTAAAGCGTTAGCTAATGATAAGTTTTCTGATGATGCAATATATAACTGGACTTATGCAGATGAACAAAAGGCAAAGCATAATTGGGACAATTCTAACGAAGAAGAAAATCCCTACTCTCAACTTCCACAACTTAATTTGTTTACTTACAAGATGTCAGATATTGTCAGAGATAAAATAGAAGAAGGAATTGAAATCGAAGGTGATGTGAAGGAATTTGCTTTTGATTTGAATGAATTCTTCTCAACAAATGAATCTGGTAGATTTATTTATGAGTATGATGTTGATAAATTCTTGGATGCTTTGGTTACATTGGAAAAGTTTCCGTTTTCAACCGAAGATTTGAGAAATGAGATTAAGCATTCTTTTTGGATTTTAAATCGTGTTGACAGTGCGAAGGCTTTGGGCAAGAAATTAAGAGAACATCCTATATTCAGAGATTATGAAATAATTATAGCAGCAGGAGATGGAAGGCTTGATGATGAAGCAGTAAATGAAAAAGCATACGACCAAGTTGTGAATGCTATTAAAAAATACGACAAGACTATTACTTTGTCTGTTGGTCAGTTGACAACGGGAATTACGATTCCTGAATGGACTGCTGTGCTGATGTTAAGTAATATGAAGAGTCCTTCATTGTACATGCAAGCAGCTTTTAGAGCACAAAATCCATGCTTATTTAATGATGGCAACAAAATGTATAGGAAGAAAAATGCCTATGTATTTGATTTTGATCCAGCTAGGACTTTGACTATTTTCGAAGAATTTGCAAATGATTTATCGCAATATACTTCTGGTGGACGTGGTGATACGGAAACTAGAAAGAAGCAAATCAAGGAATTGTTGAATTTCTTCCCTGTATTTGGTGAAGATCCGAATGGTTCAATGGTATTATTGGATGCTGAAAAAGTGTTGACGATTCCACGTAAGATTCATGCGACTGAAGTTGTTAATCATGGATTTATGTCGAATTTCTTGTTCGCTAATATAGGAAATATATTTAGCGCTCCTGATGCTGTAAAGAAAATAATCGATAAGTTTGATGCTATAAAAGAAAACAAGAAGTATACTGATTTGAACAATAGCAATGTCGAAGAATTGAACTTGGATGAGAACAACGAAGTTACAATTCCAATTGAAGATGTAGAAAAGAAAACAGAGAATATTTTCGGAGATAAGGTATACAAGATAATAGAAAACTCCATAAAAACAGATCAGCCTAAGTACACATTTGATAGCAATGCTACTGATACGAATAATCTAAAAAGTTTAAAACAAGCTTTTACTGATCCTGTGACAGAAACGTTAATAGATGTCGCCAAGGAATCTTATGGAAAAGATTTGAAAAAATCTACACAAAGAGATTTGGAAAATAAGCTGAACAAAACTACTGAACAGATTGTTAACAAGGAGTACGGAAGCTGGAAGATTGAAACTAATTTATTAGAATCAAAAAGGAAAGAAGAGGTACAACAGGCGTCATCTAGTGAAGAGGTTACTTCAATAAACGAAAAATACAATGACGAGTTAAGCAAAAAGACAGAAGAGTTGTTTACTAATATAAGAGAAAAGTTTAAACAAGATGATGTGTTAAAGAAATCTGGAGAAACAATTGTTGAAACTGTTGAAAAAGAAAAGAAGAATGACGAAAAACACGAAATAGAAAATAGTGTGAGAGATCATTTGAGGGGATTTGCAAGGACTATTCCTTCTTTCTTGATGGTTTATGGCTCAGAAGATGTAACGCTTGATTCATTTGACAAGATTGTTCCAAATGATGTTTTCCTAGAAGTCACAAGTATTACTTTGGATCAATTTAGATTTTTGAGAGATGGCGGAGAATATTATGATGAAGAAGCTGAAGAAACAAAACATTTTGATGGTCAGCTATTTGATGAAATAGTGTTCAACGATTCTGTTATTGAATTTTTGAATAAAAAAACTGAGTTATCAAATTATTTTGACGAAAATATTAAAAAGGATATTTTCGATTACATTCCACCTCAAAAAACCAACCAAATATTTACATCTAAGAAAATTGTAAAAGAAATGGTGGACATGTTGGAAGAAGAAAATCCAGGATGTTTTGATAATCCGGACAAGACATTTATTGATTTGTATATGAAATCGGGATTGTATATAACTGAGATTGTTAAAAGGCTTTATAGAAGTGAAAAAATAAAGAAAATGTTCCCTGATGATCAGGAAAGATTAAATCACATATTTGCAAATCAAGTGTTTGGACTTGCTCCAACTGAAATAATTTATAGGATAGCTATTAATTATATTTTAGGTTTTTCAGATAAAATAAACATTGAAAAGCACAATCTTAGGAAACTTGATTCTCTAAAATGTATCCAAGACGGAAACTTGGAAGAAAAACTTGATGAAATATTTTAAATTTACGCCTCACCGATGATCTGTCGGTGAGGTTTTAGTTTTGTAAATTTCCCCCAAAAAATGTAATTTGTTAACGTTTGTGATATAATAAAAATAACTAAAAATTTCCAGGAGGGAAGCAATGAGTAAAGCTAAATTTGAAAGAAATAAACCACACGTAAACATTGGTACAATCGGTCACGTAGACCATGGTAAAACAACATTAACAGCAGCAATCACACTTGTATTAAACAAGAGAATGGGATCAGGAGAATTCATAGACTACGCTAACATCGACAAAGCACCAGAAGAAAGAGAAAGAGGAATCACAATCAACACTTCTCACGTAGAATATGAAACAGAAAAAAGACACTACGCACACGTAGACTGTCCAGGCCACGCTGA
>NZ_NDYF01000014.1:0-29976 GCF_002243175.1 Finegoldia magna
TCAGGCGTAACTATTTTATCATAGGAGGTTGTATTTTGCTTGAAGCTAAAGCTAATGTCTTCCACCTGCATAGCAGGTGGTTTTTTATTTCGCTCACTTCGTTCGCTCAACACACTTAAGTGTACAATTAGAAAAAGACGCTCTTTTATGAGTGTCTTTTAAAATATATCTGATATTACCGATCTTATGGTGTTAAATTGTTTGATTTCAAGATCGTATTTTTGTGTTAGTTTTGTATTTTGTGAGATGTAAACTTTCTTGTATCCCAATCTTTCGATTTCTTTTAATCTAGTTTCGATTTGTGGGACTCTTTTGATTTCTCCCGTCAATCCAACTTCTCCAATGAACACAACATCTGATGGAATTGGTTTGTTCATAAGTGATGATGCTATCGCCATTATTATGGACAAATTCACAGACTGTTCTTGGATTTTGATTCCTCCTGTGGTTTTGATGATGACATTTTTGTCGTACATATTTATTCCTGCGCGTTCTTCCAATATAGAAATCAAAGTGTTTAATTGGTCTTTGCGAAGACTGTCGCCTATTCTTTGCGGATACGGCGTGAATGATTTGGACACCAACGCTTCCACTTCCACAACCAAAATTCGTGATCCTTCTTTTATTACAGAAAGCGCTGCACCATTTACATCTTTTTTTCTTTTTGTGACGAAATAATCTGACGCATCTGTGATTTCTTTTATTCCATCTTCTTGCATATTAAAAAGTCCAATCTCACCAGTTCGACCGAATCTATTTTTCGTGGTTGTCAACAATCTCAATGGGTCGTCGCTTTCACCTTCCAAATAAAGCACAGTATCCACCAAGTGTTCAAGCGTTCTAAGCCCTGCCATTTCGTCTGATTTTGTCATGTGTCCAACCATAATCGCAAGAGTTGGCTTTTCCGGATTTTTGCAGATTTCTACGATTTTATTTGCACACTCCACAGTTTGTACAGGAGATCCTGGGCGTGAAGTGTATTCTCTAAGTTGGAATGTTTGAATACTATCCAAGAAAATCACATCCGGTTTTATTTTATCGATTGAATCCAACGCATTGTCCATGCTAGTCGTTGAAATCAACCAAATATTTTCTGGAATTTTCACCATAGTTCTCATCGCACGTTGTTTGATTTGCGATGTGGATTCTTCTCCTGAAATGTAAAGAACTTTTATATTTTTAGACGCCAAATCATTTGCAAGCTCCAACAGCAAAGTTGATTTCCCAGCGCCTGGTCTTGCAGTTAGAATTGACACGGAATCTCTGACAAGTCCCCCACCAAAAACTCTGTTCAATTCAGTGATTGAAGATTGAATTCTCTCTGACGAATCAATCTTTACATCGACCAATTTAACAGCTTTTGAAGATTTGCTTGAACTTGACATTTTAATATTTGATTTTTCATCTACGATTTCTTGTTCTTGCATAGAACCCCAGCTGTTACAACTGGGGCATTTTCCTATCCACATGGCTTGCTCGTAGCCACAATTTTTGCACACGTATTTTGTTTTCTTTTTCATATTATTGTTTCACAGTCTTTTTTCGTCTTACATATCTTCTAAAGCTAACCTTGTCGTTAACCACAGTTATAGTTGTTTTTCTATTTTTGTCGATATCTCCGTTCAGGATCTTGTCAGCAAGTTCGTTTTCAATATCAGTTCTGATAAGTCTTTCAAGAGGTCTTGCTCCGAATTTCTTGTCGTATCCCTTGTCTACGAGATAATCCAAGATTTTTTCGTCATACGAAATTATCAAATCATTTTTCGCCATTCTGTCGACTAACTCATCCATCATTAATCCAGCAATTTCTTTGACATTTTCCTTGTTCAAATTGCTAAACACGATAACATCGTCTAATCTATTCATAAATTCTGGCTTGAACATCGACTTCATTGCATTGTTGATAGTTTCTTTGTTTCTGTTGTATTCATCAACTTCGACATCTTCTGCTGTATTAAACCCAATTACGTTTTTGCTTTCAAGTTCACTTGCTCCAATGTTTGATGTCATTATGATTACAGTGTCTTTAAAATTAACCACGCGTCCTTTGGAATCTGTAAGTCTACCATCATCCAAAACTTGTAGAAGCGTGTTGAAAACATCTGGATGCGCCTTTTCAATTTCGTCAAACAATATTACAGAATATGGTTTCGTACGCACCATATCAGTTAATTGTCCGCCATCATCGTGGCCAACATATCCTGGAGGAGATCCTATTAGTTTTGATACGGAGTGTTTTTCCATATATTCTGTCATGTCTATTCTAATCATCGCGTTTTCATCGTTGAACAATTCCTTAGCAAGTTTCTTTGCCAAATATGTTTTGCCGACACCAGTTGGTCCGACAAATACAAATGATCCGATTGGCTTATTCGGATTTTTGAGTCCGACACGCGCTCTTTTAATTGCGTTCGTAATAGAATCAATGGCCTTGTCTTGTCCGATAACAACTTTTTTCAAATTATCAGCCAAGAACAAATATTTTTGCGATTCTGATTCTGTTAGCTTGGACACTGGAACTTTTGCCCAGCGTGACACGATATTCGCTATTTCATCGAATCCAATTTCCAATTTGTTTTCGTCTTGGTCTTCTTCTTCCATTTCTGCTTCTACTTCCTTGATTGCATCTCTTTTTTCTGCTGCAAGTAAGAAGTCAGAATTTTGAATAGCTTCTTGCTTTTCTTCTTCTAATTCTTCTAGGATTTTATTGTAATTTTTGCCACCAGTGAAGTTTTTCACTCTAACCATAGATTGAGCTTCGTCTATCAAATCTATCGCCTTGTCTGGCAAATATCTGTCGTTCAAATATCTATGTGACAATTCAACACTCGCTTTGATTGCTTCATCACTGATTAGAACGTGGTGGTGTGATTCGTATTTGTCCTTCAATCCTTCGATAACTTGAATAGAATCTGAAACAGAAGGTTCATCTACCATAATAGTTTGAAGTCTTCTCTCAAAAGCTTGGTCCTTTTCGATAGTTTTTCTGTATTCATTGATAGTTGTTGCTCCGATTATTTGCAAATCGCCTCTCGCCAATGATGGCTTCAAAATATTGGATGCATCCAATGCACCCTCTGCACCACCTGCGCCCATCAGCGAATGAAGTTCATCTATAAATAAAATTTTGTTTTCTGAATTTGACAAAGTATCGATAACTTTTTTGATTCTTTCTTCAAAATCTCCTCTGTATTTTGTTCCTGCCAACAACGCTGCCAAATCCAACGACAAAATCTCCTTGTCCTTGAAAATATCATTCACTTCGCCGTTTACAATCTTTACAGCCAAGCCTTCCACGATAGCAGTCTTGCCAACACCAGGATTTCCAATCAACACAGGATTGTTTTTCTTACGTCTAAGAAGAACTTGAATAATCCTTTCGATTTCGTCCTCACGACCGATACAAGGGTCAACCTTTCCTTCTTTCGCCAATTCGTTCAAATTCTTAGTGTACTTTTCAATCTCATTTGCCTTTGAAGAATTAGCCGAATTATCGCTGACATTGTCTCGTTCTCTCTTCATCTTCATGAAGAAATATTTTCGAAGTTCCGCTGTCAATTTCATAATATCCACGCCTGTACTCTTCATCAAATGATTAGCGTAGTTCGAACCATCCATGCAAAGGGCCGCCATAATATGCTCCGGAGTAATCGCCCTTTCGCCGTAAGTGTTGGACAACTGTACAGCTTGAGTGATTATCTCTTCAAGTTTCGGGCTAATTCTTTGATTAGTTTCGTTGCTATCTCCATAACCCAACTCATCTATAATTAAATTTCTAATTTTTTCGTAATTTCCACCGTGCTTTTTCAAATATTGAGACGCCTTGAAATCAAACTTGAACATCGCAAGAAGCACATGCTCCACTCCAAGATCAGCGTGCTTCAAACTAATCGCCTCATACACAGCTTCAGTTCTCAAATTATAAATATCTGATTTTCTCAATTTTTCACCTGTCTTTCCAAAGTATCCTTGATAATTTCGCTTCTCAAAACTCCAATGTTTTGATTCAAATTATTGTTTTCGCGAAACTTTTCAAGCTTCAACTTATTCGTCTTATCGTACAAGTCAAGAATTTCATCTACATTAAAACCATCGACAATACCAAAATCAATGGCTATCAGTAAATCTCCAATCCTGTTCATTCCTTCAATTTCATCCAAAACTCTTGAATATTTGAGCATCGACACACTCCTCAAAAGGTCATCCTTAAACTCAGGATTATTTTCGAATAAAATGCGTCTGTTTTCCATTTCCTTTCTAGAAATCGAATCAATCAACAGCGTCATATCATTAATAATATATTCAGGATCTGTCAAATGACCGTTTGTTGTAAGCCTGTAAATCGAACTTTTCGTATTAGAATTGAAAGCTCTCTCAAACATATATCCTCTGTATCTTGCAACATCTTGAATATCGTCAATCTTGTTGAAATACTCCAAAGCCTTCAAATTCATACACACGCTCACACCCATCATACAACCCGAATCGTAGAAATCATCTGACAAATATCCGAAATCAATATCGAAAGCAAAATTCAACTTGTCATTCAATTTTTCTTCAATCGTTAAACATTTTTCGTAAATATCTCTCAAATTTTTTCCAAAATCATATGCAGTAATGCAGATGTGGTCATTGTCTGCCAAAGTAAACACGCATTTTTCATCGCTATTTATAATAACTTCGGGTGACACATCCTCGTAATAAGCACTGGAAATGTATCCTTGTTTTCTCAGATAATCCCTGTTCGTGCTTTTAGTATCCTTAAAAGAATAAACGCTAGACTCCTTCAAATATCCCAAATTATTCAATTCTTTTTTAATATCTGATTTCATATCGTCGCAAGAATCCGTGTCTATAACCAACATAAAATTATAGTCCGACAAATTTCTCCTCAACGACACATCAGATTTCATTACAACACTTGAATTATTCATAACATTTTTCCCTATATTCTTGTAATTTCAATTCCAAATCATCAATCTTCGTTTGAATATCGTGACACTTTTCAAACTCCTCATTATCCATTGCTATGAAAAGCTCATCTGACAAACTATCCAATTTCTCCAAAATTTCCTTTGCCTTTTCAAAATTCTTAGGGAATTTGCCCCTGTAATATTTTGGATAGCTTTTTGAATTTCTCTTATCCATGATGAAATCCCTGAAATGATCGTAGCAATATTTGCAACCAATCGACGAATAATTTTTCAATTCATCAAACGGCATATTGCACACTGGGCACACACTCTTATCATCAGCATCTTTCTTTGACGGTTGTTGTACCTTTTCAAATGGTAAATGTTCCACCACATCAGAAATTTGTTTTGCGATTTCTTCAAAAAGCTCCTTGTTTTCGTTCAATTCTTCATTAGAATCAAACTTAAAATCAGAATTTGAAATAATCTCATTCTTCAAATTATTCATATATTCTTCATAGCAATCATGACACAAATTCACATCACGAGCACCAAAAGGTCCCACAATCTTCACTTGAATAAAAGCAGGTTTGCCACAATTATCGCAATTCATATAATCACCTCTATCTCATAAAAGCCAACAACATATTCTTCAACAAATCAGCCCTCAGAATATTCCTGTCATTAAAATCCACCTTCGACAAAGTATTGTCCTCCAAAGCGTGAACCATAACCAAAGCTTCCCTTTCAGTTATCAAATCCTCATCCAAAAGCATATTAATAATATTGTTTGACTTATCCTTCGTAATTCTATCTCCAATAACATTTTCGACAATCTCCTTAATCGGATTAGTGTCTTCAATTGTTAATTTTATTATTTTAACATATCCACTTCCACCGCGTCTACTTTCAATATAATAACCCTTATAAGGAGTAAATCTAGTAGTCAGAACGTAATTAATTTGCGATGGAGCGCAATTAAACTGATTGGCAAGATCATTTCTACCTATTTCAATGAAATCATCGTCAGTGTTACTCAACAATTCCTTCAAAAAAGCTTCAATGCTGTTACTAAGCCCTGCCATACTATCACCTCTTTTGACTTTCTCTGACTAATTGGATAAAAAAATTTATCTTTCTTAAATTATACCATCTTTGACCTTTCATATCAACAACAAAATCCTACAACATTTCTAATATTTTCAAAGAAAAAGGAAAGCTATTAAAGCTTCTTTGAAAGATATTTTAATACTTTGAGAATAAAGTTCATTTTGTATCGTAAATTATTTATATTACTATGTATCTAACGATACTTATTGTCGGTAGACTTTTTAGTATTCCCTTTATTTAAACTATTTTTGAGGAGAGATTTTAAAATAGATATGCTAATGATTAAAAAAATATCGAGTTTGATTGGGATTATCCCAGGAAGAATTTGCTGATAAATGCGGAATGCACCGTACATATATAAGCACGATAGAATGTCATAGAAGAAGAATTTCACAATATAATATTCAGAAAAATTGCGGACGCTCTTGAAATTGAAGTTTATAAGCTTTTTAAAGAGGAAATTGTCAATGACAAGTAAAAAAACTAAAATCGAATTATTTGAGGAATTGGTAGGAATTGATAAAAACGGATTTAGCAGATGGGTTTCTGTTGATGAATTATTAAGCAATCTTTCTAACGTTGACAAGTGTTAATTTTCAAACCCTAAAAATATGACCCTTCAAAACTTTTAACTACTAAGGATATTCCTCAAAAAATTTTATTTAAATACCGAAAAGAATTGATTTTACTTATATAACAGTTGTATTATTATTCCTTTTTGTTAAATTGCTACGAAAAAATGAACTTCAAATGAAAAATCCTCCTATTTTGTTTTGCTAACAAATACGGAGGATTCTACATGAAATATTAATTAATCTCAAAAAATTTAAGGTATATTATTTTAATTCATTCATTACATAGGCAATCATTACTGCCATTCCCTTTTCAAATGCACTTTCGTCCAATGCAAACCTAGAATTATGATGTGCCCAGCATTTACCGTCTATTTCAAGAGGGTTATGAAGCAAGAAGAATGCTCCTGGTTTTTCAGCCAAGTACCATGCAAAATCTTCTCCTCCCATCACTGGTTTTTTCATTTCTTTAACATTTTCAGGATATAATTCCTTTGCATAATCAATTAGTTTTCCAGCTATTTTTTCATCATTAACAACTGGTGGTGGTTGCCAAAAGTATTCATATTCTACGTTTGCTCTGAACGATTTTGCTATCCCTTCCGAAACCTCTTTTATTCTGTTTTGAATAAACTCTCTATTTTCGTTAGTTACAGCTCTTACTGTTCCCTCAAGGTAAGCTTCATTTGGTATAATATTGAATGCACTTCCCGATTTAAACACACCGATTGTAATAACTCCTGGTTCTGTTGCTGCTATTTCTCTGGATAATATTTCTTGTATAGCTGTAACGATATATGCACCTATAACTACAGGGTCCTTGGATGCTTGTGGATATGCTCCATGTGCTCCTGTACCTTTTACTTTTATAGTAAATTTATCCATACAAGCCATCATACTACCTCTAGCAAATACCATGTCACCGACTGAGCCTTCACTTGATATGTTACCAACGTGTAGTCCTATGATTTCGTCAACATCATTCATAACTCCATCTTCACATAAAAACTTTGAACCTGTTCCTAACTCCTCAGCTGGTTGAAAGATTAATTTTACAGTACCATTAATTTTATCTTCATTTTGTTTTAATACTTTTGCAACTCCAAGTAGCATTGATGTATGTGCATCATGTCCACAAGCATGCATTTTCCCGTTTTTCGATTGAAATTCCAATCCTGTTTCTTCTACTACTGGCAAACCATCCATATCTGCTCTCAATGCAATTGTGTGCCCTTTATTAGGATTAATATACCCAATAACTGCTGATTTTCCAATATCAGTTCTATATTCAATTCCATATTCATCTAATTTTTCTTTAACAAATTTTATTGTATTCGATAAATCAAATCCAACTTCAGGATTTTCATGAAGGTATCTTCTGTTTTTAATAACTTCGTCTAATACTTTTTTAGCTTCTTCCTTACAATTAATCATCTTATCCTCCTATTTTTATTTTTTACTATCATATTTTTCTAAAATAAATCCAAAAATTATTGTACCAAAAACTAAAATTGGAATAATAGCAAATGGTTTAACATGGAAATGAATTAAAATCAATGCTAATACACTTGCGAATAATCCATATTTTAAATTTTTAATAGCTATCATCCCGAACATTGCTCCAAAAATAGCTGGAGAAACGTATTCAAAAGCTTCAATAACGATTGGTGGAAAAATTGACATTAGAGTTGCTCCACCAAAAGCTGCGATACTTACAACAATAATATTTGTTACAATGCTTCCCGCAATCCCTATAGTAGAAACAAGTTCTGCTTTTTTTGTTCCTGGTTGAACTCCTAATGACTCTTGTGCTATTGCAGCACATGGTATTCTAACATTTGATATGTTACCTGATAAACAAACCATATATGTTCCTGGCAAGCCAACCATTGGAAAATAAGAAATAGGTTCTATAATTGCGTAAATTCCGTATATTGAAGCTATCAATCCCCATCCTGTTAGGATGTCATGTACAGACGGCAATGTGTGATATACAAGCCATACAACTAATGAAGGTATAAAACACAATGGGATAGCTAATAAATTAGTCAATCTACCATATTTTATTATAGGTTTTGTAAATTCTTGCTCGTATTTTTTTAAATCATAATTTTCCATATTACACCCCTAGAAACATTTTCTTAAAGATTACAGCAACCATCATCGCAAGTATCATTGCAACTCCTAGACCATATTCTTTGAATTTTGGATATTTTTTGCTTATAGATTCAAATAAAATCATAAAACAAAAACCTGAAATAGCCGCTACCATGAATGGAACTTTTTTTGTGTCAAATAGACCAGGATAAATTTGATTAAAACATAAGTACCCAAATGCACCACACATAGCCGCTACCATGATAATACTAAGTCTTTTTGGATTTCCCTTAGAAACCTTTGCTGATAAAATTTCTAATTTATCAGCCAATAGTCCTGAACTAAGTAACCAAGCACTACCATTTAACGCCATAACCCATGTTGCATTTGCAAAATTAAGTATATTATAATCTGGACTAGTCAAATTTATTCCTTGTGCTTGTGCCGCCATTTGACTAGCTGCAAGTTCAGTAGGAGCTGCTCCGATTATCGATAATCTCATCCAAGCAAGCGGTCCTCCTATTACTGCCATTAATCCTAACATAACAACAAATACACCTAGAGCAGGACCAATCGCTGAAGTTGCCCCTATTTTAAATGCTCTGTTTGCCTCTTCGTCGCTAAGTCCAACAATTGGTCCAGCTTTTTTTGCTTTTTTGTAAAAGATAAACGCTTGTACTACTACAGCTACTGCAACAGGCATAGTCGATAACCATAGAATTGCTGAATTAGCAACATTCAAATACTCTTTCATAATTCTCTACTCCTTTCTTTTTCAGATACCATTCATTATTATGAATACGATATCCTTATGTTTTTATTATACCACTTATATTTTTACTTGTAAATAGAAAAATTTTATTGCAAAAAATATTGCTATTATTTATAGTCAAAAAATATTAGTGTTTTTTTAATAGTTTTAATTTTATAATATATTATTACAATAATTAAACGACAATAAATTAGAAGTAATTTATATAAACGTTAAATCAAAAAATAATAAGTATTCAACAATAACTTCTATTTGGATGATTTATATGAATTTTAAAATAAAAAAGGATGCAACTTATAAAAAGTTTGCATCCATCGCAAAAAATCCCCCTATTATTTTTCGTTTAAATACTTCAATGCAACTGCACCCATGGCTTTTGCTGCAATGATCATAGAATCTTCATTTATTGTGAATTTTGGATGGTGATGTGGATATGCTTTGCCATCTGGCTTTGCACCAATATAGAAGAAACTTGCCGGAATTACTTGTGAATAATACGAGAAGTCTTCTGATTGTGCTTGTGGACCGCAATCTTCAACACCAACAACTTCAGGAATATTTGCTTCTGTTACAGCATCAACTACAAGTTGTGTCATCTCATCGTCATTCATCAACACTGGATAATCATTTTTGTAATCCAATTCGATTTCACAACTATACGCCTTTTCCAATCCTTCGCAAATATTTCTAACTTCTTGTTCTATAAGTACTCTTGCATCATCAGACATGCATCTAACGTCTCCTTCAAGAGTTACTGAGTCTTTGATGATATTAAATTGACCCTTACCATCGAATGAACCAATAGTTACAACGCCTGGAGTCATTGGATTTAATCTTCTGGAAACTATAGTTTGCAAACTCATAACCAAATTACTAGCGATAACGATAGCATCATTTGCTTCGTGAGGAGCAGCGCCGTGTCCACCAGTTCCCTTTACTGTCGCAACGAATTTCGCACGAGCTTGTTGTGTATGTCCTTTGTGGTAATATACTTTTCCAAAATCCAATTGACTCATAACGTGACAACCGAAAATATTGTCAACGCCATCCAAAACGCCATCTTTAATCATAAAACTTGATCCTCCTGGTGGCATTTCTTCTGCTGGTTGGTGAATGATTACAATTTTACCAGAAAAATCATCCTTCATTTCTACCAAACAATCTGCCAAAGTCATCATATATGCAGTGTGTGCATCGTGACCACAAGCATGCATTACGCCCTTGTTTTTAGAAGCATAATCAAGACCAGTATCTTCTGTGATTGGAAGCGCATCAAAGTCTGCCCTCAAAGCTACAGTCTTTCCTGGCTTACCAGAGTCAATCGTAACCTTTATTCCATATCCTCCGATATTTTTTTCAACTTTTACATCATTGTTATTTTCATAGTGCTTGTAAATATATTCACTAGTTTCCTTTTCTTCATAAGAAAGTTCAGGATGTTCGTGAAGCCATCTTCTGTCATTAAACATATCATCTTTCTTTGAATCAATCAAAGAAAATAATTTATCATAATTCATATAAAATTCCCCTTTCATAGTAGTATATATACCCTATTTTTGATGAAAAGTATCCGCTTAGGATTTTAAAATTTAATTGTATACTGATTCGAAAACATAAATAAAGTCCTAAGCCGTTAAATCACTCAGCCTAAAATCATTACCTAAGTTTAGTTTTACAATTCACTAATTTTATCCAATATGCTTTCTGCAAGTTTCCCATCTTTAGTTATATTGTAATTTTTATCAAATCCATTAACTTTAAGAAATTTAGAAATCACATCTTCTATCCTTATTATATCTTCGATATTTAAGTTATTGATTCCTTCCAATTTTAAATCTTCTAATAATTTAATTTCATCTTCAGTAAATATCTTTTCTATCATTTTTACTTCCTTTAACTGTAAACTGGGGTTTTATTAGCCATTTACTTTTTGTCTACTTTATAGTATAATTTTTATAAGGTATTGGAGGTGTTAAGCTTAGAGCTTAATACCCTAAAGATTTCAGCAATTCTAAAATCTTTATAATTAAATCAATAATAGGCGTTATGATTTTAATTATTTTTAAGGTTTTATAAATTGCTTTTTTTATTTTATTTCTATTATACAATTTATTTCAAACTACCAAAACGTTGATATAATAAAAATATAATAACATAAAAAATTACAGGCAATTTTCATTGCCTGTAATTTATAAAAATGAGATATATGATTAATTATTTTCCCCAAACTTTTTCAGCTATTTTCTTAATGAGTTTTAGCTTTTCCCATTGTTGTTCAATCGTCAATATGTTTCCATTTTCGTTAGATGAGAATCCACATTGTGGGCTTAAACACAACCTATCAAGAGAAATGAACTCTGCTGCTTTGTGAATTCTTGCAATTATTTCTTCTTCGTCTTCTAGTTCTCCTCTTTTTGATGTGATAAGTCCAAGAACGACTTTTTTATCTCCTGAAACGTATTTTAATGGTTCAAATCCACCGGATCTTTCGTCATCGTATTCAAGATAGAACGCATCTACATTTTCTTGTGCAAATAATATTTGTGCGATTTTGTCATATGCTCCTTTTGCTGCGTAAGTTGATTCGTAATTCCCTCTGCAAACGTGCGTTGTTATTGTCAAATCTTCTGGTCTATCTTCAAGTGCTAAGTTGTTGATTCTCAAATATCTGTTAGCTTCGTCATCTAATGAAACTGATTCGCCGTATTTTCTGTTGATATAATCAGAATCTACTAACATTCCCCATGTGCAATCGTCAAATTGTATATTTCTGCATCCTGCATCATACAAATCTTTGATAACTTGTTTGTAAGCCTTCGCAATATCTTGCTCCAACTTTTCGTAATCTGGATAGATTTGTTTTGTAATTTCTGCATTATCTTCTCTGAATAATTCTACGATTAATTGCGCTGGTGCAGGTATTGTTTGCTTTGCTATTGTATTGTCATCTTCAAATTGTTTTACGAATTTAAAATGTTCTACGAATGGATGATTTTCGCCTGTGATTTTTCCTTCAACTTGTACAGATGTGTGATAAGTTTCCTTACCATGGAAATAATATCCATGGTCAAGTTCAACTCTTTTTATTCCGTTAAGTCCCCAGAAGAAATCCAAATGCCAGCTTTTTCTTCTGAATTCTCCATCAGTTATTACGTGATAGCCCAATTCCTTTTGTTTATCGATTAATTTTTTGATGCATTCATCTTCTATTTCTTTTAGTTCTTGTTTTGTGATTATTTCTTTTTCGAAGTCCGTTCTAGCTTTCAGTAATTTTTCATCTCTCAAGAAACTTCCTACATAATCATATCTAAATGGTACGTGTAAACTCATTTTCAATCTCCCCCTTAATGTTTTCTATTTTGCTGGTATTATTTCACCTTCAAATTTTTCTTCAATATATTTCTTAACTTCGTCTGATTGGAATGCTTCCAATACTTTCTTGTAAGTTTCGTTGTCTTTGTCTGCTTCTCTTGCTGCTATTACATTTGCAAATGGGTTTCCTTCAGCTTTTTCTGTCGCAATCGCATCTTTCTTTGGTGATAGGTTTGCTTCTAATGCGTAGTTTGAATTGATTACGGCAATTGCAGCGTCTTCGTATGCTCTTGGAATTGTTGCAGCTTCAACTGGTGTGAATTTCAAGTTCTTAGGATTTTCTGCAATGTCTTTTTCAGTAGCTTCCAATCCTGCATCAGCTTTTAATTTGATTACATTGTTTTCTTCCAATAATTTTAATGCTCTTGCTCCATTTGTAGCATCGTTTGGGATTATAACTTCATCTCCGTCTTTTAATTCATCAAGTGATTTGTAATTTTTAGAATAAACTCCCAATGGTTCGATGTGAACTCCACCTAATGATACGATTTTTGTTCCTCTTTCTTTGTTGAAGTTTTCCAAGTAAGGAATGTGTTGGTAGAAGTTCAAGTCGATATCTTTTTCTTCAAGTGATGTGTTAGGTGTTACATAATCGTCAAATTCTTTGATTTCGAGTTCAATTCCATCTTTCGCCAAGATTTCTTTTGCTTTTTCTGCAATTTCTTTGTGAGGTGCTGGAGATACTCCAATTACAACCTTCTTGTTTTCTGTGCTTTGTGATTCTTGTTTTGCACTTTGTCCGTCTTCTTTTTTGCTTTCTTTTTTAGCACATGATGTTAATACCAATGCTAATGCCAATACTACTAATAAAATTTTCTTTTTCATTTTTACCACTCCTATATGTTTTTTTTGTTTAATTTATTTGAAATTTTTGTACCTGATATTTGTACAATTTCAACCAAGATTATAATTACAACTACTGCCCACAATAAAACTTCTGTGTTGAATCTGTCGTAGCCGTATCGTTTCGCCAAGGCTCCCAAGCCTCCTCCACCGATTGTTCCTGCCATTGCAGAATAACCAATCAATGTTATCATTAAGTTTGTTATTGCCAACACCAATTGTGGCAATGATTCTGGAATCAATACTTTTGTCAATATGTTAAAATTACTTGCTCCCATTGATTTGGACGCTTCGATGATTCCTCTGTCCACATTCAAGAATTCTTGTTCGAATAATCTTGCCAAAAATGGAATTGCACCAACTGTTAATGGCACGATGGATGCTGATGTTCCTATTTTGGTTCCGACTATTAACTTGGATAATGGAAGTAATACTATCATCAATATGATGAATGGAAATGATCTTGTAATATTAACTATGACATCCAACACTGCGTATAGTTTTGGTTTGGGATTAAGTCCCGACTGTCCAGTTGTGTATAAAATAAGTGCCAATGGAAGGCCAAATAAAATTGTGAAAAACGTACTAACTAAAATCATGTACAATGTTTCGCCTGTTGCTTCTAATACCAAATTTAGTAAATTATCCATTATTTAACCTCCTCTACTCTAATATCATTTTCTGTCAAAAAGTCTTTTGCTTTTTGTATGTTTTCCTTCTGTCCGATAAGTTCAACCACTGTGTATCCAACTCCAGTGGATTGAAGTTTGTTGATATTTCCAGATATTATACTAAAATCTATTCCGGAAATTCTCGCTGCTTGTGATAATAATGGTTTGTTGTAGGATTTCTTGGAATAAGTTAATCTAACGACATCTCCCTTAAAATCGTCAGTTATTATCTCTTCTTCGTCTTCTTCGACAAGTTTTCTAATAAAGTTTCTAGTAACATCTGTTTTTGGATTTTTGAATAATTCTTCTACAGAATTTTCTTCGATGATTTTTCCATTTTCCATCACTGCTATTCTGTCACAGATGTCTTTTGCAACTTCCATTTGATGAGTTATCATTATTATCGTCGTTTTGTATTTGTCTACTGATTTTCTCAAAATCTCCAAAACTTGTTGAGTGTTTTGTGGGTCAAGTGCGCTTGTAGATTCATCTGACAAAATCACTTTAGGATTTGTGGATAATGCTCTTGCAATCGCAACTCTTTGTTTTTGTCCACCGGATAATTGGCTAGGATAGCTTTTTGCTCTGTCTCTAAGTCCAATGAAATCCAATAATTCGTTAACTCTTTTTTCTATTTCATTCTTTGGAATGTTTTGAAGCTTCAATGGATAAGCAATATTTTCGTAGACATTTTTTTGATTAAATAAATTAAAATGTTGGAAAATCATGCTGATTTCTTTTCTTGCCTCCAATAATTCCTTTTCTTTCAATGATGTTATGTCGACATCATCGATAACAACTTTGCCGCTTGTAGGTTCTTCCAATCTGTTCAGAAGTCTTACAAGTGTTGATTTGCCAGCTCCTGACAAACCAATTATTCCGTAAATTTCACCTCTATCTACTTTGAAACTTACATCATCAACTGCATTAAATTCTTTCTCACTTGTATTAAAAGTTTTCTTCAAATTTAATACTTCAATCATAATCTCACCTCATTTTTATAATAAAAAAAGCCCTTATGTGACATTCATCACATAAGGGCGAATATATCCGCGTTACCACCTTATTTTTAAATACATATATACAAATATACAAATATGCATTTTCTCATTGTTCAGTACGTATTCATACCTAGCACAAGATATCGGATGCAACCGGAAAAGTTTAAAAGCAAATGCTATTCGACTTTTCTAACTCCAAGACCATTTTCAACAACTATTCTTTATCTCATTCCACCAAACTGAGACTCTCTGTAAAAGCATTCGTTGCATACTCTTCTTATCAACGTTAATGTTTATTCATTTAGCTTATGGATATATAATACACGCTCAAAAATCTTTTGTCAAGCTTTTTTTGAAATTATTTTGAAAAAAATTTTTACAAACATTATTTTCCACTACTTAAAGTATGGATTTTTGTGTAAATTATCCAATAATTTATCGTATGTTGTCCAGCCCAATCCCAAGTCAGAATACTTTGCGTAAGGGTTGTCTATGCTGTAGTGTCCATCGCAGAATCCTTTGTTAACCAAAATCGGTTCACGAACTTTTGAATATCCAGTGTATAGTTGGTTTTTGCCACGTTCTACTTCTGGTAATTTCTCCATTATAAGTTTCGGTCTGTTTTCAAATCCGTAGTCTTTTGCGTTCTTGTGTGAAATCGTAGAGTGAGTAAAATCCAAGAAATACATCTTGCCATTTAATCTTGCTCTGTCAATCGAATGGTTACGATATGGATTGGAATTTTTGTCCAATTCATCGTCAGGCAATGAATCTACCCACCAAATTTCAGAATAAATTCCGCAATTATTTAGCACATCATTGGCAAGTTCGCTGAACGAATTGCAAGTTCCCTCTTTGTTCAACAACAAATCACAACCAAATGTCGATGAAAGTTGTGGATCGTATCTGTAATCGTCAATCAAAACTTTCGCCAAATTTTTCACCGTTTCAAAATCATCCTTGCCTTTAACTTTTTCTGATAATTCGTTTAGTTTGTCGATGTATTTGTAAGTGAACTCCAAGCTATAAGGTTCATCTCTGAAATCTTCGTTCAACACCGATTTTAATTTCATGGAGAAAATCGGCTTTCCGATGGAAGAATCCTTCACAAATTTCATATCTCCAACCACTAAATTATCTTCGGCAGTTTTCTTGTCGTTCTTGTCGTATTCATTCATAAAATTTTCGACTTGCGATTTGTCATTTCCCAAGAACACTATCTCTTCTTTGCCACGAGTTTCGTGTAATTTTTTGATAACTTTGATTAATTTGTCCTTCGTATCCACGTATTCATCGTAATTTATCGACGAATCAATCTCACTTGGCTTTTTGCCATTCAAATCGTCTTTTGGTTGAACTTGCTCTACGGGTGGTTTTTCTTCCACTTTTTCTTGTTTTTTGTTACAACCTGTAACTCCAAGTACAAGCGCCAAGCTCAACATCACTGATAATAATTTTTTCATAAAAATTATGCACTGCAGCTATCGCAGTCCTCCACTTCTAATGATTTACTTCTAACATAATAGATGGATTTGATTCCTTTTTCCCAAGCTCTGATGTATATGTTCAATATTGTTCTCATCGTGTAATCAGTCGTGATATAAATATTGACCGATTGTCCTTGGTCGATGTGGCGTTGTCTTATACTTGTCGCATCTACAGTTATATTTTGATCCAATTCGTGCGCATTTTCGTACAACCAGAATGTTTGTGGACTAAGTCCTGGTGCAACACGTGGGACAATTGTACCTTTCTTTTCTTCAAGGAAATATCTGCTCATAACCGGATCCACTGCTGCAGTAGTTCCTGCGATTATAGAAGTTGAACCAGTTGGTGCCACTGCCATCAAGTAACCATTTCTCATTCCATTTTTCTTGATATCGTGGTACAATTCGTTCCATTTTTCAGAATTGTAATCTCTTAATTTGAAATATTCACCATTTTCCCAATCAGAACCTTCAAAATATTCGTAAGATCCCTTTTCCTTGGCGATTTTATTACTTGCTTTGATAGCGTAGTAGTTGATTTTTTCGTACAATTTATCTGCAAATTCCAAATGCTTTTCAACATCTGAATACATAATATTATTTTTTACCAAACAGTGATGATAACCACTTGTTCCAAGTCCGATTGGACGGTATTTTTTGTTAGTGTACTTTGCGTATTCCAATGGATAGAAGTTCAAATCAATAACATTGTCCAATCCTCTAACTGCTGTTTCCACAACTTCCTCTAATTCTTCATCATTGTTCACGTCGATATTTCCCAAAACAAGAGAAGCAAGATTACACACAACAAAATCTCCCGGTTTTGTTTTCGTAACGATAATATCGTCTCCGTCTTCTGTTTCGATAGTTTCACTTATAGAATGAATTTCGCTCATATTTTGCATAATTTCTGTACACAAATTAGAAGAATAAATCATTCCTTTGTGTTTGTTTGGATTCATTCTGTTTACAGTATCACGGTTGAATGTGAATGGAGTTCCTGTTTCTGTCCAGGATTTTATGATAAGTCTAACCAAATCTTTTACTTTTATGCTACGTCTGGAAATACTTTCGTCAAGCACACATTCGTTGTATCTTTTTTCCCATTCGTCTCCGTAATAATCCTCCAAGTTGTATCCTTTTTTCACAGAGATTTCGTGTGGGTCGAACATATACCAAGTTCCGTCGATATCGTCACGAACCATCTTCCAGAACAAATCAGGATAGCAAACAGAAGGGAACACATCGTGTGCTTTCATTCTGTCATCACCATTGTTTGTTCTAAGTTGCAAAAATTCCAATATATCCTTGTGCCATACATCCAAGTACACAGCTACAGAACCTTGGCGCACTCCCAATTGATCCACTGCAACAGCTGTATCATTTGCAAGTTTAATCCATCTGATAACTCCACCTGCAACGCCTTGGAATCCACGAATATCGGATCCATTTGCACGAACTTTTCCAAAATACAATCCCATTCCGCCACCATGCTTAGAAACTTGTGCGAAATTATTTATCGAACGGTAAATTCCTTCCAAAGTATCAGGAACAGTGTCTATGAAACAACTGGACAATTGATTGAATGGTTTTCTGGCATTACTCATTGTAGGAGTTGCCACAGTCACTTTTAATGTGGACAAATTATCGTAAATCTTCTTTGCCCAATGAATTCTATCCTTTTCTTTAAGTGCCAAATGCATCGCAATTCCCATGAACATTTCTTGTGCAGATTCCATAACTCTGTTGTCATGAGTTTTAATCAAATATCTTTTGATAATCAAATCCAAAGCACTGAAAGTGAATAACTTATCCCTGTCGTCGTCGATGTATTTTTCCAATTCGTCAATATCATCATCAGTGTACACTTCTCTGATGTATGAGCCGTACAATCCTCTCTCATCCAAAAACTTAATCTTAGATTTAAAATCTTGAAGATCGTATTGGATTTCTAACTTCTTAATATTTTGTTTCAAATTGTAATTCATAAACAAAGATGCAATATATTCCCAATTTGGAGCTTCCTTGCTAACCAATTCACCAGAAGCCTTGGACAATAAATTCACCATATCATATTGTGACAAATTAGGCTTAACAAATGATTCAAACTTCAAATACAAATTCTCTATCGAATACCTAGTAGAATCGTAGTGTTCTTGAATATATCTAATGATTTCGATGACATCTTCATCTGTGATAAATCTTTCGAACTCTTGGATAACCTTTCTGTCTGTAGTGTGTTTTGCACGATACAAAATAAAAGATTTTACAACCTTGTATTGTCCGTGATCAATCAAAGTTAATTCCACCAAATCTTGGATTTCTTCAACAGTAACCACATGATTTTTAGGATACTTGTTCACAATAGTGTTTTCAATTTCTTGCGCCATAGCTTCCAGTTCATTTTCCTCTGCGTAAATTCCCACAGAAGCATAAGCTTTTTTCATGGCTAATTTTATCTTCGACCTATCAAAATCGACAATATTGCCATCTCTCTTTTTTATTTCCATTATTACTCCCTTTATCGCGTATATAGTGGATTACTAAAACCCAACTACAATTTATAGTATTTATTCCTATTAAATATTACCACAAATCGATCGGAAATAACACTGAAAATATAGAATAAAAATTTTTCAAAAAGCTAAAAATATATAATTTTAATAAAATGTTCAACTCATTTTACAACAGAAATACTACTCTTTCCAAGCTTCAAAATCGGCAAATCATCGACTAATTTTTTCTTCTTTTCGCATAAAATAATGTAGTTTATTTTTTTCTCATCAAACATTTCAGTTAGTTTTTTTAAATTTTTCTTGGAAAAAATTTTTGTGTAATTATTGTAATTTTTGATAATCACAAAATGACTATCAGAAAGTACAACCTTCGCATAAAAAAGTTTGATGATAGTATCAGCATCACATTCTTTTAATTTGTTATCCAAATCCACATCCAAACTTTCATTCAAGCTCTCAATCTTTCTGTAAATTGTCACAGGACTCATCTTCGTTGAACGCAACACCAATGACAAATTATCGTACACATTCAAATGCTCATACAACATAAACTCATCCACAACATAAAATCCACGATACTTCGATATCACATTGTTAGAAATCTTTCCATCTATCAGCATCTTGCCATTGGCGTATTTTACATTCATCAGCACAGCTATGAACTTGTCCAAAGTTATTTTGTTTGAAAAAATCTGACAATTCTGCGTGATTTTTCCGGTCAAATTTTCAAAATAATTCGTACTATAATTTTCAAATTCAATATTCATAACTACCTTCTAACCCTAATCTTAGTGATAATATCCCAACACAAATTAACAACCGAAAATATCGCCACAATTATGAAACCTATCAAGTAATAATAATTACTGTTAAGCTTTCGTACAAAAAATATGAGAATATCCATAGCGCCCTCATTGTAAATATCTACCATATGAGAAAAATACACACCAGTGAAACAAAACATCACATAAAACGCCATGAAATTCAACAAAATAGTAATCAAATTAACCTTATTAGAATAAATCGGGAACACAACCCATCTGTAGTAGTCAAACTTATTCATATCATCGTTGTGCATCAAATAATTGATATTGTTAGAGAAAAACCCAATCTTTTGCATTGAATATACATTGTAAGCTGTTACTGCACCTGTAAGTAACCAAAAAGTCAACCAGAAAATAAGCATCAAACTTTGGTCGTGAAGTACGTATTGGTCGAAAATCCCAAATAACTTCATAAACACATAATCATTTGGAAACATCAGCAATACAAAAAGAGATGCAATTGACAATATGCACATAAAAAGATTCAATTCCTTGTCAACTCTTGAGAAAATCCTCCACACAATCAACGATACTATCTCTGCAATTGAAAACACCATCACACTAAGCAGAGCACACGCATACAATATCTTCATATCAAACTGAACGTAAAATCTGTCGTAATTTTTCAGCACAAAAGTCAAATCCTCTCCCAAAACAGTTGCAATCACAATAAAAATATTAAAAGCGGCAACTATTCCACACAGTACCCAGTAAATAAGTTTAATATTATTAATGAAAAATCTTTTAACCTTTAATTTAATGTTAATAATCGACTCTCTAAAATTATTTGGACGAATTCCTTTATTAATATCCCTCACGATTTTTTTGTAATTTACTATGTTGATAATCTCCAAAATCACCAATATACCAATCATAAACTCATCCAATTTATCGATATGTGTATCTCCAATGAGAATGAACACACTTACCAAAAATATCGCAATCATAATCAAAAACTTGTAAAGTTGATTGAACTGAAGTTGCCCCACCCCAGGAATTAAATACAAAGCTCTGAATTTTGTGTCGTAATCTTCTGGATCGACCTTCATATTTTTTCTCAAATCGTATAAATCACGCCTAAGCTTGTTAACCTCAGTATTTATTCTCTTCTTGTACACTTGGTTCAAACTTCTCTTCACACTGTACAAATACACACTATCCTTGGAATATTCACTGATTATAAACTCCCTTTTATTCTTAGATTTCAGATGAGCTCTTTTGTTTTTTTTATCCGTGTCTTTTGAATTATCGCGTGAAAATCTATAACTTTCGATAATTTTCTTCAAATAAAACCTAAAATTAAACCCTCTTTCGATATCTCCAGAATTCTTGATAGCATCATCCAAAAAACTCATATCATTTTCCATATCTTGGAAAATCTGAATAATCTCATCACATCTTTCTTCTACAAGTTTATTCTTAGTGTATATGTAATTATATTGAGAAGATTCGCTCCTATACTCCTCATAAAAATCAATCTTAGACTGAGCTATGAATTTTTCCATAAGAACCTTATTCAACAAACTGTCATTGTGATGAGGAAGACTGTGCTTGAATCTAATGACAGAATTGTCCAGTTCTTTGAGGAAATTTATCTCTTTATTTTTGATTAATTCGATTTTTTCGTTCATATCGAACCCCTAAATTTTACAAATTATTGATATATTTTTACTCATTTAATATGTAGCTTTTATGCAGATTATTTAATTGTGATATTATATTTACATATTTTTACCACTTTCAAATATTACATTGTTAATTATTAAAATTATTACTTTACAAATTGAATAAAATATATTATTATATTTCGTGGAGGATTATGATGTTTTACATATTAATAAATGTTGTAGCGGTTGCAGTTGCAGCCTTTTTGGGAAGACTTTTAAAATCTTTCCTGCCAAAAAAACTAATAAAAAGTATAATGGACGTTGTCGCCGTTTGTATATTAATAATGGGAATCCAAGGAAGTATCAAAACAAATAATTTTATTTTTATGTTGATTTCCTTAGTTATCGGTGCTATAATAGGTAACGGTCTTGATTTGGACAAGAAATTAGCCAACCTTGTAGAGTATTTGCAAAACAAAGTTCCAGACTCATCTGGCTCGTCCATGAAAGGCGCCATTGCATTAATAATGCTACAAAATATCGGGTCGTTGGCAATCCTTGCTCCATTGAATTTAGGATTAAGTGGATCCGCCGACATAATGCAATTTAAAATAATATTAGATGCAATCACAACATTTTTGTTCTCAGCAACATACGGATTCACAGTAGCACTGTCCGGCGTTGTAGGACTTGTGATGAACACACTAATATTCTTATTATCAACATCACTAAGCAAAGTCTTAGTACCAGAAGTAATTGATAACATTTCAGTAGTAGGATCATTGTTGATAGTTCTACTTGGTATAGATATGCTAGAAATCAAAAAATTCAAAATCATGGATTACATTCCAGCAATATTCATTCCAATATTTTGGTTCATCATCAAACAATTACTTCACATCTAAATTAGTTAACAAGTTAGAGGGGAAAACTCTCATGCCTTCAAAATTTTCCAGAGTTGACTCCCCTTACTCCTTTCTTATATGGCGCATGATTTTAAATCATGTGTTTTTTTTATTATACCTCATTTCAAGAAATTTCAAACAAAATCAATTTTTTTCAAAAATTTTTTAATATTTTTCAAAAAAACTTCAAAAAAGTGTTTAAAACATTTTTCAGTGGGTATATATATACTACAATAAAAGATATCTAAATTGTAGAGCACAACTGTTACTTTAGTTTATTGATTCCGATGAAAAGGATATATAAACAAAAAACGCAGGAATACTACCCGTTTTATTTGAAGACAAATAAAACTAGAGCCTTTAAACATTTAAACTTAAAACATTAAAATTTAAAATTTTATCCTAAGTATCGAAAACTTTAGTTAATTAAAGATTTAAAGATTGATTCGTTATATCTTGAAAAGCAAGTTTATCTAATAGATTACTATTAAGGAGTGGATAAGGAAATGATCGAACCAAAATTTCAGTTTAAGTGCAGTTTGCTCGGAAAATAAGAGTTGTTTCAGAAGATGGAAAATGACTCTTATTTTTTTTGTGTCCATTTTCATTCCCCGTAAGTTTTTCCAAGAAGACTATCTCAATTTTTGTATTAGTTTTATGCTCTTTATATGTTTTATATTTTTTAATTTCTTAATTTTCTCTCATTATTTTTAGTGTTTCTTTAAATTCTTTTGTCTTTGTTACTTCTTATAATAGGATTTTTATTTCTTCATCTGTTAGTTCTTCTGCGTTTTCTATAAGGCTTTCTAAGATTGCTCCTCTTGTTATTAGCCTATGAGTTCTTTCTTTTCTTCTTTTTTCTATGTCTTGTTTTAATATCTTATTTTCTTGATTTTTTAGTTGCCTTAATCTCTATTCTATATCGTCAATTTTATCTTTTATTTTTTTTGATTCTTGTCTTATTTGTTCTAGTTTTTTCACATAAAACTCCTTTCTTAAAAATAAAAAAGAGATAACCTCCTTGTTATCTCTGTATAAAAAGCTTGATTAATACTAGCCCTATGATTTATCGATTATATCACCTATTATTTTTGTTCATGTGAATGTCAACAATACATAATAAATAGTATATGAATAGAACTATTCCTACAGGTATCTCTAAAGATTTTATCCCTAGGAAAATAGATACCCATATCAAAAAACCCCTCCATCCTTATTCCGGATTTCGGGGTTCAGATCAGTCATTGGTCTTACTTTTTTTAAGGACTTCTTCAGACTTTATGTTAAGTCCCCATATTTCATTAGCCGCGGTAAAATTTATTAAATAGTAAGTGTTTTAAGAATGTTTTAGTAGTTGTTATTACCTCTCCAACATCTAACCACTAATTAAAACTTTGCAGCAAATAATATGTTGAAAATATATCTCTGAACAGTGAGCATTATTACTAATGAGCCTATCCAAAAAAATAACAGTTCATAATAGCATTGAAAACCATCAACTTGAGTCTGATTAATCCAAGATTTTGGAACAGCTTTGTTAAATGATTTATAAATACCAAATCCCAAAAATGTACCAAAAGTGTTTGCTATCAAGTCATTTATATCTGTTGTTCCCATATCAAACATCTGAACAAATTCAATAGATAAGGATATAAGAAATCCAGCTAAAACTATATTTGCTAATCTATTATATTTTTTATATAGAAATGGTAGAAAAAATCCCAATGGTATAAATAAAATTACATTTAAAAACGTTTCTATTGGTCCTCTAATCATTTCCACAAAAGGAATATAAACAATTCTTGGGGCAAATGAGCCTTTAATGGCAATACCCGTCGCCGCCAATACCCCTGTGAGATAAAAGCAGAAAACAAAGGATAATATTATATGCCCTTTTGTTTGTTTTTTTTCAATTACATATAAAATAGCAAAATAGATAGCTACTGCTAAAAATACAGGAATACATCCACTTAAAAAATGATACATAATAAATTCAAAATCCATGAATTACCTCCACCCAAAAAAATCATAATTTTTCTCTTTTACTTTTATTTACTTCTTCTTCGTGTTCTCCCAAACTAATCCATATTTTTCTCAGTTAGGGTTGTTTCAATCTTGCCAAATACAATCCTACTTTCATCATCTGTATAAATTTTTTTAGATGATTTAGGTATTCAAGCATTTCATCTCTTCTAATTTATTATAAATTTCCCAATTTTATTCCACCTCATTTCTATGAATTTCTATAACATCTTCAATTCTGCAATCCAATGCCAAACAAATCTTTTCTAGTGACTCTAAGTTCACATAAGAGTTTTTGCTCATTCTTGAAACTATGTTGCTTGTTATGTTTGCAGCTCTTTTTAAGTCTTCTTTGTTCATTTCTCTTTCTACCAATAAGTGCCATAATGGTTTATAAGAAATTGCCATATTATTACCCCTTATCCGTTTAATTGTTAAGATATATTATATCATAAATAGGCTAATAAGTCACTTTAGCATATTTTATACTTGTGCTTGCGTTAGTATTTATTGAGATAGTCCTTGTTTTTTTGTGTGTCCCACTTGGAACTGCTCCAAATCTGTTGAACAGCGAATACTCAGCACAATTTTGTATATTGTCCTGCAATCTCCATAAAAAAAGAAGCCTTATTCAGACTTCTTTTTGAGTTTAACAATATCATTGTTGTATAAAATTTGTATGAATTGAGATAGTCTCTCATATAAAGGCTCTACCTCATCTCCGTATTGTTCTTTTAATTTATTCCCAATCTCTATGATGTTTGCTTTGCCATCAATCATTCTGAAAACATCACTGCCGTAACCTTCAAGCTTGATGTTGGATTCTTTTGGCGTAAAGAACATCTTTTGAGCAATCTTATCAAAAATATGATTGTGTTTCTTTTTCAAGTACACAAGATCATTTTTCTCATAAAACTCAATCTTGTCATTGACCTCAGGAATAAATTCTAGAAAATTTTTATTTCGCTTCATTAGTATTTACGTTCTTGATACAAGTTCTAACTAAAACTGCTAATAATAACAAGAATACTATGATTGATCCAATTGTACCAATGTTGAATTTTGAAGATAAATCAAGAACTTCAGCTAATGTCTTGTCGCCAACTTTGATTATAGCAAATGCGGCAAGTAAAATACCTACAACACCTTCACCTGCGATAAATCCAGATGTGAACAATACACCATTTTCTTCTTGTTCTTTTCTTAATTCTTCATTTTTAACTTTTCTCTTGTCGATAAACAATCTGATTAAACCACCAGTCATGATTGCTGTAGAAGTGTTGATTGGTAAATACAAACCTACTGCAAATGGTAAAACTGGAATTCCTAAAATTTCAACAACAACTGCAATGAATGCTCCTGCGAAAACTAATCCCCAAGGAAGTGATCCACCCATTACACCTTCGATTATAAGTTTCATCAACATACCTTGTGGTGCAGGAAGTTCTTCTGAACCATATCCCCAAGATGAATCTAATAACCATAAAATAGCTCCGATTACAAGCGCAGATACAGTAACACCAATTAATTCACCGATTTGTTGTTTATATGGAGTAGCTCCAACCAAGAAACCAGTCTTTAAGTCTTGTGAAGTATCCCCTGAAATAGCAGCGATAACACAGATTACAGTACCAATTGAAATTGCCATCATCATACCATCGTGACCAGTATTTCCCATAGCTTTGATCAATATTGAAGTTATCAATAAAGCAGCGATAGTCATACCAGAAACTGGGTTGTTAGATGATCCAATAAGACCAACCAAACGAGATGATACAGTTGCAAAGAAGAAACCAAATATAACGATAATAATTGAGCCAATAGGTCCAACTGGAATAATTGGTAAAACAGCCATTACAACTGCGATAGCAAGAATTGAAATTCCTATGAACTTCATGCTCAAATCTTTTTCAGTACGAAGAACTGAATCTGTACCCAAACCTTGTGATTTGTAGTCTTTCATAGCATCTCTGAAAGTTCTGATAATAAGTGGTAATGATTTAATTAAAGATATAATACCACCAGTAGCTACAGCACCAGCTCCGATATATCTTAAATAAGTACCCCAAATATCTTTTACAGTCATAGCAGAAATAGCCTTATCTGCAGCACCGATTATGTTGTCTCCACCGAATAATTTCATAAGTGGCATAATAACTAACCAACCTAAAGTTGCACCACTAAGCATATATCCAGAAATCTTAGGACCACAAATATAACCAACACCTACCAAAGATGGAAGTGGGTCGATACCGATACCAGCACCTGAGAAAGATTTAACTGTAATTTCTTTTGATAATGAAGATGGGAAAATCTTCAAACCATCAGCAAAGAATTTGTATACAGCAGCTAAACCTAAACCCTTAAATACAAGCTTAGCCTTGGATCCACCTTCTTCACCTGCTAATAAAACTTCTGCACAAGCAGTTCCTTCTGGATATGGAATAACCCCATGTTCCTTAACTATTAAAGCATTTCTCAATGGAACCATGAATAAAACCCCAAGTAAACCACCAATAAGAGTGATAACCCCTATTTCGATTAATGATGGAGCTGGTTCATTCCATTCCTTCATCCAAATAAATAATGCAGGCATTGTAAAGATAGCACCAGCGGCAACTGATTCCCCTGCGGAACCTATAGTTTGAACGATGTTGTTTTCCAAAATAGAATCCCTCTTGAAAATCAATCTGATAACTCCCATTGAAATAACTGCAGCAGGAATTGACGCAGATACTGTCAAGCCAACTCTAAGACCTAAATATGCATTAGCTCCACCAAATACAATTGCCATGATAATACCGAAAATAATAGAGAATGGTGTAAGCTCTGGCAAGACCTTATCGGCCGAAATAAAAGGCTTAAAGTCATTATTATTGTTGCTCATAAATATACCCTCCTTTTTATATATATAAATTTACTTCTACATTATACCAAATTGAATTTATTTTGTCAATAATATTTACTGCTTTACACTTAAATTCAGACATAATTATTTAGAAGTTTAAAAATAAAAATCTGAACTTTTATAGTAAAATTGTTTGAATTTTCTCAAATTAATAGTATAATAAAAGAGTTGGAATAAATTAATTGGAGGAAATTATGAAAAAGAAATTTTTAACAGCATTATTAGTATTATCAATGGTTGTATTAGCATCATGCTCTAACCAAAAAGGTTCAGACCTAGAAGCAAAATTAAAAGAAGTAGAAGTAGATAAAAAATACGCTATCGAAAACTTAAACGATGCTAACAACAAAATCAAAGAATTAAACGCAAAAATTCAAGAACAAGAACAAGGTTACAGCTCAAAAGTATTAGTAAACGACCTAACTGCTGAAATGAGCAACGAACAATTGCAAAAAGTATTAGCAAATACAATTGCTTACAAATTAACAGCTGATGATCAAGAGTTAGCAAAAGAAACAACACTTGAAGTAGCACAAATGCCTAAGACATTAAACTTCATCGTACAAATCCCAGAAGATTTAAAATCATCAGAAAAAGCAAAAACAATCTTGAATTTACAAGCACCAAAAATCAACGTTAATGGTAAAGCAGCACAAGTTGAAGAACAAGAAGAACACGATGTAATCAAATACGTAGTAAACTTAGAATCTGCAGGAAAAGAAGCAAAAATCGACCTACCACAAGACATAAACGCAAAATTACAAAGACCAAACCAACAACTTGTAATCAAAGCAAAATAGTAAAAACCTAGCCACTAGAAATCTAGTGGCTATAATTTTGCCCTTTTACATCCCTGTTTTTTAGTCTAGTGATTTTATTGAATAATTTTTTATCTCGGTCTAGCAAATCCCAATATAACGAAACCTTCAAGCAAACAATCGAAACTTACGAATATCCCCATATAAAATTTAATGTTTTTCATGAGCGACGCTTCGAACGAGGAAATCTTCCTTAATATTTATTAAAAAGAAGATTTTTGAAGTGAGGCTGAGCGAGTGAGAACATTAAGTTGTACCCAAGATATTCGTGCGAGATGTTTGCTATAGTTCTTACCCTTGTGTGTCCGTCAACTGTCATCTAGCGAAGCCTCTGCACCATTTTTTGCCTTAGTCCTGCAATCCCCAAAATCCACGAAACCTTTGAGCAAACGATCGAAGCTAAGAATATCATACGGAGAAAATAAACATAAATTCATGCGAAGTGAACCGTTAAAAAATTGTGCTGTTTGAGTGCGTAGCACGAGTTCACAATTTTAGGTTCACAAGCTTAGAATTTATTTATTTTCGTAGTCCAGATATTCGTGCGAGATGTTTGCTATAGTTCTAACCCTTATGTGTCTTGCAACTGTCATCTAGCGAACTCTCTGAACCATTTTTTTGCTCTTGTCCTGCAATTCCCAACATCGCGAAACCTTTGAGCAAACGATCGAAGCTAAGAATATCATCATATAAAATTTAATGCATCTTATGAGCGACGCTTCGAACGATGAAATCTTCATTTCTTTTTCATAAAAGAAGATTTCTGAAGTGAGGCTGAGCGAATGAGAACATTAAATTTTTCCCAAGATATTCGTGCGAGATGTTTGCTATGGTATTAACCCTTGTGCGTCCCGCTACTGTCATCTAGCGAATCCTCTGCACCATTTTTTTGTCCTTATCCTGCAATTCCCAAGATCGCGAAACCTTTAAGCAAACGATCGAAGCTAAGAATATCATACGGAAAAAATAAGCATAAATTCAAGCAAAGTGAACCGTTAAAAAATTGTGCTGTTTGAGTGCGTAGCACGAGTTCACAATTTTAGGTTCACAAGCTTAGAATTTATTTATTTTCGTAGTTTAGATATTCGTGCGAGATGTTTGCTATAGTTCTTACCCTTGTGCGTCTTGCAATTTTCATCTAGCGAAATGTGTGAATAGTTTTCTACATTTGTGTAGCTAAGAGAACGCACAAAAAAAGACCTAGCGGACATTGTCATCACTAGATCTTAATTGTTTGGCGACTACCTACAGCAGACAGTTCCTACGAATCAAAGATTCGTGGCAACTGGTTGCACCAGACCTACGACGAAATCAAAGATTTCTGTTAGGTCTAGCTCTCCCACAGGTGGAATCGTAGGTTCTTTGGTTAAAATAAAAAAGATCTAACGGATTAAATCACGTTAGACCTTAATTGTTTGGCGACTACCTACTCTCCCACGACGTTTCCATCGTAGTACCATCGGCGTTAAGAGGCTTAACTTCTGTGTTCGGCATGGGTACAGGTGTATCCCTCTTGCTTTTATCACCATACTTATTCT
>NZ_NDYF01000005.1:0-21599 GCF_002243175.1 Finegoldia magna
CAGGAAACATCGCATTAGAAGAAGGCGTAGAAATGGTAATGCCAGGAGATAACGCAAAATTCATAATCGAATTAATCACTCCAATCGCAATCGAAGAAGGATTAAGATTTGCCATCAGAGAAGGCGGAAGAACAGTAGGAGCTGGCGTTGTTTCTAAAATTATTGAATAATTAATATACTAAGACTATTTAGCTCTCACTTAGGTGAGGGCTTTTTTATTTGTACATTTTTAGAATACATTTGGAAAATAAAATAATTAATTGAAAAAATATTTCAAAACTTAAATATTGAACAATGTTCTAGTTCTAAAAAGAATATACATATATTAAAAAATAATATTTTAATTGACAAATTTCAAATAGTATGATAACTTAAAAAATAGATAGAGATATATAATATAAAAGCACAAAACTGAACAAAACACTATTAGTAAATACTAACATAACAATGGGATTTATTGAAATAAAGTGCAAGAGTTTTGAAGAACATTATAATTCAACATAAACCACATATTATGAGATTTTATAACAATATTAAATATCCTATCAATTTTACAAGAAGGAGGTTTATTAATTAATCGAAAATGAAAAGTAAGTACAGGTTCTTTTCTGCAATTTTACTGTTATCGTTTTTATTGACTTCGATTCCGCAAGAATTTTTTAATAAATCATATGCGGATAGTGAAATCAAAATTGAAGAGTATGAATTATCTGATTTATCACAACTTAGGGATATTAATGATAATTATAATCTAATGATGAGTGAAGACGAAATAGCAAAAGAAAGTTCTGTTCTAAAAGGAGCGAGAATTGAAGGGAATAAAGCATATGATATTCCATTAATGAAAAAGGCTCAAGATGATTTGGTATTACTGTCACAAGACAGATGTATAAATTTACCTGCAGGTGTAAGTAGTTACAATTCTCAACAATTTTTTTATATCGGTTCTATTGGAGCTAGGATTCAGTTGTTAAGAAAAGTAAATAGATTTATTAACTTAATGACAACAGAATACATTTATAAAATCCAAGAAGCTCATAACTTGGCAGCTCAAGTTGCTTTTGAATCTGTTATGGTAGCGATTAATCCATTTAATGGCAAAAAAGATGTATTAGCAGCAATAGATAAATTGGATAAAAACTTTGAAAAGATTATAAGTATGAGAGATTTAACTTCAAGCGATCAAGCAACAGTTTATGTCAAAAGGTTGATGTATAAAAATATTTCAGAAGCAAGAAAATCATCTAATAAATACTTTGACAAAGGCGATTATGGAGCCAAAGGAAAAGAAGAATTTATACAAAGTATTTTTAGGACTGAAGTTAATGAAATTAACAAAGAAGTAGGTAAAAAAATAACATTTGGTCAGTTGGTCGAACTAGATGCAAGATTAAAATCTGCAGCGTCATCGGCATATCTTTCCAAGGAAGTATTAGCAAATCCTGGATGGTTAAATGAGACTGTTTTGGGCGAGATTAGAAGACAAAATGGTTTGAAATCAAAATACAGATCTGTTATAGATAAGGAAGATTTTGATATGTGGCAAAATCTAGTAAAAAAAGTTGTAGATAAAAAAGTAGAAAAAAATCCTAGATATGATTCGATAGCAAATGCTATATACGACTTATGGGATTTTAATAGCAAGCTGTTAGATAAATATTCACGATCTTTAAAGAAGGAAGATTTTGAAGTTCATGGCTTGTTTATTCCATCATCTTATGTTGAACCATATCAAATAGCTAGTATACAATGGATAGTTTCACCTACTTTTGACAAAGTTCCAGCGGGCATGAAATCCCAAAGTTCTAACATTATTATTGGGTTTGGTGGACAAAAAGCTCAGTATGGAAATTATAACAATTATGTAGCTGCTAGGTCTTCACTACAAGATGAAGTAGTTACAACAAGTATGGATGGCATTAATTCGGATCTTATTTATCCTGATTTTACAGACCCGGAAATATAATAACCATTAAATATTTTGGAGGATAATATGAAAAAGAAATTTTTATCAATTATGTTGGCTATGTTAATGGTATTTAATGTAGCAGCACCAGTAATTGCAAGTGCCAATGAACAAAATGATCGTAGTTTAATGGAAGAATATCAAGAAATGATTCCGCAGCTTTCACAAAATGAAATGTTGAAAGGAGCAACAATTTTAGAAGAAAATAAAGTTAAAAATGTTCCTCTAATGAAAGCTTATCAAGAAGATATTATGACACTAGCTGAAGACAGAAGTTTTGACATTCCACCTGTAGCTCAAAAATTTAACGAACAAACAATATATGATTTAGACTCAATAGCTCCTAGAATTAAACTTTTAGGCTTAACAGGAATATTTATGCACAGATGTTCTACAGAACTTATTTATAAAGTTCAAGAAGCTCACAGTAGAGCAGCTGGAGAAGTATTTGTAGCATTAGTAACAGCTTTCAACCCTTTTAATTCAGTAGAGGATATTGAAAAAGCTTGCGAAAAAATTTCAAGTGTTATGGATGAATTAAAACAATTCCCTGATTTAACTGCTGATGATTTCGCTACAATCTACTTAAAGAGAGTTTTCAATAAAAGCTTAGCTGACGCTAGAAAACTTCTTAACAATTACTACAGAGATGATTTGTCAGAAGTTGGAGTTAAAGGTAAAAGAGAATTTGTAAGA
Source organism: Finegoldia magna (assembly GCF_002243175.1). Taxonomy (GTDB): domain Bacteria; phylum Bacillota; class Clostridia; order Tissierellales; family Peptoniphilaceae; genus Finegoldia; species Finegoldia magna_J. Next base: position 2,663 of record NZ_NDYF01000005.1, read on the forward strand.
AATTCACTTTCAAAAGAAATTGCTGATATTACTAAAGCATCAAGAACTCAAATCCAAGTAAAAAACCTAATAGAATTAGATGCTAGACTTAAATCAGCTTGTAGCCAAGCATTATTAGAACGTGATGTGTATGCGAGTCCAAAATGGTTAAGTGGAACAATTGATAAACAATTAAACGAAATTAGAAATATTAAAAATAAAGCTAACAGATATCTTACAGCTGAAGATAGAACTAAATTCGATAAAGAATTAAGAAAAGCACAAGATGTTAGAAGAGCAAGAGACGTTTCTTATTCGAGAGCAGCTGAAGGTGTTTACATCTTAAGAGATTATGTTAATGAATTAAGAGCAAAATACCCTAAAGAATTTGAATCTATTTTAGCACTTCGCGAAGGAGAAACAATTCCTTGGTCAGAATTCAATGTACAATCTGAATTACCTGATCCAGCTAGAATTGCTAAAATTATTTGGTTGAATAATCCATCATTTGACTTCTTACCAGATGGCTTCAAACCAAAAGATTCAGAAGAAATCATTGTTGGTTATGGTCATGATGACAATAAATTAGAATATGGTTCTTACGAAACATACAAAAACAACAGAGAAAAATTAAGAGCTTCTGAAGAAGTTATTAATCCAGATTTTGGAGATGACAATTCAGATTCAAATAAAACATCTAATGATGGATATTTAATTTTTGATTTTAATTAGTTATATGGGGCAAATCTTTTGGTTTGCCCTTATAAGCTAAACTTAATGTAGTAAATCTTCTTACAAATCTAAAAATATTTTTAGGGTGTAAGAAGATTTATTCACAAACAAAGGAGCAAATTATGAAAAAATTAAAAATATTTTCAGTTGTACTATCAATAGCATTAATTCTTCCGATTAATCCTATATCAGCTGAAAAACAAATAGTGAAATCCAACAAAGATATTGTAGAGTTCAAACAAACAGATTCAAGTAATAGAGGAATTAATTTATATGAAAAAAGCATAGAAAATGCTTATTTTAATGATAATTCAAAAAAATTAAAACAAGATCCTTACAAAATCCATACGAATTATTCTTCTATCGACAACAAGACTAGTAAAAGAAAATTTCCAAGCACTTTCTTTTTTAGAAGTTTAAGTGATGTTAATCAATCAAAATTTGATTTGAGAGATATAGGGAAAGTGACAAGCGTAAAAGATCAAGGGCCAAATGGATCTTGTTGGGCTTTTGCAACCTTTGGATCTGCTGAATCGATCCTAATGCCAGATGAAAGAATGGATTTTTCTGAAAAACACATGAGAAATACTCACGGTTTTGACTGGGGTCCAAGCGATGGTGGAACTAGAACAGTTTCTTCTGCATACTTGGCTAGAAGGTCTGGTCCTGTTCTAGAAAAAGACGATCCTTATGATATTTACGGATCAGATTCCCCTGAAAACTTGCCAATAGCAAAGGAATTGACACAAGCAATATTTTTGCCAGATAGAAGAGATTCTACTGATAATAATTTAATTAAATCGATGATAATAAAATACGGTGGAGTCTACTCAGCAGTTATGGGTGGAGACGATTATCTGAACAAAAAAACTATGGCGCATTATTATTCTGGTAGTCAAGTTCCAAATCACGCTGTAACTATTGTAGGATGGGATGATAATTATAGCAAAAAGAATTTCAAAACTACACCTCAGGCAGATGGAGCATGGATTTGCAAAAATTCTTGGGGAACTGGTTGGGGAACTCAAGGCGGATATTATTATGTATCATACTACGACAAAAACATAGGAACACAAAATTCTCAGTATATTTTAAAAGATTTGAATGAAAATGAAAAAATCTGGCAATATGATAAATTGGGAATGACAAGTCAAGTCGGATTAGGCGAAGAATCTTATTATGCAAATGTATTTGGTCCAGTAAAAGAAGACACATATCTTTCTTGCGTAGGATTATGGACCTCTGCAAATGATGCTGAATATGAAGTATTTGTTAACACAAATGTAGATAAAAACGGTGGACTTTCACAAAAAAACAGCATTAAACAAGGTAAGATGCAATTTGCAGGCTACGAAAAAGTTAAAGTTGAAGACACGCTTATTTCAAAAGGTTCAAAATTCGCTGTAATTGTCAGAATGAAAACTCCGGGATATAAGTATCCAATTCCAATTGAAAGACCAATCAAAGGATTTTCCTCAAAAACTACAGCAGAAGCTGGGCAATCTTTTGTAAGTAAAGATGGCGAAAAATGGACAGATTTGACAGATCAAATAAAAAATGCAAATGTCTCATTAAAAGCATTTACAATTGATGGAGAACATATCAATGAAAACGATGAAAATGAAACTAAGATAGAAAGCATCAAATTTAAAGAAAAAGAAAAACTTCTAAAAATAGGTGAAACAGTAACATTAGGAATAGATTTATTACCAAATACTGCAAAGACTGAAGACTTGAAATGGGAAAGTTCTGATAAGACAGTTTGCGATATTGACAAGACTGGAAAAGTTAAAGCTGTTGGATATGGAGAATGTATAATCACTGCAAAATCAAAAAATTCATATAAAGTTTTTGATACTATGAGAATCAAAGTTGATGAATCAAATGCACAATTCAAGGCTAATATATCTTCAGATAAGCAAACATATCTTCAAGGAGAACAAGTAGCTATTAATATAGCACTAAAGGACCAAGATGAAAATCAAATTGTAAATAAAGATATTGAATGTGAAATAGTTACATCTCATAATCAAAACTTCAAGTATAATTTGAAGACAAATCTTACTGGAGAATCCAATTTTAATGTTAGACTAGCAAATAATGCCGCTATCGGCAAATACAAAGTAAATATATACTACAAAAATAAATTAATAGGAATTAATACTTTCAACGTCGAAAGTAAAGATTTTGTTCCAACAGTTGAAAATCCACTTTTTGTTGACAATAAACTAGATAAGGACAAAATCAAACCAAATACTCAAGTAAAATTAGTATCTACAGTTACTAATAAATACAATGAAATTAAAAGATATGCAAAAGTAATGGCTACTATAACATCTCCATCTCAAAAAGAATACACTAAATCTCTTTACACTGACAAACAAGGTCAAGCTATATTTGATTGGGAAAAAGAAATATTCAACGAAGAAGGAGTATATAAAATAAAAATCGACGCTAGTTTAAGCGGGTTCGATAATTTCTCTGAAACACTTGATGTAAATGTAGATAGAAATACCGCAGAGATGAAAAATCTAGATTTACAAATGAAATTATCGCAAAAAGTTTTTATGGTAAAAACAGAACCTGTAAATGTTGATTTTGTAGTCAATAATGAAAACAAACCAATTTCTGATGCAAATATTAGATTGACTATAACTGACCCTAATCAAAAATCATATGATGTAAATTTGAAAACGGATAAAGATGGGAAATCTAACTTCTCCATGAATTTATCAGAAAGAAATGTAATGGGAACTTATAAAATAGAAGCCGTTGCATACAAAGAAGGATACTACGATGTAGAACAAAAAGATTCTTTCTTTGCTAAAAAAGATGGAAAATATTTGAATATTTCATTTGAATCAGCAAAAAAAGTCTACAAACTAAATGAATCTGCATATATTAAAATTCAAATCAAAGACCAAAATAATAATCCAATGAGAAATTCATCTGTTGATATAAGTATATTGGATCCTAATCAACAAGAAACAAAAATTAGGAAAATGAGCGATTATCAAGGTTATGTATTCATCTATATGACACCAAAAGCTTACACTTCAAAAGGAGAATATTCGATAAAAGCTACTGCGGATTATTATAATTATCCATCATCCTCAGCAAATTATAAAATTAAATTCGGAGAAGATGATGATGAGTATAAAGGAATTTCAGTTAATGCTAAGAATAAAAAAGATCAGTATTTTGTAGATGAAAATCCTGAAATTAGTTTCAAAACGGTAGATGAGTTCGGAAATAATGTCAATAATGCGGAAGTTAATATTTCCGTAAAAACTCCAGATGGTAAAGTTATAATAGATAGAACTACATCAGATGACAAATCAATCGGAAAGTGGATATACAAACTAAAACTAACTCCAGGTAAGTACGATATAACTTTGAAAGCACAAAAATCAAATTATAAATCATTATCCGAATCAATCAGTTTCAATGCAATTGAAAGACCAAAACTTAAAAAAATCAATACCACAATAAATTCGGACAAAAAAATCTACGAAGCAAGTAAAAATGCAGTTGTAAAATTAAATGCTAAAGATGAAAATGGAACTGATTTATCTAATTTGGATGTCAAAGTCAAAGAAATATCACCTAATTCAAAGAAAGAATCTATGGTTAAGACAGATGACAAAGGAAATGTAAACTTTGATATAGAAGTACAAACTCCAGGAAAATACGAAATATACTTTGAATTAACCAAAGATAATTACGAAAAAACAATAAAGAGATATGTAATTTATTCACTCTCAAATCAAATTCCTAAGACAAATAATGCTTTCTTTGAAGCTAAAAATGCTCTCGATGTTACAGATTATTTGAAAACTCAAAAACCTTTTGTATTAGATGTTAGATCTAAAGCAAATTTTGATAAATCACATATCGAAAATTCATTTAATATGGATTTGAATGATAAAGACTTCGATGATTTTATGAATAATTTGGACAAAACTACAAACTTATTTGTAGTAAGTAATGTGGAATCAGAAGCAAAAATAAAACAATTAAAGGACAAAGGATTCAAATCTGTAGCCTATATTAAAGAAGGTATGCAAAAATATATTGAAATCTCAGGAATAGAAAATAAAGATTATAATAAAAATCTTAGATTAGATGTAATTCGAGATAAATCAGTATACAATTTCAAAAATGAGATAACATTTAACATTAAAACTACTGATTCAAATCATAATTACATTTCACAAGCAAATGTAAGCTACAAAATATTTGATTTAGCAGGAACTGAAATCCAAAATGGTGAAATCAAAACAAATGACATTGGCCAAGAAAAACTAAAAGTTAAGCTTCCAGAAAACATATATCCAGGAACTTACAAAATTTTAGCTGAAGTTAATAAAGATGGATATTTCAAGGATTACTCATTTACAAAATTTGATATCTCAAATAAAGATGCAAATGATAATTTTATAAATTATGATGATGCTGATAAATCTTCATATTTTGCTCATTTGAAAAATGATAAAGATAACAATGAAATATTGAAAAACATTTATGGTAAAAATATCCTAGGTTATTCGATGAATGATTTGAATGATAAAACAAAAATTCTAAATGATGTAGTTGATTTGAAGAAACCAAGTGTTGTACTATTTTCAAACAAAGAAACTGATTTGAAAAATTTTGCAAACAAATCAAATGACACATACAATTTTGTTAGAATAACATCTGAAAATGATAAATCGTATTTAGAACAACAAAATCTTAGAAGATTGATATCCAAAAGTTTTATTGATAAAGACAATAGTATAAGAAATCAAAAATTGTCATTAGGTCAAGATGATAAAATATTGGTGTTAAACGAAGAAGGAAGAGTTGTAAATCTAATAACTCAAAAAGATTTCAACAATCTTCAAGCTATATTATCAAAACAAAATATTAAAATTGAAGACAAAAATGTGGATCCTAATGTAGAATTGAAGACTAATCAAAAGGCAAACATTAAAATAACTTCTCCTAGCACAACAGTAAAAAGAAAAGATGTCGTTCAAATAAACGTTGAATTAAAAGATCAAGATACTGGGGAGCATTTAGCTAATAGAAATATAAAATACACTTTACAAGATCCATTTGGAAGAACTGTATCTTATAATAGACAAACAGATAAAAATGGTAGACATATATTAAAAATTGGTACGAATGATAAAACTACTTTAGGGAAATATAGCGTAAAAGTGGAATTATTAGATGCTGAATACCAAAATGCATTTAAATTTATGCAGTATGAAGTTGTAAGTCAAAATACCCCAGATTTACTTCAAATGAAGGCTTCGATTAAAACTGATAAAGAAAAATACGAACTTGGAGATACTATTAATTTGGAAATATTCGTGTCAGATTTGAATGACTCAAAACTTGATAAATCACAGGCTGAAGTTATATTAGAAGATTCAAGCCAAAAACAATTATTCAAGAAAAGTGCAGTATCAGATAATTCAGGTAAAATCGACTTTGCATTTAACACAAATGATGATAATGTCTTGGGACAATATACTTTGAAAATTAAAATCTCGAGAGAAGGATTTAAAGATTATACAAAAGAAATTTCAATTCAAGTAGGCAATAAACCATCTAATCCAGAAAATCCAGACGATAAACCACAAAATCCTATTGATGTTGAAATAAAAGAACAAAACTTCCCAATATCATTTGAACAAGCTTTTGCTCTTGGATTCTTCGATTCAACTGATAACTTAACAATGATAAATGTTAAATCAAAATATGGTTTTAATTATAGTAACTTTGTACTTTACAATAAGGATAATAAGCCTGTTAAAATACAAGATATTATAGATAACAAAAGACCTACTATATTCTTAATGGGAGATAGAGTTGATTCACAATCTAATAAAATGTTTGAAAATTCTTCCAATATAAATGATAAAGCATTTAATTTTGTCAATGTCATTACAAATGGAAATCAAAAGGATTTGGAACAAATTAGCAAAGACAAATTATATTCAGATTCATTTATGAGAGGTAATTCATTAAATGGACAATTTAGATCTAATAAAAACCAAGTAGTTGTTTTGGATAAGAATGGATCGTTGTTAAATGTATTCCCTTACAAATCCAATTATGAGCTTTTGAGAAGATTTAACATGTCCAATGGATACTACGCAGACAATAAAAACTTCAAAAAACTTAGCCTTGATATGTTCAAATCAAGCTATCCTATTTCTTTTGAACAAAGAAAAGTTAGAAAAGATTATGAAAAATTGTCGGAAAATGAAGCTAAATTTAGTTCACAATACGCTAAGGATCTTTCTAAGATTAAACTGATAGACAAAGACAACAAACCTAAATCATTAGATGAAATTTCTAGAAAAGATATTAAAATACTTTTGATTGGAGATTACAGAAAAGAAGATACTATTAAAATGTGGGAAAATTCTAAGTATATAAAAGAAGGAAACTATGATTTAATAAATGTATCTTATTTGGGAGCACAAGCTGACATCAATAAAAAGAAAGAAAGATTTGAAAGTTTGGAAAATGTTAAGAAAGAAATCTATGTTACTGGAGCATATAACTCATTGATAAATATTTCAAAGCCAACAATAGTTGCTATTGATAAAAATCAAAACTATATGTTTACAAAAGAATACAATTCAAACGAAGATATCAAATATGTTTTGGACAGAACTGTTAATACTTTTGCAGTCAATGATACAATAACAGATTCAGTTAAACCTATTGAAAATCTCAAAATTTTAGAAGAAATTCCAAAAGAAAAAGATCCGAATAGAGTAGTTCCTATGACTTTTTCTCAAAGAAATGAAAGAGGAGACTACAGAATTTTCGAGCCAAGTGAAAAAGAAGTTAACCAAAAATATTACGGTCGAGATATGAATATGTATTTAATGAAAGATATTAACTCAAATCAAAAATATATAAAAGATTTCTTGAATAAAAAAGTAAATGTAATGTTGGTTGGTTCACCTGAAGATAAAAATTCTAGAATAATGTGGAAGAATTCATCGTATTTGAATTTGGAAAAAATCAACTTAATCAAGATTTCTAATTATAAAGATGAAACTATTTTGAAGAATATGTTCCAATCTTTTGATATGAATGATGTAAAAAATAACTTCTACTGTGGTGGAGAAAAATTTGATTTTGATAAGTCGATATCCAGCCCTTATATTTTGATAGCAGATGAAAACGGAAGAATGTTGTTTGTGAAAAAATACATTTCTAATCAAGATATTGAAGATTTAGTGAACAGATCATTACAAACAAAATACAGTGAAAATTTAGTAAGTGACGATCTATTACCTATACAAAACGAAAAAATATCATTAGATAATAAAAATCACGAACCAAAATTGGTAGAAAATGTAGAAAGTACACAGCCAGACGAAAATGTAGCCTTAACTTATAGTCAAAGAGAAAACAGAGGTGATTACAAGGAACTTAACGATAATGAAAAGAAATTTAACAAATTATATTATGGACGCGATATAAAAAATTATAGGTTTTTGAAAAATGATAAAACTTATGAAAAAATTTCAGAGTTACAAGATGAAAATCTTACAATACTTTTGTTAGGAAATTACAAAGAAAATAGCACATTAAAAATGTGGGAAAATGCAAGTAGCATACAACGAGATGATTTTTCTATCAAGAATATGAACACTATAGGTAACATCAACGTTTTGAATGATACGATTAGTGAGAATAAATTGGATATAGCTGAAATTTACACCAATGCCAATTCAATATTTTATTTAAACAATAGAAAAAATAATACAATCGTAGCAATTGATAAAAATTCCAAAGTGATTTTCATAAAAGATTACAATGATATGAATGACATTAAGTATGTGTTGGATAGAACTTTGAAAACACAATTTGCCAAAGACATTGTCAGCACAGCAGTTCCTAAAATCTTAGATATTGATTTAAGCGACAAATAATTGCGAAAAGTCTTCTGCACTAAATAGTGTGGAAGATTTTTTTATGCATTAAATGAGAAAATAATTTCTTAAAAAATGTATATGAAATACACTAAAAAAATGAACTAAAATTTTTGAAAAATAGATTATAAAACAGAAAATAGGGTATGTAATAAATAAGAATATTAAGAAGGGAGACTTAAAAATGAAAAAATTTTTATTTGTAATTATGATTGCATGTTTGACAGTGGTTTATACAATAAATGCAAACGTTTCATCGGCTGTTAGTTCAGCAAGTCATTGTGGATTAGAAAATGTTGAAAATGATGAATACGGTGAGAATTTTACTTTTGAGAGGGGAAAAGCACCTGTACATTTGAAGTATGAGGATGTGTACAATGACGGTTACAATGGAAAACTTTACAGACAGAGATTAATTACTTTAGATGTAACCAATAATACTGAGTCTTGGTATTATTCAGGAGAAATTAGCAAATAATATTTTGAAATTCAACGAGAGGAGACAATATGTTTGAACTGAAGAAACTCTATAAGTCATTAATTTTTCCTGTTGTAGTCATTATTTTTTGCGTGTATTCTTTTGTAACATTAAACAGTATAAAATATGAATATACTAATCAAGATTATAGTTATTTTATGGAAATTAGAGATCATTTTGAAAGCACAATGATGGAGTCTTTTGCATTCTCAAAATCAACTGATAACAAAGAGGAACAGCAGAAATATTTGGATTTTAGCAAGATGAATTTTAATTCTTTGCAGTACATAAAACCTTTGGAATACGATGTGAGTATGTTGATGGAAGAGACAAAATCTGCAAAGTATTCTTCAAAAACAGAGCATAATTTCTACGATGAATTGACTAGACAATATGATGAGATAAAATCATTCAAACAACAAAACAACTTAAACAAGTTGGCTAATGATGAAATGTTTAGCGAATTGGATTCTTATTTTAATTTGGTTCGTGATGAAATTAACAGATATGGATTCTACACTACATCCAATAATTTTAGTTTCTTTAAATCTTTTGGTTTCCTAATGGAAAATGTCATGAATGATATTTTCTTGTGCGTGGTTTTTCTGATAGCTGTATTCGCTAATGAGATGAATTTCAAAAGTCTAAAATTAGACACTATTTCAGTTAGTTCCAAAAAATTAGTATTTGCAAGGCTTGTAAAGTATGCCGTATTCTTTGCGGTTGTAATCTTATCCATGATTCTGGGCAATATTATTTACTCTGTAGTCAATGGATTTCCAATGGGAAGTGCGAACGATATGATATTGAAAACTGTAACGAACCTAATGACCGATTCGCCTATAACAATGAATGTAAACTCAGTGGTACTTGCTTTAAAATACATAGGGACGGAGTTTTTAATTTACAGCATTGCGATGATTTTGTATGAGATTTTCAGAAGATACATGAAGCAAAGTCTATCAATTATTCTTGTTTTATCAATTTACTGGATAATTTCTTTGATTTCAAGAAAATGTAATCTATCGTTTAGTTTAAATAGTTTTCATAATTTTGGTAATATTTCAATAGTTGTTCCAATTGTATTAGCGCTTTTGATTATATGTTTAATACTAGTTAACAATAACAGATACAAGTTGATTTATTATAATTTTTCTAAAACATACTCCAAAATCGATATCAAAAATATCTTGCAATTGGATTTTGCAAAAATCATGAGAAGCAAATTATATAAGTATTTTGGTGTACTAACTGCAGTGGTAGTTGTGTTATTCTGCTTCAATACGATAAAATACAAAAACATAAAATCAAGGGATGACTTGCAAACTATTGACATGGATATTGAGGCTGCACAGATTAACGTAAAGAACAATCCAAAAATCAAAGGATTAAAGCAAACACTAATTAACTTAGAAAATTTTAAAAAATCTTATGTTAACAGAGCTAATAATCCAGCAGAATATTTCAGTAATATGTTAGTTTACTTGAATTCTGATTGGGGATTAGATGAAGAAGGAATAGATCCCAGTACTTCTCGAACTAATGAGAACAGGGTGAATTATTTTATTGACAACAATTTAAAGCCCGATTCAAGTTATAAACTTGTTAGTAATGAGATAGAACGAAGTTTATTATCTAATAAAAAATTAAGCTTGTATAAAATAAAACAACACTCTCCTACTGAACAAAAAGGACTTATAGGAAATGTTATATCTATGTATGAAAATGGAATTATTCCAGCCTTTACGTTGATTATTAGTTTGATATTTACTCTTGAGTTTAAAAAGGAAAGGTTTAATGGATCTTTGAAGTTGGCTTTTGTGAATGAATGGAAAAAAGATGTCTGGAAATCAAAGCAGGTTAATTCGTTTGTATTATCTGTCGGAATGTATATTGTGATTTTGGCAATTAGCATGATAATTGGATTATTTAACGGAGGACTTGGTGAGAAGTTGTATCCAGTGTTCTGCTACGATTACAGTTATAACGGTGTAGTAGAGGGTGTGTTCAGGGCATCCAGTGGTTTCATATTGCCAATGATTTTGATAAATGTTTTGATAATTTTACTTGTGGTTAGTTTTTCAAATATGGTGACTACTTTCATCAAGAATGAAACTGTGAATATAATTGCTACAACTTTCTTGATTGTTTTGGGAATAATTATTAGCTATTTTGGAACTTTGGGTAAGTTTTTCCTATTGAATCCGTTTAGTTCGTTGGACAGTTTGATGATTTTGAAAGGCGGATACAATTATTTGAATGAGTTCAGTTTTTCTCATCCGATATTTAATGTGATAATGATTGTATTTTATATTATAGTGTTTAATTTGATATCAATGAAAAGAATGAAGGGAGATATTAATGCTTGAGATTAAAGATCTGAACAAATCTTACGGTGAAAATGAAGTGTTAAAAGATTTGAATTTGAAATTAGATAAACCTGGGATTTACGCGTTAGTTGGGCCAAATGGTATTGGCAAGACTACTCTGATGGATATAATTTCTGATTTGACGAAGTACGATTCAGGTGAGATTAAGATTAATGATATTAATAATAAGGATCCTAAGATTTTCAAGCATTTATCCTATGCAAGAAGCTTGGATATGCTGTATGATAACTTGACAGGGTTGGATCATTTTATTTTCGCAAAGAATTCACGCCATGTTTCTGATGAAAAGTTTGAGGAAGTGTTGAATATTTTTAAGGTTCATAATTTTATGAAGAGAAAAGTTAGCACTTATTCTCTGGGACAAAAACAAAAAACTTTGTTGACGTATTTTTTCATGGGAGATTATGATATTTATATTATGGACGAGCCTGTAACGGGGTTGGATCCTACGAGCGTTATTTTGCTTAGAAATTATCTTCTGACGTTAAAAGATGATGGCAAGATAGTTGTGTTGTCATCTCATACTTTGTCAGAGGTGGACAAATTAACAGACGATGTTATGTTCTTGGTGGATAAAAAAATAGCGTTTGAAAATTTGTCTGAGATTTCAAAAGAACAATACAAGGTTGTAACCTCCGATAGTGAAAACAAAAGAATAGTCAATATTGTGGCTAAGAATGAGCTGGATGATTCTTTGAAGAAATTCATTTCTGATGGTTTGATTATCGATTCGATTGAAAAATCAGATTACACTACAGAGGACAGATACATTGAATTGTACACAAAATAATTTGATTTTTTGACAAATAAATAGTATTGTTGTATAGGTAAGTGGTTTCATTTACCTATATTTTTATGAGAAATAGGTGGTTTTTTGGTAGATTATACGCAGTTGTATTTGACTATAATTAATTTGTTCTGTTTGATTTTTATTGGGTTTTTGCTTAGAAAATTCAAAATCGTAGACGATAATACTATGACGGGACTTAACAAGCTGATTTTTAATGTGTTTTTCCCTCTTAAAATTATGATGAGTTTTTACAAGATGGATTTTGGACAAAATCTAAGTGTAAAATATTTTGTTTATTTGAATGTGGTATTTGTATTTCACATTTTTCTTACTTATTTTTTGGCGAAAATTACCAACAAGGACAAATCTTATGTTGTGCTGGAAGCAAATGCTATGAGTAGGGGCAATTTCATAATAATGTCGTTTCCAATATTGAGTGTTTTGTTTGGAGATGAGGGGGTTGTCATGGCAGGAGCAATCACGGGAATTAGTCAGTTTTTCTATAATTTCTACACTGTAAGCATGTACGAAGGATTGGTTGGAGAAAATAATTCCAAGAAAAAGTTGTTCATAAATGTAGTGAAGACTCCGTTGATGATTGGACTTTTCGTAGGAATATTTTTGTATGTAACAAAGGTTAATTTGTTTTTCTTGGAAACTCCTTTGAGGAGTTTGGGGGATATTGCAGGGACATTGGCACTTGTAACTATGGGATATGGTTTGAATTTTAGAATAGATTTTAAAGAAATTAAATCGATTATGAAGGTTTCCATTGTAAAACTATTGGTTCTTCCTTTGACAGGATTATTTATTGGAAAAATTTTCGGATTGTCTGAAATTCAAAAGGTTGTTGCGTTGATTTTATTTGGCGCCCCTACGGCTGTTAATACTTATGTTTTCGCAAAAAGATATCGCCAAGATGACTCATTGGCAGGGTATTATGTTGTGAGTACGACAATTTTGTATTTGTTCACTTTAATACTTTTAATTAAGTTGATTTAGATTGCTTTTTGTTTTTTTAAATGAGATAATATAAGATGTAAAAAACTAAATAAGGAGGAAAGTTATGGATAAGAAGATTGCAGGTTTAAAAATTCCGTATTTTATAATCGCATGTGTAATAATCGTTGTTTCATTCATATTTGATGTTCTACCAAGTGGTATGGTTGGAGCATTTTTGTTTTTGATTGTATTTGGGGAATTGTTAAACTTAATCGGAAATCACACACCAATTATTAAGACATATTTGGGCGGTGGAGCTATTGTATCTATATTTGTTGGTGCGGCTATAACTTATTATAAATGGTTACCAGCTGAATCCATCAAAAGTATAAATACTTTTATGACTAAAGGAGGATTCCTTGATTTCTACATCGCAGCTTTAATCACAGGATCAATTCTTGGTATGAATAGAAAGTTGCTTATCAAAGCGGCTATTAGATATTTACCATGCATTTTGGGTTCTGTAATTGTTGCGTTACTTTTAGTAGGTGGTGTAGGTTTGTTGTTCGGAAAGAGTGTAGGTGAATCTATCGCATACATCGGTATCCCAATTATGGGTGGTGGAATGGGAGCAGGTGCTGTACCTATTTCAAAAGTTTTCGAATCAGCATTGAATATTCCGTCAGAAACTATTTTGAGTAAACTTGTTCCAGCTGTTGCTTTAGGTAATGCAATGGCAATTGTTGCAGGTGGTTTGTTGAACAGACTAGGAAAAGTAAAACCAAGTTTAACTGGTAATGGACAATTAGTTAGAAGTAATGATGATAGTTTGAAAGCTGAAAAGAAAGAAAATATAATCTTAGAAGATGTTAAAGATTATGGCGCAGGTATTGTAATTGCTACAGCATTTTTCACATTTGGTGCAATATTAGCATTTTTGTTCGAAAAAATCGGTATAAAAATCCACTCCTATGCTTGGATGATTATTTCTGTTGTTATCGTTAAAGCAGCAGGAATTGTTCCTGAAAAAATCGAACACATTGCTGAAGGTTGGTACAATTTCGTAGCCAAAAACTTCACTGCAGCACTTATGCTTGGTATTGGTATGGCTTACACTAATTTGGGACAAATTTTCGATGCATTTACACCAAGTTATGTGATTCTTGTCCTAGCAGTTATCATAGGAGCTATCATTGGTGCAGGTATCGTCGGATATTTCGTAGGATTCTATCCAATCGAAACAGCTATCACAGCAGGTTTGTGCATGGCTAACATGGGCGGTACTGGTGATGTTGCTGTTCTTACGGCTGCAGATAGAATGGAATTGATGCCATTTGCACAAATATCTTCTCGTTTGGGAGGAGCGTTAATAATTTTATTGGCATCTGTTTTAGTTCCAATATTTTTCTAAATTAATTGAGGTATTTTAAATAATACCTCTTTTTGTTTGGAATAGTTGGGCTTTAGTGTTAAAATTATATTGTAATAATGTAATTCAACAATTTTGTTGAAAGTTATATGAAAATTTATGAGGTGAAAAATGAATATTGAAGAAATCAAACAAAAAGCTCTTGAACTTCACGAAAAAAATCAAGGGAAATTAGAAGTAGTATCTAAAGTAAAAGTTAATGACGCTATGGATTTGGCGTTGGCTTACACTCCTGGTGTTGCTGAACCTTGCAAGAAAATTCACGAAGACAATGATTTAGCATATAAATATACAAATAAAGGAAACATGGTTGCAGTTGTAACTGATGGTTCTGCAGTTTTAGGTTTGGGAAATATTGGTGGAATAGCTGGTATGCCTGTTATGGAAGGAAAATCAGTTTTGTTTAAAGAATTTGGTAATGTTGATGCGTTCCCAATTTGTTTGAACACACAAGACACTGAAGAAATTATTAGAACTGTGAAAGCAATTTCTCCTTCATTCGGTGGAATTAATCTTGAAGATATTGCAGCTCCAAGATGTTTTGAAATCGAAAAAAGATTAATCGAAGAATTAGATATTCCAGTATTCCACGACGACCAACACGGTACTGCTGTTATCGTATTATCAGCAGTTATCAATGCGTTGAGAATCGTTAAGAAAGATATTTCTGATGTCAAAATCGTAATCAGCGGTGCAGGTGCTGCAGGTATTGCAATTTCTAACTTATTAACATTAGCTGGTGCTAAGAATAATTTAATCTTAAATAGCCGTGGAATTATTGATCCTGATGATGAAAAACTTGACGAAGCTAGAAGAGAAATCGCTAGATCAACTAACCCTAATAAAGTTAAAGGTGATTTGAAAACTGCGATGGAAAATGCAGATATTTTCATCGGAGTTTCTGCTCCTGGAATTTTGACAAAAGAAATGGTATCTTCTATGAACCACGATTCTATTGTTTTAGCAATGGCGAACCCAGTTCCAGAAATCTATCCTGACGAAGCAAAAGAAGCTGGTGCAAGAGTAGTTGGTACAGGTAGAAGTGATTATCCTAACCAAGTTAACAACGTATTGGTATTCCCTGGAGTATTCAGAGGTGCATTGGACGCAAAAGCTGACAGAATTACTGACGATATGAAATTATCAGCAGCTTATGCTATTGCTCACATGGTTGAACAACCAACAGAAGAAAGAATTTTGCCAGAAGCATTTAACAAGGATGTTGCAAGAAATGTTGCAAACGCAGTTAAAAAATCTTGGGAAGAAAAGAAGGTTATAAAATAGGAGAAATTTATGATAGATATAGTTGATAGATTTATTGAATACGCGAAGATTTACACTACAAGTGATGAATCAAGCGAAACTTGTCCATCAACAGCTAGACAAAAAGATTTGGGTAATCTTTTGGTTAAGCAACTAAAAGAAATGGGAATCGACAATGCGCACATGGATGAAAATGGATATGTGTATGCATCATTAGAATCAAACTTGGATAGAGAATCCAAATCTATAGGATTTATTTCTCATATGGATACTGCTCCTGATATGTCAGGGGAAAATGTAAAACCACAAATTTTGGAATACAAGGGTGGAGACATCAAATTATCTGATACTGTAACTACAACTGTTGAAGATTTTCCATTCTTAAAAGATTTGGAAGGACAAACTTTAATCCATACAGATGGTACTACACTTTTGGGTGCTGATGATAAATCTGGTATCGCGATTATAATGGACGCTGTGAATAAATTATGTGAAAACAAAGATATTAAGCATCCAACAATTAAAATTGGATTTACTCCTGATGAAGAAATAGGCAGAGGAGCTGATTTGTTCGATGTAGAAAAATTCGGCGCTGATTTTGCATATACTTTGGATGGTGGTCCAATTGGAGAATTGGAATACGAAAACTTCAACGCTGCTGGTGCGACAATAACTATTCACGGTAAAAATGTTCACCCTGGTAGTGCAAAAAATACTATGATTAATTCACAATTAATCGGTATGGAATTATTCAATGAACTTCCAGTAGCTCAAAGACCAGAACACACTGAACATTACGAAGGATTTTATTTGTTGACATCATTCGAAGGTTCTGTTGAAAATACTGTTATGAAATTCATAATCAGAGATCACGATAAGAAAAAATTCGAAGAAAAGAAATCTTATTTGGAAAAATTAGTTGAATTCTTGAATGTGAAATACAACAACGCTATCGAATTAGACATGAAAGATAGCTATTACAATATGAAAGAAAAAATAGAACCTGTAATGGAAATTGTGGATTTGGCTTACAAATCAATGGAAGATTTGGGAATAAAACCATTAGTTCAACCAATCAGAGGTGGTACTGATGGAGCACAGTTATCATATAAGGGACTTCCATGCCCGAACATTTTCACTGGTGGATATGCCTTCCACGGAAAGCACGAATTATTATCTGTAGACCAAATGAAAAAAGCATCGGATTTGGTTTTGAAAATAATAGAAAATTATTCAAAATAAAATATCAAGTAGCTTCTAGTAATCTGGAAGCTATTTTTTATTGAAAAATATTCCCAACAAAAATAAATTTTGCTATAATCTAAACAGGAGGGAAATATGAAAAACGATGTTTTAATTGACGATCAAAAGAAAAAATCGCTTACAGTGACCAATCTGATTTGGATGGGATTCACAGTTGTATGGGGTTTTGGAAATGTTGTTAATAACTATGCTAACCAAGGTTTGACAGTTATTACAAGTTGGATATTCATAATGGCTTTGTATTTTATTCCTTATTCATTGATGGTTGGAGAACTTGGATCAACTTTCAAAGAAGGACAATCGGGACTTAGCTATTGGATAAAACAAACAATGGGACCATTACTAGCTTATTTGTCCGGCTGGACTTATTGGGTAGTACATATCCCATATTTAGCACAAAAACCACAAAACTTAATGGTTGCAGGTTCATGGGCGATTTTTAGAAATCCTAAAATGGTAAAATCTTTAAATCCAATTGTACTACAAGCATTAGTGCTAATAATATTTTTATTATTTGTGCTTTTAGCTGCAAATGGTATTAAATCTATAAAAGTTTTAGGTTCAATTGCCGGTACTGCAAGTTTTGTGATGGGTATTTTATTTATTTTATTAATGTTGGCAGCTCCTGCATTAAGAGGAGTAGAAGTTGCATCTCCAAACATGATGAGCATCAAAACTTATCTGCCAAACTTTAATTTGCATTATTTAACGACGATATCCATGTTAGTGTTTGCCGTAGGTGGTTGTGAAAAAATCTCACCTTATGTAAATGATACACAAGATGCAGGGAAAAATTTCCCAAAAGCTATGTTAATTATGGCTTTGATGGTAACTGTATCTGCGATTTTGGGTTCAGTTGCAATGGGAATGATGTTTGATACAACAAATGTTGCAAACGACTTAAAAATGAATGGTGCTTACTATGCATTTGAAAAATTGGGACAATATTATGGAATAGGTTCGTCACTTGTTATCATATATGCGTTGACAAACTTCGCCGGACAAGCAGCAGCTTTGGTTATGAGTATTGACGCGCCGCTTAAACTTTTATTGAGTGAAGCAGATGCGAAATACGTTCCAAACTTCTTGAGAAAAATCAACGACAAAAAAGTTCCAGTTGGTGGATATAAATTAACTACAATTTTGGTTAGTATTTTGATTATTATTCCAGCATTGGGAATTGGAAACTCAAATGAATTGTACAACTGGTTGTTGGATTTGAACTCAATAGTAATGCCAATGCGTTATATGTGGGTATTTGCAGCATATTTTGCATTAAAACACTATCTAAATGAAAAACAAGGTGTAGAATACAAATTCACAAAATCAAAATCATTCGGTAAATTTATCGCTGGTTGGTGTTTTGTATTTACAGCATTTGCATGTATATTAGGTATGATTCCAAAAGAAGGGGAACCATTCTCAAGTCAATGGAATTTCAAATTGATGCTTAACATTTTGACGCCAGTCGTATTGTTGGGATTGGGACTAATATTGCCATCAATTGCTAAAAAAGAACAAGCTAAGAATATTTAAAAATTTTTATAATCTAACTAGAAGAAGCTTCATTTAAAATTTTAAATGAGGCTTTTTTATTGTACACTTAAGTGTGTTGAGCGAACGAAGTGAGCGAAATAAAAAACCACCTGCTATGCAGGTGGAAGACATTAGCTTTAGCTTCAAGCAAAATACAACCTCCTATGATAAAATAGTTACGCCTGA
>NZ_NDYF01000006.1:0-8672 GCF_002243175.1 Finegoldia magna
GAAGATTATATAGCGGACCAAATAAGTTTGAAAGAGTATATAGACCCATTTACTGGGAAAAAGAATAAAAAATAAAAAGAAGAAAGAGGCGCTTTAGCGTCAATTGAGAATGTAGTGCAGCTGTCGGGCATTCAATATGCACAAGGTGCATTGCAGGCAACAGCCCCTTATAGGGGCAGAGCAAACCACCAGCTAAGCTGGTGGTTATGATTGTTAAGTTGTCTGAAATTTTCTCAATTGAAATTGACAAATTATATGTGATATAATTAATTGTTAGAAACGGATTAAATGTTTAAATTTAAAGATTTTAGACTAATAAATATAATATTTAAAATAGGAGAAAAAATTGAAAATTGTTACAGTAGTTGGTGCTAGGCCACAATTTATAAAAGCGGCTATGGTATCCAAAAAATTAAGAAAAAATTTTGATGAAGTAATGATACATACTGGTCAACATTTTGACTATAATATGTCCGAAGTCTTCTTTGAAGAAATGAATATTCCTTATCCAGATTATAACCTTGGAATTTCTGGGGGAACCCACGGCGAAATGACTGGTAAAATGTTAATCGAAATCGAAAAAATATTGATTAAAGAACAACCAGATATGGTTTTATTATACGGAGATACGAATTCAACATTGGCAGGAGCATTGGCAGCAGTGAAGCTTCATATTCCGATTTGTCACGTTGAAGCAGGTAATAGATTGGGTACACTTGATAATCCGGAAGAAGTGAACAGAATTATGACTGATCATTCTTCTAAAGTTTTATGCTGCTGTACTGAATCGGCGCTTAGTTTTTTGAAAAAAGAAGGATTGTCAGACAGAGCGACTTTAGTTGGAGATCCAATGTACGATGCTTTCTTGGAATATTCTAATCAAGTTGGCGATAAAATTCCTGAAAAAATGATAGATTTGGATGGAGAAGAAGTAGATCTTCCAGAAAGTTTTTACTATTTAACTTGCCACAGAGCAGAAAATACTGCATCTATAAAGCCTTTGTCAGAAATACTTGCTGCAATGGAAGAATTGGACGAAAAATGTATATATCCAGTGCATCCTAGAAATCAAAAAATGGTGCAAGAGCTTTCTGATAAACACAACTATACAAATATAATTTTCTGCAAACCTGTGGGTTACATGATGAGTGTGTACCTAGTTAATCACGCGAAGAAAATTGTGACTGATTCGGGCGGATTGCAAAGAGAAGCTTACTTTGCTAGAAAACAATGTGTGACCATTTTTGATCATATTGTGTGGCCAGAAACTATGACTGAAAAGAGAAATCAATTATCAAAACCTAACAAGGATGAGATTTTGAAATTATTAAATGAAAAAGTTGATTTTGAAAACTATGATTATCCTTTCGGTGATGGTCATTCTAGCAAAAAAATTATTGAATGTATCAAAAGTTATTTTAATAAATCAGAGGGAAATTAATGAATATCTTATATATTAACCATTATGCAGGTTCTCCTGAAATGGGGATGGAGTTTAGAACCTATTATTTGGCTTCAGAATGGGTGAAAATGGGTCACAATGTGACGATAATCGCGGGAGATTATTCCCATTTGAGAAGAAAAAATCCTGAAGTTACAGAAGATTTTCAAACAGAAATAATCGACGGGATAAAATACATGTGGATTAAGACTGGAGAATACGATGGAAATGGCGTAAAAAGAGCTATGAGTATGTTCAGATTTGTATCTACACTCAAAAAAAATGCTAAGGAAATTGTCGAAAATGAAAATCCTGATGTGGTAATAACTTCTTCAACTTATCCATTGGATACATTTGCTGGTCAAAAGATGAAAAAAATCAAGAAGGATATAAAATTAGTACACGAAATTCACGATATGTGGCCTATTACATTGATAGAAGTGGGAAATATGTCCAAATATCATCCTTTTGTAGTGATGATGCAAATCGGAGAAAATTCTTTCTGCAAAAACTCGGATTACGTGTGTTCATTACTTCCAGCAGCAAAAGATTATTTGATTAAGCATGGAATGAAAGCTGAGAAATTCTTCCACGTTCCAAATGGCATCGTGGAATCTGAATGGGAAAATTACGACAAAATCCCAGAAGATTATGTGAAAATTTTCAATAAAATCCACAGCGAAGGGAAAAAAGTTATATGCTTTTTCGGAAGTCATACCAAATCATATTGTTTGGATAATTTGGCAAAAGCTGCTATTGATAATGATGATGTGGCAGCTGTGTTCATAGGTGGTGGAATATACAAGAAAGAGTTGATGGAGAAGTATTCCAAATACGAAGATAGTATTTATTTCTTGGATTCTATATCTAAGACATCAATTCCAGATTTGTTCAACTACATTGATGCGACTTATGTTGCTGCGATGGATAATGATATGTTCAGATACGGAGTATGTATGAACAAATTATTTGACTCAATGATGGGCGCAAAACCAATTATTTATGCGATTAATGCTCCTAATAATTATATTGTGGATTATAATTGTGGGATAAATGTTGAGTCTGAAAACTTGGAAGAATTGAAAAAAGGAATAGAAAAGTTTGTGAATTTAGATGAAGAAACATTAAATCAAATGGGCAAAAATGGTAGAAAAGCCATTGAAGAAAACTTCACTTATCACAAATTAGCAGAAAAGTTTTTAAAAGGATTGGAATAACATGCGCTAGTCGGTTGTCTAAAGATAGCCGACTATTTTTGTGATATAATATAGACTGATTAAAATCAAGGAGTGGTTATGTTTACATTAAGAGATTTCAAAAGTCCAGAAACATTGGATGAAGCTTATGAGTTATTGATGAAATCAAAAATGAATAAAATTTTGGGTGGATGTCATTTTCTTAAAGCAGGCAGTCGTTCTTACAATGTTGGGATTGATTTGTCAAAATTAGATTTAAATTACATAAAAGTTGAAGACGATGAAATAAAAATCGGAGCAACTACTACATACAGAGATTTGGAATACAATGATTTCTTTAAAGAATTTTGTGACGGAATTATTCCTAAATCTTTGAAAAGAATTGTGTCAACTCAACTAAGAAACACTGCGCAAGTTGGAGCAAGTGTGTTTTCACGATATGCATTTTCTGATTTTTTGCCGGTATTGTTACTATTAGATGCAAAAGTTAGACTTTACAATAATGGTGTGATGAGTGTTGAAGAATTTCTAAATTCAGAGATCAAAAAGGATATTTTAGTAGAAGTAATAATTCCAAACAAAAACATTCATTGCGTACAAATCGTTCAAAGACTTTGCTGTAAGGATTTTCCAATTGCCATTGTAAGTGTTTCTAAAATAGATGGGAAATACAAGGTAGTATTTGGTGCGAGACCTCAAAAAGCGATGGTTATGAGAGGTGTTTCTGATGAGATTAATGCTAATGGATTCGATAGAGAAAAGACATTGGAATTAATTGATGAGTATATAGGGTCAAATAACAAAGCGAAGAAAAAATACAGAAAACTTTTATTTGTTGGATTATTGGAAAAAGCGTTAGGTGAATTGCAATGATTATAGAATTAAATGTTAACAATAAAAATCATATAGCTAGTGTTGATTGCGATACTACTTTGTACAATGTGCTTCGCGATTTAGGTTATAAGTCGGTAAAGTGTGGTTGTACTACATCAAATTGTGGTCTTTGCACTGTGTGGCTGGATGATGTTCCAGTACTTTCTTGTTCTGTTTTGGCGTTAAGATGTGAAGGCAAAAAGATTATAACTTTGGAAGGTATTTCTGATAGCCAAAGAAAATTCGGAGAACTTTTGACTGAAGAAGGTGGGGAACAATGCGGTTTTTGTTCACCAGGGTTCATTATGAATGTTTTGAGTTTGAAAAAAACTATAAAAAATCCTACAGATGAAGAAATCGAAGATTATTTGATGGGAAATTTATGCAGATGTACAGGTTATGCTTCTCAAATGAGAGCTATAAAGAAATATTTGGAGATTGATGATGAAGATAAATAAAAATTTCAAAAAAATAGATTCAAATTCATTAGTTACTGGTAAACCTGTCTATACAGAGGATTTGAAAGATCCTAACGCACTTATTATAAAGTTGATGAGAAGTCCGTATGCAAGATGTGAAATATTAGAAATAGACAAATCAAAAGCAGAAGCAATGGATGGAATTGTTGCAGTGTACACTTATGAAGATGTTTTCGACAATAAATTTACATTGGCAGGACAATCTTATCCAGAACCAAGCCCATACGATATGTCGATTTTGTCAAAAAATATTAGATATATGAGAGAGCCTGTAGCAATTGTAGTTGGAGTTAACGAAAAAGTTTGTAACCAAGCTATGAAGAGAATTAAAATTAAATACGATGTGAAAACTCCATTACTTGATTACACAAAAGCTATCGACAATGAAATTGTCGTTCACGAAGAAGACGTGTTCTTCAATGGGCCAACGAAAGTTTTTGGTTACGATACGAAAAGGAATATAGTTGGCGAAAAGAAGGAATCTTGGGGCGAAGATGTCGACAAGGTAATGAGTGAATGTGATGTCGTATTAGAAGATACTTTTACAACTAAAGCACAAGCACATTGCATGATGGAAACTTACAGATCGTATTGTTACATGGATCAATTTAATAGATTGTGTTGCATTACATCTACACAAGTTCCATTCCACATCAAAAGACAATTATCTGTTGCGTTGGGAATTAGCGATTCAAGAATCAGAATTATAAAACCAAGAGTAGGTGGAGGATTCGGTGGTAAACAAACAAGTGTAACAGAAATTTATCCTGGATTTGTAACTTTAAAAACAGGAAAGCCATCAATTCTTGTATTTGACAGAGAAGAAACTTTTGAAGCTTCAAACTCACGCCACCAAATGAAAGTCAAAGTTAAAATAGGTGCAAAAAAAGATGGGACAATTGAAGCTTGTGACATTTATGCGTTATCTGATCAAGGCGCTTACGGTTATCACGCGTTTACAACTTTGAATTTAGTTGGTAACAAAACACTTCCATTGTACAGCAGAATGAGAGCCGCTAGATTTTTCGGACAAGTTGTATACACTAACAAACTTCCTGGAGGAGCTTTTCGTGGTTACGGTGCAGTTCAAGGAACATTTGCATTAGAATCCATGGTAAATAAATTAGCCAAAGAATTAAACATGGATCCAGTTGAGCTAAGACTTAAAAACACTGTTCGTGAAGGAGAAAAAACTCTAGCTTACGGAATAGATGTCAAAAGTTGCAAATTAAATGAATGCATCGAAAAAGGAAGAGAAATGATTGAATGGGATAAGTATTATCCTTTCAAAGAAGAAAAAGATAAAATAATTTCTGTTGGAATGGCAATTGCTCAACAAGGAAGTGGAATTCAAAACGTCGATACTTCAACAGTTGAAGTGAGGTTAAACGAACAAGGTGATTATACATTGTTGATGAGTCCTACAGATGTTGGACAAGGAACGGATTCAATCATGGTGAATTTGGCAAATGAAGTGTTGCAATGTGGAATGGACAATATTATTCCAATAATCGCAGACACTGATATAACTCCATTTGATCCGGGAAGTTATGCATCAAGTGGTGTGTATATAACAGGAAGTGCAGTTGTACGTGCGTGTGAAAATTTGTTAAATAAAATCAAAAAACGTGTTGCCATGAGATTTGAAACTTCTGTGGAATGGTTAGAAATTAGAAATCAAGAAGTTTATTTGCAAGATAAAAAATTAATTGCAATCAAAGATTTGGCTAGAGATTTATCAACTGGACCAAACGGTATGCAATTAATTGGCGTAGGAAACTTCGATTCAAAAACATCACCACCACCATATATGGCAGGATTTGCAAAAATAAGTATCGACAAATTAACAGGAGAAATCAAAGTAGAAGATTATGCAGCGGTTGTCGATTGCGGAACTGTTATGAATACAAAATTGGCTACGGTTCAAGTTGAAGGAGGAATTGCACAATCGATAGGATATGCTTTGTATGAAGATTCATTGTGGGATGATGAAGGAAGATTAAAAGAACATTCATTTATTTCGTATAATTTACCTTCAAGAAAAGATATCGGAAATATTCACGTTGATTTTTGTGAAAGTTATGAGCCTACAGGTCCATTCGGAGCAAAATCAATTGGAGAAATAGTTTCGAACACACCTGCACCAGCTATCAATGGAGCGATATTAAACGCACTTGGTTGCACTTTTGATACTCTTCCAATAAAAGCTGAAGATGTTTTATTAAAAATGTATGAATAGATTTTAAGTCAGAGGTTAAAATCCTCTGATTTTTTATTGAAAATATTTAAAAAATTAAATAATTCATATATATAACAGTGGTAGATAAAATAAGCATTATTTTCACAAAATATCAAACGATTTTCATTAGTAGTATTAGGGATATGTATTTTCTCATATAAAAATTTTTTCGCAAAAAAATCGTAAGAAAAATCAAAATTACTGAATAATGTGCAGAATTAAGTAAATAAAATTTGCAAAATTTAAAATTAAATTTGAAAATTGTACTCAATATACTATAATATATAACTATAAAATAAAAAAGGGGTGTATACATGAAATTTGTAGCATTAGCAGTTACTTTAGTATTATTTGCTTTATTGATGTTCATGTCTAAGAAGAAAATGAACTTCGGTACAAGAACAATTGTAGCTGCAATTCTAGGTATTATAGTAGGATTTATTTTTAAAGGAAACACAGAATATGTAAAAGTATTTGGATCTATCTATGCTAATTTATTATTTGCAATAGTAATTCCATTATTATTCACATCAATTGTTAGTACTGTAGTTTCTTTGGAAAGTATAGAAAAAATGAAGAAAATCGGAACAAAAACAATTGGTATTTTAAGTTTACACAATGTTTTAGGTTCTCTTATAGGTTTGATTTTAGGGGTTGCATTTAAAATTGGACAAGGAAGTTCATTAACTTTGGCAGCAGATGCAAAAGCTAAGGAAGTTCCAACTTTTGCGGAAACTTTTGTAAATTTCTTCCCAGATAATGTTTTGGGAAATGCAGCAGAAGCAAAAGTAGTTCCTATAATTGTATTTTCTGTTCTTTTGGGATTAGCTATATTGCAATTAGAAGAAAGAGGAGAAGGAGAAAAAGCAAAACCATTTTTGAGTTTTATAGACTCAGCTGCAGCAGTTATTTTTAGATTTACAGGAATGATTATAGACTTCACTCCTTACGCTGTATTGGCTTTGATGGCGAACGCTGTTAGTAGAACTGATATGGCTAGCATGATGCCGTTGATTGTTGTGTTGATATTGACTTATGTTGCATCAATTTTCCATTCATATATCACAACTGGAGCTCTTTTGGCGATATTTGCAAAGGTAAATCCAATCAAATTCTTCAAAAAATTCTGGCCAGTTCAATTGATTGCATTCTCCACACAATCTTCTGTGGGATGTATTCCGGCAAATACTGAAAATTTAACAAATAAATTAGGCGTTTCTGAAAAGATTGCAACTTTCGTTGCTTCGACAGGTGCAACAGTTGGGATGCCTGGTTGTGCAGGATTTTGGCCTGTATTATCTGCGATTTTGACAATTAATGTTATGGGAATTCACTATTCATTTGGACAATATGTAATGCTAATATTAGTAGCGTTGGCAGTGTCTTTGGGTACAGTCGGAGTTCCTGGAACTGCAACAATCACAACTACTGCAGTGTTTGCAGCAATGGGTCTTCCTGTTGAAATGGTTGTGTTGATGAGTCCTATTTCTATGCTTGCAGATATGGGTAGAACTGCTACAAATGTTACAGCAGCAGGTTCTTCAGCAGTTATAGTTGCGGCAAGTGAAGGCGAATTAGACAGAGAAGTTTTTAATTCATAAATTTTTACAAATAATTTATAATACGATAATAAATTAGCAACCTTTACACATTTACTGATTAGTATTATAATCAAATTAGTAAATATTAGAAAGGGAATTGTAAATATGACAGAAAAAGCAAAATCTTTTTTTGAGTGGTTATTTGTAATAGGAATTGCCATTGTGTTGGCATTACTGCTTAGAAATTTTGTTATTAGCACAACTCATGTTGAAGGAAATAGCATGAATCCTACAATTGAAAACGGGGATAGGATTTTCGTCAACAGAATGGGGATTTTTAAGAACAAATTAAAGCGAGGTAACATTATAGAACTTCACGCACCGGATAAATCTGGTCGTGACTACATTAAAAGAATTGTAGCATTACCTGGCGATACTGTTGAATTAAAAAACAATAAAGTATACGTCAATAACGAACAATTGAATGAAAATTATACAAGTAGTCAAACGACTCTTGTTTCAGGAAATGAAACAAAATGGAAATTGGGAGAAGATGAGTATTTTGTTTTGGGGGATAACAGACTCCCACGAGAATCGAACGATAGCAGAATATTCGGACCGATAAACAAAAAAGACATAGTTGGTAGAGCTTTTTTGAGATATTTCCCATTTAATAAATTTGGAGTACTATAATCATAACCACCAGCTTAGCTGGTGGTTTGCTCTGCCCCTATAAGGGGCTGTTGCCTGCAATGCACCTTGTGCATATTGAATGTCCGACAGCTGCACTACATTCTCAATTGACGCTAAAGCGCCTCTTTCTTCTTTTTATTTTTTATTCTTTTTCCCAGTAAATGGGTCTATATACTCTTTCAAACTTATTTGGTCCGCTATATAATCTTC
>NZ_NDYF01000018.1:0-3032 GCF_002243175.1 Finegoldia magna
ACATTGAAAATCGAATAACAGTATATATTTCCGGTCAAGAAACTAAGGGCGCAAGGCGGATGCCTTGGCACCAGGAGGCGAAGAAGGACGTGACAAGCAACGAAAACCTCGAGTAGGAGCAAATATCCAGTGACTCGGGGGAATCCGAATGGGGAAACCTACTAGACACACTCTAGTATCCATACGTGAATACATAGCGTATGGAGGCGAATGTTCTGAACTGAAACATCTAAGTAAGAACAAGAAAAGAAAGAAAACTCGATTCTCCAAGTAGCGGCGAGCGAACAGAGACAAGCCCATTAAAGTAAGACTAAACTGATAGACAAATCTTATGGAAAGAAGAACCAAAGAAAGTAACAGTCTTGTAGTCGAAATCAGAATAGAGACACTTTAAGAAGAGTACCACGGAGCACGTGAAATTCTGTGGGAAGATAGGGGGACCACCCCCTAAGGCTAAATACTACCTGGTGACCGATAGCGAATAGTACCGTGAGGGAAAGGTGAAAAGAACCCCGGGAGGGGAGTGAAACAGAACCTGAAACCTTGCGCCTACAAGCAGACAGAGGAAGAAGACTTCTAATGTCGTACTTTTTGTAGAACGGGCCAGCGAGTTACGATACGTAGCAAGATTAAACATTTAAGATGTGAAGTCGAAGGGAAACCGAGTCTTAATAGGGCGAAAGTTATGTGTTGTAGACCCGAAACCGGGTGATCTATCCATGGGCAGAGTGAAGGTAAAGTAAAATTTACTGGAGGCTCGAACCGGGTAGCGTTTAAAAGCTATCGGATGACCTGTGGATAGGGGTGAAAAGCCAATCGAACTCGGATATAGCTGGTTCTCCTCGAAATAGCTTTAGGGCTAGCCTTGTTTTAGATTACAGGAGGTAGAGCACTGAATAGTCTAGGGGAAGTAATTCTACCGAAACTTATCAAACTCCGAATGCCTGAAAATCGATGAACAGGAGTCAGACCATGAGGGATAAGCTTCATAGTCAAAAGGGAAACAGCCCAGACCACCAGTTAAGGTCCCAAAATACAGATTAAGTGGGAAAGGATGTAATACTACTCAGACAACCAGGATGTTGGCTCAGAAGCAGCCATACATTTAAAGAGTGCGTAATAGCTCACTGGTCAAGTGGTAATGCGCCGAAGATGAACGGGGCTAAATCTGATACCGAAACTGTGGGATAGAAAAGCAATTATGCGAGAAGTATGAAGTGAGACTTAGGAAATATATCAACTAGTAAAGTAAGAGAGAAAGACATTAATTAACTATTAAACGATACAATTTCTAAAGAACTTAACAACATACAACTGGCATAATAGCTTTTCTATCGGTAGAGGAGCGTTGTATATGAATTGAAGCAAAAAGCGTAAGCAATTGTGGATTATATACAAGTGAGAATGCTGGCATGAGTAGCGAAAAGGGATGTGAGAATCATCCCCGTCGAAAGCCCAAGGATTCCTGAGCAAGGCTCGTCCTCTCAGGGTAAGTCGGGACCTAAGGCGAGGCCGAAAGGCGTAGTCGATGGACAACAGGTAGAAATTCCTGTACTACAAGATTGTGATTGAGAGAAGTACTGACGCAGAAGGAAAAGTCGAGCGTGTGAATGGTAGAGCACGTCCAAGTAACAAGCCAGAATATACAGGCAAATCCGTATATTCGTCAACGTAAGTTATCATGGGGAGCAGAAAGATGCGAAGCGACAGATTCAAACTGCCAAGAAAAGGTGCTATCGAATAATCTTGTACCCGTACCGCAAACCGACACAGGTAGGCAAGAAGAGAATTCTAAGACGCGCGGAAGAACCTTTGTTAAGGAACTCGGCAAAATAATCCCGTAAGTTAGCGAGAAGGGATGCCTAAGAAATTAGGTCGCAGAGAATAGGCCCAAGCGACTGTTTACCAAAAACACAAGTATCTGCTAAATCGAAAGATGAAGTATAGGTGCTGACACCTGCCCGGTGCTGGAAGGTCAAGGGGACTTGTTAGAGCAATCGAAGCAACGAACTTAAGCCCCAGTAAACGGCGGCCGTAACTATAACGGTCCTAAGGTAGCGAAATTCCTTGTCGGGTAAGTTCCGACCCGCACGAAAGGTGTAACGATTTGGGCGCTGTCTCAACAAAGGATCCGGTGAAATTGTAGTAGTCGTGAAGATGCGACTTACCCACGGTAGGACGGAAAGACCCCGTGGAGCTTTACTGCAGGTTGACATTGAATTTTGGGATTAAATGTACAGGATAGGTGGGAGACTAAGAAGCAAGCTCGCCAGAGTTTGCAGAGTCACTGTTGGGATACCACCCTTTTAATTCTAAAGTTCTAACTAGTTACCATGAAGCTGGTAATAGGACACTGTCAGTCGGGCAGTTTGACTGGGGCGGTCGCCTCCAAAAAAGTAACGGAGGCGTTCAAAGGTTCGCTCAGAATGGTTGGAAATCATTCAAAGAGTACAAAGGCAAAAGCGAGCTTAACTGCGAGACAAACAGGTCGAGCAGAGACGAAAGTCGGACTTAGTGATCCGGTGGTACCGAGTGGAAGGGCCATCGCTCAACGGATAAAAGCTACCCCGGGGATAACAGGCTTATCTCCCCCAAGAGTCCACATCGACGGGGAGGTTTGGCACCTCGATGTCGGCTCGTCTCATCCTGGAGCTGGAGTAGGTTCCAAGGGTTGGGCTGTTCGCCCATTAAAGAGGCACGCGAGCTGGGTTCAGAACGTCGTGAGACAGTTCGGTCCCTATCCACCGTGGGCGTGAGAAATTTGAGAGGATCTGTCCTTAGTACGAGAGGACCGGGATGGACAGACCGCTGGTGTACGAGTTGTACTGCCAAGTGCACAGCTCGGTAGCTACGTCTGGGAAGGATAAGTGCTGAAGGCATCTAAGCACGAAACCAACCTCAAGATAAGATTTCTATGAGATTACTTGAAGAAAACAAGATAGATAGGTCAGAGGTGTAAAGATAGTAATATCAAAGCTAACTGATACTAATAAATCGAAAACTTGACTGGAAATATATACTGTTATTGATTG
>NZ_NDYF01000013.1:0-341173 GCF_002243175.1 Finegoldia magna
TCAGGCGTAACTATTTTATCATAGGAGGTTGTATTTTGCTTGAAGCTAAAGCTAATGTCTTCCACCTGCATAGCAGGTGGTTTTTTATTTCGCTCACTTCGTTCGCTCAACACACTTAAGTGTACAATAAAATAGTAGCGCATTTTTAAAATGCACTACTATTTTAATTTAACATTTAAAATAATGGCCAAATTATTCTTAATACGAATACTATTGCCAAAATATACATCAAAATTGAAATATCTTTTCTTTTTCCTGCTAATAATTTTATCAATACGTAGCTTATCATTCCGAAAGAAATTCCTTCAGCGATTGAATAACAAAATGGCATTGCAATTATTGTGATAAATGCAGGAATTGCTTCTGAATAATCGTAAAAGTCAATTTCTTTGATTGAGCTAAGCATAAATAATCCTACGATTACAAGTGCAGGTCCTGTTGCTTGTGCAGGAATCATTCCGAATACTGGGAACAAGAATAAGCTTAGGAAGAAAAAGAATGCTGTAGACAAAGCTGTTAGACCAGTTCTTCCACCTTCTGCAACTCCTGATGCTGACTCAACAAATGTAGTTACTGTACTTGTACCAAGTAAAGCTCCAGCTGTTGTTCCAATCGCATCTGCTAATAATGCAGGAGATGCTTCTTTTAATTTTCCTTGTTCATCTAACATACCAGCCTTTGCACTAACTCCAACCAAAGTTCCTACTGTATCGAAAATATCTACAAATAAGAACGTGAATACTACAGTGAACATATCAAAAGTAAATATTTTATCGAATTGTATTTTAAAAGCTACTGGAGCCAATGATGGTGGCAATGTTATTGGAGATCCGCCTTGGTATTTTGACACTCCCAAAATTAATGCCAAAATAGTAGACGCCAAAATTCCATACATCAACGCACCTTTGATTTCTCTTGCTAAAAGTAAAGCGATAATGAATAATCCTACAATAAATACTACGCTTTCTCTACTCAAAAGATTTCCCAATTGTAATACAGTACCTTCACCTTGCATAATAATTCCTGAATTTACCAAACCAACTAATGCTATGAAAAGTCCAATTCCACAGCTAACAGCTTTTTTCAAATTAATTGGAATCGCATCAAAAATCATTTCTCTTACTTTAAATAATGAAAGAATTAAAAATATAATACCTTCCAAAAATACAGCAGTAAGTGCAAATTGCCAAGTATAGCCCAAAGTTTTTACGACTGTGAATGTAAAAAATGCATTAAGTCCCATTCCTGGAGCGAGTCCAAATGGTAAGTTGGCTAAGAATGCCATGCAAATCATAGCAATGATACTTGAAACAACACTAGCCGTAAAAACTCCGCCCTTGTCCATTCCAGTTTGACTCAACATTTGTGGATTCACTGCCAAGATATAACTCATAGTCATAAATGTTGTAAATCCTGCCATTAATTCCGTCTTTACATCTGTTTTTTTCTCAGATAGACGAAATTTTTTTTCTAAAAAATCCAAGTTTTCCCTCCTTAATTTTTATCAAAATCTTCGTATTCCAATTGTTTATCTTCCCAATCTGAATACAAAGAATTTTTGTCAGCGTTAAGATTTTCCAATTCTTCATTTAATTGAAGAATTTTTTTAGGATCATCGTAAATATCATTTTGACAAAACATATCTTCAATTTCTTTGATTCGTTCGTCAATTTTATCTATATTCGATTCAATCGTTTCAATTTGTTTCCTTAATTTTTTAAGATTATTAGTAATAGCACGTTGTTTTTTCTTTTCTTTCAAAGCGGCAGTTTTGTTCAAACTTTCCTCTGTTTTATCCACTTTCAAATCGTTGATTTTTTCTTGATAATAATCGTAATTTCCAAGATAAGTTGTCGCTTTATCTTTTTCCAACACAATAATTTTATCACAAACTCTATTTAAGAAGTATCTGTCGTGGCTAATTACAAAAACAGTACCTTCGTAATTTATCAAAGAATCTTCCAAACTTTCCTTGGAGTCAATGTCCAAGTGGTTGGTAGGTTCGTCAAGTAACAAAAAATTTGATTTTGAAAGCATTAACTTCAACAACGATACACGCGCCTTTTCTCCCCCACTCAAATCTTCAATCAGTTTGAAAATATCGTCTCCTACAAAATTCATAATAGCAAGAGCGCTTCTGATTTCGTAGTGAGTCATTTTAGGGTATTCGTCCCAAATTTCATCTATAATTGTGTTTTTATCGTTCAAATACATCTGTTCTTGGTCAAAATATCCGATGTTTACATTGGAACCTAACCTGAATTTTCCAGAAGTTGGTTTTAATTTTTTGGTTATAATATTGAATAAAGTCGTTTTTCCAACTCCATTTGCTCCAATAAGTCCAACTCTTTCTTCCTTATATATATCTAAGTTACAGTTCTCAAAAATAAGCTTGTCGTCGATTTTTTTGGACAAATCTTCAACCATCAAAACGTCTTTGCCGCTTGGTGAAGATATTTTGAATTTAATTCCAAAAGTTCCATCATCATACGTTGGCTTATCCATAAGCTTCATTTTATCCAAGAGTTTCTTTCTGGATTGTCCTTGTTTATTCTTCTTAGCATTATCAGTGCTAGTGTATTTTTCAACGATTTCAAGTTGTCTCTTATACTCACGTTGTTGATTTTCGTAAGTCTTTCGTTGGATATCCATATAGATTTTTCTCTGTTTCATAAAACCAGTGTAATCTGTCTCGTACGTTTTGATGGTTCTATTTTCCATATGAAAAATCCTATTTACAATTCCATCTAAGAAATATCTATCGTGAGAAATTATCACACAAGCGCCCTTGTAATTTTTCAGAAAAGTTTCCAAAAACTCGATAGCTTTGATATCCAAATGGTTGGTAGGCTCGTCTAGTAACAATACGTCACATTTTTGTAGAAGAAGTTTTGCGAGCATTATTCGAGATTTTTGACCACCACTGAAATTAGTGACATTTTTATCCAAATCATCATCCGAAAATCCCAAACCTTTTAGTGTGCCTTTGATTTCAGAATCGTAGAGATATCCTCCCATTGATTCAAATCTTTCCAAATCTCTGTGGTATTTGTTCATCAAATCTTCCAAATCTTCGGTATCCTTCATTTGATTTTCGTATTCTCGAAGTTTGTTCTCCAATCTCAATACTTCTGAAAAAACGCTCAAGCATTCTTCGTACAAAGTATTAGTCGAATCAAATGAATTATGTTGCTTCAAGTATCCTATTTTCATATCATTTTTGATGAACAAGTCTCCACCGTCTTTAGACAATTCTCCTGTCAAAATATTAAACAAAGTGGATTTACCCGCACCATTTATTCCTATGATTCCAATTTTATCATTGTCGTTAATATTAAAAGTAACATTTTCTAAGATACTTTTATCTAAGAAAGATTTTTCTATGTCTTTTGCACCTATTAGAATCATTTTTTCACTTCCTAACTAAACAGTCAATCAACTCAATTCTGAGTTAATTGACTTCATATTTTCAAAGATGACAAAACTTTGTTTGAGTCTATATCTATAAGTTTGATTTCATCATCATCTATTATTGCAACTGATTTTACACCGTCTTTTGGAATAGAAGGACTACCTGGATTTAACAAAATAACTCCGTCTTTTTCTTCCAAAACTTTTACATGAGTGTGTCCTGTTATTACGATATCGCAATTATTCGCCTTAGCAATCCTAATTCTATTGTCTTCATCTTCTTCATATCCATGAATTGTGAAAATTCTAAATCTGCCAATATTTATGATTCTATGTTTTTGTGTCAAATCGTGTTCAATAACCATTTGATCCACATCACTATCGCAGTTTCCTCTTGTATATATCACATTATCCATAGATTTGAAAATAACTGCCAAATCTTTGGGATTGTAATCTTCTGGAAGAGCATTGCGTGGTCCGTGATACAAAACATCTCCCAAATGAAAAATCGTGTCGCAATCTTTTAGAATATCCAAAGCTTTTTTCGTATTATCTAAAGAGCCATGTGTATCGCTTATTACACCTATTTTCATTAGATTAATACCTCATCCAAAATTTCTTTTACATTATTTGTAAAATAGAATTTGATTTTTTGTCTAATTTTAGGATCAATGTCTTGGATATCTCTTTTGTTTTCTTTTGGCAAGAAAACTTTATTGATTCCGTATCTATGAGCAGCCAATACTTTTTCCTTGACACCACCAATTGCCAATACCCTTCCTGTAAGTGTGATTTCTCCAGTCATTGCAAAATCGTGTTTTACTTTTCTTCCTGTCAATGCACTTACTAGCGCTGTAACCATTGTAACACCTGCTGATGGTCCATCTTTTGGAACAGCACCTTCTGGAACATGAATATGAATATCTTTTTCTTTGTAGAATTCTCCTTTTATACCCAAATCCTCTTGGTTACTTCTGATGTATGAAATTGCAGCCATTGCAGATTCTTTCATTACATCTCCAAGTTTTCCTGTAAGTTGAGTTTTGCCTGTACCGTCCATCACATTAGCTTCAATTGTAAGGATAACTCCACCAACTTGTGTCCACGCTAAACCATTCACAACTCCAATTGTGTCTTCCCTTGGAATTTCATCATCTAAAACTAATTTTGATCCCAAGAATTTTTCTAGATTTTTATTGTTGACGACAACTTTTTTAACATCATCTCTTACGATTTTAACAACGGCTTTTCTGACTACTTTTCCAATATTTCTTTCAAGCTCTCTTACTCCACTTTCTCTTGTGTAGTTGTTTATAATCGTATAGATAGCATCTCTTGTGATGTGGAATTGGGATTTGTCCATTCCATTTTCTTTTAATTGACGTGGAAGCAAATATCTGTTAGCTATTTCAAATTTTTCATAATCTGTATAACTTGTAACTCTGATAACTTCCATTCTGTCTAACAATGCATCTGGAATTTGTTCTTGTGAATTTGCAGTAGTGATAAATAATACATCTGACAGATCAACTGGAATTTCGATGTAATTATCTGTAAATTCACTGTTTTGTTCCGGATCTAAAACTTCCAACAAAGCACTTGCAGGATCTCCTCTAAAATCAGATGCTAATTTGTCAATTTCATCCAATAAGAAAACTGGATTTAATTTCTTAGCTTTTTGCAATTGAGTTATGATTCTTCCTGGCATTGCTCCGATGTAAGTTTTTCTGTGGCCTCTGATTTCTGCTTCATCACGTACGCCACCAAGTCTCATGGATACGAATTTTCTATTAGTTGCTTCAGCTATAGATCTTGCAATTGAAGTTTTACCAACCCCTGGAGGGCCAACTAGACAAAGGATAGGTCCTTTTAATGATCCAGTCATCTTCTTAACAGCTAAATATTCCAAAATTCTTTTCTTTACATCTTCTAATCCAAAATGACCATCATTTAGAACTTTTTCTGCAACTTTTAAATCAATCGAACTTTTTGATTTTTTGTTCCAAGGAATATCCAATACTTGATCGATATAATTTCTAATCACTGTGCTTTCGGGATTATTTGGATTCATCGAAGATAATCTGTTGATTTCCTTTAAAACGTGTTCTTCAGAATCTTTTTTAAGTTTTAATTTCTTTACTCTATTTGCATAATCATCTGTGTCTTCAATGTCGTATTCTTCACCCAATTCCATCTTGATTTGACGCAATTGTTCTTGAAGAAAATACTCTTTTTGTGTGTCAGATATTTCCTTGTTTGTTCTTTGTTCGATATCTTCTTTTATCTTCAAAAATTCAATTTCTTTTATTACAAATTTGTACACCAACTCAATTCTTTCATCCATATCCAAAGTTTCCAATAATAAAATTGAATCCTTATCGTTTAATGAAATTAGCATTGAAATTGTATCTATCAAAGAACTTGGATCTTCTTCGTTTAAAAGTCCCCCAAGCAAATCTTGTGGTAATGGTTTTTTGATAATTTCTGCCAAGCTTTCAAACGAAGAAATAATCATCCTAATCATAGTCAGTGATTTATCCGTAGGATGATATTTTGTTTTATCGTATTCCATAACTTCAACGTTTGCTTCTAAGAAACTGTCGTTTTCAACAAAGTCTACGATTTTTGCTCTGTCGTAAGCTTCAACCAAAACTCTGACATTTCCGTTTGGCATTTTAATAGTTTGTTTGATACTTGCAAGAACTCCTGTATGATAAAAATCTTCTTTTGTGATGTTTTCTACAATTGGATCTTTTTGCGTACAAATAAAAATCTCAGAATTTCTGAGCAAACTAGCATTTAAAGCATTTAATGAAACTTCTCTTCCAACTTCAAAATGTTGGATATTATTTGGAAACAACCACAAACCACGCAACGCGATTATTGGAAGTTTCTTTTCTGATATTGTATAGTATTCTTTCATCAAACTCCTCTTTCGAATTTAATCTATTGATAAAAATAGCTCACCTAAAGTGAGCTATTTGTGTTATTTATTATTTGTTTTGAAAACAAGTTTTGGGTCTTTTCCTTCTAGTACACTTTCTTTTGTCAAAATTACTTTGGAAATGTCTTGTCTTGATGGTAGCTCAAACATAATATTCATCAAAGATTTTTCTATTATTGTTCTCAAACCTCTGGCACCTGTTTTTCTATCGTAAGCTAACTTGGCGATAGCTTTCAATGCTTCTTCATCAAATTCCAACTCAACATCATCCATTTTGAATAATTCTTGATATTGTTTGATAACTGCATTTTTAGGTTCCAAAAGTATTTTAATTAAAGCTTGTTCATCTAGTTCATCAAGTGTAACTAAAACTGGAATTCTTCCTACAAATTCAGGAATTAAACCAAATTTAATCAAATCTTCTGGCCTAATATCTTTGAACAATTCAGAAATTCTCTTATGTTCATTTTCTCCCAAATCTGCCCCAAAACCTATTGATTTTGTTTCTGTTCTTTTTTCGATTATTTTTTCTAAGCCGTCAAAAGCTCCACCGACAATGAATAAAATATTTTTTGTATCAACTTGAATATATTCTTGATTAGGATGCTTTCTTCCACCTTGTGGCGGTACATTACAAATTGTACCTTCCACTATTTTTAACAAAGCTTGTTGTACACCTTCACCGCTAACATCTCTAGTGATGGAAGGATTTTCGCTTTTTCTAGTAATCTTGTCGATTTCGTCAATGTAGATGATTCCTTGTTCTGCTTTTTCTATATCGTAATCCGCCGCTTGAATAAGCTTCAAAATTACATTTTCTACATCTTCTCCGACATATCCAGCTTCTGTAAGGCTAGTTGCATCGGCTATAGCAAAAGGAACATCCAATATCTTGGCTAAAGTTTCAGCTAAAAGTGTTTTTCCGCTTCCAGTTGGACCCACCAATAAAATATTCGATTTTTGTAATTCTACATCATTATTCATTAGATTAGAATTAATTCTTTTGTAATGATTATATACTGCAACAGCCAAGGCTTTTTTGCCTTCTTCCTGTTTGATTACATAATCATCAAGCACATCCTTGATTTCGATTGGCTTAGGCAAATCAATTCTTTCTTGGATAGTATCTACATCTTTGAACTCTTCTTCGATAATGCTATTGCATAGCGAAACACATTCATCGCAAATAAATACTCCAGGTCCAGCAATTAATTTTCTGACTTCATCTTGTGATTTACCGCAAAAAGAACATTTATATTGATTTTCATTCTTTGGCATAAATATTTCCTTATTTAGAAGTATATATAACTTCGTCTATCAATCCATACTCTTTTGCTTCTTCTGCTGTTAGTATGAAATCTCTGTCTGTATCTCTTTCAATTTTTTCTAGAGGTTGTCCAGTTCTTTCAGATAATATCTTGTTTAATAATTCTCTCTTCTTCAAAATATTCTTAGCGTGAATTTCGATATCACTAGCTTGTCCTTGTGCTCCACCAAGTGGTTGATGGATTAAAGTGTCTGCATTTGGAAGTGCATATCTTTTTCCTTTTGCACCACTTGTTAGAAGGATTGCTCCCATACTAGCAGCCATTCCTACACAGATTGTTGAAACATCTGGTTTAACGTATTGCATAGTATCGTATATCGCTAATCCTGCGCTTACAGAACCTCCTGGTGAATTGATATATAATTGAATATCCTTTTTTGGATCTTCACTTTCTAAGAACAATAATTGAGCTATAACAAGATCCGCCATCTGATCATTAACTTCGCCTGTGACGAAAATAATTCTTTCTTTTAAAAGTCGAGAGAAAATATCGTAAGATCTTTCGCCTCTATTACTTTGTTCTACAACCATTGGTACTAAAGATGGCATAATAATAACCTCCTATTATTAATTCTAATATATTGAAATATTATTTATCTTCTTTTGTTTCTTCAGCTTTCTTTGTTTCAAATTTAGTATTTTCTACTAATTTTTCTAAAGCTTTTTTTCTCTTGATGTCTTCTTTTAAGAATTCTACGTTTGGACTATTTTTGAATTCTTCGATGAATTTTTCTTCATCATCTTGTCCATATACTTTTGCAAATTCTTTTAATTGTTCATCTAATTCTTCTTCTGTTGATTCGATTGCTTCTTTTTCGATATATTTTTCTAATACCAAATCACCTTTAACTTTTAATTCAGCGTTAGCTCTTAATTCGTTTTTAACATCTTCTTCTGAAGTGTTAGTGATTTGGAAGTATTGATCTGTATTTAAGCCCATTTGTTGAACTCTTCTTGCAAAATCTTGGAATTGACGATTTACTTCGTTGTCAATCATTGATTCTGGAACTGTAATTTCAGTAGCATCAATCAAAGCTTCTACAGATTTGTTTTGTTTTTCAACTAATTGTCTTTGTTCGTTGTCTTTTTCTAAGTGTTCTTTGATGTCTTTCTTGTATTCGTCAAGAGTATCGAATTCAGAAACATCTTTTACGAATTCATCATCTAATTCAGGTAATACTTTTTCTTTGATTGAATTGATTTTGCATTCAAACTTAGCATCTTGTCCTTTTAAAGAATCTTCGTGGTAATCTTCTGGGAATTTAACATTAACGTCAAATTCATCTCCAACATTGTGACCTACGATTTGTTCTTCAAATCCTGGAATAAATGTGTGTGAACCTAAAACTAATTCGTAATCTTCTGCTTCCCCACCATCAAATGCTTTATCATCTACAAAACCTTTAAAGTTGATAGAAACAGTGTCATTTTCCTTAGCTTCTCTTCCTTCAACTTCTTGAACTCTTGCGTTTGATTCTAATTCGTGATTGATTTTCAAATCAACATCAGAATCAGTTACTTTGTATTCTTCGATTTCAGCTGAAAGATTAGAATAATCACCTAATTCGAATTCTGGTTTCAAATCAACAGTGAATTTTACTTTTACATCATTGTTTTCAGTAATGTCATCAAGATCGATGTCTGGTTGTGAAACTGGTTCTAATTCTAATTCTTCGATAGCTTTTTCGTAAATTCCTGGTAATAATAGATTTACAGCATCTTCGTAGAATAAACCTTCACCATAAGCTCTTTCCAACATTTTTCTTGGAACTTTACCTTTTCTAAATCCTTTTAAACTAAATTTAGATCTATTCTTTTTATAACTTTCCTCAATTGCATTATTAAAATCTTCTGCAGGTATTTCACATGTGAATACCGCTTGATTATTTTCTTTACTTACAAGCACTGCGCTCATACTTTCCTCCTAATTTTTATTTAAAACTTAAATTAATTTCACTTAAAATAGAAATTCCAGCTAATATTATACCCTAAATACCATTTTTTTTAAAGTTTTTTAGCTAAAATGATTAAAAAACTGTTATTTTTGTTCAACTTTGTAGTATAAATCCAATTTATTTGCTAATTTTTCGAAATTTTCTTCTTTTTTCCCGATATATACACCATTTTGTATAGATGTCGTAAGAAGTTTATTGGTAGTCTTGTCTACATTGCCTTCATTTACTAAAATATTTACGTAATTTTTTTGTAGACTAACATACGATGCCAATAAAGATGTTCTAATATCTTTGTGTTCGGTAAATATAATTTTAGAATACTTAATATCACTGTTTTGAACATAATTTGCATCATAGACCGATTTGTAATCATTTCGTGTAACCTTGAAGCCATTTTGTTTTAATTTCTCGTCGTATTCACTACTTATAATCGATGTAGGTTGATCTATCAAAATATTTGAAATTCCCTTATCAATAGCAAACTTTGTAATTGAATCGTCAAATTTCTTACCTTGTACAAATGTAATTGCGTATCCATTTTTAAGATAGTAACCCATCTTTGCTTGAATAAAATTGAAATTGGACAAATCGCTAATAACTAAAGTATCCGTAGGATTCAAATTCGTGTTTTCTTTGATTACATTCTTGGACACTTCGACGCGATCTCTGCCATCAATTCTTGTAACCAACAAACCGCTCAATTTCAAATTATCAGAGATTTCTTCTGAAACTGATTTTGGTCCGCCTATGATATATACATTTTTCGCTTTCAACCTATTAGCTTCATTTAATATCGGACTTTCTTTCTTTATATATGCTCCATCATTTTGAATAAG
This sequence comes from Finegoldia magna, assembly GCF_002243175.1. Classification (GTDB taxonomy): domain Bacteria; phylum Bacillota; class Clostridia; order Tissierellales; family Peptoniphilaceae; genus Finegoldia; species Finegoldia magna_J. Next base: position 10,474 of record NZ_NDYF01000013.1, read on the forward strand.
CAAAATCGCAGCCTTATTCTTATATGCAAAACTTAGGGCTGAAATTATGTCGCTTTCCTTTTTTTCATTTACTATGACTAAGTTTGCGTTTTTGTCGTAAACTTCTTCAGTCAATTTTTCTGACAAATCGGAACAGTCTTTCTCAATTATTTTATCCAGAACTACATCCGTATTCGCAAGTGATTTTGTCGATAAAAACAACAAACACATACACAAAATTAAAATTCTTTTCATAATTACCTCTCCATTAATTATATATTAAAATCAAATCAAATTGCAAAAATGTATCATTTCTTGCAATTTCAAGCAAATTAGTTATATAATTAATTCGTAACACTCAAAAAATGAAAGGAATTTTATATGTTCGAATTGGAATCAAAGTTAATAAAGGCTGTTCAGATAAAATCAAACAAAAAAGCACATGATTTAGCTGAAGAAATACTAAAAAATTGGGAAGATTCTGAAACTAATATTAGATCCCAAAAGAACACAATTATTCAGTTATTAGCGATATTTTCATGGAATCAGATGAAAAATATAAACGATTCTCAAAGTTTAAAATATTGTGAAAATGAAAAAAACAAACTATTATATAAAGTAGAAAATAATGAATCTGAAAACACCAGTGAAATACTTCACGAAATCGTAGAATATTACACTACAAACCAAAATATATTTACAAAGGGTTGTGAAAACCCATTAATCAGAAGGGCATTGGATTACATTTACAATAACAGTGAGCAGAAGATTTCTCTGGATATTCTGTCTGATCACTTGCACGTGTCAAAAAGCTATTTGTCGACATTGATTTGTCAAAACACGGGAAGCAATCTTCCAAATATTTTGACTACTTTTAGAATAGAAAAAAGTCTACTGCTTTTGACTTACACCGACAAATCCGTTAGCGAGATTTCAAAAGAAGTTGGGTTTCAATCTGATTCATATTTTTGTCAACAATTCAAAAATATAAAACAAATTACACCTAAAAAGTTTAGAACAATAACAAAGCGTGACCTATATTAAGGCCACGCTGTTTTTATTATTTATTATAATTATTAGAATGAGGGCAAGAACTGGAGCCGCAATCACAGCTGCCACCTTTTTTAATAATACGACGCACTGCAAAAACAACTGCCGTCGCAATTATTATTAATATTATTATATCTGCAATATTCAAAAAATCACCTTCTTTTAAATTCTATCTCTATTCTACTGCTCTTTTTGATTGATTGTTTTTGTATTTATCTTTTCTAAATATCAAATACAACATTCCAACAAATACTACAAGTGCTATTCCTGTCATTATTGTAAATGGTTGTTTTACTACCAACACATTTAAGAATTGAAATACCATGAATGCAATTAGATAAGCAAATATAATTTGATAAATAATCGCAAATGCTGTCCATTTAGAAGAATTCATTTCTTCTTTTATAGCACCAACTGCCGCAAAACAAGGAACTGTTAATTGGTTGAATACCAAGAAACTCAAAGCAGATGCTATAGTGAAGTTACTTTTTACCAAATCAGCTATTTTAGCTGTATCATCACCTACACCAGAAACTATTCCGTAAACGCTGACTACCATTTCTTTAGCAACAGTTCCTAAGAATGAAGCTACAGTTGCAGTCCAATTTCCGAATCCTAATGGAGCAAATAATGGCGCGAATATTTTTCCGATGAACGCCAATATAGTATCGGTACTATCATCAGCGAAATGAACAAATTCTCCCTTAACAGAAATATTTTGTAAAATCCAAACGCAAATTGATGCAACTAAGATTATTGTACCTGCTTTTATGATAAATGATTTAGTTCTATCCCAAGTTACACGCAAAACATTTGAAACAGTTGGTTTGTGATATTCAGGAAGTTCCATTACAAATGGTGCAGGTTCTCCTGAAAAAGCTTTTGTCTTTTTCAAAATAAGGCCACTGATTATTACTGCCAAAATTCCTGTAAAATACAATAATGGAGCAAACCACCATTGACCGAAAATCGCTGCTGCAAATAATGCTATGATTTCTGTTTTTGCACCGCAAGGCATGAATGATGCAACGATGATAGTCATTTTTCTGTCGTTTTCATTTTCAATAGTTCTTGTTGCCATAATTCCTGGAACTGAACAACCAGTACCAATTAAGATTGGAATAAATGATTTACCAGATAAACCAAATTTTCTGAACATTCTATCCAACATAAATGCGATTCTTGACATGTATCCTATATCTTCTAAAATAGCTAACAATAATTCCAACGTTGCAACCAAAGGCAAGAATCCCAATACTGCACCAACGCCGGCAACAATACCATCAACAACAAGGCTTGTTACCCATTCGCTAGTTCCGATTGCTTCTAATCCTTTTGTAGCTAAATCAGCTAATGCAGTTCCCATCACAGTATCTGCCCACCAATCGTGGAATGGAGGACCACCAACAACCTTTACCGCAATAAAGTAAACGGCTATCATTATCAATACGAAAATTGGTAATGCCAAAAATCTGTTAGTAACCACCCTGTCGATTTTATCACTAGTTGTTAATCCCGATCTTCCTTTTTGTACAGAATCTGAAATTACTGAAGTAATGAATGTATATCTTTCATCTGTAATTATGGATTCACCATCATCATCGTATTCTTCTTCAATTTTCGAAACAATTTCTTCAACTTTTGCTTTTTCTTCATCAGTGATATGAACAGCTTGTAATGCTTTTTCATCTCTTTCCAAAGCTTTTACAGCAAACCATCTTTTTGATTCAGAATTTTTAATGGATTCTACACTATTTTCTATTTCAGTAAGCACATTTTCAATTTCATCACTAAATGATTTTATCGATTCATGATGAGATTTCACTTGTTTTTGTGCAACTTCAATTAATTCATCCAAGTTTAATTTTTTAAGTGCTGATACTTCAACTATTGGAATTCCCAATTTTTCAGATATTAGTTTTGTGTTTAATTTATCGTTATTTTTCTTAACGACATCCATCATATTAAATGCCAAAACCATTGGAATTCCAATTTCAGATAATTGTGTTGTAAGATACAAGTTTCTTTCAATATTTGAAGCATCCACAACATCAATAATTACATCTGGTTTCTCGTTTATTAAGTAATTTCTACTAACAACTTCTTCCAAAGTATATGGAGAAAGCGAGTAAATTCCCGGTAAGTCGGTAATTTTAATATCTTTGTTATTTTTTAAGGTTCCCTCTTTTTTTTCTACAGTAACGCCTGGCCAGTTACCAACATATTGATTGGATCCTGTCAATGCGTTAAACATAGTAGATTTACCACTATTAGGGTTACCTGCTAAAGCAATTCTAATTGACATAAGTCCTCCTAATTATTTATTTATCAATTCTATTAAAATATTTTCTGCATCATCTTTTCTAAGACTCAACTCATATCCTCTCAAATTGATTTGAACTGGATCTCCTAACGGTGCTACTTTTCTGATATAGATTTCTACATTTTTTGTAATACCCATATCCATTATTCTTCTTTTAACAGGACCTTTTCCTAAAATCTTAACAATCCTGTAGTATTTTCCTACTTCGGCATGCTTAAGATTCATTTCGTTATCCACTTTATGTATCCTCCTTGATAAAATATCATTAAATATGATTTACCATAATTCTCATAGCTATATCTTTTCCTATAGCCACTCTTGAACCTTTGATTTTAACTATCAAATTTCCGTGGCTTTCTGAAACAACACTCACGAGCGCCCCTTCAACAAAGCCCATATTATTCAACAGTTTTTTTTGTGAATCATTTTTTATTTTTTTTATTTTTACGATTTCAAAATCTTCATTGAGTGGCACTAATGCCAAATTCATTTAATCACCCTCATTTAAACGTTTAAATCTATTACATTGATATTATATTGATAAAGAGTATTAATGTCAAGTGAAAATCATTATTATTTTTTCATTTGTTACAAAATTATTGCAATTTGCTAATAAAATTTACACTACATTTTATATTTGATATAATATCTCAAGAGATAAAAACAAAAAAGCGCCAGACCTTTACGGTTAACGAGGGATAGAGTTATCGAATTTTTCGGCGGGAGCTCTATAGGTAACACAGCCTTAGCATTTAACAAAGTTCAAGAGCAATTTTGAAACAAAAATAATGAAGTGTATCTCTAAAAAATTTGGAGGTAAATATATGTGCGGAATAGTATGTTATAACGGCGAAAAATCAGCCGTAGAAATCATATTAAACGGATTAAAATCTCTGGAATACAGAGGTTATGATTCAAGCGGTATTTCTGTAGTAACAGATAAAATCGAAACAGTAAAAAGAAAAGGAAAATTGCAAAATTTAATAGATTCTATCGATGAAATCGACAACAACGCAAGTGTCGGAATCGGTCACATTAGATGGGCAACTCACGGTGAACCAAATGAAATTAACGCTCACCCACAAGTAAGTGAAGATGGTAAATTCTCAGTTGTTCACAACGGTATTATCGAAAATTACAAAGAATTAAAAAAAGAATTAGAAGATAATGGCTACACTTTCAAATCAACTACAGACACAGAAATTGTTGTTGCATTGATTAGCCAGTACTATAAAGACGATTTATTAGAAGCAGTAAAATCTACAATCAAAAGATTAAAGGGAGCTTATGCATTAGGAATTGTTTCAGAATACGAAAAAGACAAACTAATCGCTGTAAGAAAAGAATCTCCGTTGATTTTAGGAAAATGTGACGACGGAATAATTCTAGCAAGTGATATTCCTTCTGTTTTAAAATACACAAGAGACATCGTGTATTTGGAAAATGGAGACATCGTAGAAATAGATAAGAAAAATTACACAATTTACGATAAAGATTTCGAAAAAGTAGATCGTGAAGTTAAAACTGTAAACATGACAATTGATCAAGCTAGTAAAGGTGGCTATGAGCATTTTATGTTAAAAGAAATTCACGAACAACCAGAAGTTGTTAAGAAGACTTTGGAGGTTAATGTAAAAAATAACGTAATAGATTTTGCAGAAAATTCATTAACTAAAGAAGAATTATCGAAAATAAACAAAGTATACATCGTTGCATGTGGTACAGCTTATCATGCGGGTGAAGTTGGTAAAGTTGCTATTGAAAAATTGGCAAAAATACCTGTAATTACTGATATCGCATCAGAATTCAGATACAACGATCCATTTATCGACGAAAACACTCTAGTGATTTTGATTTCTCAATCAGGAGAAACTGCTGATACATTGGCAGCTCTTAGAGAATCCAAAAACAAAGGCGCAAAAATCTTAGCAGTTACAAACGTAGTTGGCTCATCAATAGCAAGAGAAGCTGACAAGGTTATCTACACTTTGGCAGGTCCAGAAATTGCAGTAGCTAGTACTAAAGCATACATTTCACAATTAGTAACAGTGATAATGTTGGCTTTGGATTTTGCAAAGAAATTAGGCACAATTGAAGATTCTGAATATTCAAAATACATCGAAGAATTAAAAACAATGCCTGAAAAAATAGATGAAACATTAAAATCAGAATCAATAACTGAAAGAATAGCTGAAGCTATCAAGGAAGATAAATCGATGTTCTTTATCGGACGTGGATTGGACTTCTTGAGTGTAAAAGAAGGAGCTTTAAAATTAAAAGAAATTTCCTACATTCACACTGAAGCATTCCCTGCAGGAGAATTAAAACACGGTTCAATCGCTTTGATAGAACAAAACACTCCAGCATTATCAGTTATTACACAATCAAAATTAGCTGAAAAGACAATTTCAAATGTTCAAGAAGTTGTGACAAGAGGAGCGAAAGTATTCACAATCACAGTTGAAGGAAATGACAATATGAAAGATTTCTCAGAAGAAATCATCTTCATTCCTAAAACTTTAGAATTATTGTATCCAATACTTTCAGTAGTCCCTGAACAATTGTTGGGATATCATACTTCCTTAAAAAAAGGCTTAGATGTAGATAAACCACGTAACTTAGCAAAATCAGTAACAGTTGAATAAAAAATACGGAGTCCTCATTTTAAAGTGAGAACTCCTTTTTTAATGTTAATATTTAATTTTATAGCTACATTTTATAATTCTAAATTAGGATAAACTTTCAAATCAAGTCCATCTTGTTTTCCGTTGATATAATCATAGTATCCAGCAGTTGCAATCATTGCAGCGTTATCTGTGCACAAGATTTTATCTGGAAAATACACTTGTATTCCTTTTTCTTCTGCTTTTTCCAAAACTCTCTCTTTTAATCTAGAATTTGCTGCTACTCCACCACTTAGTACGAAAGTTTTTTGATTTTTTTCTTCTAATAATCTAAAAGATTTTTCAACCAAAACATCTATGACAGCTTCTTGGAAAGATGCTGCAACATCTTCTTTTATTATTTCTTCGGTTTTTTGATTTTTATTGTTCAAATAATTTAGAACAGCTGTTTTCAATCCACTAAAACTAAAATCGTAGCTGTCTTTTTCAAGCATTACTCTTGGAAAATCTATCGCTGTTGGATTTCCTTGTTTTGCAAGCCTGTCAATAACAGGCCCACCTGGATATTCCAATCCCAACGCACGTGCAACTTTATCATAGCTTTCACCACAAGCGTCATCTCTTGTAGAGCCAATTATTTCGTAATTTTGATAATCTATAACATCTATTAAATAAGTGTGTCCGCCAGATACAACCAAGGAAATAAATGGTGGTTCTAATTCTTTGTGGCTAATGTAGTTTGCACAAATGTGGCCTTGCATGTGATTTACCCCTACAAGAGGCTTCTTCAAACAATAGCTCAATGATTTTGCACAAGAAATCCCAACTAATAATGCACCAATAAGTCCGGGACCTTTTGTAACGCAAATTACATCAATATCTTTCAATGATAAACCTGCTTCGTCCAAAGATTGTTGCAAAATAGAGTTCATTGCTTCTAAGTGAAGACGGCTCGCAACTTCCGGAACCACACCACCATATCTTTTGTGTACATCTATTTGAGAAGAAATCACATTACTCAACACTTCTCTTCCATTTTTTACAATCGCAACGCTTGTTTCATCACAAGATGTTTCAATTGCAAGCGTAATTATATTTTCTTTAATATCATCCATATTCAACATCATCCTCAATGCGTCCTCTTTTGGAGTTTCGTAATATCCGTTAATTCTGCCGTTTTTTTGAAATCCAAATTTCGTGTAAAGATTAATTGCTTCAAAGTTAGACTCTCTAACTTCCAAGAAAATATTTTTGACATTTTCCTTTTTGCAAAAATCTAACATAAATTTTATAAATTCAGTTGCAATCCCACAGTTTCTGCAACTTTTTTTCACAGAAATTGTTTGTAATTCAGCTTCATCAACAACTATTGAAAATCCAATAATCCCCACGATTTTGCCTTCTTTTTCTCCGATAAAATAATGATTACATTCATTTTTCAAACAAGCTTCGTATCCTATTTTGCTCCAAGCATCTGAAAAACTTTCCCTTTCAATTTCTACAACATCATCCAAATCAAAGGAATCCATCTGTCTAATTATCATTACTGTGTCTTCTTTCGTAATCTCGTTGCGCTTGTGATTTTCTCACATAATCTGGACTAAGAGTGTAATAGCTATCAAATGTCTCAGTTTTATTTGCCAAGTCACAAATCGACCTTGTAATACAATTATTCAACGAAGAATTTGCAAGGTGGAAGTTCTTCTTAGATTTGATTTCATCTAAGAAAGAATACACTCCATCTCCCACGAAAATATATTCCTTATCATCGTCAAGTTGTTTAACCAAATCTTCAAAATAAATCAAATCATCATCCATCAAACGTTCTAATTTTGAATCGTTAGCGAACATCGAGTAGTAAACTCTCCCACCTCTTGCATCCAAAATAGGAATAATAATTTTGTCAGTGCTAATCATATTAGCCAAAGCTTCCAAGGTAGATATGCCGACGATTTTTTTATCGAAAACTTGTGCAAAAGTCTTTGCAGTGGTCATTCCAATTCTAAGACCAGTAAAAGATCCAGGTCCCTTGCACACCGCAAACACGTCCACATCTTCAATATCTGTATCTAATTTTTCAAGCATTTGCTCAATCATCAAAACCAAAGTTTCGCTGTGAGTTTTCTTTTGATTTATATTATAATCTCCAACGATTAGTCCATCTTCCATCAAAGAACAAGAGCTAATCATAGTTGAAGTATCAATCGCTAAAATTTTCATTTAATTCCTCTATAATTTCTTTTTCTCTTTTGTTGTTCCCGTCAATTCTAATTTTTCTAGAAACATCACCAGTTTTTTCAATGTAAATTTCAATTAAATTTCTAGGCATATAAGACTGTGCTTTACTTGCCCATTCAATGATAGTAATTCCTTCTGGATACAACAACTCATCTATATCTAAGGATTCTATCTCCATCTCATCTTCTAATCTATACAAATCAATATGATTTAAATCAACATCACCGTAGTATGTATTTACCAATGAAAAAGTTGGACTGGTTACATTTTCTTCAATCCCAAAACTTTTAGCAATAGATTTAGTAAGAGTAGTTTTTCCAGCTCCCAAATCACCAATCAAAGATATAACATCTTGTTTTTTTAAAACTTTTGCAAAAAGTTGTCCGAATTTTTCAGTATCTTTTAAATCATTTAAAATATATTCCATAAATATCACCAAATAAATTATATCACAACTGAACAACAACAAAAATGACCCATTATCTTAGATTAATGAGTCATTGTATATTTTATGAATTTTTACATGTATGTTATTGATTATTTTTTCAAAAATCTTGAAATTGGCTTGTAAAGTGCGATTGTAACTGCAGATACGATGATACCTTTTACAATGTTAAATGGCACGATACTGAAAAGCACGAACATCAACGGAGTTCCTGCCAATGAATTTACTTTTGCAAACTCTTTTGTAAAATCAACCAAATTAATTCCGTACAATGGAAAAATTACAAAATAGTTAGAAATACAAGCAACTACTGTGTACGCCAATACACCAAAAACTAATCCAGTGATTGCTGATTTTTTGCTTTTTCCTTTGTTGTAGATTGAACTTGCTACAACAACGAATACTGATGATAATATAAAGTTAGATAATTCCCCAACTCCACCAGTAGTTGTTCCGTTAATTATAAAGTTCAACAAAATCTTAACTGCAGAAGTTAACACACCTGCTACAGGTCCTAGTGCAAATCCTGAAATTAATACTCCCAAATCTCCTATGTCCACTGTCATAAATGGTGGTGCAAATGGTAGAGGGAATTTAAAAATCATAAGCAATGCACTTATTGCCCCTAAAATACTGATTTTCACCATAGTTTGAGTACTAGAATTTTTTCTTGTGGTTTCCATAACCTACCTCCTAAGATTTTCAAGGGCAAATAAAAAAGCCCTTATATTTAGGGCTAAATGTTAATTATTACATTTACTTCTTTCGTCCAGACTTTACTGTCGGTATTGGAATTACACCAATTCATGCATAATGCTCGCGGACTATAACCGCCGGTGAGGAAATCAACCTCGCCCTGAAGTAACTTCATTATACCACTAAGTATATTTTTTGTAAACTTTTGCTATTAAGTATTTTTATTTTTGGGTATACTATTATTGAGGTGATTTTATGAACATAACAAAAGAATTAATGAGTTTTATCGATAACAGTCCATCTGTTTTTCACGTTATCGATAATTTTAAAAAAACACTAACAGAAAACGGGTTTACTGAATTAAAATTTAAAGATAATTGGAAAATCGAAAATGGCAAAGGATATTTTGTAACAAATAACGATTCATCAATTATCGCTTTTAAAGGAAGTTCTGATTTCGATAATATCAGATTGATTGGGTCTCATTCAGACAGCCCAACTTTTAGAATAAAACCAAATTCTATCGTAAACAAAGACGGATTTTTGACTTTAAACACTGAAGTTTACGGTGGACCAATACTAAGCACATGGTTCGACCGTCCATTGTCTGTAGCTGGTAGAGTTGTTTTGAAATCAGATAATCCATTCAAACCAGAAATCAAACACATTAACGTAGATAAGAATTTGTTGATAATTCCTAACGTTGCAATCCACATGAATAGAGATGTAAATAACGGATACAAATTCAATGCACAAAAGGACACTTTGCCACTTTTAGCATTATCAGAAAAAGATTCAAAGATTTCTTTCAAAGAAATTTTAGCGAGAAATACCGGAATAAATTCAGAAGATATTTTAGATTTTGATTTGTTCTTATACGACAGACAAAAAGGAGAATTTGTCGGAGAAAATGACGAATTTTATTCAGTTGGAAGAATTGATAACTTGGGAATGGCTTTTAATTCTATCAAATCCTTAATAGATTCCGACGTTACAAACACATTAGCCTTAGCTATGGTTTTTGATAACGAAGAAATCGGATCTTCTACAAAACAAGGAGCAGGAAGTACACTTCTAAGCGATTGCTTCAAAAAAATAGTCGAAGATAACAGCAAAAACTTCTACGAAGTATTGCACAATTCTTATCTAATAAGCGCTGACCAAGCACACAGCTTGCATCCAAATTACACAGAAATGGCAGATCCTACTAACAGACCACTAATCAACAATGGCCCTGTTATAAAATATGCGGCAAATGGAGCATATACTTCTGACGCAGTTAGCTCATCAATATTTAAAAAATTATGCTTAGATAAAAATATACCTTGTCAAGAATTCACAAATAGATCAGACAAGAGAGGTGGATCTACAATTGGACCAATCACTGTATCTAACTTGGACATTCAATCTATAGACATTGGAAATGCAATTTTGTCAATGCACTCAGTAAGAGAATTAGGCGGATGCAAAGATAACGAATATATCTACGAATTATTTAAATATTACTACGAATATTAAAGTAATGTAAATAAAAAGTAAAAAATTTTAAAATCTTAATAAAACGGAGGTAAAATGAGATATTTGAAATTATTTTGTTTTATCTCCGTTTATTTTGTTATAAACAGATTTGTATTAAACCGAAATCTATCGTATACTAATAAAGTACTTGAGATAAGCAAGTAATAAAAACGTCGGGGTGTAGCGCAGTCCGGTAGCGCACGTGGTTTGGGACCATGGGGCCGGGGGTTCAAATCCTCTCACCCCGACCATAATCACAAATTATATTTGTGATTTTTTTGTTTCCTTTTGTTATTGATATTATGAAAAAATACATCTGTTTTATACAGATGTATTTTTTTTGCTCATTTTTAAGCAAAATAAAAAACGTAGGACAAATTTACATTCATCCTACGAATTCATTACATATTTTTAATCAACACAACTACACTGTGTGCAGCCTTTTTTGTTTTTTCTTCCAAATTATTATAAAATTCATCATCTGCATCATCGTCTGCAAAATCAGACAAGCTTCTTATAACCAAGAACTTCACATTATTTAGATAGCAGGTATGAGCAATGGAGCATCCCTCCATTTCCGTTCCCAACGCGTGATATTTTTCGAATAATTCTTCTTGTTTTTCAGTAGTTGATATAAACTGATCTCCTGTTACAATAAGACCTATTCTGTGTTTTAGGTTTTCTTGAGTCATTATTTCGTCTAATTTTTTCAAAGTTTCACTATCAGCTTCAAAAGTATCAGTGTATGGGATATTGTCGCTGAAAATATCCACATTTATATCGTGATATTTTAGTTTATCTGCAAGTATCACCTCATCAAAAGTAAGTGATTTGTCCAATCCACCGCACACACCACAATTTATAACCAAATCAGGATTGTACATATCGATAATTCTTTGTGTTAGAGCTGCTGAGTTCACTTTTCCAATTCCACAAACACAATTTATAATTTTCTTGTCTTCAAATTCTGAAACAAATATTTCATAGTGATTGAACTTATCTGTTTTGACTGGCTTAAATTGTTCTCTGAAATACTCTTGTTCACTTTCTAATGCTGAAATAATCGCTATTGTTCTCATATCAACTCACATCTTTCTTCTATTAAATCTTTTAATTCAATAGCTTTTTTCTCTAAATATTCTTGGTTTTCTCCCTCAATCATAACTCTAATCAAAGGCTCAGTTCCCGAAGGTCTAATCAAAACTCTGCCTTCATCTTTGAATTCATGTTCAAGCTCAGCTATTTTTTGATTAATGACTTCATCATCTTTGTACACTTTTTTGTATTCGTTATTGACTTTTGCATTCACCAAAACTTGTGGGAAACTTGTCATCAAGTTATTCATTTCTGATAGTTTTTGTTTTGATTTCACAGCTATTTCTGCTAATTTAATCGCCGACAATATTCCATCACCAGTAGTATTATCTTCTATAAAAATAATGTGTCCTGATTGTTCTCCACCTATAATGTAGCCATTTTTTCTCATTTCTTCAAGAACGTATCTGTCACCAACTTGTGTTTTGATAACATCTACTCCAATTTCTTTCAAGCTTTTGATAAGACCGATATTAGTCATAACAGTTCCCACAACCGCATTGTTTTTAAGTTTGTTGTTTTCTTTTAAGAAATGTCCAACTGCACAAATAGCATGGTCTCCGTCCATTATTTCACCAGTTTCATCACAAGCAATCAATCTATCACCGTCGCCATCAAATGAAAATCCCATGTCAGATTCAGAAATTTTTACCAAATTACTTATAACCTCAGGATTTGTTGAGCCACATTTGAAGTTGATGTTTTTCCCATCGTATTCAGTATTTGTAACAGTTACATCGGCGTTTAATCTATTGAAAATAATTGGTGCGATTTCAGAAGTCGCTCCAAAACCACAATCCAAGCTCACCTTCACACCAGTCAAATCCAAATCAACCCTGCTCAAAAGATAATTGATATATGTATCCTTTGCACATTCTTCTTCATAAACTCTGCCTACTTTTTCTCCTGTAATTTTAACGTTGATTTCATCTTGATGATCAATCAAATATTCGATTTCTTCTTCAAGACTATCTTTTAATTTGAAACCTTCATTCGAAAAATATTTTATTCCATTAAATTCGTAAGGATTATGGCTTGCAGAAATTACAATTCCACAACAAGCATTATAAAATCTAGTCAAATACGCTACAGCAGGTGTAGGAATCACACCTAATCTGTACACATCAAAACCCATGCTAGTAATTCCACTAATCAAAGCCGCTTCCAACATATCCCCAGAAATTCTAGTATCTTTTCCTATAACAATTAATTTATTATCTACATCTTTTAATTTATAACAAGCTGCTCTCGCAAGTTTATAAGCTAATTCAACAGTTAAATCTTCTCCCGCAACGCCTCTTATGCCGTCAGTTCCGAAATATTTTCCCATCAATATCCCCCTCATATTTTTATAATCTAATTATAACACATAATGTAAAAATCAATTAAAATGTACATTTTTTGCAAACAAAAAGCGAGTGTAAACTCGCTTTTATATAAACATAAAACTTGTAATCGGTAACAAGAACAATGTATTTATTATTAAAGTTTTAAAATTTTCAGTTTTATACGAAAAGTACACACCAATAAATGATGTGATTGGCAATGAGAAAAATACAACTTGGCTCAGTAATTTTGGCAAATCCGGCGATGTTTCAGCTACTCTTTGCATATAAAATGAAATTACTGTTAGAATTATACCTAGTATAATTGTTATTATTGGGATTTTGTTTTTAGTTTTCATATTATTTTTCCAGAACAACTGTTGCTGTGATTCTTCCGTTTGAGCCTTCTGCAAGGACTATTGATTGCGGTAAATCCAATGTTACATCTACAGTGTTTTCTCCCTCTTTAAAATCTTTTAAATCTATTGCTTTGGTTGTTATATTTGAATGTGATTTTATAATATCATCTTGACCTTTTATCTTGATTGTTGGTCTACTAAATGTAACTTTCTTAACTTTCAATCCGTCTGGAATATTAGTCACAACTGGTTTGATTTCGACATCTTTTTTTAGCAATACATCGATTATTACTTTGCAGCTTTCAGATGATTTTGTCAAGAATGATCTTGCCGTGTCGTCTTTTAAGCTTAGATTAATCGGTAAATCTAAGTTGATATCTTTGTCAATATTTGACTGATCAATTTTGACTGATGCGTAATCAATTGAATTAAGATATGTTTTCGCTCCAGATACTTTTATATCTTTTGGATCTAGTTTTATGGAGTCAATTTCCACATTTTCTGGTAAATCCCCAACCTTCATTATTCTTATAGGAAATTTAACCGTATCGACTGTTTCTGTTTTTACTAAAATAGTTTCGTCTGATTGATCAGTTACGTTGACTCCTTGAGGAAGACTTACTTGCACAGGTAATGTTTCAGAATCCACTTTTATGGATTTTACATCGACAAAAGCTTTTATTTCTGAATTTTTCATTTTGGTTATTGTGTTTCTTCTTCCTTCCACACGCATAGATATTGTCGGAGTTTTCGGTGATATTATCACTCTTCCATTTTCCCTTAACTTATCTATGTCACGATATTCAACATTTACTACTGGAATATCTTTTGTTACTACAGGGTTTTTATTTTCCATTACAAAGGACCACAAAAATATCGCCAAAAAAAGACAGACTATTTTTATTATAAGATTGTTTGAATAAAATCCTTTGAAGTCAATATTTTTTAAGTATGAATTATTCTTTATTTTATCTTTCATCTTCTATTTCCTTTCTGTTGAAAATATAAGAATCTTGATCATTGTATAATTTTGTCAGAATCTTTGTTAGAGTTGGTTCATCAACGTATCTGTTGATTTTACCATGTTCAGCTATTGAAATACCACCTGTTTCTTCTGAAACTATAAGTGCCAGACAATCACTTTTTTCACTCATTCCTATAGCTGCTCTGTGTCTTGTCCCCAATTCCTTGGATATGGATTGTTCTGTGGACAATGGCAAAAAACATGCCGCCGCTTTGATAGTATCATTTTTGATTACAACTGCGCCATCATGAAGTGGAGTATTAGGTATGAATATATTTATCAAAAGTTCGCTAGAAATCGCAGAATTTAAAACTGTGCCTGTTTCTACAACATCTCCAAGACCTGTACTTCTCTCGAAGATAATCAATGCACCGATTCTTTGTCTTGAAAGTGAAAATACAGCGTGTACAATTTCTTCCACGCACTTATCCACTTTTTCTCCTCTGATATCCGCAAATGATTTGGTCAAAATATTACTTCTACCTATTGTTTCCAAAATTTTTCTAAGTTCAGGCTGGAATACCACTATTATCATGATAGCCAAAGCCGTCATCATGTTCTCCAAAACCCAGTTTACAGTGTATAATTTCAACGAATCACTAATTTTTACAAAAATAAATATGATTACTAAGCCTTTTACAAGTTGTTCGGCTCTTGTTTCTTTTATCATCATATATAATTTGTAAATACAGACCGCAACTATAGCGATATCTATGATATCCAAAAATCTTAGTGTATTGATCATATTAAAAAATTTATCCAAAAAAACCAAATTAATCATTCCCATCTATACTTCTTTAATTATATGATACCATAAATTATCACCAATTTTTCGCAAAATTAAACGATCATAGCACTGTTTATTCGTAAAAACATTTTCACACTCTATTTTAATAATCCAATCCGTTTTCAATTAATTCGCTTAATTTTTCAAGTGCTGATTGCTCATCTTCACCATCACATCTTAAAATAAGCTCACATCCTTTATGCGCTGATAATGACAAAATGCTTATAATACTTTTAGCACTGTATGTTTTATTGTCTTTTATGAATTCAATATTAGAATTGTATTTTACTGCTTCATTCAAAAATTTGGATGCAGCTCTTGCGTGAAGTCCTATCTCGTTTGTAATACAAACCTTTCTCTCTACCATAATTTCCTCCAGATTTTAAAAATATAAGCCGGTATTACCCGGCTTATATCAAAAAATTAATATTCTATGAATTTTTCGGATTTGCATCCGCAAATTGGACATGCATCGATTTTTTCAAATCCTATGTATCCACAAACTTGGCATAGTAATATTTCTTCTACTTCTAAGTCTTTTCCACCGTCAACAAATTCTTTTGCTTTTCCGAATCTTTCAGCGTGAACTTTTTCTGCTTCTACAGCAAATCTCATAGCTCTTACTGCTTCTTTTTCTTCTTGCATTTCAGCTACTTCGATGAATGATGGATACATTTCAGTTGCTTCGAAGATTTCTCCGTTTTTAGCTCCTTCTAAGTTTTCAGAAGTACTTCCAATTCCGAAACCAGCCATGCTAGTTACTGCGAAATCACCGTGAACATCTTTTAATGCATCAAAGTGTAATGCAGCGTGGATTTTTTCAGCGTCAGCTGTAGCGTTGAACAATCTTGCAACATTTTTAAAACCGTCTTTTTCAGCTTTATTCCCCCAAATGTTGTATCTGTTTCTTGCTTGAGATTCTCCTCCGAATGCTGATTGTAAATTTGTTTGTGTCATCATTTTCATATCAAAATACCCCCTATTTTATTTTATACATATATTATACCACATCGTTAACAAGCAATGAATACAATTTGTAATAATTACAATTTTATCTCATTCTGCTAACAATTACTTTTCTTCTCAAATCTTGATGAGAATCACTGTCTTCTTTTAATTTATCCATCCACATTAATGATTTACCAGTTCCCCTAACAACTGCCGTGATTGGACCATCTACAATTCTAGCGTTCACACCAATTCTTTCAGAAATTAATTTATCCAATCCTTTCAGTAGACATCCACCGCCGCTCATGATGATTCCCCTTTCGTAAACATCTGCCGCTAATTCAGCTGGTGTTTGTTCCAAAACTTCTTGTACAGTGTCTACAATTTTATCTATCGGCTTTTTCAATGCAACTGAAATATCTTTTGACGAAACGTAAATGTGCATTGGTAATCCATTTACCAGATTTCTACCTTTGATTTCGTACAACTCTCCATCATCTCTAGGATATGCGCTGCCTACATTTATTTTAACTTTTTCCGCAGTGGATTCCCCAATTATCATATTGTATTTTGTTTGGACAAAATCTTGAATTTTTTTGTCAAACTCATCGCCTGCAACAGGAATTGATTTATTAATTACAATTCCTCCCATAGAAATCACCGCAACATCTGTAGTTCCTCCACCGATATCTACAACTATATTACCTCTTGCATCTGTTACATCAATTCCAGAGCCTATAGCTGCTGCTAATGGTTCTTCTATTAAATATGTGTTGTACGCTCCAGCGTATTTTGAAGCTTGAATGACAGCTCTTCTTTGAACTTGTGTGATTTGACTTGGAACACAAATCAAAACTTCTGGTCTGATTAGTGATTTACCCAAAGTTTTTTTGAGTAAATAAGAAATGATTTTTTCTGTTGAATTAAAATCTGCAACCACACCATCTTTTAATGGCTTTTTGGCGACAATATTTCCTGGAGTCCTGCCCAAAATTTTCTTAGCATCTTTTCCAACAGAAATTATTTTTGAATTAAAACTATTCATCGCCACAACAGAAGGTTCATTCAATATGACTCCTTTGTTTGGCAAATACACAAGAACAGACGCTGTTCCCAAATCTATTGCTATTTTTCTTCGAAAATTCATATAATCACCTATAAATCTTTTTTATTCAATATGCAGACACTGTTAGCTGTGATTCCTTCGCATCGGCCTTCGAAGCCAAGTTGTTCTGTTGTAGTTGCCTTGACTGAAATATTAAATGTATTAGTGTGCAAATCTTGTGCGATATTTTCACGCATTGTGTCGATGTAATCTCTAAGTTTTGGTTTTTGGCAAGAAATCGTAGAGTCAATATTTCCAACTTCATATCCCATATCATCCATAATTTCAAAAACTTTTCTAAGCAACACTCTGGAATCAATGTCCTTGTATTTCATATCGGTGTCTGGAAATAACTTGCCAATATCTCCCAAGCAAAGCGCTCCACATATAGCATCCATTATAGCGTGAATCAAAACATCCGCATCGCTGTGACCTAAAAGTCCCTTATCGTGTGGAATTTCAACCCCGCCTAATATCAATTTTCTATCTTCAACAAGTTTGTGTACATCTAACCCAAAACCTATTCTCATTCGTTTTCTCTCTTTCTAGCAATTAGCTCTCCAAATAGCAAATCCTCTTGTGTAGTTATTTTGATATTGGAATAATCGCCCTTAATTATTTTTACTTTTTTACCGACGATTTCAAGTAAAGATGAATCGTCTGTCACATTTATTTTTTCGTCAAATACTAGTTTATATGCGTCTTTGATAGACTTATATTTGAAGACTTGTGGTGTTTGCGCCATATACAAATGTGATCTGTTAGGAGTGTTCACAACTCTCATATCATCATCAACGTATTTTATTGTATCCTTAGCTCCCACGCTCACCACAAGCCCGTCATAATCGCCGATAGATTCGATGGCTTCAAGTATTTTTTCACGTCTAATAAACGGTCTTGCTGCATCATGGCTTATTATCAAATCACAATTTTCATTTACTTTATTCAAACCATTGTATGTAGATTTTTCTCTTGTGTCGCCACCGATAGCGATTACGATATCTCTGTAATTTTTATTTTTTATAAAATTTCGTACAAATTCTTCGTCTTCTTCTCTAATTACAAGAATGAATTCTTTGATTTCGTCGATTGACTGGAACACATCCAAAGTCATCTCCAAAATCATTTTATCTTTGATTTTCAAAAATTGTTTTGGAATTTTTTTATTCATTCTTTGAGAGGATCCAGCCGCAGTTATAATAGCTGAAATATATTTATCCATATAACACCTCATTATTATTATATCAAAAAATCAATTTAATTAAAAAAATTTGCTCTTGCAATAAAAAAAGAGAACTACACAAATAGTTCTCTAATAAGTTCAAATAATAAATACAATATAAAACTACTGATCTTTCCCATCAGATTTCTTTGCAAAGATCATTTTACCTGCAGAAGTTTGAAGAACACTTGTAACAGTACATTCAATAACTTGTCCCAAATATTTTTTGCCATCTTCCACTACAATCATAGTACCATCATCTAAGTATCCTATACCTTGATTGTTTTCGCGTCCTTCTTTGATGATTGACACATTAATCGGCTCACCCGCTACAAAAACAGGTCTCATAGCATTTGCCAAATCATTTATGTTGAACACGAAAACTTCTTGCAAGTCTGCAACCTTATTCAAATTATAATCGTTCGTAAGTAAATTTGCATTCAATTCTTCTGACATTTTTACAAGCATAGAATCGACTTTATCAATATTAGGATACCTCTTATCAACCACTTTAACCTTGTCCTTGTACTCAGTTTGCATAGTTTTTAAAATATCCAATCCACGTCTTCCTTTTTGTCTTCTCAAATAATTATCAGAATCCGCGATATGTTGAAGTTCTTCGATAACAAATATTGGAATTATTAAATTCCCTTCCAAAAATCCCGTCTTTAATATATCGATAATTCTCCCATCGATAATAGTTGAAGTATCTACGATTTTAGGTCTAACTTTGCTATCTTTGTTTGAAAATTTTAGATTTGGTTTTTCTTTGGTTTTGATTCTATCGAAAAATGCGAGAAAATCATCGTGATAATTAAGGGCAAGTTTTGCTCCCAAAAACCCCATTCCAATATAAAACACAATTTCAAAAATAACCGTCAATACAGTTCCTATCCCTGGAATATTTAATTTTAACAACGGTTGTGATATCAAAAAAGCTAATATCAGCCCTACTACCAGACCAATTGTCCCTATAACAATATCGACCAGAGAGAACTTTTTAAGCGAATCTTCAATAGATTCTATCAATTTTAATTCTACCGATATGAATTTCGGAGCCAAAGCATAAAATATGAATCCAAATACGACTGCCGCTATTATCATAGCGACTATCTTAATAATAACACTAGTTGATTTTTCAATAAAATTACTGAAAATAACATTAGTAAATATAATTCCTAAAATAGCTCCGATGATAGATATCAGTATTGACATCCCTCGTCTGAACAAATCATTTCTCCTTTCACAAATATTTTAATCTAAATCGATTAATTCGTTCACCATGCTTTCAGCTTTTGATGGTTTGATATTCAAACCACTTGCTATTTCACTAATAAGCATTTTTCTGGAGGTATTAAGTACTTTCTTTTCAATCATGGATAGGCCTTTTGAACAATCTAATTCATACAAGCCCTTATACA
The DNA here is from genome assembly GCF_002243175.1 of Finegoldia magna. Lineage (GTDB taxonomy): Bacteria > Bacillota > Clostridia > Tissierellales > Peptoniphilaceae > Finegoldia > Finegoldia magna_J. Next base: position 30,633 of record NZ_NDYF01000013.1, read on the forward strand.
CAATGGCAGTTTCTTTTATATCTCCCGTTCTCAATTTTTCGAGATTTTCTTTGTACCTTTTATTCCAATTTGAAGGAAAATCAACTTCACTATTCTTTAAAATATCTCTTAAAGAATGAATAGTTTCTTCTTGTGCTACAAATCTTATTCCCATATCATTTATCTTATCTACGGGTATCGAGATTTTCATTTCTCCCATTGGCATTTGCAAAATATAATAATCTTTTTTAACTCCCAAGACCTCTTTATTTTGAACTTCGGTAATTATGCCTGCACCGTGCATAGGGTAAACAATCTTATCGCCTATTTTAAACATACTATCACCTCACTATATATTATAGCTTAATCACAAATTTAATTCAATAACAAAACTTTTAATTATATCATATCTTATGTATTTGTCAATTAAAAAAGACGATGAAATTCATCGCCTCATTTTATCGTAGTAATAATATTTAATTAGTTTAAAATTGTAACTCTAACAGTTCTTCTTCCCCAATTGTTGCTTTGAGATTTTGAACCAAATACTAAGTCGATTCTATTTCCTTTAATAGCTCCACCAGTATCTTCTGCTCTTGCATATCCGTAACCTTCAATGTACAATCTAGTTCCCAATGGAATAACTCTAGGATCCACAGCAGCTACACCATATCTAATTGCTGTTCCCATTGCAGTTGTAGAATATCCACCATTTTCTGCAGGATCTGAAGTATAAGCAGTAGATCTCATTGTGATAGTTCTTCCTGAAACATTTTGAGGAGCTGATTGTGCTTGTTGTTTTTCCTTCTTAGCTCTTTCTTCTTGTTCTTTTTTTCTTTTTTCTGCAAGTTTTTGAGCTTGGATTTTTCTTTCTTTTGCTAATCTTTTATCTCTGTCTTCTGGAGATTCCTTTGTTGTATTCTTTGCAGCAATATAAGCAGTTCTTCCGAAATAAGTAATTCTCAAATTATCTTCATCGATATGACCTTTGATTTCTGAGTCTTTGTCGATTACTCCCAATTCTTTTGCTTCCTTTTCTTTTGAATCGAAAACTTTAGTTTCTTCATTAACCCATCCTTCAAATTTGTTTGGATCTGGTTTAACTTCTTTTTCTGACAAATATGATTTGAAAATAAAACCTTCGAATTTTTTGTCATCTCTTGTGAAATTTACTTTCGCAAAAACTTCTCCGATTTTTTCAACTTTTACATTGTCACCTTGTTCCAATACTTCGATTATTTTACTATGTTCATTTTCTTCCTTAAACAAATCTGTATCATCATTTATCCAATATTTTTTTGATTGTATATTTTCACTTGATTTTTGTTCTACTTTAACATTATTTAAATCTTTTGCTTGTGAATTTGATGGTACAAATGCTAATAAACTTGTCATAATGACAACCGAAGAATTTAAAATTAACTTTCTAAAATTCATTTGTATCTCCTCTTTCTTTTTTAGATTTTTTTGTGTTTAATTTTTACTACTCGGCTATTTTATTAAACCGAGAAAAATAATTCAAGAAAAAGGAACATATTTTTGCCCATTTAAACGATATTTGTTTTCATTAGAACTCTTTGTATCTATTCGCTCAAATTTTAAAATTGTTAAATGCTTGAAAATTAAGGGTTACAAAAAGGTTACAGCAAATTTTAATTTCATTTGTTAATTGAGTACAACAGTCTAAAATATTACATTTTTGTAATATTTGAAGTACTTTTGACTAGATTTAGAAAAAATTGTCATTATAAAACGAAAAAATCCCCATGAAAGTTATCCAAAACAAGAAATTTTGAATTACAATCATGAGGACTATGTCATATATTATTCAATTGAAAACATTGAAGTTCTACAATTCCCCCAATTCTTTTTTCAATTCATACACTAATTTATTCTCTAGTTTTTCCACATCCATTACGAAATTCATCAATCCGCCGAATAATGATTTGTTGTGAAGTTTCATATCAACATCCACAAAACTTCCTGAATTTGTATCTCCAAAATCAAAATTCAAATATCCATCTATGCTTTTGGAGTTTAAATCGATGTACATTTTTTCGTTTTCAACGATTTCTTTTATAGTGTAGGTCATTGTAACTCCCAAGTTATCTATTACGTACTGATTTTCAACTCCTGTTGGTTTTGAATTGTCTAACAATCTATCTTTTATCGTTTGGAAAACTCTACTTTTATCCGATCTGAATTCTTCTCTTTTCTTTAGTTCACCCATTGATAATTTCCACCTTTCTTTTTATTATTTCGTCTAATTTTTCTGAATAATCTCTTAAATTTTTGTAGTTTGTGTATTTTATTATATCATCTTTTATGATTTTAGAATTAGCAGTCATTCCAAATCCTATTATGCTTTCTAATTCTTCATTGATTACGATATTGTATCTGGAAGGAATATCTCTGCAATATCCGATATTTTCCATGTTATTCAGAATATTTTTCTGACGATATAAATAATACGGACGGTAATTATTTTGAAATGTCCATTTTTTTATCAATTGCATTTGTTTCTCAGCAATATTTTCTTTAAAATTTCCCTTGTCGTATTGTTGCGAGTATTTACTTCCTTTTTTTATCGACAGTGTGTGAAAAGTTATATTATCAGGTTGGAGCTGTCTTAGAATTTCGAGGTTTTTTTCTGTATTGTTCACATCATCGTACAATAATCCAAGTATGAAATCCATATTTATCACAAATCCCAAGTCTTTAGCTTGAGTGTACAAATCAAGCAAGTTCTCATTATTTTGAATTCTTCCCATAGCTTTCAGTGCTTTTTCGTTAAAAGTTTGTGGGTTCAAGCTAATTCTTGTCACGTTGTACTTTTTTAACAATTTTAGCTTATCAAAGTCCAAGCTATCTTCTCGTCCAGCTTCAAATGTGTATTCAACCAAGTTTTCTGACAAAAAACAGTTTTCAATAACTTTCAATAATTTTTCAAGCATTGTGTAGTCTAAACTAGTCGGAGTTCCACCTCCAACATAAATTGTTTTAATTATGTTTTTGTCGATACTTTTTGAGACTTCGGTTATTTCTTTTAGTAGATACCCCAAGTATTCTTCTCTTCTGTCGTTATTTTTGTAAACAATAGTAGGAAAGGAACAATAATCGCATCGGCTCGGGCAAAACGGAATATTGATGTAAATGTTGTAGTTTTTCTCATCAAAATCTAAGCTAGACTGAACTTCATCGATATTTCTAAGTAATTTCAAATTCTCATCATTAATTAAATACATTTGTTTTAATTCTTCGTCTGTATGATTTTTTAAAATCTTAGAGGGTTTCGTTCCAGTTAATATTCCCCAATCATTTGTATAATTGTATCTTCTTGAAAATATGGTATAGAGTATTCTTTTTAGTTCTAATCTTGTAGTGAATGGATAAGTTTTCTCTTTTTTTACGTAATCTTTTCCTACGACAAAATCACTTTCACCAAATTCTAGATTTTGTTTGAAATCAAATATCGTAAAAATATCTATGCACTCTTTTTGATATCTTTTGTCTTCTAATTGTATTTTCATATTCTTAAATTAAATAATCCGGCATTTCCTGTATAAAAATGCCGGGTATATTTTATAAATCGTCTTCTATTATCGCTGACTTAGAATAAGCTGATGGTTTTGCTTCGAAGAAATCTGTCTTGATTTTATTTGGGTCAGAATATTCGCTTACCCATTTCATTGAAGGGATTTCTCTCTCATAACCTGGATAGATAACTCCAAAACCAAGTCCTGTTGATCTCAAATTACCCAAGTATTTGATGTAATCTTCAACCATTTTGATAGACAACCCTTGGATTTTTTCACCGATAACGTATTTTGCCCATTCAATTTCAGCTTCTGAGCCTTGTTTTATCATTTCTTTGTATTGTGCATTTTTTTCTTTAGTAAATAATTCTGGACGTTCTTTTTTCAAATCTAAAATCATAGATCTGAACAACCACAAGTGAGTGTTTTCATCTCTGTTGATGTATCTGATTTCTTGTACAGTTCCTGGCATTTTGCCCATTCTTCCCAAATTATAGAAGAACATAAATCCAGAATAGAAATAAATTCCTTCCAAGATATAATTTGCGATGAGAGCTTTCATGAAATTTCGTTCGCTTTTTTCTTCAAAAAAGTCGTTGTATTGATCTCCAATAAATCTGTTTCTTTCTAACAAAAACTCATCATCTTTCCATTGGTATAAAATGTCTGTTCTTTCTTCTGGAGAACAAATCGTATCCAAAATATAACTGTAAGATTGTGAGTGAATAGATTCTTGGAATGCTTGAATAGATAAGCACAAGTTTATTTCATTAGCAGTGATGTATGCTTCCAAATTTGGAAGTTGCGCAGTTTGTAAACTATCCAAGTAAATCAAAAACGATAAAATCTTATCGTAAGCAATCTTTTCGTCTTCCGATAAATTTCTGTAATCTTTGATATCTTGATTCAAGTTGATTTCTTCTGGAATCCAGAAGTTATTCATAGCTTGTCTGTACCATTCACTTGTCCAAGAGTACTTTATGTTGTTAAAATCGTTCAAATTAGTAGTATTGCCATTAATTATTTTTCTCTTTGATAATTCAATATCTCCGTGTTCATTAAATAAACCACGTTTTTGTAATTCGTCCATTGCTCCTCCTTGATTTTTCATACCTATATTATATTCTATTTAAGAAAAAATCGATAGCCTCAATATATCCATCTGCGCCTTTTCCCTTGATAACTTTTTTTGCAAAAAGTGATACAAATGAAAACTTTCTAAAATCCTCTCTCTCATCAACATCTGACAAATGCACCTCAACTGTATCAATATCCACAGCTTTCAATGCGTCCAAAATCGCAACAGATGTATGCGTATATGCCGCAGGATTTATGATTATTCCGTCTGCTTTTTTGTAAGCACTTTGAATAATATCCACGATTTCTCCCTCGTGATTTGACTGATAAAACTCTACATCTATTTGATTTTTTGCACAGTATAATTTTATCTTGGATTCAATGTCTTGTAATGTCAGCTTACCATAAATTTCAGGTTCTCTTATGCCAAGCATATTTAAATTGGGTCCATTAATAATATATAGCTTCATTGAAATCCTCCACGATTAATTTGGCAGTTGTTTTTGCGTTGTAATTGTTGAAATATTTATCGCTGAATCTTCGATACAAATAATTTCTGTTTTGTCTAATCTCACGCATAGTATTTGTTTTGTAAATCGGCCTGTTTTTTCTGGATAATTTACTGTTCGGTCTGTCAATCCAATAAACAACTGAATTTTGATGAAGATAATAAAAATTCTTCTTCACAGTTACAGCTCCTCCACCAGTTGCGATAACCAAGTTCTTTTCTTTGGAAAATTCTTCTAAAACTTTAGACTCTATTTTTCTGAAATATTTTTCGCCTTGTACTGCAAATATATCGTTAATACTTCCATATCTTTGCGTGATGATTTTGTCGATATCCACAAGTTTCTTGTTAGTGTTTTTTGCGATGATTTTAGCAACCGTACTTTTACCACTTCCAGGCATTCCAACCAGTGCAATATTCATATTTTTCGTTCTAATTTTCTGTACGATATTTTCTACAACATCATCGTCTATTTTTTTAGAAGTAAAAATCTCACACGCTTTTACAGCTTGATACACCAGCATTCGCAAACCATTGTCGTTTGGAATTTTAAGTCTATCACAATCCATTAAAAGGGAAGTTTTGTTCGGATTATAAATCACATCGAACACAGCTTCTGGTCTGATTTTCCCTAATTTTATAACTGATTTCAAATTATTCGGATACATTCCCACTGGAGTTGCGTTGATTAGAACGTCGCATTTTTTGTAATAATCTACATCTTCAAACTTATGCTCACCTTTTCGTGAAATCACTTTAATAGTTCTTGCTTGAAGTCTTTTCGCACACTCTACGGCTGTTTTACTAGTCGCACCATCACCTAAAATCACGACTTCCTTACCTTTCAAATCGACAATTCGACTAATCATATACTCCATTCCGTCGATGTCGGTGTTATATCCTTTGATAGTATCAGAAAATTTAATCGTATTTACGCATCCGATTTTTTTCGCGTCTTCACTCATTTCGTCCAAGTATTTTATGACGTCTTCCTTGTACGGAATAGTTACATTTATTCCATTGATATCCTTTCTTTTGAAAAATTTATCCAAATCATCTTCTTCAAAATATTCGTATTTGTAGTATCCTAATAGTTCGTGAATTTCTTTGGAATAACTATGCTTTAAAGATTTTCCTAATAATCCGTATTTCATTTCAAATTATCCTGAATTTTTTTTGATTCTAGTAAAATTTTGGATTCAACTTCCTTTATATTGTCGCGGTATTTTAAATTTGTTTGTTCTATTTTTTCAAATATTTCCTTTTCTCTCGATTTGTCTTCTGTCTCAATATTATTCTTTGATTTAAAATCTCCAATTTCAGAACAAATCTCAAATCTTTTCTCTAATAATCCGGCGATTTCAGAATCAATTTTATCTATTTCTTTTCTAAATTTTTCCATCCATACTCCTTTAACAAATCGTAAATCACAAAAGCTGTGATTGACTCCATAACGCTTACGGCTCTGATACCAATGCTTGGGTCGTGTCTTCCTTCAACAGTCAAGGTAGTGTTCGTTCTACTTCTCAAATCAACCGTATCTTGTGTTATTCCAATCGATGCTGGTGGTTTGAAAGTAACTAAGGAAATTATCGGCATTCCCGTCGAAATTCCTCCCAGTATTCCACCGTTATAATTCGTTTTTGTTTTGATTTGTTCGTTTTCTATATAATAGCAGTCATTCACAACAGATGCATTTGATTTGTCGAATGATTTCCCCAAACCAAATTCAACCGATTTTACTGCTCCAATTCCAAAATAGCTTTGTGACAATCTAGATTCAATCGAATCAAAAAGCGTATCTCCAACTCCCGATCTCAAATTATACACAACAGTTTCGACACTTGATCCAACGGAATCTTTTCTATCTCTTAAACTTTCTATCTTCTTGTCTATTTTATCGATTATTTCATCGTTTATTACTTCGATTTTTTTATTTTTCAAGTAACTGTAGTCTGTAAATTTTAAATCATCAAATCTTTCATCTACAATATCACCGAGTGAATACAAGTGGCTGAACACATAAATATCGTGTTGCTTCAAAATTTCTTTTGCAATAAATCCTGCCACATTAATGACTGCAGTCAATCTTCCAGAAAAATGTCCACTTCCATTGATATCGTTGAAACCATTGTATCTAACAATTGCTGGATAGTCCGCATGCGATGGCCTTGGCGTATTGTAGATATTTGTGTAATCTTTTGAGTGATGATTTGAATTTTTAATCACAAAAGATAATGGAGCACCCGTTGTTGTATCATTCAATATCCCCGACACGAACTCAACCTCATCGGATTCTTTTCTAAGTGTCGTGTTGGATTTGCCGGGAGATCTTCTTTTCATATGTGCTCTCAATTTTTCGTAGTCGATTTTGATTCCTGAATCAACTCCATCAATCACTCCACCAATCATCGAGCCATGAGACTCTCCCCACACGGTTAACTTAACTAATTTACCTATCGATGACATCGCTACCCAACCTTTCTATTTCATCAAAAAACGATGGATAAGATTTCTTCACAGCTTGCCAATCTTTAATTTCAATTTCTTTCGTAATGATAGATGCTATTGCAGCAGCCATTACAATTCTGTGATCATCACAAGAATTTACAACAGCAGGTTTCATTTCTGATTTGTAGATTACGAGATTATCTCCTTCTATCTCGCAGTTTACGCCGAATGATGTTAACATATCGTAAGTTGATTGAATTCTATCCGATTCTTTGAGTCTCAATCTTTTGGCGTTTTTTAGCACCGATTTGTCGCATTTTTGAGACAAAACCACTGCCAAAATTACAAATAAATCTGGTGTTTGTGATATATCTATTTCACAGTAATCTCTGTTTTTATTTATTTTTTCTAATAATTCAACTATTTTTCTGTCTGCTTGAACTGAGACCATGTTTAAGTTCTGAACGTTTATATCTGCACCCAATTCATTTGCACACAAGAAAAACGCCGCGTTTGACCAGTCTCCTTCTACGATTATTTTCCCAGGTGATTTTAAAGCCCCTGGTTTTACGATGACTTTATCAAATAAAATCTCGGAATCTACTCCAAATAATCTCAAACATTCTTGTGTGATTTTGATATATCCAGTAGATTCAAGTAGTGATGTCAATTTGATTTCACAGCCACCAATAAGTGGTGCAATCATCATAATCGCAGAAATATATTGGCTGGATACATCGCCAGGAAATTCGAAATCAATTTTATGAAAAGTTCCATCAACTGTAAAAGGAAGTTTATCTGCACTAAAAGTAAGACCCGATAATTTCAATTGATCCATCAATTCTTTTATCGGCCTATCTTGTAATCTTCCAGTGCATTTTACGTTAGTTTTTTGAGATAAGAAACTCACCAATGGAAGCAAAAATCTCAAAGTTGAACCCGAATCATTTACATTAATATCAGACACATCTTTTTGGAAAAACGAAGGATGAACTGTAACTTCATTTTCGTTTATGTCGATTTCTACTCCCAAATTTCTCAGACAATCAATAGTTGTCATTATATCGTTTGAGAATTCATTAATAATAATTGTTGTATCGGTATCTGCAACACTTGCTAAAATCAAAAACCTGTGTGCAAATGATTTGGAAGATATAGCATCCACTGTTCCTTGTAAATTGTCCGTTTTAATCTTCATAAATATCACTCAAAACCTTTTTGTAATCCGATTTGTTCATACTCAAAACCGTACAATCTCCAATTTCTTCGGAAACTATCAAACTAATCATGTCTTTTGTGTTTTTCTTATCGCGAAGGCTAACTTCATAGACATCTTCCTCAGAATAATCGTAATTATAATTCAAATTATACATTTTCAAAACTTCCAAGATTCTGTCGTAATCCTTGCTGTATTTTTTCGCCATACACTTCATTCCGAAAGCTACGGCATGTCCATGCATAACATTATAATCGGACAGTTTTTCGACAGCATGTCCCAATGTGTGCCCGTAATTTAATAATCTTCTCAAATTTTGCTCCAATTTGTCTTGGAGGACGATATCTTTTTTAATGCTCACACAAATCTCCACAATTTCCGATAAATCGCTTTGTTTAGTGTATCTTTTGGAACTTATCATGTCGAATAATTCTTCATCAAAACAAATCGCGTATTTGATAATTTCCCCGAAACCATCTTCAAACACGTAATCGTCTAAAGTTTTCAACAAAAGTGGATCAATAATGCAAAGCTTTGGATCCTTGAACGCTCCTATCAAGTTTTTCCCAGTTGGCAAATCAATCCCAGTTTTAGACCCTACGGATGAATCTACCATTGACAAAACAGTCGTAGGAATTTGAATGAAATCAATCCCACGCATAAAAGTCGCAGCTACAAAACCAGCCAAATCTCCAACGACTCCTCCACCAAAAGCAATCACAGTGTCATTTCTGTGATAAGACATACTCATGTAAGTCATTATTTTTTCGTACTCTGATAAGCTTTTGGAAGATTCTCCTGGTTTTATAACGTAAAATTCATGTTCAATCTCCAATTCATCTAATAAAATATCCAGTGTTTTGTGGTGATACCTATCGACATTTTCATCGGTAATAATAATCGCTTTTGATTTTATGAAATTTTTCAAATAATCGCGTGATAGATTCAAAGCATCAAGACCAACTATTAAATCGTAATTTTTGACATTTATTACTGAATACATTGCCTTAATTTCCTTACTTTTCTCATTATAGTTCTAAATCTTTCGCAAGTGACAGATTGTGGTCCATCGCTTAGAGCATTTTCTGGATCGTTGTGCACTTCAATCATAAGTCCGTCGCAACCTGCCGCAGTCGATGCAAGTGATAGCGGTTCTATCAAAGTGTATTTACCACTCGCATGTGATGGATCCATTATAATAGGAAGTTGTGACAATTCCTTCATCACAGAAATAGCAGAAATATCCAATGTATTTCTAGTGTAATTTTCAAAAGTTCGAATTCCTCTCTCACACAATACGACATTTTCGTTGCCACCAGTCATAATGTACTCTGCGCTCATTATCCATTCCTTGTAAGTAGCACTCAAACCTCTCTTTAGTAAAATTGGCTTATCTGAATGTCCCAACTCTTTAAGCAAGGAATAATTTTGCATATTTCTAGCTCCAACTTGCAACATATCGACATCGTTGAAATAATCCAAATCAGACAAATCCATTATCTCTGTAATAATTGGAAGTCCAGTTTCTTTTTTTGCTTGGATTAACAAATCGATTCCCTTTTTGCCTAATCCTTGGAAAGCATAAGGCGAAGATCTAGGCTTAAAAGCTCCGCCTCTAAGGATATTTGCTCCGTTTTCTTTCACGCTTTTAGCAATGGTAATAATCTGTTCCTCGCTCTCAACAGAACAAGGTCCTGCCATCACGCAGAAATTTCCGTCACCTATTTTTACACCATCTACATCGACAATTTTAGGTTGTGGATGGTATTTTTTGTTTGCCTTACTAAAAGGTTCTTCAATTCTAATAACCTTATCCACAATATCAAAGCGTGATATTAGCTTCTCATCAATGCTTGAAGTATCTCCTATTAAAGAAATAATCGTGTATCTATCACCAACAGTCTCATCAACTCTGACGTTTTGTTCATTTAAAAAATCTATTAGTTTTTTTACTTCCTTTTCGTTAGGATTTCTTTTTAATTTTACAATCATAATTTTCTCCGATAATCTTATTCTATTAATAGTATATCAAAACTAAGAAATTTAGTATAATATAAGTAGAGAAATTTAGAAAGAGTGATAATATGATAGAATCAAACGATTGGCTACTAAAACAAATCAATGTGGTCAGTGAATTTTTGCAAAAATTATTTACAGATATGGAAAAAGGTAGAAAATTAAATGAGAATGAACAATACCAAAAAGATTCATTCGAATTTGAAAGATTGTTGGAAAATCTAATCGAAGAAGATAGAATAAACGATGCTGAAAATATTTTGTTCGAAAAGCTAGAAACAAATAATCTTATGTATGCAACAATCGCAACGAGATTTTATGACAAATTAAAAGGACTTTCGGATGAAAAACTTCAAAAATCAAACTACAGTCGTGACGAAATCCTACAAGGATTAAACGATATGTGTGATATGTTTGGTTTGGAAATATTCAAGGGATAAAAAAAGCTGGTTTTTATAAACCAGTTTTTTTAATCGTATGATCTTTGCCATATATCTCTAATTTTTTGCATTATATCACGGTCAACTCTCTTAGGATATTCATATCCAAGAAGCTCTGCGACATGAAGTCCTTGTTTTCTAAAAAGGTCACACGATTTGAACAATGTACTCCAAAGATTCTCTATTTCAGGAAGTGGATATGTTTGCAAATATCTTTCATAATGATCTTTTGGAAGATAAGTCTTGATATATTCGTAATTGTATCCTATATTAACATTGAAGTCGTAATTACTACCAATATAGTAACCCGTCATTTTATCTACGTTCTCTCTGACATGATAAAACATTTGAATGGCGTAGATTTCTTCTTTTCTGTACAAACCTTTTGCAACATTTAACGAATTGATGAACATTTGATTAACTAGCGATTCAAATTCATGTTTAGTTGGCTTTAATTGTCTGAAACAAACATCTGATTTGGTACTATTGCCAACTAAAACTTGGTCTTTGTCTACTAAAATTTCCGCTTGGCTATCTTCATTAATATAAGCTTGCATCGTGTTTTCCTTAATGAAAAATATTCTGATTTTAGAAATATCATTAAGCACAATAGTGTAGCTGATATTGTGAGGATTAATTTTATTTGTGTAGGTTAATTTGTCAGATTTTTCTAACATTAACACATCACCGAATAAACTTTCAATGAAGTGTGAATCCTTAAACTTTTCAAAATCACTTACTCCGAATACAAAATGATAATCTGTGTTTTCGTCTTTTTTTAAAGTAGGATTAAGTCTTCTTCCCGTTTCAATAAGACTTCTAACTTCTTCATTTTCTTTTGAAAATTCCATAACCGTATTTTTAATATTATTAACCATTCAAATCACCTATCATTTTGATTAATCACAAATTTATACACATCAATTGGATTATCTGCAACAAAAACCGCATTTTTATATTCCTCTGCATTTCCAAATCCATATCCTGCAGCAATTGATTTAATATTGTTAAGTCTTGCCCCTTCAATATCGTGATGTCTATCTCCAACCATAATCGATTCTTCTGGTTTTATGCCAGTTTTATCTATCAAATAAGCAATTACATCTTCTTTTTCAACTCTAGATTGATCCATAGTCGCACCAGCAGTATACGAAAAATATTTCAACAAATTATTATCCGAAAGAATTTTTCTAGCCGATGATTCAACTTTACTTGTCGCCAAATAAATTTTATATCCCTCATCATAAAATTTGTCTATAGTTTCTACAATTCCATCGTAGAGTTCCATTTCTTTCATGCCTTTTTCGAAATAGTAATCCCTGAAATCTTCAATTCTTTCTTTGGATTCAGTCTCACTAAATCCCAACTCCATGTAACTGTCTTTTAAAGGTGGTCCAATAAAAGATATGAGCTTACTTTCATCGTATTTAAAATTTATTTTATCCAAACTAAACTTAACAGCATTTACTATTCCCTCATAAGAATTCGTAATAGTACCATCAAGATCAAATAATATATTCTTAATCATAATTCCCCTCTCAATTTATTATATCATAGCAAATTTCCTGTGGTGTAATTATAAATTAATTTTAACACCAATGATTATTTTATCATATATTTGATATTGTGTTTGAATTTTGGGCAAAACAAAACCCCGCACATGGCGGGGAATATAATTTATTTTGTCATTCCTGTAGAGTCGATATTTCTAGCTTGTACTTCGTCATCTATTCTCTTGTCCATTTCAGCTTCAGCTGTTGTTTCTTCAACATTTTCTTGAACTTCAGATTGTGGTGCACGACTAAGCTTAGCATCTTGTTCTCTCATAGCTCTTATACCTTCGTCTAATCCCTTATCGAATAAGTGACAAGCTACAAAGTGTTTATCTGCTACTTCTTGTAATACAGGTCTGTCTTTTTTACAGATTTCCATTACATAATTACATCTTGTACAGAACTTACATCCTTCTGGAGCATTAATTGGTGAAGGAATTTCTCCTTGTAATTTAACACGTCCTTCGCTTGAAACATCAGGATCTGGAATAGGAATTGCAGAAATCAATGCTTTAGTATAAGGGTGAAGTGGTTGATTATAAATCTTAGTGTTAGAAGATACCTCTACCATACTACCCAAATACATTACGCCTATTCTATCTGAAATGTGTTTTACCATTGATAAATCGTGAGAAATAAACAAATAAGTTAATTTCTTTTCTCTTTGTAATTCAATAAGTAAGTTAACAACTTGTGCTTGGATACTTACATCAAGCGCAGAGATAGGTTCATCACATACGATAAATTCTGGTTCTACCGCCAAAGCTCTGGCAATACCAATTCTTTGTCTTTGTCCACCAGATAATTCGTGTGGGAATCTTGCTCCATGTTCGGCGTTAAGACCTACAGTTTTTAATAATTCTGTAATTCTGTTTTGAATATCTTTCTCTTTCATTTCAGGGAAGTGAACTCTGATACCTTCTCCAATAATATCACCAATTGTCATCTTAGAGTCAAGTGATGAGTATGGGTCTTGGAAAATCATTTGGGCTTTTTTCTTGAAAGCTTGTTTTTCTTTACCGCTCAATTTTGAAGTATCTTTTCCTTCATATATAACTTTACCATTTGTAGGTTCGTATAAATTAATAACTGTTCTTCCGCATGTAGTTTTACCACATCCAGATTCTCCTACAAGTCCGAAAGTTTCCCCTTTATATATTTTTAAATTTACATTTTCAACAGCTTTTAAAGTCTTGTTCTTACCAACTTTGAAAAACTTATCCAAGTTTTCTAAATCAACAAGCACTTCTCTGTTTGAATAATCTATGTTCTTTTCTTTTATTACTTTAGTTTCTGACATAATTCACTCCTAATAAGGTCTTTCAACTTTTGGTGCTTGTTCATGTGTTAACCAACATCTGCAAACATGATGGTCTGAATATCTAGTTTCAGGTGGCTTCTTTTCTCTACAAATTTGCATTGCATAATCACATCTTGCCGCAAATGGACATCCTGGAATTTCCATCAATAAGTCTGGTGGAGTTCCACCTAATGAATACAATTCATTATCCTTTGAAGAGTCAAGTCTTGGAACGCTCATCAATAATGCCCATGTGTATGGGTGATGTGCATCTTTAAATATTTCTTGTACTGTACCAGTTTCCATGATTTCTCCGGCATACATTACTTGAATTCTGTCGGCAAAGTCTGCTACTACACCTAAATCGTGAGTTACAAGAACTATAGAAGTGTTTTTAGTATCTCTTAATTCTCTCATCAAATCCAAGATTTGCGCTTGAATTGTTACATCAAGTGCTGTAGTTGGTTCGTCAGCTAAAATAACATTAGGGTTACAAGCCAATGCGATTGCAATCATAACTCTTTGTCTCATACCACCGGATAATTCGTGAGGATATTGTTTAACACGTTCTTCAGCATTAGGAATATTTACAGTCTTTAATAACTTAATAGCTTCTTTTTTAGCTTCATCTTTTGATAAATCAGTGTGTAACAAAAGCGATTCTGTAATTTGCTTACCTATTTTCATAGTTGGGTTAAGAGAAGTCATAGGGTCTTGGAATATCATAGATACATCAGATCCCTTGTATTGTCTCAATCTCTTCTTATCCATTTTAAGAACTTGTTCATCCATGTATTTAATTGAAGAAGGTTCCTTGATAACTGCTGATTGAGGTAAAATTTGAAGTATAGATTTACTTACTACTGTTTTACCACATCCAGATTCTCCTACTAATGCTAAAGCTTCTCCATCGTAGATGTCAAAGCTTACGCCCCTTACGGCCTTTACTTCACCAGCGTAAGTATTGAATGATACGTTTAAGTTATCTACTTCAATTACTTTTGGTCTGTTAGTGTAATCTTTAGCTACTCTAGCAGTCCTAGTGATTTCTTCTGATAAATTTTGTTTTTCATTCATATTATTTTCTTCGTTAACTTTATCTTCTACAACTTCAGAGGAAACATATTTAGTTGTAGTTTCAACTTCATTATTTTCATTAATTACAGTTTCTTCAACCAATGTTTCTTCTGAAAGATTTTTTTCTTTTTTTAATTCGTCTACATCTTTGTATTTATTCTTGCTCATGTTTTTTCCTCCTACTGTCTAAGGTTAGGGTCAAGCGCATCTCTCAAACCATCACCTAACAAAGTAAATGAAAGCATTGTTAACCCGATCATTAGAGCGGGGAAAAACAATTGATAAGGATAAAATTGGAATACTTGTTGTGCTTGTGAACACATAAGTCCCCAAGAAGTTTCTGGAGGTTGTACACCAAGTCCTAAGTAACTTAAGAAAGCTTCACCGAAAATATATCCTGGAATATCAAATGAGATTGATACAAGTATTACGTTCAAAGTATTTGGAATAAGGTGCTTGATAATGATATCTTTGTTGCTTACTCCCAATACACGAGCTGCCATGATATAATCTTGTTCTTTTAATGAAAGAATTTGACCTCTTACAAGTCTTGCAAGACCGCACCATCCTGTGATAGTCATGGCCAAAATAAGTGTTCCTACACCATTTGAATTTAAAGCTAATCTTAAAATAATTACTAATAAAAGGTAAGGTATAGAAATCAATATTTCTACAATTCTCATCATTATTGTATCAACTCTTCCACCAAAGAATGCAGAAGCCGCACCATAAATAGAACCAATTACTGTACCAATGATAGCACCAGCAAGACCTATTATGATGGAAATTCTACCACCTCTCCAAATTCTTGTGAAGATATCTCTTCCAAGTTCGTCAGTGCCGAACCAGAATTTTCCACTTGGTGATAAGTTAATTTCTCCTACTAATTCTTCGTGAGAATATCCTGTTAACATCGGTCCGATGATAACCATTACAACTAAAAATATTAATATAATAAATGCAACTAAAGCTGCTTTATTTTCTTTAAATCTTCTCCAAGCGTCAGACCAGTATGTTACTACAGGTCTTGCTATAAACTCAGATGTTCTATCTTCATCTGAAAGTCTTTGAAATTTGCTTTGATCTATTTTTTCCATACTAATCCCCTAATCTATAATTTTAATTCTTGGATCTGCTATACCGTATAAAATATCTACAACTAATTGAGAGATTAAGAACAAGAATGCATAGAAAATTGTTGTACCTATAATCATAGGATAATCTCTGGCAGTTATAGAGTTTACAAAGTAACTTCCTAAACCTGGTATAGAATACATACTTTCAATAATGAAAGATCCTGTAAAGATACCAACAATTTGTGGAGCTATAATTGTGATGATAGGAAGTATAGCATTTCTAAAAACGTGTTTTCTAATTACGTTGAAGCCTGATACACCTTTTGCTTTTGCAGTAAGTATGTAGTCTTCGTTCAAAACTTCCAATACATTACTTCTCATATATCTAGCATAAGTAGCTATTGAACCAAAACATAATGCGATAGATGGTAGTATTGTATATTTTACTTCGTCTCCGTAGCCTGAAGTTGGAAACCAATTTAGTTTTACTGCGAAAGCGTATTGTAAAAGAGCCCCCAAAATAAATACAGGTATCGTAATACCCAAAATAGCTAATACACTGATAATATAATCTGGCACTTTACCCCTGTTTAAGGCCGCAAGAATGCCAAAGATAATACCAATTGTAATACCTATTACCATGGCTTGTCCACCAATTCTTCCAGATACTGGAGCAGTTTGAGCTATTGTAGTCTTAACTTCTCTACCTGGATATTTGTATGAAGCACCTAAGTCTCCGTGTAATGCATTTTTTAAAAATATTGCATATTGTGTTGATACTGGCTTATCCAAACCGTATCTAGCTTTGTAGTTTTTGATTGTTTGCTCTGGAAGAGTTTTACCCATAGCAGACAATGGATCCCCTTGAATGTTATGCATCAAGAAGAATGTTGCTGTTGTTATTATAAATAAAGTTAGCAACATGTACAAGATTCTCTTTATAAGATATTTTAACATGAGTCCTCCTATATACAATTAGTAGGCTGTTACAAATAATTTGTAACAGCCTGCCATTTGCTACTAGTTATTTTATTTTTTTTCTAAATAAGTGTCTTTGTATCCTGCTGTTGAGAATTGGTTTAAGTTAATTTTCTTTACATAATCTTGGTAATAAATATTAGTAGAACCAGATATAATTGGAATAATAACTGTTTCATCAGCTAAGATTTGTTCAGCTTTCTTATACAATTCAACTTGTTTGTTTTCGTCTTTTTCCTTGGCAGCGTCTCTGATTAATTTATCATATTCTTCGCTCTTCCATCCAGTTCTAACTGCGTTAGCACTTGAAGTGAATAGAGACATCATTGCTGATGGGTGGTTGTAGTCAGCAGTCCATGCTAAATAACCCATTTGGTAATTACCTTTATTGATTTTACCAGAAAGGATAGCCCATTCCATCATTTCCAATTTAACTTTTACACCAAGTTTGTTTTGGAAGTTTTGTTGGAAATATTCACCTCTTTTCTTTAATTCTGGAGAGTTAGTCATAATCAAGCTTACTTCTAATTTTGAAGGATCTGGATCCATTCCCAATTCTTTAAGACCTTCAGATAATAAAGCTTTAGGATCGCCTAATTTGTCAGCCATTTCTTTAACAGGATTACCTGCCATTTCTCTGTATTTCAATTCGTTAATTGAAATAGCTTTTGGTACCCAGAAATAAGCAGGTTCTGATTTACCTTTAAGAACTGTATTGTTGAAGCCTTCTCTGTCTAAAGCGATGTTGAATGCTTGTCTAACTTTTTTGTTCTTGAATAACTTATCTTGGTGGTTAACTGCAAAATAGTCTATAGCTGGAAGGTCAACTTTTTGTGTCTTAGTTCCTTCTCTCTTATCGAACTTAGAAGTCCATTCTGGTTTATTAGTACCTACACTCATAATTTCTCCAGATTGGAAAGCATTCATTCTAGTGTTTTCATCTGTTAAAACTCTGATGTTTACTTTTTCTAATTTAACTTTATCTTTGTTCCAGTAGTCTGGGTTCTTTTCAAGAACTAATTTAGAGTTGTGACTCCATTCAGTTAATTTGAATGGTCCGCAACCTACGATTGTGTTAGCTTCTGAACCGAATTGTTCACCTTGTTTTTCAACTATGTCTTTTCTTTGTGGGAAACATACTCTGAAAGGTACGATATTAATGAAGTATTGTGCTGGAGCACCTAATTTGATTTCCAATGTTTTGTCATCAAGAGCTTTAACTCCCAATTTGTCTAATGGAGCTTTTCCTGAGTTAACTTCTTGGAAGTTAGCGATATCAGCTAATAAGAATGAAGAACCTGAACCTGTCTTAGGGTCTGCAGTTCTTTTAATACCATATTCGAAATCTTTAGCTGTTAATGGTTGACCATCATCCCATTTCAAGCCGTCACGTATTGTGAATGTATAAGTCATAGCATCTTCAGAAACTTTCCATTCTGATGCTGCTGCTGCTTCTGGTTTCAATGTTAAATCGTCGTTTTGAACTAATCTGATAAGTGGTTCATATACATTATTTACGATTGTATTACCATAAGCGTCACTACCTTTTTGAGCATCGATAGATTCAGGATCAGCCGCTACGAAAGTATTGTATACTGTGTTTTCTCCCTTAGCTCCTCCGTCTTTTGATCCTCCATTTCCACATGCTGTACCAGCAACCATAAGGCCGGCTAACATCAAGGCAACAAACCTTTTCTTGTTTCTCATTTACAATTCCTCCTTAAATATTTTAATCATATGAGAAAATCCGAATTAATCGTGAATACATATTTGAAAATATATAAGTTCTAGTCTTCACGTTTTTCGTAATTTCATTATAACATGAATTTATGAAAATGATAACATAAACAACGTTTTTTCAAAATATTTTAATATTAAATTGTTATTAAATTGTCTTGTTCTGTTTTTTTATAAAATTTTTCGTTTTAATTTATCTTTGCACGATTGTATATATTTCGTAATAATCGCTATTTTATTGAAATATTGTTTTCATAAATTTATCATTTGATATTAGTTATCATATATGTTCTCAGTGAAATATTTTTACATTTTTTCACGAAATTTTTGTGTTTTTTGTTTGAAAAATTTAATACATGGATTTAAACAAATAAAAGATTAGATATTTTAGGAATTTATACCACAAAAGTATTTGGTGATTTTTCGTAAATCATTGTAACTTTTTTGTAATATTTTTTTATTTTTTTAATTGCCATCAAAAAAGCGACCAATTAAGGTCGCAAATTTATAAATCATTTATCAATTCATCTACCATGTGATCTTGAGTTGACCATGATGTGCAAATTCTTACATTGATGTAATCATCTGTTTTATAGTTTTCGCAAAAATTATATTTGTGTTTTAATCTGTGATATCTTTCGTAATCCATATTTACGAATATTGTGTTGGTTGTAGATTGAGTAGCCAGAACATAATTTTGTTCTTTTAATCTTTGTCTAATTCTATCTGCTTGTTCATCTGCCTTTTCAGCTAATTCGAAGATCAAATCGTCAGTAAATAATTCTCTAAATTGAATTCCCAAAAATCTTGATTTGGCAATCAACATTCCAGAGCCTTTGATGTAGTTTTTAAAATGTAGCTTGAAGTCGTCGTTATTTAATATCAACGCTTCTCCAAACATCGCACCACATTTTGTTCCGCCGACGTATGTCGCATCGACAATATCGCAAATTTCTTTTAATGTTAAATCATTATTTTTTGCAGCTAATGCATACGCAAGTCTTGCGCCATCCATAAACAAATACAATCCGTGCTTGTCGCAAACTTTTTTTATTTCCAAAAGTCTTTGTTTGGTGTAGATTGTTCCAGATTCTGATGAGTTGGTTATGTAAACCATTTTAGGGATTGGTTTATGAAAATAAGCTGGATCATTCATTCTTTCTGAGACGAATTTGTCTATTACTTCTGGAATTAAAAGTCCATCTTCATCTTCTACAATTTCTATTTTGTGTCCAATATCTTCAATAGCGCCTGTTTCTAATGTGTTAATGTGTGCATTATCACATGCAATTACACTTTCAAAAGGTCTCAAAGATGTTTTAATAACAAGTTTGTTACAAGCTGTAGAACCATGTAAGAAGTAAACGTCTTGATCTGAAATCTTTTTTCTGATAAGTTCTTTTGCTTGGTGAGTGTATCCATCGTTGCAATAGCCTTGTTGTTGAACCATATTGGTCTCTTCAAGTGCTTTTATAATATTTGGGTGAACTCCTTCTAGATAATCACAGTTAAAATTATACATAATTTTTCTCCTCAATTGACAATAATTAATTTGTTAAAATACAGATTTATTATAACACTTGATAATTTTTTGTAAAGAATATTATTCACCTATTTTGTGTATAAGCATTTGATGTAGTAAGTCATTTTTTGTCCATTATCATAAATACATTCTGCTCTTTCAAGTATCGTCTTGTATTTATGACTGTTAATTACGCCCTCATCTTTTATCAAAAGTTCAGGGTCTTCTGTATTAATATCAGGTCCTTGTAGATTCCATAATTCTTCTAATCTGTTATTAAATGTGTCTATGTTGAATTTGCCAATTATTTCATTTTTGTATTTTATAACAACAATATTTGAATTTTTGGAAAACGTAACGTTTTGATTTCCCAAATTTTCGATATTTTGTGTGTTTGAATCATACTGGAATTGAATATTTTCAAGTAGTCGATCGTAGTTTGTGGTATCAATTTCTAACCTATCATTGACAAAAGATCGTATTTGTCCGTATAGTGACTCAAATTCATCTCCTCTGAATCCAAATAGACGATTCATATCCTCTTGCGAAGTTGTAAATTTGTCATCTAAATAAGGGAGTTCTTTTATGTTGTGTTTGACTACAAAATAGTCAAGTTTGTCTTTTATTTCCTTTATTTTAGCTGGATTTACATTGCTTTGAGATTTTATTTTTCCATCTACAAGCAGATTTTCTTCAACTAACATTTTTTCTAATTTGGCTTTTTGATCTATTCTACTGATGTTATATGCAGAAATAGGTCCCACCGAAGAAATCAATGCCAATATCAAAAATGTTGTCGGTATCGTGATGTATGTCTTCTTGTTGAAAAACAAATAGTAAATCATTGATATAACAATAAACACTCCACCAACTACTACAAGATATCTTTCTTCTGTAACTCCATAATACGAAATTCTGATGCCTATTGAGTAGAACATCATTACTGAAAGTATCAACAATATTATAGGTTGAATTTTGTTGTAAACATTTATGAACTTATCTTCCACAGTTTTTGATATAAACAATACCACGACCGAAAGCAATCCGTACCACAAAATAAGATTTGTGATGATATTGTTAGGTATTGTCTTCAGAACTACTACCTTTATTATATATAGAAGTAAAATCGATCCGTATATCAAAAATATCGGTGCGATAATTCTGGTAAACAAGAACTTAAAAGGCAAAAGCCATTTGATTTTCAGATTTTCGTCACTATATTTCAACGGGAATTTGGATAAAATTATGGATGCGTTGAGCAGTAGGAAAATTACCGCTGCGCATGATACTATTACATTACTAAGATTAAATTGTAGCTTAAATAGTTCTTTTGTCGTAAACAAAATTGCAACAATTCCGATAAAAATCGTCACGCAATAAATTAACGATTCTATTATCGACAAAACAATTTTTACTGCGTAGTCGGCATAATCATTTCTCTTATTAAAGTGACCTGCTACAAACATTCCTACAAAAAGTGTCACAAATAATCCCATCCCATTTGCGTGATTTCATTTCTAAGGACGAAGGACTTATCTACTCTTTTTATTAGAAAATAGCACACTAACCCCATAATCACTGAAACAATTAAATACACCAAAGCTTTTTTGCCCTTTGTGATTTCTATGTTTTTGTCTGTAATTATCAGCTTTACAATCATATAGCTCATCGCAAAATAAAGCGAAGAAATAAGTAAATCCGCTGTCAAAGTGCTATTTAATGCACCTATTTCGATATACCATATCCCCATAATTGCAAATATCGTAGCAACAAATATTGAAAACAATACCATTGGATATAGCTTTATTGTTTTCTGTAAGTTTTTTAGTTTCGATTTAAAAATATCTAACCTCATAATTTCCTCCTGCTTTTCTATATTATATCACGATAAATATCTTAAAAATCGCTTGAAAACATTTGTTGCAATTTCGTAAACATTGCTCAAATATTTACAGAAGGTTTGTGATTTTGTTCCAAATCTAATAAATACTTTTTCTTTTCTATGCCAAATTTATATCCAGTGAGCTCATTGCTTTTTCCGATCACTCTGTGACAAGGTACTAAAATCATCAAATCATTTGAGCCAACAGCTCTACCAACTGCTCTTGCTGATGTTTTGAGGTTGTAAATTTTTTCATATTTTTCTTTGATGTCAGTGTATGTCGTAGTCGTTCCATACGGAATTTCACACACTAATTTCAATATCTTAGTTGCATAATCTGATTTGTCGATTAGTATATCGTCAAACTGTCCAGTAATTTTCCCCGAAAAATAATCGTTCAAATATTTCTTACATTTTTCAATTATTTCATCAGTCCCCTGTTCTACAAAATAATCTACAAATTCACATTTTATTATATTTTCTCCGTCACTTTCTATAAGAATATTTCCTATTTTTGATTTGTAAATTTCTCTCATATAAAAAAGCTCGGATTGCTCCGAGCTATCTCCTTTATTTTACATTTAAGCCTTTGATGAAGTTGGTAAATAATATCGATAATACAAGCGCTATTACCCCAGCTCCCAAATAAATATACATATTAAGTCCACTAAATAATTTGAATGCTGATATTAAATATTCTGAGAAGAATACATTTATAGCGATAATAATTGCAGTAAATAATATGAATATTTTCACAGCACCTAGTTTATACGCTAAGAATATCAACGAATTAAATGCAAGGCTGCACACCGATGTGATTACAAAAACTATTGGCATATAAGATAACAATGAGCCTTTTGTGAACACTCCGATCTTGTCATAATAAATTTCGATTTGTCTAGCGTGTAAGAATCCCGACAAAACTCTTGTCAAATAAATTACACCAATTATAATTGCGAATACCAACACGACGTTGAAAATTCTTTCAAAAATCGTAGCTTTTTTGATTTGTTTTCTGTGGTAAGATGATTCTATGTTCATTCCAAAATCTTGGAAATAATCTTTACTTGCTACCAATAAAAAGTAAAAAGTATTGAATAAAAACATCGGCACAACGTATGTGAATAGTGGCAATTTACCAAAATCGAATTTCCATATATTAAAGTAGGAAAGTCCTCCAATGATTGCTAATATCACAACAGATACAAGAAGAGTGTAGAATGCGTACGCAAAACTATTCGACAACTTCTGTTTTAACAGTCTTTTCATAATTTCCCTCCTCAATCATTGTAATTAATTCGTCTAATGGTAATTGTTTGATTACACAGCCGTTATTTTCAAGTAAAATTCGTTCGTCTTCGTTGATATCATCGAACATTTTGATTTCATCCTCTAATCCATCAGAAGTTCTCGTCAAAATCCTCTTGTAATTCATAGCAGTGATGATTTCCTTAGGTCCACGAACTACGTTTGCTTTGGTAAGTATGTTGTGCTTAGAATCCTTGAATTTAATTCTACCATCTTGCATCAACACCAAATAATCAAAAAATACTTCCTCCACAATTGGAGCTGAAATCAATATCGTATTTCTGATTAATTCTTGACGCTTTTTCATTATATCTATAAATTCCAAAGAAAGCTTTCTGTCTGCTATTTCAAAATTTTTAAGTAATACTATCTTTTTGTTCGTAGCAAGTGCCGCAGTCATAAGCACGATGTTGCAGTAATCTTCCTTCAAATCTTCAAGTCTTGCGAATTCATCAATTGCAAATCCTTTTAGCACAGAATCCACAAATTCTTCGTCGAAATAAGGATTCAACTTCTTTTTTAATTTAAGATACTTCTTAACCTTCATAGATGAATTGTAATCTTGTAAAAATGTTGAAAACTCAACTTCGTTTGTTAGCTTTGGATCCTTTAGGACGTTTTCTTTTTCTTCAAAACCATACAAGAATTCTCCATTGTATTTAGTTGTAAAAGATCCCAAAATATCAAACAATTCATCAATGTTTTTGTCGTGACCTGTAAACAAATATATGTAACCTTCTTCTATTTCAAGGCTACAATCCAGGTCAATTTTTTTCAATCTTCTTTTTTTGTTTATGTTATCTATCGTATACATAAAATCTCCTATTTAAATCTCGAATGAGACAACCTACTTGCCGCAGCCGCTGCAATCGCAGCCACTATATCATCCAAAAATGTGTTAACACAATCTGTTTTTTCTACGTCTAATTCTTTGATAATTCCGATCTTTTCCTTATCCAAATACCCAAAATTAGTAAATCCGATTGACCCGTACACATTGATTATTGACAAAGCCAACACTTCATCAATTCCATAAAGTCCTTCATCTGATTCGATAATTTTTTGAATAGGATCATCGAATAACTTTTTATCACAAGCTTTGTCGATTGCAATCCCCGTTAATACACATTGCAACACTTCACGCTTTTCTAAAACTCTCTCCACATTTTCAGTGCACAATTCCATCGTCAAATTCGGATAGTATTTTTCTTGTAAAGTGAACACTATTTTTGAAATATCTTCTATCACAACGCCTCTTTCTTGTAATTGGCGAATCGTAATCTCTTTCAATTCTTGAATAGTATAAGGATATTCAGAAACTTTTTTTCTACCCATGTTACCTCCTAAAAATATCTCTATACTATATTTTACCCAAAATTCAAGCGCTTTACTCTAATTTGTCGGCAATTTTCTTTTAGAATATATTACTTTTACTTCATCTCCAATTTCATTTGTAAAATCATTGTTGAGCATATATGAATCGATAGTTTTATCTTCCAATTGAATAACCACTTTAACGCTTGATCCTTGGAATACAATATCCTTGATAACTCCATCTTCTCCTTGGTCTGAAATTTTCACATCCTCTGGCCTAACGTAATATCCTTCAAAAATATTTTTTTCTCCGATAAAATTCAACACGAAATTATTTTTCGGATTTTTGTAGATATCTAAAGGATAGGAATGTTGTTCGATTTTGCCTTTGTTCATCAGAATAATATCATCTGCCAACTCAAAAGCTTCGTTTTGGTCGTGTGTTACGAAAATCATCGTAGTTCCTAGATTTTTTTGAATATTTTTGATTAATAATCTCATGCTAACTCTCAATTTTTGATCCAAATTGCTAAGAGGTTCATCAAGTAATAAAAGTTTTGGACTCAAAACCAAAGACCTTGCAAGGGCAACTCTTTGTCTTTGTCCCCCAGATAATTCGTCAATCATTTTTTTCTCATGACCTTTTAAGCCAACAAGATCAATCATTTCATTGACTTTGTTCTCAATTGTAGCTTTGTCCATGTTTTTGAATTTCAAACCATAGGCGACATTATTGAACACATTCATGTGATAGAAAAGCCCGTACGATTGGAACACAGTGGTGATGTCTCTTTTTTCAGCGGTTAAGTGTGTGATATCTTCCCCATCCAAAATAATTTGCCCTGAATTAGGCTTCACAAAACCACCAATCATATTCAAAATCGTACTTTTACCACAACCAGAAGGTCCCAAAATACACAACATTTTTCCTTTTTCCAATTCAAATTCAACATTATCTACTACGGTTTTATCTTCGTAAATTTTCGTAAGATTTTTTACACTTAAAATCATTTTCTATCTCCTATTTTTGTCGCCAAATAATATCCACCATTTACAACAAGACATATCAAAATTATTATTAACGCAATTACTGAACCAATATTATAATTACCACTGTTTATAACATCAAACATCACTAGCGTTAAAACTTTTTGCCCTGGATAAACCAAGAAAATAATCGATCCAATTGTCGTCATCGTCGCAGTGAATGCATTGATGAATGTGACTGTGAATCCCTTCTTAGTTAGTGGAAGAACGATGTCTTTAAATACATAAATGAAATTTGCCCCCAAATCCTGTGCAGAATTGATTTCATCTTCGCTAATTGACAAAACGTGGCTGTTCATAACTTTTGTCGAAAAAGGCATTTGTTTGAACAAAACATTCAACACTACAATTGCGCTAGTTCCAACAAGCATCAATGGTTTGTGATTAAACGCTAACAAATAACCTAAACCAAAGAATGTTCCCGGCAAAATATAAGGCAAATTAGATATATAATCTGCAATTTTAATTACCTTGCTCTTTTTTATTATCGAATAATAAGCCATCAACAAACCAATCATACTTCCGAAAAATGCACTAATCAAAGAGTACACGATACTTCTTGTGATTGTGTTTGTAATGTACGATTTGGAATTTCTGAAGTTTTCCAAAGTAAATGTAAGTTCGTTGTTTTTCATTTTTGTAAATGCTGATAAAATAATTGACGCATATTGAATTACAAGCCAACTCAACAAAAAAACACTGGTTGCACACAAGAAATAAAACACAGCAGACTTTTTATCGATAATTGGTGTGCCTGACGAATTAGAATTAACATTGCTTTTTCTCATAGATTTCGAATAAATGATAAACATAATAACAGAAGGAATCAAAATCATTATGTTTATAACTGCCGCAGTTTTAATATCCCCTTTGCTAATGACAGCCATGTAACCTTCACTTGCCAATACGTTAAACTTTCCACCTATAATTGCAGGAGTTCCAAAATCTGCGATTGAGCGAATAAATGTTAGGAAAAACACAGAAATCAACGTGTTTTTTAATTGTGGAATCAAAATATCAATGACTACATGGTTCGTATTTGCTCCCAAATCAACCGCTGAATTAATAGAGTCTGAATCCAAATTATTCAGATAAGATATTACCATCAAACTGCTCAACGACAAAAATCCCAATGTTTCCATCAAAATAATTCCCGTCATTCCATAAGGATTGGTGTTTAATTTCAACAAATTGTAAGTGATGAATCCTCTTCTCCCGAATAAATTTATGTAAGACAAACTTGTTACAAAATGAGGTGAAATCATCGTCACCAATAAAATTGCGCTGATGATTTTTTGATGAATTTTACCACTCAAAAAACAATACAAGCCAATTATCGCAGAAAAAACCGTCGTTAAAACCGATACAATAAAACCAACTGTAATTGAATTCACAAACAGTTTTTTATTTTCTTTAAATACATTTAAAATAAAATCTATGAAATTGCCACCATCTGTTGTAAAAGCTTCTTTAAATACGTATAAAAATGGCAGTCCAATAAACACGAATATGAGTAGGAAAATTATGTATTTAATAAATTTATCTAATGTTTTCATGATTTACTCCATATAAAACAAGCACCCGTTAAGGTGCTAGTTAAATGGGAGAAACCAAACAGATTTCTCCCTATTAAATTACTTACTTTTTACAAATTCTGAGAATTTATTTAAAATAGCTTCTCTCTTTTCACCGAAAGTAGACAAATCTTGTTTGATTAAGTTTTCTTTTTTCAAACCTAAATCAAGACCTTTGATTCCATCTTTAACCATTTGGTTAGAATCTTTTCCGTCTATTTCTGCTAACATTTGTAAAGATTCATCTTCTAACATGAAATCGATGAATGCTTTTGCAACTTCAGTGTTAGGTGAATTTTTGAAAATAGCTACTCCTTCTGGAACCCATGGAATACCATCTTCAGGATATACAACAGTTAAGTTGTTATCTTTTGCTGTATCAAACGCTGATTTGTCAACTGGAATAATACCAATTCCAAATTCTCCAGCAGCTGTTTTTTCTTGAGGATCTTTTCCTCTTTTTCCGTAGAAGCTGATGTTATCATTTAATTTAGATAAATAATCCCAACCTTTTTCTTCGCCGTATTTGTCCAACAATCCTTTAACTGCGGCGTAGTTTGTACCAGAGATTGAAGGATCGCTCATGATTACTTCGCCTTTGTATTTTGGATCTGCTAATTCATCCCAAGTTTTTGGAACTTCTAAGTTTTTAGATTTTAATACTTCGTTATTTGCTAAGAAGCCAACAACTGTGATTCCTTTTGATAACCAATAACCATCTTTGTCTTTGTAATCGTCTGGAATTTGTTTCAAAGCTTCAGATTCATATTTTTCTAACATATCGTCTGATTTAGCTTTCATGAAAGCGTCGATTCCGCCTCCAAACCATACATCAGCCATAGCCTTACCTTCAGCTTTTGCTCTTGATAAAACTTCACCACTTGACATAGATAAGAATTCTACCTTAGCTCCTGTTTTTTCAGTGAACTTGTCGAATAATTTTACGTATTTGTCGCTTGTTGCAACAACATTCAAAGTTTTACCTTCAAACTTTTTAGCGTCGTCTACTTTTTCTTCAGTTTTTGTAGATTCTTTTGATGTTGTTTCTTTTGAATTATCTTTTGATTGACAAGCAGCCAACGCAAAAATTAACATTAAAGAAAGACTTAACATCTTTAAAAATTTGTTTTTCATAATCCCTCCATATTTTTTAATTATATCATTAGATAGTATATATTATTTTGAAATATTTTACAAATACACAAAATGACTCCAATTTTTGGAGTCATTTCGTGTAAATTATTTCTCAATATATGATTTGATAAAGTAATTACCATCCTTATTTTCAAGAGTAAGAGTCGCATAGTTGTTTTTTAATACTAAATCATTGCCTTTGATTTCTCCTTCAGTTGGATAAAAAGTGCCTATAGAAACATCGCTTACAAATGTATAATAAGCGTTGTTTTCTTTCAAATACAAGCATTTTCCTTTACTTTTAACATCGTCTGAAACAATCCCTGCATATTTTTTCAACGTAGCATCTATTAAATTTTTATCGATTTCAACTAACGGCATTAGTTTAGCTGATAATTCGAATTCTGAAAAACTATCTAGTTTTTTCAATTTTTCTATTATAGCTTTGTGCTCATCTGAATTTTCTTCATAATTTTTCGATGGAAAATAATTGATAAAGCTATCCAAATCTATTTCTTTTGGATCGTTGTAACTTCCTGCCTTGAAGAAATTCGAAGTTATGTTTTTAATTTCATCAAATTCTGATCCAGGCCTTTTCTCCACAAAAACTTTTTTAATTTGATTTACCTCGTCATCTGTTAGCTTTCTATCTTTTCCTGCCTTTATCCCTTTGAAAGCTTCTTCAAAGTAATTTCCAACCCATTTTTGTTGTTCTTCAGTTAATTTGATATTTTCTTTGTTGTCTTTACTTTTATCGCAAGATGCTAGAAATATTATCGCAAATAATAAAACAACCGAAACTTTTAAAAATTTATGTAATCTTTTCATAGATACTCCCCCTTTATTTGGTTTATTTATACCCTGATTCCTTAATTTTATATCAAAAAATATCCCCTCAATAAAAATTGAGAGGATACCTAAAATTTAGAAGTTTATGGGATTACTTTATGATACTTGTTAATTGATTAATTACATCTTCAGATACTGATTTTTCTCCACCAATTACATAAGATTTGTTGAATTTAGTATCTTTGATGAATTGTTCTGTTTTTTGTCCTAATTTGTCTTTGTTAGTAAGAAGGATTGCTCCTTTTTGTTTTGCTGAGAATGGTGCTGCAACTAATGCATCTGCAAAGTTTTCGCCACTTGCTACTACAACAACTTCTTTTGCTCCAGAATATTTTGCAAGAAGAATACTTGTTTCGTATCTGTCAGCTCCGCCAATTCTGTTAACTGTAGCATTGGAGATTTTTTTGATGTTAGCTTTTGTGCTTTCAGATACTGATTTTTCTCCACCAGCTATGTTTATTAATGATGCTTTTGATGATTTGATAACATCTTCAACTGATTTGTCGATAGCGTTAACTCTTACTAAAAGTATTGGAGCTTTATCTTTTTCAGCAGCGTTGTTAAGTGATAATGCATCGGCATAATTTTCTCCACTTGCGATTTCTAATGTTGTTGTCTTACCGTCGATAAGTTTAGATGCGATTTGTGCACTTGTTTTGTATCTATCAGCTCCAGAAAGTCTATTTACTTTAAAGTTTCTCTTTTCTAATTCTTTTTTCAATCCTTCATCGACAGATTTTTCTCCACCGATAATAGTGATTTCTTTTGATTTTAATCTGGCTATTTCACTCATAACTTCTTTACTGATTGAATTAGAAGATACATACAACAAAGATGCGTTGTTTGCTTTTGCAAATGGAGCAGCAGTCAAAACGTCAGAATAATTATCTTGGTTAGCTAATACGACTTTGTTAGTTCCTTCTTTGAACATTTTTTTAGAAACTTCGATAGCTGTTTGTACTCTGTTTTCTCCAGAAATTCTTTGAACATTTTCATTTGTAGTGTCTGCAGTTGATTTTTCGATTTCAACTTGATCGACAACTTTTAATGAGTCTGTTTCATAAGTTGTAGCCACGATTGACTTGTCAGTCACTTTAACTTCTGTGAAGTTTGGTTTGTAATGTTGGTCTCTAACTGCCATGTAGTCTTTGAATTCTACCAAATCATAGTGTTTTGAACCTGATGCAGAGTTTGCAGTTAAATATAATTGTCCTTTTGGATTTACGTATTTTGATGGAACTTTTCCTTCTTCTTTTGATTTGTCAGTAAAGTTTCTTTCACTTTCAATAGCTATTCCACCATCCATCATACGACTTCTAGTGTATACGTGGTCGTGACCTGCTACTATTAAATCAATACCGTATTGTTTCATCAATGCTGGATATTCTGCTCTTCTTTTGATGATATCGTCATCATTTGCATGAGTTGCTGCAGAATAAATAGCGTGGTGGAAGCCAACTACTTTCCATTTGATGTTTTGATTTTTTGTCATTTCAATTGCTTTTTCAATTGTAGCTTTGTGTTCAGCAGTATTCATATTGTTAGAATTTAATTGAATAAATAGCGTATTATTGTACACAAAGTAATAGTTCGATCCTGCTTCTGTTGCTCCTTCAGCTTGAACATTAGGAAGTGCAAAGTGTTGTGAATAAGAATTTGCTTGTGAATCGTGGTTACCAATTAACGTTGCAAATGTAATTCCTTTTGCATTTTCTCTTTCAATATATCCACTGTATTCTAATTCTGATTTAGAAGTGTATTCATTGATTTGGTCACCCAAGCTGTACAAGAAACTCATTTGTGGAACTTGTTTTTTGATAGTTCCCAATGCTTTTTCCCATTTGTCTCTGTCTGCGTAGAATTTACCAGCACCGATTTGAGGGTCCCCTGCTAATACAAATGTAAAGTCACCTTTTGGTTGAGTTGTAAATTCGAAAACTTGAGATTTTTTTCCATTACCATTGTAAACTCTGTACATGTATTTAGTGTTTGGTTTCAAGTTTTTGATGTTTACTTGAGAGTTTGACATATCTTTAAGTTCATACAAATCTTTCAAAGCTTGATCTTTCATATCTTTTTCGATTTTTACTTTTTCGTTTGATTTGTCATTGATATCAAATGTTGTGTTCTTATCAGAAGTTACAGCTTTGATTTTCGTTGCATTTGAAAAATCTTTTTGATCATTTGCTTCTACGATTTCCAAATAACCTTGTTCTTTGCTCTTGCTGTACCAAGTGAAGTTTCTTTCACTTTGATCTTTACCAATTGTCAAGATTGGAAATCTTATTTGAGATTCATCTTGAGTTTGTGTTGCTGTTGTACTAATATCATTTTTTCCATTAGTTTCAGCGAATGTAGTTGTGTATGTAGCTGTTGTTGCTATTGAAAATACCATACCCAATGCTAATAACGCTTTTGCCGCTTTGTTCATTAATTTTCCTCCTTAAGATTATATATAATTGATGAAAATAATGATGTCACCGGCACCATTATAATCACAACGACCGTACCTATCAGCCCTTTTGTGATTTCAACAGAAAAGAAATCCGAATTTACAAGCTGATTAAAACTTACTCCATGCGATATCAAAACCATAATCGTCACTAGAGATGATCCAATAAACGCAAACACCAAAGTGTTTACCATTGTTCCAATAATATCTTTGCCTATATTCATTCCACTTTCAAAAAGCTTCCTGCTATCCAAATCTGTATTTAATGATTTAATTTCTTTCAAAGAAGATGAAATCGACACGCTAACATCCATCGAAGCGCCGAGAGATGCTATGGAAACTGCGGAGAATAATAAATTTTCAATTCTAAGTCCCCAAGTTTTTCCTATCAAAATCAAAGTTTCTACATTTTCCATATTGTGTCCAGAAACATACAAAACTTTTCCAATGATTTTGACCATTATCGCCGCTATCAAAAACGACGTTCCTATCGAAATCATATTTACCAAAGTCATTTTTGTGTATCCATACAAAACCACTAGAGAATAAACTGCACACAAAATGACCGTTATAATCGTAATCAAAATATTGTTGTATCCATTCATCAAAAGTGCCACATCAAAAAATAAAATTATGTAAATACTTACAAACAACGCTATCGCACTTTTGATTCCTTTTATTCCAGCAATTACAGCCAAAAATATTACAAATAATGCTATAATTACAAAAATTCTTATACTTCTATCGTAGTTATACACGGAATAGTAATAATCATCAGTTGAACCTGAATTTTGATTTTGAATTAGAATAACATTACTTCCTTTGTGAACTTTAATGCTGTGTGTATTCACAAGTTCGTTATCCAACTCCACAACTTTTCCAGTTTTTAAAATCTTAGCCTTAATCTTCTGAACACCGACAGGTTTAGAATTGTCTGGATAATCTAGCGATTCATCCACAACTTCCACAACCTTCGCCCTCAGATATTCCACTCCCTTGTAATTAATCAAGCTTTCATTTACATCTAGCTTTCTATTCAAAAAGAAAATTCCTATCAATAGCAAGATTAAAATTACATTAACAATTTTCTTCAATATTTCATCACCAAATACATTGTACGATTAAAATATTAAATTTATGTTTTTCAAAGTTAATAAATTGTAAAAATTTGTTAAAAAAACATTAAAAAAAGCATATCATTTGATATGCTTAATAAAACTATTCTCATTGTATATTTTCGATGCAAAAAAAGAAGTCACTGGAACCATTATAATCACAACGCTTATTCCGATTAATGCTTTCGTAATTTCCACCGCAAAAAAATCAGAACTTACAACTCTATTAAAAGTATTTGTCCCATGCAAAATAAAAATCATTATGCTCACAAGTGATGATCCAATAAATGCAAATACTAATGTGTTGACCATTGTTCCTATAATATCTCTGCCAATACTCATCCCACTCTTAAATAATTTTTTGCTCGATACATCTTTGTTTAATGACTGAATTTCTCTTAATGCAGAAGCTATAGATACGCTTACATCCATTGACGCTCCCAAAGCTGAAATAGCAACAGTGGAAAACAGTAAATTTTCAATATTTAATTTCCATACCTTTCCTATTACTAGTATCAATTCACCAACATTTTCCAGATTATACCCCGAAATATTGAGTCCGATACTCATTAGCTTAACCAAAATACTCACAAATACAAATGATACCGAAACTGAAATCATGTTAATCAAACTCATTTTAGAATAACCATATAAAATCAATGTCGAAAAAATAGTACACAAAATTACAGTTAATATAGTAATCAAAACATTATTATATCCATTCATGATAAGCGAAATATCGAAAAACAAAATTATGTATATACTAATCACAAGAGCAATCGTACTTTTTATTCCTCTACTTCCCGCAACAATTGCTATGAAAATTATAAATAACCCCATCCATAAGATTGTACTAAAACTTCTATCGTAGTTATACATTCTATAAAAAGTTTCAGAATTATGATTAGGATTCCTGCTCTTCGCCAAAATCACCTTATCGTTCTTTTTTACTAAAACACTATGAGATGCTTCTAATTTGTTCTCCACATCCACAATCTCTCCGGTTTTTCTGATTTTCGCTTTGATGTTTTGTATTCCTACAGGTTTTGAATTGTAAGGATAATCCAGCGTTTCATCTACAATATCTACTACAGTAGCTCTTACATAATCAAGTTCAATTCCATCATAACTTACCAAATGATCATTATTTCCCCATTTTAAATTTATTACAAAAATCAAGACCAAAATTAGTCCCAAAAATATATTACAAATTTTCTTCAATTATTCACCAACTCCATCTATATATAATACTACAAAAGAGCTTGTTTGATAATTGGTTTCAATAAAAAAGTTCCTCAGCAATCGCCAAAGAACTTTTATCTATTATTGAATTAATATTTTTCTCTTGAAGAATATTCTGTGTGAAGCAAATGATGCGCTTTTTCTGAACCAGGAGCATCCAAATACTCATCGTAAATCTTTTTGATAGATTTATTTTCGTATGATCTTCTGATTGGTTTGTCCCTATCTTCTTTGTGAATAGCATTCATTCTCTTTTCTAATTTCGAAACATTTCCTCTAAGAAGAGGTTGACCAGCTCCACCTATACATCCACCAGGACAAGCCATGATTTCTATAATGTCGTAGTGAGCTTTTCCATCTCTGATGCTTTCCAAAAGCCTTCTAGCATTTGCGAGTCCACTTGCAACAGCAACTTTAACTTCTTTTCCTAAAATTTCTATTCTGGATTCTTTAATGCCTCTCATTTCTTTAAGTTCTTTGAACTCTAATTGTTCAAGGTCATCACCAGTTAACATATTGTAAGCAGTTCTCACAGCAGCTTCCAACACACCACCACTTGATCCGAAAATTAC
Organism: Finegoldia magna; assembly: GCF_002243175.1. GTDB lineage: Bacteria > Bacillota > Clostridia > Tissierellales > Peptoniphilaceae > Finegoldia > Finegoldia magna_J. The sequence goes on from NZ_NDYF01000013.1 coordinate 65,588, forward strand.
ACCTGCGCCAGATGATTCTCCTAGTGGATCATCAAATTCAGAATCTTCTAAGTTTGGAAAATCTAGTGAATATTCTTTAATCATATGAGCCAATTCTCTTGTACTGATTACATAATCTACATCAGAAATATCTTCAGTCAAACCAAGTTCTGGTCTTGCAGATTCATATTTTTTCGCAACGCAAGGCATTACAGAAACTACTACTATATTTCTTGGATCAACGCCAATTTTTTCTGCAAAATATGTTTTGGCAACTGAACCAAACATTTCGTGTGGTGATTTACAAGTAGATGGAATATTCAACATATCTGGGAAATTGTGTTCGATAAATTTAACCCAGCTTGGACAACAACTTGTAAGTATTGGTAAATTCTCTTGTTTTTTGAATCTATCTACAAATTCGTAAGCTTCTTCCATAGTTGTCAAATCAGCGGCAAAATCTGTATCAAAAACATAATCGAATCCGATTTTTCTTAGCGCAGTAACCATTTTGCCTGTAACTACACTTCCAACTTCCATTCCAAATTCTTCTCCCAGAGCAACTCTAACCGCTGGAGCTGTTTGAACCAAAACGACTTTTTCTTCGTCATTCAGTGCTTTGTAAACTTTTCTTACATTGTTTACTTCTGTCAACGCACCAGTTGGACACACTGACAAACATTGTCCACAAAATACGCAGTTAGTATCAATCATTGGTTTGTGATATTGAGTTCCTACAACTGTTTCAAAACCTCTATCAATTGAAGTTAATGTTCCAACTGATTGCACATTTGTACACATAGTTTCGCATCTTTTACACAAAATACATTTGTTAGGATCACGAATTATTGAAAAAGAACTTGTATCTGGTTCGAATATTTTTCTCTCACCTTTAAATCTGATGTCTTTTATATTTGCCAATACTGCCAAATCTTGTAATTCGCAGTTACCATTTCTCTCACAAACCAAACAATCTGTTGGGTGATTTGACAAAAGAAGTTCGATATTAGTTCTTCTTGTTCTGATAACTCTTGGAGTATCAGTTCTGATTTCCATTTTATCTTTAACTAAAGTATTACACGCTGGAACTAATTTGTGATTGTGAGCTAACTCCACCATACAAACTCTACAATTCGCTTCTGAATTTACAAATCCCAATGAATGCATATCCAAATGACATAAAGTAGGAATGTGTATATTTATTTTTTCACAAGCTTGAAGTATCGTAGTGCCTTCTTTTACTTGAACATCTACATCATTAATTTTAATATTTAACATATTCCCCTCCTACATTTTAACGATTGCATGAACAGGACATGCGCTACGACAATTATCGCATTTAATACAAACATCTGTGTCGATATGATGCATTTCTCTTCTTTCGCCAGAAATTGCATTAACTGGACATTGTTTCTTACATAATCCACAGCCAACACATTTTTCTGTAATTGTGTATTGTAATAAATCTTTACACACTGATGCACGACATTTTTTATCGACAATGTGTTCCTTGTATTCATCCATGAAATATTTCATAGAACTAATAACAGGAGTAGTCGCAGTTTTTCCCAAACCACACAAACTAGAATCCGTAATTACAGAACACAAATCGTCAAGCAAATCCAAATCTTCTAATTCGCCTTGACCAGATGTGATTCTTTCAAGAATTTCAAGCACTCTTTTGTTACCAATTCTACATGGAGTACATTTTCCACATGATTCATCAACAGTAAATTTCATGAAGAATTTTGCAATGTCGACCATACAGTCAGTTTCATCCATTACAACCATTCCTCCTGAACCCATGATTGAACCAATTCTTGCAAGAGAAATAAAATCAACTTTTGTATCGAAAAGTTCTTCTGGAATACAACCACCAGATGGTCCTCCAGTTTGAACAGCTTTTACTTTTTTATTGTCAGGAATTCCTCCACCGATATCAAAAACTATTTCGTTGATTGTCATACCCATTGGAACTTCTACAAGTCCAGCATTATTTACCTTACCAACCAATGCGAAAACTTTTGTTCCTGGAGAATCTTCCGTACCGATTGATTTGAACCAGTCAGCTCCGTTATTAATTATCGAAGCAATATTTGCAAATGTTTCAACGTTGTTAAGTACAGTTGGTTTTCTGAACAAACCTTTTTCAGTAGTTCTAAAAACTTTCGCTTGAGGCATTCCTCTTTTACCTTCAATTGATTGAATTAGTGCAGTACCTTCACCACACACAAATGCTCCAGCTCCAAGTCTTATTTTCAAATCAAAACTAAAGTCAGAGCCTAATATGTTATCTCCTAAAAGATTGTATTTTTTTGCATCATCAATCGCTTTATTCAAAGCAGCTACCGCTTTTGGATATTCTGCTCTTATGTAAACATAACCCTTGTCTGCGCCGATTGCTTTCGCACAGATAGCCATCGCTTCAATTACGCTGTGAGGGTCTCCTTCTAGAATCGATCTGTCCATGTATGCACCTGGATCGCCTTCGTCTGCGTTACAGATTACATATTTTTGATCAGATTCTACACGCATTGCACCTTCCCATTTTCTTCCTGTTGGGAAACCTGCTCCACCTCTACCTCTCAAATTAGAATCTTTTACTATGTCGATTATTTCTTGATTACTAAGTTCAAAAATGGATTTTTCTAAAGCTTTGTATCCACCCATCACTATGTATTCTTCGATACTTTCAGGATCGATTATCCCGTAATTTTTTAAAGCGATTCTAGTTTGTTTTTGGAAAAAATCACCTTTTTTAGTTATTTTTTCGCCATCAACTACAAAATTATCATCATTTTTAATTCTATCGTAAAATTTCGAAGAATTTTCTTTTATAATTTGATCAATTACATTAGTCTTTTCCATTACGACTCCTTAACATTTGATAAAATTTCAGCTACATCTTCAAGCTTAACATTTTTATACACTGTATCGTTGACAGTAACCACAGGCGCCGATGCACAATCTCCTACGCATCTCGTCTCAACTAAAGAAAAAATCAAATCATCTGTAGTGTCGCCTACTTCTATTCCCAATCTCTTGGAAAATTCATCCAACAAATTTTCAGCGCCTTTTACATAACAAGCTGTACCCATGCACACAGAAATCGCGTACTTTCCTTTTGGCTTCAAGGTAAATCTTGAGTAAAAAGTGATTACACCGTAAATACTAGCTGGTGTAATATCAAATTCTTCTGAAATTTTTCCCACAACTTCTTGTGGAATATAACCGTATTTATCTTGAACTTTATGCAAAACTTCAATCAAATCGGTCTTGTCTTTCCCCTTTAGAAAACAACTTATATCAAATTTGTTTTCGCAACAATTACACATATTGCCCCCTTATTTTTATTGTTAACTTCATCATAGCAAAGTATGCAAATGTTGTCAATCAAAAATTTTTTAATTATTAAATTGATACTACATAAATAAAATTTGACATTTACTTGCATTAATAATAATATAATATTGAAAATTTTTGCTAGATATTTTTTTTGATAATTGGAGAGATACAAGGCTTGGAGCTATTAGAAAAATTAAAAAACAATGACAAATTAACAATACAAGAATTTGAATATTTGATACAAAACAGAAATGATTTGTATGATAATTTTGCAAACGAAGCTTTAAAAATAAGAAAACATTATTACAAAACCGACGTTTATTTCAGAGCGTTGGTGGAGATAAGTTCATTCTGCAAAAATGATTGCTTCTATTGTGGACTCAGACATTCTAACAAAAACGCTCACCGTTACAGATTATCCAAAGAAGAAATAATGAAATCCGTAGAGAACTCATACCAGACTGGCTTCAGGACATTCGTACTTCAAGGCGGTGAAGATTCTGAAATCACTGATGAATTTTTGATAGATTTAATAAAAGAAATCAAATCAAAATATTCTGATGCAGCGGTAACACTTTCTTTAGGCGAGAGAGATTTTTCTTCCTACGCAAAATTAAAAAACGCTGGAGCTGATAGATATTTGCTTCGTCACGAAACAAATGATGACAATCACTATTCTAAGCTTCATCCCAAATCAATGAGCCTTCGTCACAGAAAGGACTGCCTTAGAAAACTAAAAAGTCTTCATTTTCAAACTGGTTGCGGAATGATGGTAGGCTCTCCCTTCCAGACTGATTTAACATTGGCAAAGGACTTGTATTTTATCCAAGAACTTCAGCCGGAAATGGTAGGAATTGGTCCATTTATTCCCGCTGACAATACTCCATTTGAAAATTATCAGCATGGTGATTTGGATTTGACGTATTTTCTTTTGGCGATGATAAGGTTAATCGACCACAAGGCTCTTATTCCAATCACAACAGCACTTTCAACTTTGGACAAGGACTCAATTAAAAAAGGTTTGAGTGTTGGAGGGAATGTTTTAATGCCGAATGTTTCTCCTGTTGAAAACAGGAAAAATTATTCGATATACAACGATAAAAAAGATTTCGAAATTCAAATATCTGGCAATTTTGAAAAATTAAAAGAAAAAATCAAAGCACTTGGTTTTAACCCAAATATGAGTATAGGAAATTATGGTGAATAAAATGTACGATAAAAAAAGCGATAAAGCTGTCGAATTTATATCTAATGAAGAAATTTTGAGATGCTTGGATGAATCTAAGAAACAAAAACCATTGGAATTTTACATGGATATTGTCGAAAAAGCAAAACAGGAAAAAGGATTAACTCACGAAGAAGTTGCTTACTTAATTAATTGCAATAATGATGAAGTGTGGGACGAGATTTTCAAATTAGCAAACAAAATCAAAAACGATTATTACGGAAATAGAATTGTTCTGTTCGCGCCATTATACTTATCAAACTACTGCATAAACGGCTGTACATATTGTCCTTATCACGCTAAGAACAAAACTATTCCAAGAAAAAAACTTACACAAGAAGAAATCAAAAAAGAAACTATCGCTCTTATGGATATGGGCCACAAAAGACTTGCTCTTGAAATGGGAGAAGACGACCGAATAAATACTATGGATTATTTATTGGAAAGTATCAATACAATTTATTCCATCAAACACGAAAACGGATCCATAAGACGTGTCAATGTAAATATCGCAGCTACAACTGTTGAAAACTACAGAAAATTAAAAGAAGCTGGAATTGGAACTTACATTTTATTCCAAGAAACATACAACAAAGAAAACTACGAAATCTTGCACCCAACTGGACCAAAACACAACTACGATTATCACACTGAAGCGATGGATCGTGCAATGGAAGGCGGAATTGACGATGTTGGTGTTGGTGTGTTGTTCGGTTTGGATACTTACGATTACGAGCTCGTTGGGCTTATGATGCACAAGGAACATTTGGAAGAAAAATTTGGCGTTGGTCCTCACACAATCAGCGTTCCAAGAATTTGCCCTGCTGATGATATCGACACGAACGATTTTGAAAACGCACTATCAGATGATATTTTCATTAAAATAGTTTCATTGTTGCGAATTGCAGTTCCATACACTGGAATCATCGTCTCCACAAGAGAATCACAAAAAAGCAGAGAAAAAGCATTAAAAGTCGGAGTCAGCCAAATTTCTGGTGGATCTCGTACATCTGTCGGTGGATATTGCGTCGAAGAAGACGAAACTTCACAATTTGACACATCAGACAAGAGAAGCTTAGATGAAGTTGTTAATTGGCTGTTGGATATGGGACACATTCCAAGTTTCTGTACAGCTTGTTACAGAGAAGGAAGAACCGGAGATAGATTCATGTCATTGTGCAAATCAAAACAAATCCTCAATGTCTGCGGTCCGAACGCACTACTAACGTTGAAGGAATACTTGATGGATTATGCAAGTGATGACACAAAGAAAAAAGGCGAAGAAATTATCCAAAAAGAATTGGCAAATATTCCAAAAGAAAAAGTTCGCGAAAAAACTAAAGAATATTTACAGGAAATAGAAAATGGCAACAGAGATTTCAGATTCTAACGCTCACAAATCTATGAAAAACAGAATCGTAATCGTCGGCGATACCAACGTTGGAAAGTCTACTTTAATCAACAAAATTTGCAACCAAAATGTTTCGATTACTTCCGACATCAAAGGAACTACCACAGATAACGTGAAGAAAACCATCGAAATCGACGGTATTGGCGCTTGCACAATTGTAGATACCGCAGGACTTAACGACGATACTTTTCTTGGAGAAGATAGAAAATCCAAAACACTCAATGAAATCAAATCTGCTGATTTGATAATCTACGTTACAGATGATGTAACCAAAACAGATATAAATGTAGAGATCAACGAAAATGTCAAAATAATAAAAGTATTCAACGACAAATCATCTGATATGAAAAACTCAGAAATTGCAGAAGTTTTATCAGTAAATGCACTAACTGGAGAAAATGTCGACCTACTATTAAAAAAGATTTCGGAAAATCTCATACCCAAATCGTCATCAATAACTGATGGTTTGGTTGATTACAACGATAAAGTTTTGTTAGTAATGCCACAAGACAAAAGCAGTCCAACAGGAAGATTAATCCTTCCCCAATCTCAAATAATGAAAGAGCTTTCGGACAAGGAATGCTTGGTTTTAAGCACAGGACTAGAAACATTAGAACAATCACTACAAATGATATCAAGTCCAGACCTTGTAATCACAGATTCAAAAGTTTTCAAAGAAGTCGACAATATTTTGGACAAAAAAATAAAACTAACATCATTTTCAATACTTTTCGCAAAAAACAAAGGCGACCTCAATTATTTTATACAATCATTATCAGTGCTTGATAATTTGACAGATGATGCGAAAATATTGATAACAGAAGCATGTACTCACTCACCAAAGGAAGAAGACATCGGAAGAGTAAAAATCCCATCTCTAATTCACAAAATCAATCCAAATGTTACAATTGATTTCGTGAGAGGAGAAGATTTCTTCAACGTAGCTGACAAATACGATTTGATAATTCATTGCGGTGGTTGTATGCAAAACAAAATGTATATGCAAAGCAAAACAAATTTCGCAAAATCACACCAAATACCAATGACAAATTACGGAATAGTTCTAGCGAAAATGAATAAAATATTAGACAGAGTCACATATTAAAACGAGCTGAATTAAATCAGCTCGTTTCTTATTTTACTTGCATTGTCTTGTTGCAATATTTTTGAACTTTTTTATCGTGGCTAATTATGAACACGATTTTATTGTCGATATCTTTAATAAAATTGGAGAAGAAATCTTCTTGTGATTCTGAATCCAAGTTACTAGTTATTTCGTCAAAAATATAAACATCGGCATCTCTCATAAGACTTCTAACGATGGATACTCTTTGTTTTTCTCCTCCAGACAAGTTTTCTCCGTTTGCCAAAATTTCTGAATCCAAGTTTTTATTCTTCAACACAGGCTTCAAAACATCCATAGACAATATTTTTTCATCGATAGATTTGTCTTTGACTGTATCCACCAAAATATTTTCCCTCAAACTTGCTGGAATAATAAGTGGATTTTGTGGAACGTATGCGACCTTCTCTCTTAATTCATCCAAAGATAATGAATTGACGTCCTTTTCGTTTATGAATATTCCATCAACATCTCTAATATTCAACAGCGAACGTAGAAGTGTACTTTTACCAGCGCCACTTTTTGCATCTATGTATACAATATCTGAAGGATAAAATTCTTCATTAATTTCAAATTTGAACTCAGTATCCAAAATTTTTACAACTGGATTTTCAAATTTAACTTTGCTAATTGTATTTTCAATTGCAACACCATTTTTGTTTTCCAAATTATCTAAAATATTTTCCTTATAAAATCCAGAATCCACTTTCAAATTAGTTAAATCGATGTTCACTCCATTTAATGAATACAACGAATCGAAAAACACATTAATAACCAAAGTAAACACAACGATTGAGTATAACTTAGCGTTTCCTATCGTAACATTGTAACTTATCCAGATTAAAATAGCATTTTGGACAAGTTCATTGAACATTCTAATACTACTGCTTGCTGCACCAGCGAATTGGTTGACGCTTTTGTGTGCTTCAAAAATCTCAACGATTTTCTTATTCATAAGATTATCAAAGCCATCAAATTTGGAATATTGCTTCAAGAAATCTGGATTGCTGTAAATATTGTTAAAATCTTGGTAGTTTTTCGAAGTAATCGCTGATAATGAAACACATTTTTCGGATAATTTTTTATTGATTAATTTAAATCCAAAAAATGTAAATGGTATTATCGCCAGTAAAATCAAACCATAATAAATATTTTGAATTGAAACAAAAATCAAAGATCCAATGATTATCAAAATGGAACTAACCATTGTATTTACATCGTCAATTAAAAAACTGTAAATGGAATTGGTCAACTTCGAAATCTTCGTAATCAGTGAATTGTTTCCCAAATTTATCATAGTATCGTACTTCACGTGAAATAAATCCTGCATAAAATTGCCCAAATTTTCTGAATTCACATTCACTGCTACTTTTTCTTTTAAAAGAATCAGCCCTATTTGAATAAAATAATTTAAAACCATTATTCCAAACAATAAGTACAAATCACTTCTTTGAATGTTGGTAATATCTCTGAAAATTTTATTACTTAAAAATGGTACTGACAACGTCGCCACAACCATAATTAAACTCATAATCAAAGATACTGCCATAAACTTGATGTTCTTTTTAAGAATTACTTTTATCATAATGTCCTCTCTCCTTCTCTTTATAATTCTTACCCAAAGCGATAATCAATTCTAGTAATTAGAAAACGCTTTACTATTATTATACTCTTCAAAAAAAAATAAACAATAGTTATAAGCTTCTCGTTATATTTTTGGTATTTTTTACTCAAATTTTGTCAAAATTTAAAAAGATTAACTTAAATCTCATAAAATGATATAATTAGAATAATATTAGGAGGAAATATGAAATTTATTAGCACTAGGGATAATTCAATAACTATCGATTCTCAAGAAGTAATCTTCAATTGTATAAATGATGATATTTACGTTCCTTTTAATTTAGATAATTTGTACGATATTGATGTGCTTAGAGATATGACATATAACGAACTTGCGATATATATTTTGAAGCATTTTTTGACTGATATTGACGAAGATTCGATAGTTAGCATTGTGAATAACGCTTACGACGGAGATGAACCTAATGTTTTCTTGAGAAAAACAAATGATAGATGCTACGTCGAACTTTTCAACAACAAAAGTCTGTCTTATAGGGATTTGTCATTGAGTATTATCTCTAAATTTATAGATATTAATTTAAATAATAATGAAGATGTGAAAAACCTATACTTGTTCACTGCTTCTACTGATATTTCTGTATCTACGATTGAGAATTTCAAAAAGATGAACACAAAAGTTTTCGTGTTTTATCCAAATAATATTTCGGATATCGAAAAATCAAAATTATTATCCACGCTATCCGACAATGTTTGCGCAATTGGCGTGAATGGTGATTTTTATGAATGCAAAAAATTAGTGGACAGTTTGATAAATGATTCTGATATCAAAGACTTGATTGCACAAAAAGAATCCGTGATTTCTACGTGCAATTCTCTGAATATAATCAGAGTTCTCACTCAAGTTATTTATTATTTTTACAGTTATGTGACTATGGTAAAATACGGAGAGATAGAAGCTGGAAAAAGAATCAACGTTAGTATTCCTACGGAAAATTTTGGCAACATAATGGCTTGTTTCTACGCAAAAAGAATGGGACTTCCTATTAATAAAATAATTTGCGCGACAAAAAGTCCACTATCTTTCAAAAAATTCTTGGATACGGGAGAATTTGTCTACGACGAAGTTTTTGGCGAAGAGTCCACATCATTTGAGAGATTGGTCTTGGCAAATATCGAAAGATTACTGCATCATTTGATCAATAATCAAGATAGAATAAGAGAGATTTACACTGATTTTAGAGAAAACAATAAGTTTACTTTGTATCCAGAAGAACTTGAAAAACTAAGTTGTATTGAAACGTACAGCATGACAAGTGATGAAGCCAGTCAGAAAATTTTGAGATTATTTTTGGAATGTCAGTATCCATTATCCCCTCAAACTGCAATGGCTTCTCTTGCCTACGACAAATACGTCATCGATTCTTATGATTACACGCCTTCGATAATTATGGCTACAACTTCTCCATATTCATCGACAGATAAGCTTTTGAAATCATTCGGATACAATGAAGATTTGGATATAAATATGGCTTTGGAAAAGTTAAACTCTTTTATCAAATCGCCTATTCCCGATAATTTGCAAAACATCAAAAAAATTGACACTACGATTTTCGATTCAACAGAAATCAAAGATATAGTTTACAAGATAATACAAGAAATGAATTAAGCGGCGTAATTTTACGCTGCTTTTTTGTTTTAAATAATCAAATATCGGATATATATTAAATTAAGAGAAATTTTGAGATAAAACAAGGGGGCACTATGAACAATTTTACATTTTACAATCCAGTAAGAGTACATTTCGGTGAAAATCAAGTTACAAATCTAGCCGAAGAATTAAAAGATTACAATAAAATCTTGGTAACTTATGGTGGAGGAAGCATCAAGAAAAACGGAGTTTACGATGATGCTATGGAAAATTTGAAAGGCAAAGAAGTTTTCGAACTTTCTGGAATTACTCCAAATCCAAGAACTGACAAAGTATATGAAGGAATCAAAATCTGTAAGGAAAATGACATTGATTTTATATTAGCTGTAGGCGGCGGATCTACATTGGACTGCTCAAAAGCAATCGCAATGGGCGCAAAAACAGATGAAGATTTCTGGGATTATTTCTTCGAAGAAAAAAACAAACCAACAGACGCTATCAAACTGGGAACAGTAATTACAATGGCTGGAACTGGTAGTGAAATGGACGGTAGCTGTGTAATTTCAAATATCGAAAGAAAGAAAAAATACGGCTACGGACACAGATTATTGTATCCAGTATTTTCAATAATCGACCCAACATACACATATTCACTTCCAAAATATCAATTAATCAGTGGAACTTGCGATATGTTCAGCCACATAATGGAAGAATATTTTTCAGAACCAGATTACGAAAACACAACAGATAATATATCAGAAAGCTTGATGAAAACTGTAATCGACAGTATCAGAGTAGCTCTCAAAAATCCTGAAGATTACCAAGCCAGAAGTAACTTAATGTGGGCAAGTACACTTGCAATCAACGGACTTACTGCCACTGGCAAAAGCTCAGATTGGTTAAGCCACAAATTAGAACACACATTATCTGCATATTTTGATGTAACGCACGGAATGGGTCTTGCAGTAGTTCATCCAAATTATTTGAAATTTGTCTACAAAAATCATTTGGAAAAATTCAGAAGCTTTGCAATCAACGTGTGGAATATAGATCCAGAAGGAAAAACAGATGAAGAATTAGCACTAGAATCAATCGAAGCACTACAAAACTTCTTCAAAGAAATCGGAGCTCCAACTACACTTCGTGAACTCGACATTCCAAAAGATAAAATCAAAGAAATGGCTGAAAACACAGCTGCATATAAAACAAGCTACTCAGATTTGTCAACATCAGACATCGAAACAATTTACAATAACGCATATTAAAACTAAAATCTGCCTTGCAACAGGCAGATTTTTTAGTGAGATAATATTATTTCTTTATTGTAGTTTTTAATGATATTTTTATGGTCGACAAAAATTACTATTCCTTCAATTTCATCAAAAACTTTCAGAAATTTTTCTGTCGATTCACTATCCAAGTGATTGAGTGGTTCGTCAAATATAAATATTCTTGAGTTTCCAATTAGCGCCCTATCCAAAGTTATTTTGTGTTTTTCCCCACCAGATAGACCATTCACATTTGTTTTCATTAGTAACTTATTATCTGTGAATACAGTATCTGTTTTTTTCTTACAAAGGAAAATATTCTCTTTCACAGTAGTTGGAAAAACATAGGAGTTTTGGCAAAAATAATTTATGTTGATATTCTTAGCGTTATTTAACTCTGTGTTGTTAATACTAATATTTCCATTATAATCGGTATAAATGTTACTTAAAATTTTAATTAAAGTTGTTTTTCCAGTTCCATTTTCCCCAGATATTTTTACCCTATCTCCATTTTCTATGGAAAAATTTACAGGTTTTAAAATGTTTTTGTCATTTACACTATAAGCTAGATTTTCTGCAATAATTTCAATATGATTCGTTTTATTATCGAAATTCTTTTTTTGAGAAATATCTGAATAAAATTTTCCAACATTAACTTTTAAACTTTTTAATTGAATAAATGAGTCCACAGACTTTTTGACACAATCGAAAAATTTATTGATAACAACAGACATAGCTAAAACTTTTATTATTGAATTTATTCCTATAATTTGCTTGGAACATAGAATAATTCCAAATCCCACTACTAATATTAGAAACAATCCATCTGCTAAATTTCTTACTGCGTATTGAGTTTTAGTATACATTTCCCCTCTTACTACTTTATCTTTCATAAATTCATCAAATAATTCTCTGTATATCTGTATGAATTTTGTGTACAAATTATTAAATTTCAACCAATCTTTTTCAAAAGAGCAAGAAAATAATATTTTTCTTTCGTTTTCCTTAAATGTATATTTGTCTCTTGTATATTCAGAAACTTCCTTCTTAAAAGTAGTAAATGATGCGAATCTTAAAAATCCCATAGCAACTATGAACATGAAATAATAAATTGGTAATTCACTCAAACTTATTATAGAAATTAACACGATTATTAAAGCCTCTGAAATATTTTGAAATGCCCATATAAAATTCAATCTAAGCATGGTAGCTTCTTTTTCTATAATATTGTCAAATTTATAAGATTTTATATCCCTTAAAATACTTTCATCAAATTTTAAGTATTTGTCTATTAGCAAATTTTCGTGAGTAAAACTATTTTTCAGGATAATTTTATTTGATAAAATCTGAAATAAAGGTATCAAAACTACCGTAATCAAAATAGCAATGAGCAACTTATATATTGAAGATTTCATCATTTTTATATCTGAATTCAATACCGCAGATGTAAAAGTTCCCAAAACTGTCGCTATGAAAACTGCTGACACATCTTGAATTATATTGCTAATCAGCCCTAATATTCCGCCAAGTCTCATAGACTTGAATAAATCCTTATACATAATTATCACCGCTATCTAAATCTAAAGTTTTATTGCATATTTTATTTAATCTTTTATCATGACTAATTACAATCATTTCTCGTGAATCAGATCTTAAAACACCGATTAGTTTTTCCACTGATTTATCATCTAAATGATTTGTCGGTTCATCTAACAAAAGTATATTCTTATCAGATGCCATACACACTGCTAATGCGAATTTTTTTCTTTCTCCACCTGATAATTCATCTAAGTATTTATCCCAATCAAGCTCCTTAATCCCAAAATAATTGCAGAGTTCTTTGACTTTTTTAACGTATTCTTTTCCTTCAAGCATACCCATAATCTCTCTCATTGTAAAAGAAATACATAAATCATTTTGATTTAAATAACTTATAAGTCTTTCTGGAATATCTCTAATAACCAATTTGCTATTTGAGTGTAAAAGTCCTAAAATCAAATTGAAAATTGTTGTTTTTCCTTTGCCATTACTCCCAGAAATTAGAATTTTATCTCCTTTTTCTAATTTAAGATTCGTTCCATTTAAATTTTGACAAAAATCTAAATCCTTAATTTTTAAATCAATTAGAGAATCAGTATCTGAAACTGTTACATCGTTACTATTAATATCTTTATTTAAAATATTATTTATTCTAGTTTTTGATACATTGAATTCTTGAACCTTCGAAATATATTTTGTTATATTCTCAAAATTGGAATAAAACGTACTCAGTAACATAATCATAAACACCGAATCAGCAATGGTAATTTCCTGATTATAGATTGCTATACCAATAATTGCATAACTAACTATTTTTAAAATCAAATCTAACAGAGAATACATCGCATTTTCAAGAGCAAATGCAATTTCAGCCTTAGTACCAGCATTTACATTCAGTTCATCTAAATTCCTTTTATTTTTAAAATACCAATCAGTCGCATTAAAAGTTTTCAAAACATCTCTTCCTTCTGATGCTGAAATAATCCAGTTAGTAGTATCTTGTTCTATTTTTCTAGTATCCATGTAAATCTTATATAAGCTATTTTTAGTAATTATTGGCGGTATTACTTGCAAAATAGCTAATAAAACAAAAATAAAAGTCACCTTATAACTTAAAACCAAAAATGAAACAAGTACCATCGCAAAAATAAATAATGAAGAAAAGAATTCTACCAAATATTCATACCTAAAACTTGCTACGATTTCGCTATCCTTATCTACAATTTGCAAAACTTGCTCTCCTGACAATTCGAATAACAATTCTTTTCGTAAATTGTAAATATCTTTTAGTATATTGTTTTTAAACTGAAATTTTAATTGATGTTTTATTAATTCTAATTTATAAGGTATCAGTTTTTCTAATAAAAATTTCACACCAAATACTAATATTATAATTAACATAGTTTTTATTGTATTTTGAAATTCTACTGTATTTAGTTTTACAAATTCGTCTGCAAAATTTGATGTAATTACAGACACTAAAAAATCAAGCACAAAAATAAATACATAAAACAAACTTGAATAAATAAAATATTTTTTCTCTTTAGTTTTCATAATCACAAATTCCTCTCTTTTTTGATTATACCACCTAATAAAATCTAGCGATATAGAATAAATTTCAAATCTACATTGTTTTATGATATCATTTATTAATACGGAGGTAATAAATGAATAATAGAACTAAAGGTATTATAGCAATATTATTGTCAGCATTTGGATTTGCTCTTATGAATTTATTCATACCACTTGCTGGAGATTTGCCAACTATACAAAAAAGTTTTTTCAGAAATTTGATTGCTTTTTTGGTGGCTTTCGCAATTTTACTAAAATCGAATAAAAAAGAAGAAGTAAAAGAGCTTCACGATGTTAAATCAATCCCATGGAAAACTTTGATTTTGAGAGCAAGTTTGGGTACTGCAGGAATTTTTTGTAATTATTATGCGTTGGATCATTTGTTTATTTCTGATGCATCAGTTCTCAACAAACTAGCTCCTTTTGCGACATTGATTTTGTCCTGGGTTTTCCTAAAAGAAGATTTGAGGAAAGAACACATAATTTCGATTTTGATAGCATTTGTAGGGGTTTTGTTTGTTGTAAAACCTACACTACAAATCCATGAAATCCTTCCATATTTAATAGGAATTTTGGGTGGAGTTTGTGCAGGTGGAGCTTACACTTGCGTTAGAAAATTGAACACCCTTGGAGTTAATAGTTCGTTTATCGTTGCGTTTTTCTCGGGATTTTCGTGTATAATATGTATTCCTTTTATGATATTTAATTTTGTTCCAATGGGCACATCATCAATCCTTGCTCTTATCGGCGTTGGACTTGCAGCCCTTATAGGACAATTTGGAATAACATTGGCTTACAAATTCGCTCCTGCTTCTGAAATTTCAGTGTTTGATTATTCTACGATAATTTTTACAGGATTGTTCGGATTTTTATTCTTACATCAAATTCCTGATTATTTGAGTATAATTGGATATATTTTAATATTCAGTGGAGCTTTAATTAATTTTATGAACAATAGGAGAAAACAAAGAATGTTAATAAATGAAAAATCTGCACGAGTATAATCTCATGCAGATTTTTTTAAAAAATACATTTTTTTATTTTTTATCATATTAATAATTTCGCTATCATGCGTAATCAAAATCACTATTTTCCTTTTAAAATACAACTCATTTATCATATTCGCTATTTTGATTTTATTTTCTTCATCTAAAAAATTAGTAGGTTCATCTATTATATAAACACTCTTATCCGTATTTAATGCTAACTCTATTTGTGCTTTTTTCTTTTGTCCAGAAGAAAAATTTATTTTATCAGATAACAATCCAAAATTAGATATATTATATTCAGATGATATGTACACCATATCATAGTAGCTCTCTTTTAATATTCTTCCATTTATTAATATATCTCCATTGTATCTATCAGTATAATTCAAAATAGATTCTATCACAGTTGTTTTTCCTACACCATTATCTCCAGAAATTATATTTATATTTTTATTATCAAATTTCATAGAAATTTTTTCATTTAATACTTTCCCTTTATTACTCAAACATTCAAAATTCACCAATTCTATTTCTTTTATAATATCATAATTGTATCTTGTTTTTTTTACTTCCATAAAATTCAAAAAACTATTTATTGCTGGCTTTGCTGTTAAATATTGATTTCTTATGTCAAACAAATATTCTACTGGTGTCCAAAATCTAGACACATAAAGTTGTGTAGCATAAAAAGTACCTATTGTAATCATATTTCTATACACATAATATCCAGAAATCAAATACATAGAAATTATTACACCATTTAAAACAAAATAAATCATCATATTATTTACAAGAGATTCTAATTTATATTTTTTATTTAAGGTATTTTCATAATTTTCTAATAAAATTTTTATATCAAACATCTGCTTTTTTTTTTAAAGTCTTTCTGACTTTGTAATAGAATATTTATCTAGCAGATATCCCTTAATATCTCTATTATTCGTTAAATCCTTTTCCGAATAATCTGAAATCAAATAACCTAATTTATATGATATATATGCACCTACTGGGACTACAATTATCATAACTAATGCTAAGCTAATAGACAATTTTAACATTATTAAAAATATTGCTATCATAGTAATAACAGAAAATACAATACTAACAGGTATATCTACAATAAAGCCTTTTATTAATGTAAGATTATTTGTTATTTCTTGATTAATCCTATCTCTATTAATTGAATGTTCTTTTACTCTATATGTATCCAAATTTTCATTTACCTCTTTGAAAATATTAGATATTGCTGATGTTTCTACTTTTTTACTGAAAATATCAAATATATAAGATACAACCTGAGTTAATAAAAATAAGAAAACATCTATCAGTCCAAAAATCAACATATTATTAAAATTTTTATTCATTGCATTATCTATAAACTTTTTTGCAACAAGTGGAGATACTAAAAACAAAATTTTTAATAGACCATTTATCAAACAATAAATAGCAAGGCTTTTATTTGAAACATATCTTTTTAATTTCAACATTATTTATCATCTCCAATGGGTTTTCTATGTAAACACCAAATTCATTTGACAATTCAAACAAAAAATATAATTTATTCAAATAATTTATAGATTCATAATTACAATTTATTTTAAACCCATTTTTATTTGAATATTCTTTGTACCCACATCCTCCCATACACTTGCTATATAGTGGCCATTGCATGATATCGCAATTTTTTAATATAGGAGGTATATTCTTAATTTCAACGTCATTATTATACACATCTTTTTCATATAAAAAATTATTATCTCCTACCATAGAATAACACTTTAATAACTTTCCTTCTGGTGTTATTGTTACGCTAGTACTATTCCTAGCCATACAGTTTCCAGCAATGTAAAAATCATATTTACCCGCCTTGTGATTCGTAATGTTTTATTCCTCTTCTCCACATAAAATAAATTATTATGGAAAAAATCACGATGTAAATTACTTGTTCCAAAATCAAAGCCTTTATATTGTTTGAGTTAATTATGTTTGCAGGGATATAATAAATTCCGGCAAGTGGATTGTGTTGTATAATTTCAAATTTCCCAGAGAAAAACGCTAAGGGAACTACTTCTCCTGAAAATATTGCCAATATATACCAAAATATATCTCTGAGACTAAGTACAGATTTTAACCAAAATGTTAGTAACCCTAAAATGCACAACACTTGAAACATCAAGCAAAATCCCAAAAACAAGGATATTATAAAATATCCAAGTGATACAAATGAAAATTTGTCGAAGTACAACTGAACTGCTATCCAAAAAGCTATCCCCAAAGGCATTGATATTACAACTCTTCCTAGAGATATGAAAAATCTAGTAAGAGGATAATATATTGGCTTAGTTATCAGCGTGTCAATGTTTCCCGAATTTATATCTTGGAATATGTAATACGTTTCAGCCATTGTATTTGATATTGAATTTTTTACAACCAAAATCGTTATGAAATACGCAATCACATCGTCAAAATTCATTCCAGCAATATCAGCTTGTCCTTTCATTATGAATTTCCACAAAAAATAATAAACAATTATTGTGATTGGTATATAAAATATGGAGGAAACAAAAGAAACAAAGTATTCTTTTGAATTTAGGTATTCTATTTTCAAAGACTTTAAGTATTTTTTCATTCTAACCTCCATTTGAAGAATATCTTCTAAGTCCACGATTGTACACAATGTATAAAACCATCAAACTCACTACTAAGCAAATTATTATTATAGGAAAATGTCTAGTAGGTTTCCCGCTTAAAGCTAATGTTGGAACAAATGCTATCAATGAAACAGGAACTACATAAGTCAGAAATTTTCTCAAAAAATTCGGGAAAATCGTAGTAGGATAATTTTTTGAAAAATTAAAATTGAAAATCAAATCCCTTAATGTCGATATTTTTTCAAACCTTAAACTCAGCATAGTTATTGTCGCATAAATCGTTTGATAATACACGTTTCCTATTATTAAAAGAATTATCATCTTTAATACAGATACAAAAGAAATCGCGATATCAAATTTCACTACTACCAAAATTATTCCAACAATTCCAAGCACTAGTTGTTCAATAAATGCAACAAGTGGAATATTTTCTATCATTATCATAAACAAAATATTTTGAGGGCGATACAAATACCTATCCAAACTTCCGTCACGCACTAACCACTCAAAATCTCTGAGTCCGAAAAACATTTCTTCAATGGCTGACGATAACATCCCGACCATTGCCAACAAATATATGAAAGATTTGTCGTATCCAAAAGAATCTACATTGTCGAATAACACAACCCAAAACAAAATCGTCGACAATAATTGGAAAAGGCTGTGAAAAAATATCATGATTATTTCATTTGGATAAGCAAACATCTTTTTCAGAGCGATTCTTAGAGAACATGCAAATAATTTCATCATTCATCCCTCAATTTAGTTTTCAAAACATCTTCCAAGCTCAATTCTTCGATAGTAAATTCGGACTTAGAAAAGTTTGAAATGTCTACACTATTTAACTGGTCTATTGTCAATAAAACTGTCGCCTTCTCATTGTCAATGTCTGGATTAAAATCCTTCAAATACTCAACGTATTTGGAAGATACGGTAAGTTTTCTATACTTATCCCTATCCAAAAATTTATTGCACATTCCATCGTAAATCACTTCTCCATGATTTAATACTCTAATTCTAGGGCAAAATTTATCTATATTTTCTATTTCATGTGTGGTCAATATGATCGTAGAATTGTATTTTTGGTTTATCATATTCAAAAACTCAAATATATTTTCTTGAACCACAACATCAAGACCAATAGTAGGCTCATCCAAAAATATCGTTTGTGGCAAATGAATAAAACTCACTGCCAATTCACACTTCATCCTCTGACCGAAAGACAATTTTCTTACAGGAGTATGTAAAAGTTGTGAAAGTCCAAGAACTTTATCAAATTCTTGTAACCTTTCCTCAAAATCCTCATCTGAAATTTCATAAACTTCTTTGAAATATTTGAATGATTCTATCACGTCAATATCGTAAAACATACAAGAACGTTGTCCCATTGATACTCCGATCTCATTCAAGAATTCCTTTTTCCTATCAGACGGAGTGAATCCATTCACTTTTATGAAACCATCCGTTGGATACAAAATTCCAGTCATCATTTTAATCGTAGTGGTCTTTCCAGCTCCATTAAGCCCAATGAGTCCTACTCTTTCTCCATCTTCAATTTCAAAAGAAATCTTCTTCACTGCATTTACGATTGTTTTTTCTTTGTTCAATAAACTTTTTCTCTTAACTATTTCATAATCTTTTTTCAGGTTGTTTACTTCTATCATATTCTGCTCCATAATTATACTCTCAAATATAATTATAGAGCATATTATAAAAAAAACCAATTTCCTACAACAAATGTGTACTAAAAAAGCGCGAAATTAATCGCGCAATTTTTTACATAGAAATTTATTTTTGTTCTCTAAAATGCTCCAAGTGTTATCAGAAATACTTCGATAAAAAGCAATGCGATATATGATTTTTGGAATTTTATCCTTGAAGTAAATCCCACAATACAAAATATCGACCACATTTTTAAAACATTAACTGTAACCGCAGGATCACTTGCTTGTAGCACAACTTTTATGCTAAGAAATATACTTACCAATAATATTGCGAATTTAAGTACATCTCCAATTCGAAATAGCATATCTTTTAATTTGCTACGGTCATTAAATATTATCTTCCCGTCTGTTTTTACTGCTTTTCCTGAAAAATAATCGTGCAAATCTCCAATAAAATAAATCAAGAAATTAATAATTAGAGAAATACAAACTCCCACATTCAAACTATTTACCACTACGTTTGTGTTTTGTGGCCATAACTTATTCAAAACCAAACTAATCACAGAGATAATCAATAATATGCTGATAAATGCTACAGATTTTTTGATGGAAACTGCTTGGAGAACATTTTGCTTTTTTATAATGGATTCTAACTCCGTATCCACAATCTCAGAATTATTTCTAAATACAATATACGTATTATTTTCGTGTATAATTTCTGTTTTGTTGTTTTTCATTTCTTTGATTTTTTCATCGATATTTTCGTCCAAGCGCTTACGCAGAATAATAAAAGATTTACTTTTTTTATCTTCCAAGTGATTAAACTTTAATACATCTAAAAATTCTCCCACTGCACCTGAAAAACTATAACCTTTTATTGATTGTTCTTCCAAATATTTAGTCAATGCAGGTGTTTCGTAGAATTGATAATTGTTATATGTTTTTTTAGTTTCCATATTATTAACCTCTTTTAATTTTTTTACATTGTAACTGGTACTAATTTCCCTTGTTCTAATTTTACAATACAATCGCTCATTTCGATAGCTTTACTTGTCAAGTGATGTGTAATTGCAATTACTGTCAAATCTTTTTTCGAAAGTATGCATTCTTCAACGATATCCACACTATTTTTATCCAATGAAGATGTTGATTCGTCTAATAAAATACAGTCGAAGTTTTCGTTGAGAAGTCTTGCAATGGCTATTCGTTGTTTTTCTCCACCTGAGATAGATTTGTCTTCGCTGGATATTACAGTGTCAATTCCTTTTGGTTTGGAATTAATCAAAGTATTTAACCCCAATTGTTCAATAATTGTGTCATCTACAGGTTTGTTGTCAAACAAGGATATGTTGTCTTGGATACTAGCTGTGAATATTCCAGTGTCTTGTGTTGCAAATCCGATTTTAGAATAATATGTGCTATCTGTAATATCCAAAATATTTTTATTGTTAAGCTGAACTTCTCCTTCTGTTGCAATTTCTTGTTTTTGCAATATTTTAAATATGGTTGATTTACCTGTTCCACTTTCTCCGATAATAATGTATTTTTTGCCTTTTTCAAATGTAAAATCCAAATTTTTCAACACGTATTTGTCACTTGTTGGATATTTGAACGAAATATTGTTTAATTTCAAATTATTAAATTCGAATTCATCTTCTAATTCAACAGGTTTTTCTTCTGAGATGAAATTCATAATTTTGTTTTGGACTGGTTTTGATGATTTGAAACTTGTCATTATATCTGTGAAATTCAATAACGGTCCTGTCACATAAGCCATCAATTGACTAGATTCTATTACTTGACCGATGGTTATTCTATCTTTGAACACTAGCCAAATTCCGACCAACATACAACCCAAATACATTGCCAATGAACTGGCAAATGATAAAACATAAATAGTTTTGCTCAAAGTTTCCTTGGTATTTGATGCGTCACGATATTCAATGGATTTATCTTGGTTAATTTTTTGAAAAATAATTTCTTTTTTGAAAAACTTAATCAAATTGAAATTGTTCACGAATTCTTGCAAACTCGATGTGTACTCATTTCTTATATTCATAAGTTCTTCTTGTCTTTTTTCGATTAATTTTTCGAAAATAAATGGCACTGCTAATTACACCACAGAAAATATTATTATGGTTATTGCCATTATTATGTCGATTTTGACAAGCAACGCTAAGGAAATTACGAAATTGAGAATTTCATGATAAGAAGACACCATATTTTTGAAATAATCCATCTTCAAATCTTCCAAATCATTCAAAAACATCGATATATAATATCCGCTATTTTGTTTGGATATTTTGATTAGAGATTCGTCGGTTATACTGTTGAACAAATCATTTCTAACATTATATATACAATTGTTCGTAAGTTCTACTGTGCTTTTTCGATATAATAAATCGGAAATACTTGCAAAAATTATGTACAACACAGAAATCAGAATTAATCTGGGCAAAAGTTGTTCTTCTCCATTAGTTCCTGCATCTGTTATAATTCTCAAAAGCCACGCCAATCCAATGTCAAATCCAACGGCTATTGGCGCTGTAAGAAGTGTTAAGTAGAATAATTTTTTGTTGTGTGTAATGTATTTGAACATTTTAATCTCTTCCTTATAAAATAAATATATCACTTATCTTATGTTTATTCAATCATTTATTTTATTATTCAGATAATATATTATTTCTCACATTTTTTCTAAATTTATGATATAATTATTTTGAGGTGAATATTATGGAAAAACATATTAAAACTTTAACACCTAACACTTTGAAAGAATCAGCTTGCAAAGGTGGTTGTGGTGAATGCCAAACATCTTGCCAATCAGCTTGCAAAACTTCTTGCACAGTTGCTAACCAAGAATGTGAAAACGAAAATAGATAATCTTGTTTACATAATGATTGAAGACTTTTAAGTAAACAATCAGATATGCGATTATTAAATTAATGCCACTCTTTTGAGTGGTTTTCGTTTTTTATTGACTTAATTCAGAATTTTCTATAAAATAGTACGGTAGCTGAAAGGAGAATTATATGATACATAAATACAAAATGAATGGCCACAACATTGTTTTAGATGTAAACGGTGGAAGTGTCCATGTTTTTGACGACATAAGTTACGATGTACTTGATTATTACAAAGATTTAAGTGCAGATGAAATAGTAGAAAAATTAGATCAATATCCTGAAGAATCTGTCAGAGATTCTATCAAGGAAATTGGAGAATTGGAAAAAGCTAATATGCTTTTTTCATCGGATGATTATCTTCACATTGAAGATTTCAAAAAGAGAGAACCTGTGTTAAAGGCAATGTGCCTTCACGTTGTTCACGATTGTAATTTGAAGTGCGAATATTGTTTTGCTTCACAAGGTGATTTTGGTGGACACAAAGCTTATATGACAGAAGAAGTTGGCAAGAAAGCTTTGAAATATTTGGTTGACAATAGCGGTTCAAGAAAATTCTTGGAAGTGGATTTCTTCGGTGGAGAACCTTTGATGGATTTCGAACTTGTAAAGAAATTAGTAAAATACGGCAATGAAATAGCCGATGAAAAAGGTAAGAAATTCAGATTTACAATAACTACTAACGGCGTTTTGTTGGACGATGACAAGATTGATTTTATCAACGAAAATATGCACAACGTTGTTCTTAGTCTTGATGGTAGAAAATCTGTCAACGATAATATGAGAAAAACTTTGAACGATAAGGGATCTTATGATTTAATCGTTCCTAAATTCCAAAAGCTTATTAAAGGAAGAAAAGGAAAATATTATTACGTAAGAGGAACTTTTACTAAGAAAAACTTGGATTTCTCAGAAGATGTAAAACACTTCAAGGATTTGGGATTTGAATTGTCAAGTATTGAACCTGTTGTAGACAGCGATTATGACGATTACGCTATTACTAAGGAAGATTTGGACACTGTTTTGAATGAATACGAAAAGTTGGCAGTGGATTATGCAAAGGATCAAGTAAATGGTTCTAACTTCAAGTTCTTCCATTTTATGGTTGATTTGACTCAAGGTCCTTGTGTAATAAAAAGAATGCAAGGTTGTGGAGCAGGCTGCGAATACGTTGCAGTAACTCCAGAAGGTGACATTTATCCTTGTCACCAATTTGTCGGCAACGAAAAATTCAAAATGGGAAATATTTTGGATGAAAATCTAACTTTACCAGAAGATTTGCGTGAAGAATTCTTGAATTGTCACGTATTTACAAAAGAAGATTGCAAAAATTGTTGGTGCAAATTCTACTGTTCTGGTGGTTGCCATGCAAATGCGTACAATTTTAATCACGATATTTACAAGCCATACGAATTGGGATGCGCAATGCAAAAGAAACGTACTGAATGTGCAATTATGGTAGAAGTGGAGAAAATGTTGAATGCGTAATTTGTATGAAAATCTTATAAATAGAAAAGAAAAAGTAAGCTTTCACATGCCTGGTCATAAGGGCAAGATGTTGGAAGGCATGAACGATTTTCTTGAAAATATTTTGAAGATTGATGTAACGGAATTATCTGATACAGATGATTTGTACCATGCAAATAATATTATAGCTGAGGGCAGGAATAATCTTGCCCTTTTTTCGCATGCAAAATCATCGATGTATCTTGTCAATGGTTCAACATCTGGAATAGTTGCAAGTATAATGAGCGTATTAGAGGAGAACGAAAAAATTTTGGTGGAGAAAAATTGCCACAAATCTGTCATCAACGGTGTACGACTTGCTCGTGGAAAATCTGTGGAGATTGACTGTGATGGAGTATGTGAACAAGAAGTATTGATAGACAATTTGAAGAAAGATTCATCAATCAAAGCAGTTCTCATCACTCGCCCCAATTATTATGGGATTTATCAGCCAATCGAAGAACTTGTAGCATATTGTCACGAAAATAATATAAGGATAATCGTTGACGAAGCACACGGAACGCATTTTGCACTGGACTGTTTTGACAAAAATGCAATGCAGTTGGGTTGTGATATTTCGATTAATTCGTATCACAAAACGATGCCTGCGTTCACACAAACTGCTGCGATTAATTTTAACTGCGAAGATGAATTGATAGATAAAACTATGAGTAATCTACAAATGATCATGACATCTTCCCCATCGTATATTTTCATGACATCTGTGGAATATGCAATTGATTATTGTACCAAAAATGAAAGCAAATACGCTGAATTAAAAGAAATAATAGACTGGTTTTATAGTGAGATTGAAGGCTTGGATTATATCAGAAAATCTCCGATTCAAAAAAATTGCAAGAGAGATTTTACAAGAATTGTCCTTCAATGTGACAACCCAAGTGATGTCAATGGGCATTTGATAAGAAACGGAATATATATAGAAATGATTGACGACAAAAACTTGGTTTTGATTTCAACGATTGCCGATGAGAAAAAAGATTTTGAAATTTTGCTGGAAGCTTTGCGTTCATATAAAAAATCAGACTCTACGAAAATTTACAAAACGTACGATTATTTACTGAACAAAAAAATTGCCAATGATATCGTGATTTATCCACCGGGAAAAATTTTTGCTAAGAAAAATTCCACAATTAATCAAGAACAAATCGATGAGCTGAACGATTTATCATCAAAGGGCGTAAATATTTTATTAAAATAGCTTGACTTTTTTATTGTAACGGTGTATTATTGTTATAGAACAGATGAGAAAGGAGATAATATGCAATTTGATGATAATAAGCCTATCTACATTCAAATCGTAGATTATTTTAAATACAAAATAATTAGGCAAGATTTAAAGTCTTCTGATAAAATTCCTTCTGTCAGAGAAACTGCGAAAGAATTGAATGTAAATCCTAACACAGTCCAACGTGCTTATGCAGAGTTGGAAATCTGTGGAATAACTATGAGTAAACGAGGACTTGGTTCATTTGTCGATGTAGACGAGGATAAATTAAAAGCTTTGAAAAATGATATGGCACAACAACTGATAGATGATTTCTTAAACGAAATGTATCAAATGAATATGCCAAAAGAAAAATTAATGGAACTTATAGATGAAAGGTGGAAAAAATGAGCGTACTCGAAATAAAAAATTTGTCGAAAAAATACGGCAACAAGCAAGCACTTAAAGATGTATCATTTACAGCCGAAAAAGGAGAAGTCATCGGACTTCTAGGTCCAAATGGTTCTGGCAAGACAACTTTAATCAAAATTTTAGCTGGAATCATAAAAAAATACGAGGGCGAAGTGAAGATTGATTCGCAAGATGTAAATTACAAGACAAAAGAGTTCGTAAGTTATTTGCCGGACAGATTTTTCCTAGACCCTAACCTAACAATCGCTCAAACACAAGCATTGTTCGAAGATTTTTATTCTGATTTTGATTCAGAAAAATTCACTAGATTTATTGAACAAATGAGTTTGGACAAAAAAATGAAAGTCAGCAATCTATCAAAAGGTATGACTGAAAAGTTGAACTTGGCACTTGTATTGTCGCGTCACGCTAAGCTTTTCATAATTGACGAACCAATCGCAGGAGTTGACCCTGTAGCGCGTGAGCAAATTTTGGATGCAATCATTGATAACATCGACCCTGATTCCACTCTAGTGATTACTACTCACTTGGTTAGAGATATCGAAAGAATTTTCGACAGAGTAATCATGCTCAACAAAGGTTCTGTGGAATTAAATGATAGCGTAGAAAATTTGAGATCAACTTACAACAAAGGCATTGAAGATGTGTACAAACAAATTTTTGGAGGTCACCATGCTTAAACTTTTAAAACACGATTTGAAAAACAACTTGAAATTATGCTTGATATCATTATTTGTAGGATTGTTGGGAAACAGCTTGTTATATGCGTTATTTAAAAATTCAATAATCGTAAATTCTCAAACGATGGGATTTGTCGAAATGCTTTTCTTGATTTTATGTATTCTTGCAGTATTCGGAAGTTTCTTGGCATTAGCTGTACAAATCGTCATGGTGTTCAGACGCGATTATTATTCTGACAGAGGTTATTTGATGTTCACACTTCCTGTTAAAAGCAACGACATTTTAATGAGTAAATTATTATTTGCTCTTATTTGGACAGTAATCTTTGCAATAGCATTTTCTTTAATAAACTTCTTGGGAATGTATTTTGTAGGTGAATCGAAATTCTTAGAAATGATTAAGTTGGCATTTAAAAATCCCTACTTTACGGTTTCTCCATTCACGTTTATAATTTTGACTTTAAACTTTATTGTAAATTCATTTATTGGATACATTGTAATGTATTTTTCAGTAGTTGCTACAAAATCATTGTTCCCATCAAACAAAACTGGTTACTCATGGATTATAATTATGATTGTGATTAACGTGGTTATATCTCTAATTGACCAAGAAATATTCACAAGATTCCCTTATTTAATCTCATATGTAGGTGAAGGAATCGTAAATGCTAGCGAATTAATAGCGATAAAAAATTCAGATACAATTACAATGAGCACGTTCACAAAAATAATGGGAATACCAATTTCAAGTACTATTATTTGGATATTGACAGGACTTGGCTTATACCAAGCGTCAATAAAAATGATGGACAATTCAATAGATATTTAAACGACAAAAAGCCTCATTACGAGGCTTTTTTTAAATTACAAATTTATATATTAGTCCTATAGTTGCGCACACGCCGATTATTTTTATGATAGAAACTTTTTTATAATACATTACAAATCCCACGACAAATGAAACAACTGCAATAATGTTGATATTTGTAGAATTGAATTTACCATTAAACACTGCTGATTCGAACAAATCTATAAATGCAATGAATATAAGTGCTGCGACTGCAGGTTTGATTCCTTTTAGGATATAATCCAAAAACTTTAATTCTTTTCCTGAAAAAATCAACTTGGATAATGGAAGTAGAATTATCAACGCTGGAAACACCAACCCAGTTGTAGCGACAACAGCGCCAAACACAGAAGCGATTTTCATTCCAACAAATGTAGCAGAATTTATAGCTATTGGTCCTGGCGTCATTTGCGAAATCGTAAGTACGTCTGTAAGTTCTCTAAGACTGATCCATTGATTTTCATTTACAACAAAATTCGTGATAAGTGGAAGTGTCGCATATCCTCCACCAAAAGCGAATAACCCTACTTTGAAAAACACCCAGAATAATTTAATCAAAATCATATTTGCCACCTACAATCTTTGAATACATCACTCCGATACAAGCACACGCAAGTAAAATTATCGCAACGTTTATGTTGAACACAAATCCCATTACAAATGCTAAAATCATTATTCCAATTCCAAGTGCTCTGTCTTTTTTCAAATTTGATTTCGCCAAATCCACAACAGTTAACAGTAATATCGCACTTATCGCACCACTCATACTAATGAGCATCATATTGATAAATGGATTGTCGTGAATTTTGTTGTAAATCAAACTTACAATCGAAATAATAACCAAACAAGGAAGAGTCGCAGCTAACACGCTTACGATTGCTCCTTTTGTTTTATTAATCCTATATCCCAATAAAATCGACGTGTTAATAGCCATCGCTCCTGGACAACTTTGTGCCAAGGCGATTATTTTCATCATTTCATCGTCGTCAATTATTTTTTTGTTCTTAACAAACTCATCTCTAATTATAGGAACAATTGTATATCCTCCGCCAAACGTCACGGCATTAATTTTCAGAAGAGTTTTAAATAAATCAATGTTTTTCAAATTTATCACCTAGATAATATTATCCTATACAATAAAAAATTTTTCAAATCAAAAAGCATAACCTCATTACAAGATTATGCTCATAAATTTTTTATTGATTTTCCAATTCTAATTCCAAGTTTTCGTTTCTTGAAGATAATAATCTAACTAAAACGCATCCTGCAAACATTGTGAAAAATGCTGGTATTACCCACACCAAACCTTGTTTGTAAAGCGGCA
Organism: Finegoldia magna; assembly: GCF_002243175.1. Classification (GTDB taxonomy): domain Bacteria; phylum Bacillota; class Clostridia; order Tissierellales; family Peptoniphilaceae; genus Finegoldia; species Finegoldia magna_J. The sequence goes on from NZ_NDYF01000013.1 coordinate 94,503, forward strand.
AACTATTCAAGAAATTATTCACTATACCTGTAGAAATTTTGTTTGCTTCAAGTGTATTTACAACTGTGCTAAATACGCTCACAAAAACTGTAACATATGATGTCCATTTGTATACAGCAGTTGAGCTTTTGAATAGATTTTCACTTAATGATAAAACTATTAACACCAAACTTACTGGATAAATTGCAGATAATATCGGAACTGATAATTTAAGTATTGTGTTCAATCCAAAATTACTTAGAACAAGTGCTGTCACACTCCACAATGTCGCCCACTTCTTGTAAGACATTTTGTGTGTCAATTCGTAAAAATATTGGCTAACAGATGTTATAAGTCCTATACAAGTTGTAAGACATGCCAATGTGAATATCATTGCCAATAAAACTGCTCCGAATGATCCAAATGTAAATCTTGCGACGTTTGTCAAGATTTCCGCTCCGTTTGTAGTTTTAGGAAATAATCCCGCTGTAGAAAATCCTACAAAAGAAAGCATTGCATATATTATCACCAAAAATGTACCAGCAACTACTCCTCCCTTTTTTGTGTAAGCTAATACATCTCTGTCGTCGTTGATATTCATAGCTCTTATCGCCAAGCTTATTACCAATCCGAAATTAAGCGCTGCTATTGTATCCATTGTGTTATATCCTTCCAAAAATCCTGTAAAATGAGGTGAACTCATATAAGCTTGTGATGGATTCATCGGCATAAAAACTTTCTTGGATAAAACTCCAACGAATAATAATGTTATCAAAATCAAAAGTGATGGTGTCAAAAATCTCCCCGAACGGTCTACGATTTTTTTAGGATTAAGAGCTAACCAATAAGCACAACCGAAAAACGCACATGTGTACAAAAATCGTGCAACATTCACGTTAAAAGATTCTGGCAAGTACGGCATAAAAGCCATCTCAAATGGAAGTGTCGCAGCCCTTGGTATTCCAAGTCCTGGTCCTATTGATAAATATATTAACATTGGGAAAATCAACGCAAACATTGGCGACACTTTTTTAGCTAAGTTCGTCAATCCTTTTGTTTTTGCTACAACTAATGTTCCTAAAATCGGAAACACAACTGCTGTTATGCAAAAAAACAATAAACTGATTGCAACTTTTCCTCCCGATAACTTTCCTAACATTGGAGGAAATATCAAATTCCCTGCTCCAAAAAACATCCCGAATAACATCAAACTAACAGTTAGCATTTCTGCTTTGGTCAAACTTTTTTTCATTTATATCCTCCTAATTTCCAATAAAAAAATCCTCTATCTTATAAAAAGATAAAGGACGAATAATCGCGGTACCACCTTTGTTCCTGCAAATATTATGAATATTTACAGACGCTTAGTATATCTATCAATATACGGTTTTGGTAACGATGTGCCTCAACGTGTACACTTACTTTCTTCAGTATACCAGTTACAGAAGATGATTTTCATAATGATATTTACGCTGTTTCTCACCACACAACAGCTCTCTGAATTAAATAATTCATTATTACTCTTTCTTCAACTTTTTGAATTAATATAATAATATATTAAACTTTATTTTTTCTTTTGTCAAGTGTTTTTTATAATTTTTTAAATTTTTTATTGTTTTAATCAAAAAACCGAATCTAAATTAATAGACTCGGTTTGATTTTTGATTTTTTCGAATTAGTTTGCTTTGTCGATTGATCCAAAAATTTCCATTTTTTCTTTAACTTTTGCTTTGATTGCTTCATAACCTGGTTTCAAAACTTTTCTTGGATCGAATCCTTTCTTTTCTTTATCTTTGTTTTCTTCGAAGTATTTTCTAGTTTCTTCTGTAAATACGATTTGGCATTCAGTGTTTACATTGATTTTGGAAACTCCTAGGCTGATTGCTTCTTTAATCATATCAGTTGGAATTCCTGTTCCACCGTGAAGAACTAGAGGCATTTCTCCGATTTCTCCTTTGATTTCTCCAAGCGCATTGAAGTCTAATCCCTTCCAGTTTTCTGGATAAACTCCATGGATATTACCAATTCCTGCTGCCAAGAAATCTATTCCCAATTCAGAAATTCTCTTGCATTCATTTTTATCGGCGATTTCACCTTGACCGATTACTCCGTCTTCTTCTCCACCGATAGCTCCAACTTCTGCTTCAACGCTGATTCCTTTTGAATGAGCAAGTTCAACTATTTCTTTTGTTTTTTCTATATTTTCATCGATTGGATATTTAGAACCATCAAACATTACTGAAGTAAATCCTGCTTCGATACATTTTTTTGCACCTTCGAATGATCCGTGGTCTAAGTGGATTGCTACAGGAACTGTTATATTTAATTCTTCAATCATTCCTTTAACCATTCCTACAACTGTTTTGTATCCGCCCATATATTTTCCAGCGCCTTCGCTAACTCCCAAAATAACTGGTGAGTTGTTTTCTTGTGCTGTTTCCAAGATAGCTTTAGTCCATTCTAAGTTGTTGATATTGAAATGACCTACTGCGTATTTTCCTTTTAATGCATCTTTTAACATTTTGTCTGCTGCTACTAACATAATTTCCTCCTTGAAAATTTGAAAATTTGTAAATTACAATATTATTATAACATTATTCTGCTTTTTGTTTCCACAATCCATAAATGATTGCTGAAACCAAAGATCCAACCGCTACAGATAATACGAATAACAACGCTTTATCTACAGATTCCATAGCTGGTAAAATGAAAATTCCTCCGTGTGGTGCAGGTGATTTTACTCCAAATGCTTGTGTAAGTCCACCGGCGATTGCACTACCAATTACAGATGACACGATCACTCTCAATGGATCTTTTGCCGCGAAAGGAATCGCTCCTTCTGTGATAAATGATGCGCCCAAAATATAATTAGTCACGGCTGATTTCTTTTCTTTTTCGTCAAATTTATTTTTAAATAGACTAGATGCGATAGCTATTGCAAGAGGTGCAACCATACCACCAGCCATTGTAGCTGCCATGAATGCCCCGTTTCCTGTGTCTGTGAAAACTCCGATTGAGAAAGTATAACTTGCTTTGTTAACAGGACCACCCATATCCACACTCATCATCGCTCCTAGCAATGCTCCAAGCAAAATTGAGTTCGTGGTTCCCATATTTGCCAAAAATCCGTTGATTGCTTTGTTAATTGTCGTAAACACTGGAGATATTACGAAAATCATACCCAAAGATGTTAATAGCAATCCAAATACTGGGAAGATCAACATTGGTTTTGTTCCTTCAAGTGATTTTGGAAGATTTTTAGTGATTTTCTTCAAGAATAAAATTACATAACCTGCTAAGAAACCACCTAACAATCCTCCCAAAAATCCTGCGCCTTGACCTGCAATGAAACCTGCAACCATACCAGGCATCAACGCTGGTCTATCGCCAATACTCATCGCAATATATCCTGCCAAAATTGGAATCAAAAATCCAAACGCAGCTTTTCCGCCTACTGAGAATAAATTGTAAATTGGTGAAGTATCTGAGAAAAATCTTTCAACCAAGAAAGACAACGCCAATAAAATTCCACCACCAACTACAAATGGCAACATATGGCTTACGCCATTCATAATATCTTGGTATAATTTTGATTTCCAATTAGTCGTTTCTTCTTCGACTTCTTTTGATTCTGATTCAACTGCGTGATAAATCTTCGCTTTGCCGTCTACTATTTTTTCAATCAAATCTTTCGGGTTTCTAATCGCATCAGAAACAGGACATTCAATTACGTTTTTTCCGTTAAATCGTGCTGTTTCCACTTTTCTATCCGCTGCTATTATAATTCCCGTAGCTTTTTCTATGTCATCAGCGTTTAATTTGTTCTTAACACCATCAGAGCCGTTTGTTTCAACCTTGATGTCAACTCCCATTTTAGCCGCTTGTTCCTTCAAAGCTTCTTCTGCCATGTAAGTGTGCGCAATTCCCGTTGGACACGCAGTTACAGCTAATACGAATGGTTTTTCTGTATAAATAGAACTAGTTTCAACTGGTGCGACTTTTGGTTCGGATTCTTCTACGTAATCATCAATTGTCTTGTAAACATCTTCTGGAGTTTCGCTAGATTTTAATCTATCTATAAATCCTTCTTTTAATAAAAGCTTTGACAATTTCGCCAAAGTTTCAATGTGCATTTGGTTTTGTCCTTCAGTTGCAGCAATCATGAAAAATATATAAGTATCTTCTCCATCCAACGCTTCATAATACACACCATTTATGCTTCTTGCAAACACAATCGCAGGTTTATTCACTGCAGATGTTTTCGCATGAGGCATAGCAACACCTTCGCCAAGTCCTGTCGAAGATTCCAACTCTCTTTTCATAATTTCAGATCTAAATTTTAGTACGTCGTTAATAATATTGTTTTCGTACAATTTTTCGATCATTTCATCTATAACATCTTTTTTAGTTGTAGATTGAAGATTCATAATCATTAGATCTTTTGAAAGCAAATCTTTAATTTCCATTATTTTCCCCCATATTTATTATTTTTAATTTGCCAAAAATTTCATTTATTTGATCCTTTTCTCCCATGTCATATGAGAAAACAGTCGCAGTCGCACTAGCTACAGCCATTTTGAACATATCCTCTTCACTCATTTCGTTCAAATAAGCGTAGATAAATCCAGCAACCATGCTATCTCCGGCGCCGACGCTGTTGATAACTTCTCCCTTAACGATAGGAATGTAAAAAGAACTATTTGCACTCACAAAAATCGCGCCATCACTTCCCAAAGAACAAATAACATTCTCTGATTTTGGAATCATAGTCGATTTTATATACGAAATGATTTCTTCTTTTGAATTGAACTTGTCTCCGTAAATTTCTTCTAATTCTGCTTGGTTAGGCTTCAACAACAAAGGATGATAATCTAAACTTTTCAGCAACACATCACCGGTAGTATCCAAAGTAAATCTAGTATTTGGAGATAATTTTTTTATCATCTCAATGTAGATATCCTTGTCCATATTCGCTGCCACAGATCCGGAAAAAGATACGATTCCACCATCAATTCCAGAAAGTTTTGCGTAGAAATCTTCCAATTCATCTTGTGAGATGTCAGGCCCCGGTGCATTAACTTCTGTTTCAGAATCCATTTTTAGTTTTACATTAATTCTGTTGTTTCCATTTATTTTTGTAAAATCGTGGAGAATTCTCATATCATCTAATAATTTTTCGATGTATTCTCCTGTGAATCCTCCCAAAAATCCAATGTTTTTGGATTTCACATCCAAATTATGTAGCAATTTGCTAACCATAATTCCTTTTCCACCTGCGTAAAGCTCCGTAACTTTCGCTCTATTTGTTTCTCCATTTTGAAAATCATCCAATCGCATTATATAATCAATCGACGGATTTAATGTCACTGTATATATCATATAATCACCATACTATATATACCCATTTGACACATTAATAAAAAGATAAGACAATATATTTGGTGATAAAATGAAATACGTAAAAAATGTTACAAAAATTGGAAAATTAGATAAATTTACTAGCGTAATTTTGGTTAGCAAATCTCCAAGAAGAAATGAATTATTGAAAAACATCTTAGAATTTGAAAGCACTTCTACAGATATTGATGAGAGAAAAATCGAAGAATTGGCTTACGAAAAATACAAAGACCGTGAAATAATCGATAAACTTGCACTCGTTTGCTGTGAAATATCCAAAGCAAAAATTCTTCCATTAGAATTAAAAGAAAACACGCTCTACATTTCTTCTGATACAATCGTAATTAACGACGGGAAAATTTTGAACAAGCCAAAAGACTACGACGAAGCGTTGGATATGCTAACATCATATCTTGGAAAAATTCACAAAGTTGTGACATCTGTTTGTTTGAAATCAAAAAACTACGAAGAAATATTCTACACTTTTAGTAACGTAAAATTCTCAGAAAAAACAGACAAAAATATCCAATTACTCAAAGATTACATAGACGAAGGCACAGTTTACGACAAAGCCGGTGCATACGGAATTCAGGATTTGAATCCAGTTCTTATAGAATACATCGAAGGTGATTTGAACACTATAATTGGCCTTCCTATCAGTGAAATTAATAAAAGAATTAACGATAAATAAAGGAGAAAAATATGCAAAATGTTTTAATTAGCGCTTGTTTATTGGGAGTGGATTGCAAATACAATGGCTCCAATAACAAATTAGACGATGAAATTATTCATTCACTCAAAGACAAATACAATTTGATTCCAGTGTGCCCAGAAATTATGGGAGGATTACCAACGCCAAGAAATCCTGTTGAGATTAAGGATGGAAAAGTTTTTGATTATGATGGAGAAGAATTCATAGAAGAATTTGAAAAAGGAAGCGACGAAGTGGTGAAATTAGCGAAATTATACAACCCTACAATCGCCATTTTAAAAGAAAATTCTCCATCTTGTGGATCCAATTATATTTACGATGGAACTTTCAATAACAAAAAAATTAAAGGAATGGGAATTGCTGCACGAAAACTTTCAGAAGAATATGTGAGATTATTCAACGAAGAAAATATAAAAATATTACTGTAAAATATAAAAATATTACTATTTGTTTGATTTTTTTAATTTGATAATCATTTTTAGTTGACAAATTAAAAAACCGTAGTATAATGATAATAGATATCAATTTATATCAAACAAACCCCTTGTAAGATAAAATTGTACTTAAGAAATCGCGGCTCCCCCTAAAGCCGTGATTTTTTTATGAAAAAAACTACGCAAAATTTTTGCGTAGCTTTTATACTATATTAGTCCAAGTGCAAATTGCATTGCAATTGAAACTATAGTTATCCCAATCCAGCAACAAAATCCAAGTAAGATTGGTTTGCCGCCTGTTTTTATTAATTTTACAATATCAGTTTTAAATCCAATTGCAGCCATTGCCATTACAATGAAAAACTTCGACAATTCTTTTAACGGATTGAAAACTTTCGCATCTACTCCCATCTTCAAAGCAACTGTAGTTATAATACTTGCAAGAACGAAATACAGAATAAACATAGGAAATATTTTTTTGAGTTCAACTTTTTCTGATTGTTCTTGTTTTTTAGTTCTCAAATACGACAACACCAAAGTGATTGGAATTATCGCCAATGTTCTAGTCAATTTTACAGTAACAGCTTTGTCCAATGTTTGTGTTCCCAAATTATATAATCCATCCCAAGTTGCAGCGGCTGCCGTTACCGATGATGTATCATTTACCGCAGTTCCTGCAAAAATTCCGAATGCTTCTCCCGAATGAGTCGAAAATCCAATAACACTTCCCAATAAAGGAAATATCAACGCAGCGATTACATTGAAGAAAAATATTACAGAAATTGCTTGTGCAACATCTTCATCATCAGCTTCTATTACTGGAGCAGTCGCTGCAATTGCAGAACCACCGCAAATTGATGATCCAACACCTACTAATATGGCGATGTTTTTTTTAATATTCATTTTCTTTGCAAGTACATAAGAAATTATTAAAGATGTGGAAATAGTTAGTACAATTATTGGCAATGACTGTTTTCCAGTTTCCATAACAACTGCCAAATTCATTCCAAAACCAAGTAAAATTACTGCATACTGCAATATTTTTTTCGATGCAAATTTCATTCCGACTTCAAATTGTGATTTGTCTTTAATAATATACCCCATTACAATTCCAACCAAAATCGCTAGAACTGCACCACCAATTACAGGGAATTTCTTCCCTAAGAAGTGACAAGGAATAGCTATTAAAAGACATAGCATTAATCCTTTATAATGTTTCTTTAACCAATTCATAATTCCTCCAAAAATTTAATTACCTATATATTTTAACTCAAAAATATTTAATGTAAAGTTTCACAAAAAAACACCACGATAAATAATTTACCGTGATGTTCGTATTTATTCTTGAACTAACAAATAGTCGCTGTCGATATTTTTTACATACAACACTTCGTCAAATTTTTCTTTGATAAATGGATGAACGTTCTTTGCGCAGTAGATTGATCCATTGAATCTCAAAATAAAATCTTCCAACAAAATATTGCCAGTATTTTCGTCCAAATTCTCAAACAAATTAACTACCATGTTGAATTCAGAATCTTGATTTATTATTCTCTTGTATCTGATCAAATTCTTGTCTCTATCACTGTATTCAGAATATCTTTGTTTTGATGTCAATTCTTCATCAAATATTTTTAGCAATGGAGGAATTTTCTTATCGGGAAAAGAATTAAACAATGTGACATTGTTTCTGAAATCAGTGTCGAAGATGTAACTTTCATCGTAAGTTACAAGCATATTCGAAGACAAATCAAACTCCTCTAAAGGTTCGTTGTTTACCAAAATCATTCCGCTTTGTGGAGACAATGTCTGAATAAATGATTTTGCTAGTAAGTTTACAACTTCGTCATTATCGCAAATAATTAAGTATTTTTTGTCAGTGTAAAATGTGTAGTTGATTTTAACTTTAACATTTGAAGAATACAATTTTACATCTCTGAACTCAATGTCTTTGATGTGGTCTACAATTTTATCTGATTTTTCTTTATTTCCAAAAATTTCTTCCATTTCAAAAACTTTTTGTTCAGATTGCACAATCATTGAACGTTCTTTTACGATTTTTTTAATCATATGGTGAAGCAACATTATTGAACTAATAAGAATTATAACTTCACCGATGTTGATGTTTGGTTGTTTAATAATGTAAATCAAACTTATTATAAAATACACTCCGATAAATAATAATTTTAGGTTGTATTTTGTGAGTTCTTCCTTGTCAAGTTCGATAACTTTTTCTGATATGTCTTCAATTAATTTACTGTGGACAACTTCAAGTGCTTTATTAGCCTTTGAGTTGATTACTTTCTTGGAGTTGAGCATATCATCAAGAAAATACACGTATCTTTTTCTCAAATTCGATGTATTTGTTTTCTTTTCTAAAATTGATTTATCGATTCTCACGTTAATTAAACTGAAAATCAACACTCCCACAGTTATAATTGACACTGGGATAAATGATACGCAATATCCTGCTGTTATAAAAACTACAGCCAATAAAATCGCATCAGATATCAGCTCCAATGTCGGAATAATGTAATATTCCTTTAAGTAAAGCGATGTAGATGTTATGTCGTTCGAAAAAGTTTTTTCTTTTTCTTGTATTTCGTAAAAGTTTTGTGAGATTACGTTGTGAAACAAATCTTGTTTAAATCCTTCTACAAACAAAAGTCCCATGTTGTAAATCGTTCTGTCCTTGAGATAATTTATTCCTGCGAACAAAATCAACGACGCACTAATTACAATCAGTGTGAATGTCTTGTTCTCAACTTCAAATAATCTTTTAGTAAATACAATCGCCACCGCTAAAAAACACGACAATAAAATTGTCAGTAAAATTTGCATAAATAAATTGATTTTCTCTCTAAAAATGTACTTATTCATATATTCCCTCATATAATACAAAATAGAGCTTGCGCCCTATTTCGCATTACTCATTTTATTTTTCTTCTAAGGATTTAAATACATTACCAGCATTGTAGGAACTTCTTACGAATGGACCGCTTTCTACGTGTTTGATTCCTATTGATTCTCCGTATTTTTTGTATTCTTCGAATTCTTCCGGAGTAACATATCTGTCCAACTCTGCATGTTCTAATGTTGGCATCAAATATTGTCCAATTGTAACTATATCGACTTTTAATTCGTTCAACTTATCTAACATTTGATGAACTTCTTCGTTTGTTTCGCCAAGTCCAACCATAAATCCAGACTTAGTTACAAGTCCTTTTTCTTTTGCGTATCTTAAAACTTCGAACGAATTGTCCAAGTTACCTTGTGGTCTCATTTCTTTGAAGATAGAACGAACTGTTTCAACGTTGTGATTTAATACATCTGGTCTTTCATCAAAAACAATATCCAACAATTCATGCTTTGCGTGCATATCTGGAATTAAAACTTCAACCAATGTTCCTTCGTTGTATTTTCTAATTTCCTTGATAACATTTTTGAATTGAGTTGCACCTTCATCTTTCAAATCATCTCTGTCAACAGAAGTAATAACTGCGTATTTCAAACCTAGTTTTTGCACAACTTTTGCAACATTTTCAGGTTCTTTTTCATCAACAGCCCTTCCTCTTCCTGTGGTTACGTTGCAATATCTACAGTTTCTAGTACAAATATCTCCTAAAATCATAAATGTAGCTGTACGTGATTCGTAGCATTTCATTCTGTTAGGACAATTTGCTTCCTTGCAAACTGTGTTCAATTCAAAACCATCTACTAAACTTTCTACTTCGTGAAGGTTTTGGCTACCTTCTATCTTTACTCTCATCCATTTTGGTTTTCTAATCAAATATATCACCTAAAAACACTTTCTCATCCATTCCCACAATGTATTCACCGATATTAACATCATTCAAAACATTATGGAAACCATCTATCGTCATAGCCTTTCCAACAAACATATCGCAAAATTCTGAAATATCTTTGTTCGAAAAGAAATCCCCTTCTATTTTGAAACTATCTATCAAATTATCCTTGATGTTGTAGCTGTATTCCACAACTCCAAACTTGTGTTTTCTTTGATAATTTGCAGTAGTTTCCCCTTTTGAATAAATAAAATCTTCATTTTTAAATAAATCAATGTATTTATTCACTTCTTCTATCTCAGAATCGTTAAGCACGTATTCTTCTAAGTTATTATCTTCAATGATTCCGTTTTTAATTTTATTGAAAAACTCATCGTATTCCATATCAATCATATCATTAATAGTCGTGATTCTGGATTCTACAGATTTTATGGCTTTTCCTTCGAATTTTATTTTTTGCGGAGTAAGTGAATTCATCATCTTTTCGACTCCAATATCGAAAAGAATTGTACCATGATGAACAACCATGCTGTTTTTCATATATTGTGCGTTGCCACTTATTTTCTTACCGTCAATCAAAATATCATTTCTACCGCTGAATTCTGGATTAAGTCCCATTTTTTTCATTTGATTGATAATCATGTTGGCAAAATGTTTGAAGTCATTTGCGTAGTTTTGACTTTCAATGAAAGTGTATTGCATATTTTTTTCATCAGTATATATGCAGCCACCACCAGACAATCTACGAACTAGATTAATTCCATTTTCTTCTGCGTATTTTAAGTTAATTTCTCTGTAAATGTTTTGATTTTTGCCTAGTAAGATTGAATCCTTATTTCTCCACAAAATGAACACAGGAATGTTGTGCTTTGCGAAAAAATATTCCACCGCAAAATTATAATACGGATCTACGCTGTCATTATTAAAATAATATTTCATTTATCTCCTTTAAATATCGTATAAATTTAAACCTGTTTCAGAATCTTTGAATCTATCAACTTTTTCGTCTATTTTATTAATTATGATTTCACAAGTTGCCGATATGATAGCCTCGTTCAAATGTCCGCCGTGAACATTCAAGTTCTCATCTGCAAATGTAATGTGCATGTGCAAATAAGGTTTGTCATTCATAGTAGAGATATTTCCAAGGATGCTCGTGATTTCCATCTCACCTGTGAAATTTTTCTTAGTGTATTCTTGTTTTTCAACACTGTATAATCCCACAGTTATATTATCACTGGCACCAATACCAGAAATAGAACCATTTTTTAGCTGAAGTTTTTCAACTAATTCGAATAATTTTTCTACAACGTCTTCGCCCTTTTCAATTCGGACTAAAACATTATCATAATATTCTCTATATTTCAAATCATTAACCTCCTGTAAAGTTCATACAATCTAATTATACATTTAATTTCTTTTTGTTTCAATTTATAAATCGTACGTTTGATTTCATTTTCCCGAAAATAAAATTTTATACTATAATAGAAGTAGCAATTAAAAGGTGGAAAATATGAAAACAAAACAAGATACAAAAACAATTGTAAAATTCAGAGCAAACGGTGATATGGGAAATTTTTATGGACTTCTTCACGGAGGAGAATTATTCAAAATGATGGACACAATCGCAGGTGTATGTACGAGAAGATTTTGTTCCAATAAAACATTGACCAAAGCCGTAAATAATCTTACATTCAACGCTCCAACAAAGCTAGGAGAAATCATAAAAATCACAGCGATTATAGATTACGTCGGAAAAACTAGCATGGAATGTTTCGTTCGTGCAAAAGTCGAAGGCACAGATATCATAAAAGCTTCGGGATATTTCACAATGGTAAGTGTAAATGAAGAAGGAGAATCTGAAATTGTAAATGAAAAAATCGAATACGTAACAGACGAGGATAGAATGTATCGCGATTTGGCGATTGAAAGAAGAAAAATCTACAAGGAAGTAAATTTGCTTCAACAAAATTATAAACTATGAAAAAAGAAATCAAACTTTCTGTCAGAGATTTGGTTGAATACACTGAACGAAGTGGCGACATAGACGATAGGTTCAGAAATGTGTTCGACAGAGCAAAAGAAGGTCAGAAAATCCACAAAATGATTCAAAAAGAATACGATATTGGATTTTTGCCGGAAGTTACTCTCAAAAACACTACCCTCTACAAATCAGTAAATTATATCGTAGAAGGAAGAGCTGATGGAATAGGAATAAAAAACGGGAAAACTTTAATAGATGAAATAAAATCAACTACGCGTGATTTGGAAGAATTGGAATACAATTCTAACAAATATCACTGGGCGCAAGTAAAATGCTACGGGTATTTTTACGCATTGGACAACGATTTGGAAGATATTGATTTGCAACTTACTTATTATCAAACCGATACCAAAAAAATCAAATTTATCAGGCAAAACTTTACTTTTGAGGAATTGAAGGAATTTTATTTTTCGTTGTTAGAAAAATATTCCGTGTTCACAGAATTAATCACACAACACATAAAGAATCGTGACGAATCCATTCAGAACTTGTCATTTCCATATCCTGCGTTTAGAGCTGGGCAAAAATATTTGAGCCAAAACGTATACTCTGCAACCAAGCAGGGCGTGGATTTGATGATGGAAGCTGCAACTGGAATAGGCAAAACTATTTCTACGCTTTTCCCTTCAATAAAAGCTATGGGAGAAGATTTGACGGACAAGATTTTTTATTTGACTGCAAAATCCACTCTCAAAAAAGCTTGCAACGACCAATTATATTTGATGAAACAAAAAGGTTTGATAATAAAATCAGTCGAAATAATCGCAAAAAACAAAGTCTGCATCAATAATGAAGTGAAATGCAATCCAAATGATTGCGAATTTGCAAAAGGTCACTACGACAGGGTGAACAAATGCATTCTGGATATGCTTGAAAACGAAGATATTATAGTGGAAGAAATCATCAAAAAATACGCATTCAAATACAGAGTGTGTCCGTTGGAGTTGGAGCTGGATTTGTCCAATTTCTGTGACATTGTGATTTGCGATTACAATTACGTTTTTGATCCGGTAGTTTATCTGAAAAGATTTTTCGAAGTTCCTTATTTGAGAATGTCACTATTGGTTGACGAAGCGCATAATTTGGTGAGTCGTGGACGTGATATGTATTCATATTCATTGAGTTTCAATCAAATTATGGACTGTTGTGATGAGCTTTTAGATGATAAAAAAGAACTCAAAATCAAACGCAATTTGAAGAAAATCGCTCAGCAAATAAAAGACGAAGCTTTGGGAAAACCTGTCAACACTTACGAGGATTTGTCGGTTGATTTGATTGATTATTGCGTCCGATGCAAAGAATCTATGACGAAATTCTTGGTTGAAGACAAAGACAAGCCGTACTACGACAAGGTTTTAGATGTGTATTTTGAAATCAATAAGTTTTTGAAAATTTCTGATTACTACGACGATTCTTTTGTCACTCTGATAAAATCAGAAAACGATGACGTTATTTATAACATCATGTGCTTGAACACACACAATATTTTCAAAAATCTTCTAAAAAAGTGCAAATCAAATGTATTTTTCTCAGCAACTTTGTCCCCTATGACCTACTTTGCAGATGTATTGGGTTTGGAAAAATTCTACAACATAAGATTGGAATCTCCATTCCCAAAAGAGAATTTGAAAGTAAATCACATCAATATTTCTACAAGATACAAAGACCGCGAAGATACGAAATACAAAATCGCAGAAATTCTTCGAAAAATTAACGAAAAACCTGGAAACAAACTCATCTTCTTCCCTTCTTATTCATACTTGGAATCTGTGTATGAGATTTGTGGCTTCGATATTTTAACGCAAGAACGAACGCTGACCGATATGGAAAGATTGGAATTCTTGTCCCAATTTACAACAAATTCAAACATTATGGCGTTTTGTGTTTTGGGTGGAGTGTTCAGCGAAGGTGTGGATTTGAGTGGCGACAGATTAAATACTGTCGGGATAATTTCCGTCGGACTTCCAGGAATTAGCGTAGAAAATGATTTGATTAAAAAATATTTCAACGAAAATGGCAAAAACGGATTCGATTACGCTTACGTGTACCCAGGAATGAACAAGGTGCACCAAGCTGGTGGAAGATTAATTAGAACAGACACCGATACTGGAGAATTGTTCTTGATTGACGATAGATTTGAATCATATCCTTACAAATCACTTCTTCCAAATAGCTGGAAATAAATTTTTTGAGAAAAAAACAATACGATATGGTAAAATTAACTTAATCCCAATGGGAAATTTTAAAATGAAGGTGAAATCATGTCAGAACAAATAGAATTTAGATTTGATACACAATTATTAATAGCAGGAGAAAACTTATCAAGCGATACGATTAGCGAATATATTACAGAACATTTCAAGGGCGATTGCCTTTTGGTTGTAGGTGGCGATGATTTGATCAAAATCCACTTCCATACCAACGAACCTTGGCAAGTATTGGAATACGGCCAATCAATCGGAGATATTCACGATATCGTAGTAGAAAATATGCAAAGACAAGCAGACGGTCTACAAGGATAATGAAGAAAAATTTACAAGCAAAAGTAGAATACAATGTATTTCCCAACAAAGGAATTTGCAAAATAGACGATAATTTGTATTCTATAAAGAACACAATTCAAGGGCAGACAATCTCTTTTCAACGAAAAAGAAAGAAAAAAGGATTTATTGATGGAAAACTAGTTGAAAAACTAGAAAACTCCCCTCTTGAAACTATTGAAGGTTGCCCTGTAAACGAAAGATGCGGCGGTTGTATTTATCAAAAATTAGAGTACGATGTGGAGTGCGATTTGAAGAAAAACACACTCACAGAATTGTACAAAGATATTTACGATGAAGAAATCACGTTTCACCCATCGCCTATCTTACAAGGCTACAGAAACAAAATGGAATACACTTTTGGAGATTCAGTCAAAGGTGGTCCACTTGTTTTGGGACTTCACACGAAAAACAAATTCTACGAAATAACAGACACCGTAGATTGCAATATCATTGATGAAGGCTTCAACAAAATCAGACAAACTGTCCAAGAATATTTTCGCGACAAAAATTACGAATTTTTCAAAAAAATAAAACACACTGGCCTTTTGAGACACTTCATAATCAGAAAAAGTTTCAGTGATGATGAGTACATGATTAATTTGGTAACGACAAGTGATAAGTTTGATGTGAATGATTTCGTTGAATTTGCAAAGCAAATCGACAACAGAATCGTATCTATTTATCACACAATTAACGATAATATTTCAGACGCAGTAATAGTCGACAAATTAGAATTGTTGTACGGCAAAGAATATTTGACAGAAAAAATAAATGGCTTGGAATTTAGGATTTCCCCATTTTCATTCTTCCAACCAAATCCTCAACAAGCAGAGCAAATTTACAACAGAGCCTTGGAATTAGCTGGTGATTTGTCAGGGAAAAACGTCTACGATTTATACTGTGGAACTGGAACCATCGCACAAATTTTTGCAAAAAAAGCCGAAAGCGTGATTGGAGTCGAAATAGTTGCTGAAGCAGTCGAAAAAGCACAAGAAAACGCAAAACTAAACGGATTGACTAACACAGAGTTCATCTGCGATGATTGCTTGAATTTTATGGAAAAAGTTGAGAAAAAAGACGTAGTAGTCCTCGACCCTCCAAGAGATGGAATTCACCCAAAAGCAATCGATCGATTAATCGACATCAATCCCGATAAATTCATCTACATCTCATGCAATCCGATAACACAAAGAATGGACCTGGACAAATTTATCGAAAAAGAATATAAAATCAAGTCATTGGAGTTCTTCGATCAGTTTCCAAGAACTTACCACTGCGAAGCTGTTGTGTTTATGTCAAGAAATTAAGAACATAGGAAATTTTTACTTTATTAGAAATTTGGAGGAAATAATGATAAAGAAAATAGGAGTTGTGAGCTTATCAAGTGGTGTTTTGGGAGAAAGTTTTGTTGAGCATGAAATAAAAATAGGAATAGACAGATTAAATAAGCTAGGAGTAGAAATAGAATTTTTACCTAATTCTTTGAAAGGCATAGACTTTTTAAAAAATAATCCAGAACTTAGGGCGAATGATTTGCTGCTTGCTTTTGAAGATGACACTATTGATATGATTTTATGTGCTATTGGTGGAGAAGATACCTATAGGTTAGCTCCTTATTTATTTGAAAGAGATAGATTAAAAAATATTGTTAAACAAAAACTTTTTTTAGGATTTTCTGACTCAACAATGAATCACTTTATGCTAAATAAGCTTGACATAAAAACATTTTATGGTCAAGCTTTTTTGCCAGATGTATGTGAACTATCTGATAGTATGTTAGCTTATACAGAAAAATACTTTTTGGAATTTATAAAAACAGGAAAAATAAATGAGATACATCCAAGTGAAGTGTGGTATGAAGAAAGGAAAGATTTTAGCAAGAAAGCTATAGGAGTAAAAATGAAAAGTCATCCTAATACCGGTTTTGAGCTTTTAAGAGGAAATCCTATATTTAGTGGAAAAATTTTAGGCGGATGCATAGAAACAATATATGATATGTTCGATAATTCTAGATTTAACGATACAGTAGAAATTTGTAGTAAATATAATTTATTTCCAGCCCTTGAGGAATGGGAAAATAAGATTTTACTAATAGAATCAAGCGAAGAAAAATCAAAACCAGATTTATATAGAAAAATGATACTTGCTCTAAAAGACTACGGCTTGTTTGATGTATTAGCAGGAGTATTAGTAGGTAAACCTCAAAATGAAATCTATTACGAGGAGTATAAATCTATTTTATTAGAAGAAATCACTAATAAAGATTTACCAATTGTCTATAATATAAATATTGGACACTCAACACCAAGATGTATAATTCCTTTTGGGGTAGAAGCAGAAGTAAATGTAAGCAAACAAATGATCTCCTTTAATTATTAAACGAAATTGATCTGAGCTATGGGCTGTTTTTCTTTACTTTAGAGAGACGTAATAAATTACATGATATTTACTGATTGACCTATTCCCACATACGAGGTTTTTGAAAACATCAAATCTTATCTATACTGACCACCTAAGCCACTGCGAAGCTGTTGTGTTGTTGGAGAAGAATTAGAAAAACCTGAGTGCTTGAAATAAGTAAATCCTTGATTTTGTGGATTTATTATTAAAAGGTTAGTATTTTGAAATTAGTGATCGGAAATTTCCTTCAAATTCTTGTTTGTAGCTACATTTTGGATATTGGGTAGGTTGTGTGCACGGTAAGTATGGAGTTAAGGAAAATATATGAAACTAAAATTAATTAAACTAACTAAAGAGTATGAATTAAAACTTGGTGAAATGATTGATGAATGGAAGATTGACCAAGAAATGAATAACACAAACACTTCTCCGTGGTCAATATTTAAAAATGATTACCATAATTTTGACTATTATCTAAATAACTTAGAAATAAAATCTAAAACCGAAAATAAAGTTCCAGATTCAGCTTTCTTTCTTTTAGATGAAGAAAGAGACAAGCTTTTAGGAGCTGTAAATATTCGTCACTATTTAAATGAGTCACTTTTGAAAGAAGGTGGCCATATTGGAGATGGAATAAGACCTAGTGAGAGAAAAAAAGGCTATGCAACAGAAATGGTAAGACTAGCTTTGATAGAGTGTAAAAAATTGGGAATTGAAAGAGTACTCATGATTTGTGATAAAGAAAATATCGGATCAGCTAAGTCTATTGTAAAAAATGGTGGAGTACTTGAAAATGAGTTTGTAAACTCAGATGGTAAGACAATGCAACGATATTGGATTGATATAACTGATTGAAGATAAAATAACTTTTCGATTTAATCAAATTGTGATGGATCGTAAAATTTGATCTAATTTAAAGGAAAATAACATGGACACAATTACCGTAAATGAAAACATCTAACTTGTTCCCTATTTTGAAAATTATGAAACGACTTTGAAGTGGTACGAAGATAGGGATGTGTGCAAAAAAGTCGACAACATTGATTTCGTATACGATATTGATAGGCTTCAAAAAATGTACAATTATTTGAATACTCATGGAAAGTTGTACTACATTGAATATATTAACGAATTAGTTGGAGATATTTCCTTGACTGATGACAATGAAATAACGATAGTTGTGTTCAAAGAATTTCAAAACAAACATATCGGACGAAATTGTGTCAAAAAGATTTTGGAATTAGCAAAAGAAAAGGGATTGAAATCTGTTACGGCAAAAATTTATGCTTTTAATCATCAAAGCAAAAAAATGTTTGAAGCTGTAGGCTTTAAGCAAATCGATGAAGAATTATTTGAATACAAATTTTAAGCGACGAACTTGTCGCTTTTTTTGTTTCAAAAATTTACTAAACTATTTCAAAACTTTTTAACTCATTATTATATTGATATTTTAAATGCAACATCGTAATATACAATATCGTAATATTGCATTGTACGATATTGTGTTTTTGATTTAATTACCGTAATTTATTTGATTTGTGGTATCATTAATATATGACAGAAATCATTTAAGGGAGATTATGATGAATAATAGAGAATTAATTATAAAATTGTGGTTTAAAATGTGGCTAGAACAAAAAGACTTTGGAATAGATAACATTTTTGCTGATAATGTTGTCTACACAGAATGTTGGGGTCCAAGGTACCCAGATAAAAAAACTATAAAGATATGGTTTGATGAATGGAATACTCGCGGTAAGGTTATAAAATGGGATATTTTACAAATATTTCATCATGAAAACCAATCAGTTGTTCAGTGGATTTTTGAATGTAAAATGAGTAACGGTGACTTTTCAAGTTTTGAAGGAATTTCGCTTATTTTATGGAATGATTCAGACAAAATTATTGAACTAAAAGAATTTCAATGTGATATCAACACCTACAATCCTTATGAAAATGGAAAAACACCTAAATTCAGGGATGATTTCTAATGGTAGTATATGTTAAGAGAAGCGACTTTGCAAGATATAGAAAAGTATTTGAACTTTTCATATAATTTATCACAAGATTTGACAACTTCAGCATCCCCAACTTATTTGGATGGTATCAAAACTAAAAATGATTTTTACAAATCAGCATATTCATCATTTTCAAAATCAAATTCAAAAATACTCTTATTTATAAATAATGATGAAGTGTTAGGTTGGATTGATTATTATTGGATTGAACAAGACCATTATTTAGGCTTTAATGTATTTAATATTCAAAATAATCAACAAGAAGCTATTGAAGAATTTATTGAATATTCAAAATCCAGATATCCAAACTATACTATTTATTTTGGTTTTCCTTCAGATAATACACTAAGTATTGAGTATTTAAAAAGTATAAATTCTGAAAAAATTGACGAAAACTACGTATACACTTTAAGTTTTGAAAAATATTCTCCTTTAGAATGTGATGGAGACATAGTTAGTGTTAATATTGAGAATTGGAATGATTTTCGAAATTTACATGATAAAACAAGTGATATTTACTGGAATTCCGATAGACTTTTCAGCGCTTTAAATTCAAAGTCAAATAAGAAATGGAATATTTTTTTATATTACGAAAAAAATATTTTAAAAGGATGTATTTATTTTGTGTACACGCCTTTACTTATGGAAGTTTTCGGGATTGATTATAAGGATGATTTTGACGAAAATATAATGCGAAATTTATTGATTAAATGCTTGAATATATCAAAGTTAGATAATCAAAAACATACTACATTTTTTGTTGAAGAAAAGGAAAGAAAAATAGTTGAAAGTGTGGGTTTTAATTTCATAACGAAGTATGAATTATATACTATTAGTTTAACCAATTAAATGTATAATTTTTAAGGAGGTTTTTATGCTTGAGTTTTTGAAAAAAGGAGTTTTTAAAGGAACTGATGAGTTTTTGGAACAAAAGAGTAAATTGATTTTAAAAACTTCGGAAAAAACATTTGACTCTCCCCCTTTTGATAAGGTTATAGATGAGATAGACAAGATTTCAGAGGATGCACTTAGAAATTACAAGGAAGTGAGATCTGGTAAGAAGACTTACTTTTTCTCTTTGGAGTTTGTTGGTAAAAGTTTCATCCAGGCGACTTTTATTCCTGCAGCAGATGAATGTGTCTATCATATTGAATATATGAAGGATATTGCTGATAGCTTGGTGAAGTGTGTCGATGATGTGAGTGTCGAAGACACAAAGGATTTGTTCAAGGACTTTTATAATAAAAAGCCTTTGAGTGATGATTTTGATTGGGAAGATATGAATATTTAAGGAGGTTTTATGGCTAGATCGATTTTAATTTACAATATGCCTGAAAATATTAAAGAATTTTTGATGATAGAATCTGAAAAGCACGATTTTGAAATTATTGAATGTGACGATTCTGATTTGTGCACTAAAATATCTGTGCTTTTAAAAGAAGAAGACGGTGACAAAATTGAGTGTGCTGAAGAAGGTGTGGATATTAATTTTCTAATGATTAATAAGTTCAACAACCAAATTTTGAATAGATTTTTGAAGGATATGCAACGTGAGAATGTCTACATTCCGAACAAATGTGTGACAACAGAACACAATATAAATTGGCCACTTAAACAACTTCTTTTGGAAAACAAAGAAGAGCACGAGGTGATGATGATTTACAAGGAACTTGCTTCTCTTAGATCCCAAGCTATTCAATTGTACAAAGAAAATGACGATGATGAACTTTATGAAACTATCAACGAAGTCACTGAATACATGCAACCGAAAGAATTTGAAAAGGATGAGCTTATCAGAAGATTCAACCATTTAAAATCAGTTATAGAAAGAATTGGCTAGATTTATTTAACTCATAGTCAAAGTAACAAACCCTCATGCTAAGAATATCATACGGAGAAAATTGCTTTGATTTCAATTCGAAAAAATCCGTAAAATCGAACTGTTTGAACATAAGTGAGTTTTCGATTTTAGGATTTTGAGATTTAGAAATCAACAATTTTTGTAGTCCAGATATTCGTGTATTAGGGTTGTTTACGTATTAGAATTAGCAATAGCTAATTCTTTTTTATTTGACATGATATCTATAGTGTGCTACGATTATGATACAGTATGATACAAGAGGAGGTATGTATGATTACTTTTGAGAATGTGACAAAAAAATACGACAGAAAAATTGCTTTGGACAATTTGAATCTTACAATTAATAGCGGCGAAATCTTCGGTCTTATTGGACATAACGGAGCCGGTAAATCAACTACGATAAAATCCTTAGTTGGTGTTATAAAACCTGAAGAAGGGACTATCAAAGTTGACGATATTGATGTAAGAGATAATCCAATGGAAGCTAAGAAGAAAATCGGATATGTGTCTGACAGTCCAGATATGTTTTTGAAGATGACTCCTTACGAATTTTGGAGATTTGTCGGAACAATTTATGAAATTGAAGAAAACAAATTCAACGCTACTTGCAAGATGCTTTCCGAAAAATTTGATTTGACAGAATTCTTCCAACCTATTGAATCTTTTTCACATGGTATGAGACAAAAAGTTTTCGTAATAGCTGCTCTGTTATCTGATCCAGATGTGTGGGTATTGGACGAACCGTTGACAGGACTTGACCCACAAAGCTCGTACAATTTAAAGGAAATGATGAGAGAACACGCCAACAAAGGAAATACTGTTTTGTTCTCTACTCATATTTTGGAAATTGCAGAAAAACTTTGCGACAGAATTGGAATTTTGCAAAAAGGAAAACTTATATTCTTAGGTACGGTTCAAGAACTAAAAGACTTGCATCCAAATCAATCTTTGGAAGAAATTTATCTTGAAATGATAAAATCACACGATGAGGTTCCAAATGAACAAAACTAAATTAAAAGAATTGATGAAAATCGACTTATTGAATATAAATCCTATGCTCACAGGTCAAATCAGACAGAAGACCAAGCCTGCTGAGAACAAAAGTATTTACAAGAAAATTATCAGACAATATATAATGTCCGCTGTGATGATGCTTGTAATTTACGGAATTATGTTCGGATTTGTGTTTGATTATAGCAAGGCACCTAAGATGTTTGATTTATTCGTGTTTTACTTGGTAATTTTGGGAACTTTGCAAAACTTCATCAGCGTATTCAATCTGTTTTATGAAAACAAGGATTCGTTGAAGATGTCCTATTTTCCAATCAGTCAGAAGGAAATGTTCGTTTCCAAAACTTTCTTGACAATGTTGAGTTCGTTGACAGTTCTAAGTCCGATTTTGTTGTTGTCGATAAAGTTTTTCATTGATTTCAAATTCAATATATTCTTGGCAATTTTGTTCGGAATTTTGAATTTCGTAGTTTTATTCGTTTTTACAATAATTTTGAATATTGTCGTTGCGGAGCTTTTGGTGAGAACATCTGCCTTGTACAAATTCAACACGCAAATAATGGTTGGACTTAATATTTTCATTCAAGTCGTTGCCATAGTGTTTGTAATTTTTATTCAAAATTCAAACATCATGAAAAACACTACGGGACTTGGCCCTATTTCAGGATTACTTCACAATCCATTATCGGCGATTATTTTCATAGCTGTATTGGCAGTTATTGAAGTGATTTTAGGAAAAGCGATTCTAGAATTTGCATCGAAGAACTTGTACGAACACATGAGCGATATTCAAAACAGAAAAAATTCTGTTAAGAGAACTAAAGTTGACAAAGAGCCAAGCAATATCGGCAAGGAAATGTTCAAATACAACAAAATGCTTTTGAGTGATGCTACAACTATCACATCGTGCATTTTATTCCCAGTAATGTTTCCAATATTGATGACATTTACTAGCGCGCCTAGTATGCGAAGTGAAATCGGGACAAATATTTCCGATTTGCAATCACTTGCTATTGCTCTTAGCATTTCATTTATGTACAGTGTGTTCATTGGACTATTTCCTATGAACCTACAATCGATAATAGTTTCATTAGACGGACAAAATCACGATTATTTGATGAGTCTACCAATGAGTAAGAAAACTTATTTGAATGAAAAAGTAAAATTCTCATTTACAATAATGGGCGTGTTATCTGCCCTTGCAATATTAGGATTTTCCATATTCTTTAGAGTAAAAGTTTATTTCATGATACTTGCAATTGTGTTGAATTTAATATCTATATTCGTATTTTGTAGATTCAAAGTCGCTGGAGATTACAAACACAAATACGTAAATTGGTCGAGCATTTCAGACATAATGAACAGACAATCCAAATTCGCCTACGTTATTAAAATGATGGGACTTTCATTTTTGACAATAGCAATATTCTCATTTGTATTGTTTAGCATTCAATCAGCCCCTATTAAATGGATTCTCATGGGAATATTAATTCCATGGGCATTAATAGTAGTAGGAATTGAGCTTTACAATCAAATCGGTTTTTGGAGAAAAATAAAATAGACACACAAAAATCATCCTAGTCAATAAACTTAGGATGATTTTTTAATATGCTATTAATGTGTAAATTTATTTGTGCTCTTCGTAGTATCTTGTTCCCAATACATCAGCTGTTAATACGAAATCTCTTAATTTTTCCGGAGTGATTTCTCCAACTACGTTGTGAATAGTTTCTCCTTCAACACAGGCTTTTTCGCAACCTACCATTATATTTTCAGCTTTTATATTCATATCTTTCAAAGTGATTGGAAGCCCAACTTTGTAGCAGAAATCCATTACCTTCATCAATTCATCTTTTGGAGCTGATTCCATCAACAATTGCACGATTGTACCAAAAGCTACGATTTCTCCGTGCATTGCAGACACACCTTCTATTTCAGTAAATCCGTTGTAGATAGAATGTGCCGCTGCAAGTCCACCATTATCAGCACCAACACCACTTAGATAAGTTGCTGCTTCAATAACTTTTTCTACAGATTCATTCAACAAATGATTATCCACAGATTTCTTGGCAATTTCTCCATGTTCAAACAAAATTTCATTGCACAATTTGCAAAGTGCCATCGCTGATTCACTAATTCCACCATTTTCAAGTGAAGGTGCATCAACTTTTTTGCAACTTCTTGCTTCGTAGTAAGTTCCCAAAGCATCGCCCATTCCTGCAACCAAAAATCTCACAGGAGCGTTGGCAATTATTGTCGTATCCACGATTACCATGTTAGGATTATCTGGATAGAAAATATATCTGTCAAATGTGTGATCGTCATTGTAAATAACTGAAAGTCCAGTACATGGAGCATCAGTCGCTACAACTGTAGGAACTACCAAAACTGGTTTATTTTCATAAAATGCCGTAGCCTTTGCAGTATCAATAGCAGATCCTCCACCGATTCCAACCACTGCATCGATTTTTTCATCGACGACGATTTTTCTCATTCTCTCTATTTCTCCATTAGAAGAAATTCCGGAGAAAATTTCATATTTTCTGAAAGCGTCAGTTCCTTCAAAACTTTTTTCGATTTTTTCCTTACAATCGTTCAATCCTCTTTTTGAAGATACGAACAAAAACCTGTTTCCATAATCTTTTGCGTATTTCCCAAATTCATTCAAAGCGTCTTTGCCTTGAACGTATTTTTGAGGTGTTCTAATTAATTTTAACATTTAATTCTCCTTTCGTAATTTTGATAAATAAGGTTATTTATTTAACATTTATGTCCAAATAACCTCTAAAATATTTATACCCAAATAGATAAAACAAAAACAGCAACAAACTTTTTTCGTTCATTGCTGTTCATTTTTTAATTATTTTGGTTGAATGTAGTCTACTAAGAAAAGTTTTTCTGTTCCATCACTTCTAACTCTTACAACTACATCTTCTTGATCTTTATCGTTGTATTGTCTAGTTAATATGATGTCTCCTTTTTCAAAGCTGAAATTATACAGAAATGATTGATTGTAAACTGTTGTCGTGAAATCTTTGAAATATTCCGCATCTTTAATTCGGTATAATTTTTCGTGAGGATATGTGGAGTACTTGTGGCTTATAATTCCATAATAATCTGCTTCAAATTCTCTTCCATTATATGTGATTTTTTCTGTTGAGATTGGTTTGAGATTTTTACTTTTCAACAAATTAACTGTGTGAAGATTTTTAATTTTATCTTGTATAATCTTCGTCATATTATCATTAACATAACCTATTCCATCTATATGTGCCAATCCAAAAAATCCAATAACATCTCCTTTTGTCTTGTTATATGTATCCATAAAATTTTCTGCCATCATTTTGTCTCTGTACTCACTGGCTTTTAAGTCATCAACTTTTTCCTTGTCATAGAAATTCTTGCCTTGTTCTATAGCCTTCTCAGTAAGTTCAATATCTTTTTTATCGCCTTTTTCTTTTGCTAATTTAAGATAATCCTTGCCTATAATATCGTATGAATGTCCCACATCTACACCGTAGAATTTAATATCATTCATTTCTTTTTTTATTGTCTTGAAATATTCGATATCGTAATCATAATCATAGTTTCCGTATTTTTTAATAACATCATACATTTTGTTCAAATACTCATCATTATCTGATTTCATCCACAAATTAAGATATTGTGCACCATAATGAGAATCCTCCAAAAAATAATTCCTACCACCTTTTTTGTAGTAATCTCTCAAAATGTTTAACTCTTCATTATAAATAGGTTTTATATCGTGATCTTCTCCATACAAATACACTTCTCTTTTTCCAATGCTACATGAGCACAACATTAAAAGCATCATTACAATTGCAAATATTTTCTTCTTCATAAAATTCCTCCTGCTAGCTTATACATCCATTTTATCACAAAACAAAAAAATCTCCTCAGCAAATAAATTTGCCAAAGAGATTTGTGCTCAATATTAATGGTGTCTTACTATTGTTGCAGGCATTCCAACAGCTGTGCAATCACTTGGAACATCACTCAAAACCACTGCACCTGCGCCGATTTTCGCGCCATCTCCAATTCTAATCGGCCCCAATACAGTCGCCCCTGTTCCAATTACGACATTATCACCTACAATCGGGTGACGTTGGTGCTCCTTTTCGTTGCCAGTACCACCAAGCGTTACGTTATGATAAAAGTGACAATTATCTCCTATAATCGCAGTCTCTCCAATTACAACTGCCATTGCATGATCTATAAACAGATTCTTGCCGATTGTCGCTCCTGGATGAATTTCAATTCCTGTTTTGCGCCTCGCTCTTTGTGAGAAAAACCTCGCAAGAGTTGTGTGTTTTTTTCTGTAAAAATAATTTGCAATTCTGTGATAAATCAACGCCCTCACGATTGGATACATGAATAACGCTTCGAATTTCGTGCGACATGCAGGATCTTCTTGTAAAATAAAATCACCGTATTCAGATAATCTTTTAATTAGCCTCATTTTCAAATAACGCAGTCGACAAGTACCTTTCTCCAGTGTCTGGAAGAACAGTAACTATTGGACCATCAACTTTCTCTAACATTTTTAATGCGCCAAATACATTTGCGCCCGAAGAAATTCCCACCAAAAGTCCTTCTTCTTTTGCAAGTCTTCTTGCCATGTCCAAAGCATCGTCACCCTTTACAGTGATTACTTCATCTAACATATCCCTATCCAAAATTTCTGGAACAAAGTTTGCTCCAATTCCTTGGATTTTGTGTCCACCAGCCTTTCCAGTGCTCAACAACGCTGATTCTTCTGGTTCAATTGCCCACACAGCTACATTTTCATTCTTTTCCTTTAAGAAATGACCAACACCACTAACAGTTCCACCTGTTCCTACACCAGCTATAAATCCTTTAACTTCTGGCAATTCAGAATAAATTTCAGGACCTGTGTATTTTTCGTGAGCCAAAGTGTTGTAAGGATTTGCAAATTGATTTGGCATAAAATATTCGCCAGTAGCTTCCAACTCCTTCGCCTTATCAACAGCTGTTTGCATACCACCTTCGCCAGTCAAAATAATTGTAGCACCATAAGCTTGCATCAATTTGCGTCTTTCGATAGACATCGATTCTGGCATCACAATTGTAACATCGTATCCAAGATTTTGACCAATCATTGCAATAGCAATACCAGTATTACCACTTGTTGGTTCAACAATCTTCATTCCTGGTTTTAATGAGCCATCATCAATAGCTCCTCTAATCATTTCAAGAGCTGCTCTGTCCTTGATTGAACCAGTTGCATTTTCCTTTTCAACCTTAACATAAATGTTTCCATTTCCTATGTTTTTCAATCTAACAAGTCTTGTATCTCCAATAGTATCTAAAATATTTTTCATTTTTCTCTCCTTTGTTTCCATATATCATAAACCACAATTGATTTTATGTCTATAGTTTAATATAATTTAATAAAAAAGTACGTTGTTAAAACAACATAAGAGGTAGATATGGAAATATTAAAATCAGAACTATTCAAAAACTTTTCAAAACAAGAAATAAATCAACTATTAAACTCAAATTTTATTTACCAAAAATCCTACAAAAAACACCAATACATATTTAAATCAGGAAACACAACAGATACATTTGGACTAATACTCAAAGGAAAAGTTAGATTAGAAATCACAAATTATTGGGGAAGTAGAATGATACTTTCAAACAGAAACAAATTCCAAATAATCGCAGAATCCTACGCAATCAGTGGCGAAAAATTAATCATAGACGTTGTCGCAAGTGAAGACTGTGAAATCCTGTTCATAAATACAAACCAAATCTTCACAAATCACAACAACTACAACGACAAATTAATCAAAAATCTGCTCCTCATATTATCGAACGACAACTACTCACTCTCACAAAAACTTTGCCAATCATCCTTCAAAAAAATTCGCCAAAAACTATCCGTCTACCTAAGTTCAGTCGCACTACAAAAAGAAACCAACGAATTCGACATACCATTTAATAGACAAGAACTCGCTGATTACCTAAACGTCGACAGAAGCGCACTATCAAAGGAACTAATGGAAATGAAAAAAGAAGGACTACTAGACTACAACAAAAACCACTTCTCACTTTACAAAAACTTCAACGAAGAATACTTCTACGTAATCTAGTCAGTTCTAGTCTTACTGAATCTGATTAAGCCAGATTTTCACAAGCGAGATGTTTGCTTGTATCCCAGCAAGTACTTCCCATCTGACGAAATTTCCTAGCAAAAATTCGTATGTAGGCAAGCTTCTCAACCACGCGAAACTCTCAGCACTCATGCAAACAATCGAAGCTTAAGAATATCCTCTGGAGAAAATAATCATAAATTCAAGTGAAGTTAGCCGTTAAAAAATTGTGCTGTTTGAGTGCGCAGCACGAGTTCACAATTTTAGGCTAACAAACTTAGAATTTATTTATTTTCGTAAGCGAGATATTCGATAGCGAGATGTTTGCTCGTATCCCAGTAAGTCCTACCCATCTGACGAAATCTCTCAGCAAAAACTCGTATGTAAGCAAGTCTCCCATTGACGCGAAAACTCTAAGCACTTCGGCAAACAATCAAAGCTTAAGAATATCCTCTGGAGAAAATAATCATAAATTCAAGCGAAGTTAGTCGTTAAAAAATTGTGCTGTTTGAGTGCGTAGCACGAGTTCACAATTTTAGGCTAACGAGCTTAGAATTTATTTATTTTCGTAAGCGAGATATTCGATAGCGAGATGTTTGCTCGTATCCTAGCAAGCCTGTCCATCTGACGAAATCTCTTAGCACAAACTTTGCTCGTACGTCAGCAAGCTTTTTGTCACGAAAAAATGCCCCTATCAAACGATAAGGGCATCTCTAATTTTATTGTTCTTTAATTATTTCTTCTGTAACATTAGAAGGGACTTCTTCATATCTCACAAATTCCATTTCAAATTCTCCCCTTGCTTGAGTCATTGATCTCAAATCTATTGAATATTCGAATAATTCTTTGTGAGGAGCTTCTGCGATTACTACTTGGTTACCATCTTCATCAGATTCCATTCCTAAAATTTTACCACGGCGTTTGTTCATATCTCCCATTACATCTCCCATGTATTCTTCAGGGATTTTGATTGTAACTTTCATAATAGGTTCTAATAAAATTGGTTTAGCTTCTTCAATTCCTTTTTTAAATGCGATTTGAGCTGCGATCTTGAATGCCATTTCATTTGAATCTACAGGGTGATATTTTCCATCGTAAAGAATCGCTTTGACGCCAACTACAGGATATCCTGCCAAAGGTCCCTTTTCCAAAGATTCTTCCAAGCCTTTTTCAACTGCTGGGAAGAAATTCTTAGGAACAGCTCCACCGAATACTTCTTCTTCAAATACGAAGTTTTCTTCTGAATCTGTCAATGGTTCAAATCTAATAAATACATCCGCAAATTGTCCAGCACCACCAGATTGTTTCTTGTGTTTTCCTTCGACGTCTGATTTTGATTTGATAGTTTCACGATATGCAATTCTCAATGGAACAACTTCCGTTTCTACTTGGTATTCATCTTTTAATCTGTCCATCATTACTTGAAGTTGAACATTGCCTCGTCCACCGATTAATAATTGCTTAGTTTCATTATTTCTTTCAGATACAAATGACAAATCTTCAGTTTGCAATTTATTTAATGCACTAGAAATTTTATCGTCATCTGATTTTGATTTTGGTTGAATTGCAAAGAATAATGTTGCAGGTTTTAATTTCAAACGTTTGTAAACAGTTGGGTCACTCTTATCAGAAATAGTATCTCCTGTTTCTGTTTCAACCAATTTGCTAATTGCACCGATGTCACCAGCGTGAACTTCAGCGGTTTTTATTTGTTCCTTGCCACGTAAGAAGAACAAATCACCAATTTTTTCGTCAACTTCCTTGCTTGAATTATATATTAAAGTATCTTTGGTTATTTTACCTGATATAACCTTGAAAATTGAAATCTTTCCAACAAAAGGATCCACAATTGTCTTAAATACAACTGCACTCATTGGTTCGTCAACTGAGAACTTACGTTGTTTGTCGTCTGCATGTCTGAATCCGTATTTTGCTCTTTCATCGTCAGGTGTTGGCATGTATTTTTCGATAATTTCTAATAAAACATCAACACCTACTCCTGTAAGAGCACTTCCTGCTATAAGTGGTACACAGCTACCTTCAAGTAGTGCTGATACCAAAGCTTTTTTGAATTCTTCGTGAGTAAATTCTTCTCCGTTGAAATATTTTTCCATCAAATCGTCGTCTGTTTGAGCGACAACTTCACAAATTTCATCGAATACGACATTAACTTCATCCACTCTATCTTCCGGAATAGGAACTTCCTTGAATTCGAAACCATTGTATTCATATGCTTTCTTGTCGATAACATCAATAACTCCCTTAAAGTCTTCGCCTTCTCCAAGAGTCAAAGTGAAAGGAATAATATTTTTACCAAATTTAATGTGCAAATCACTAACGCATTTGTTGAAATTAGCATTTTCTTTTTCCATTTTATTTACGAAAATAATTCTTGGAAGATCTATTGATTGAGTATAACGAAGAACTTTTTCTGTTCCTACTTCTATACCATTAACAGCATCGATAACAATAAGCGCTGCTTCCGATGCTCTTAGTGATTGATACACTTCTCTTTCGAAATCAAAATAGCCCGGAGTGTCTATAAAGTTGATTTTTATGTCGTTGTGTTCGATTGGAATAACAGAGCTGGATATAGAAATACCCCTCTTCATTTCTTGCTTAGAATAGTCAGAAACTGTGTTTTTGTCCTCAACTTTTCCGACTCTGTTAATCACATTGGTTAAGTATAGGCATGCTTCAGTGAGTTGAGTTTTTCCACTTCCGCTATGCCCAACCAAGCTAAGATTTCTAATTTTGTTTGTTGGATAAGATTTCATAATTGTGCCTCCTATTATTTATAAGAAAACATTTGCATTTTTGTTACATAGTTTATTAAACAAATTTGATAAGTAAATTTGCCAAACAACATCTATAATATCGTTTTCAAAATGACCGCAACGTTTCTCTTATATTATTAAAATATATATACCCAAAAAACAAAATTCCTAACACAGAATAAAACAATTTACAAGAATTCTTAATTTCGTATTTATATTTTAAATAAGATATTTTATTTTGCTTAAAGCTAAATCTAATGTCTTCCATCTATATAACAGGTGTTTTTTTGTTCCTCTCACATCATTCTATCAACACACTTAAGTGTGCAAAAAAAGCACAGCTAAGATCTAACTGTATAAATCAATTAGTGTGCTTAATTAGTCTAATATTTCAATTGATTTAATGTCTGATTCATAAAAAATCCAAATATCTCCATCAACTCTCCTCTCTAGCCCATCTTCTTCGACTTCATAATCATCTTTTGCACAATAGTGTGCATACCCATTATAGCTATTTCCCTTTATATCAGTTAATCTAATATATTGTGCATTGTATTGTAATAATTTCACATTCTATCCTTTTTTTCTTGTTGTTTTAGGTGGAGGCTGCTCATTCTGTTGTAAGTGTGGACAAAATACTTGCCATCGTAACCATGGATATGGGTACCAACAAGACCATTAGCAACAATCTTTCCTAAATATTAATTAACTCCAGGTTCATTTTTGGAAAATCCAACAATAATACCGTATTACACTTCCATAAAATAATCTTCAAGCACGATATCTTTTTAAAATAAGATAATTAGCCTTATAAAGCTTAAAACCTCTGTAATTCCAATAAAACTAAGTCTTTTTTTATATATGATGTCCAAAATTTTTGCTTAAATATATAAAAATAAAAAGCAGGTTGATAAAATAATCACCTGCCTATCCTAGCTAAATATTTTCTTAAATTCTTACCTTTATAACCATCAAATCGCTATCCTCAAGAGCCTTAAGAGCATGGATTTCATTAGGATCCATTGTGATTATATCACCTGGGATTATTATCTGATTTCCGTTCTCTCCCTTAAAATCTACCTTGCCTTTATAAATTACAACTACTACACTTTTATCTGACTTGTGACTAGGTATTTCATCGCCCTTTTTGATTTGTAGGTGGGTTATTTGTAAATTATCCTCATCCACCAAATGCTCGAATTTGCCGTCTAAAATATTCGCACTTATTTTTTTCATATTTTCTCTCCTTGTTAATGACCATTACCATTAAAAATGGTATCTAATAAATTTTACAAACACAATTTATCTCAGCTTTTTTACAATTTTCTTTAACTCAGGCAAGACCTCCTCTCTAAAAAAAGGATTTTTTGCTATCCACCTGTTGTTTAGAGGACTTGGGTGGACTATTGGGAAATATTCCGGCAAAAACTCTTTGTAAGATTTTACTGTTTCAGTTAAATTTTTCTTAAATTTATCCTTCAAATAAAACTTTTGAGCATAGGCGCCTATCAAAATGGTTAGCTTTATATCCTTCAATTCATTTAATAATAGCGGATGGTATTCTTTTGCAATAAAAGATCTAGGAGCCTTGTCGCCCGATTTTCCCTTTCCAGGATAATAAAAATCCATTGGAATTATAGAAAAATCTTCACCATGGAGGACGTCTTCCGATATACCCAACCATTTGACAAGATTTTCCCCACTCTGATCATTAAATAAAATACCAGTTTCTTCAACCTTTTCCCCAGGAGCTTGCCCAATTATCAAAATTTTTGATTTTGGATTTAGCTGGAATATTGGGTTAATTCCTCTATTTGTGTAGATTTCATTTCTGCTATCTTCTCTTAATTTTTTAATAATGAGTTTTTCTTTCATAATTTTGCCATCACCTTCATTAGAATTAGAACCTTACCAAGCTTTAGGGCAAGTAACAATTTTCGTAAAAAATCTATTCTTAGCATAGTAAAACTTTCAACCTACATAAGATTATTACCCATTTTTATCTTGATTCTAATCATGAATTAAATAATCTACTATCATTCCTTGTGATGTTAGATTTTCTTTTATAAATTTTTCGACTAGTTTTTTATTTTCACTTAAAGATAATTCCTTTGGTAGTCCTATTATGAAGTGTCTTTTTAGTTGTGCATTAAAATTTTTTTCTGCCATTTCTACTTTATTCCATAAGGTAGACCTATCGTTAAATTCTTTTGGTATGTGATCAGGCAATATTATATTTTTTACTAATACTTTTTCTTTTCTTGTATAGTCGTAGGTTACTCCATCCCATTCATTTTTTATTTTTTCTTCACTTATATATGCCGCACTTTCTACTGCACTTTTGCCTTTTCCTCTTGATATTATGTTTACTGAAAAATGAAAACTTTCTGCCATTTTTTCTGAAATCAGTGATATTTCTCGTTTTGAAAAAGCTAGTAAACTTGTTGCTTATGCTGGTCTCGATGTTGCTGTTAAGCAGTCCGGTGAGTTTGTCGTTACTCAAACAAAATTTCTAAAATAGGTTCGCCTTATCTCAGACGTGCTATTTGGCTTGCTGCAATTGTTGCTGCTTTTAAGGATCCGGATCTTTCTAATTATTATCAAACTCTAAGAAACAGAGGCAAAGCTCATGGTAATGCTATTGGTAATATTACGAGAAAGCTAACCAACATAATTTTTGCTGTTTTAAGTGAAACAAAGCTAATATTCCAAATATTTGAGTATCACATATTTAATTGTTTTTGACCTATTTTCATAGGTCTGTTTGCCATGCTATTATTTACATATTTAAGTTTTTGGCTTATTGTTTACTTGCAAGTAGAATGATAGGGTTATGCTGAAGAGCAGCCTAGCGTCTACTTATGATATACAGATGTTGAGGAAGTGGAAGCTTTCTCTTTTTTTACATCTGGCATCCAAATGCGATACACCTTAAAAATATTTATTGATATTTAATAGATAAGCTTTCTTTTAATATATATTGGAATTAGATGCACTCCACTCTTACTATAGTGTATAGTAAATCCATTTATGTTTATTAGTTATTATTTTAACATCATTCCTGTATTTGGAAATTAACCAATTCTCTATAACTTTATATAAATTAGGAACACACCTGCTTTGCAGGAATTATGGTAATTATATCACACTAACATTGTTTTTAATTTCTTATTAAAAATATATGCGCAAATTGAGCAAATCACAAAAAGTAATGGCGCAACTCTGACAAATCCCCATTCGAAACTTTGCAATATGAATTTCATCATCATTGTGTTTGAGTCCGTCGTGTCCCATTGCAAATAGCTGCTTTTCATAAAAAACAAAGCTAAGAACACTACCACAATTAAAGCATCGATTACGATAAATATATTTCTGTAAATCGTAATTTTCTTTTGTTTGTTTTCGAAAAATTGCATATTAATTTCTTCTAGTTTTTAAGATATTTTATCTAATTCTGTTTGTTGTGTTTCTTCTACATTTTCACCTAATAGAACGCTGACAGATGTATGTAAAATTTCAGATAATTTTATCAAAGAATCAGAATCGGGAACGGACAAGCCTCTCTCCCATTTCGATACCGTCTGTCTGACAACATGCATTTCATTAGCTAATTGTTCTTGTGACAATCCATTTGATTTTCTAAGTGATTTGATATTTTCATTCAACATTTTTATCCCTTCTTTCTATGCCACAATAATACATTAATTCTTGCCGTTGCCACAAGAAACTAAAATTAACATAGTAAAAATCCAATGATTTTCAGCTTTAATCACTAAGTTAATATAACTTGCGTATTCGTGATATAAATGATAAACAATTATAAGTTTTAAAATATTATATCATATATATTCACCGCGATTATTTTAATGAGTTTATTTTATTCCTAGAACAACATTTTTCCACGTAAAAAAGGACAAGCGTTAAGCTTATCCTTTGAATAATATTTTATTCCCATTCAATTGTTGCTGGTGGTTTACTTGTAATGTCGTAGACTATTCTATTGATGTGGTCTACTTCGTTGATTATTCTTACTGAAGTTTTGTCTAATACTTCGTATGGAATTCTTGCCCAATCAGCTGTCATGAAGTCTGTTGTTGTTACGGCTCTTAGTGCCAATGTGTAATCGTAAGTTCTGAAATCTCCCATTACTCCGACTGTTCTGTTGTTAGTGATTACTGCGAAGTATTGGTTGATGTCTTTGTTGATTCCCGCTTTTGCGACTTCGTCTCTGAAGATAAAGTCTGCTTCACGCAACACTTCTAATTTTTCTTCAGTGATTTCTCCCATAACTCTGATTCCAAGTCCTGGTCCTGGGAATGGTTGACGATATACCAAATATTCTGGCATTTCTAGTTCTAATCCCAATCTTCTTACTTCGTCTTTGAACAAATCGCGAAGTGGTTCGATTAAATCTTTGAAATCAACTACATCAGGAAGTCCACCAACGTTGTGGTGAGATTTGATAACTGATGCATCGCCTTGTCCAGATTCTATCACATCTGGATAGATTGTTCCTTGTGCTAAGAAATCAACAGATCCGATTTTTTTCGCTTCATCTTCGAATACTCTGATGAATTCTTCTCCGATGATTTTTCTCTTTTGTTCTGGATCTGATACGCCTTTTAATTTATCTAAAAATCTGTATTTTGCATCTACTCTTACGAAGTTTAATTCGTCGTTTTTGAATGCGGCTTCAACTTCGTCGCCTTCATTTTTTCTCATCAAACCATGGTCAACGAATACACATGTCAAGTTTTTGCCGATTGCTCTGGACAAAAGTGATGCGCAAACAGAACTGTCCACCCCACCTGATAGTGCCAACAAAACTTTTTTGTCGCCAACAGTTTTTCTGATTTTTTGGATTTGTTCTTCCAAGAAGTTTTCCATAGTCCAATCTCCGTCTGCTTTACAGATTTCATAAAGGAAGTTTTTGATAAGTATTTTACCTTCAACTGTATGATTAACTTCTGGGTGATATTGCACTGCAAAAATCTTCTTGTCTTCGTTTGCGATTGCTGCAACTGGGCAAGAATCAGTCGTTTGGATAATTTCAAATCCTTCTGGTTTTTCTGATACGAAATCAGTGTGGCTCATCCACACGATGCTTTCCTCACTCATTCCTTTTAAAATAGGGCTTTGGTTTGAGATTTTGGCGTTTGTTTTACCAAATTCACGATTTTTTGCCTTTTCAACAACTCCACCAAAATCTTTGGAGATAAGTTGCATTCCGTAGCACATTCCCAAAATAGGAATATTTAATTCAAAAATTTCTTTTTCAATTTGTGGAGAATTTTCTTCGTAAACGCTGTTTGGTCCACCTGTAAAGATTATCCCGATTGGTTGTTTTTCTTTGATAACATCCAATGCTTTTTTGTAAGGAACAACTTCGCAGTACACGTTCAAATCTCTAACGCGGCGAGCGATTAGTTGATTATATTGTCCTCCAAAATCTACTACAATAACTAATTGATGTTTCATTTCTACTCCTAATTATTAGTTAAATATTTTTCTATATAGTCTTCGTAATTCATTGATACGTCACGATAAGTTCCGTCATCAAATATTTCAATAATTCTATTTGCAACAGAAGATACAAATTGGTGATCGAGTGATGTGAACAAAATGTTTGATTTGAATGTAATCAAACCGTTATTTACAGCTTCGATACTTTCCAAATCCAAATGGTTTGTAGGTTGGTCGAACACCAATACGTTGGCTGGTGTTACCATCATTTTGGAAAACATCATTCTGACTTTTTCGCCCCCGCTAAGAACGTTGGCTTTCTTCAAAGCTTCATCACCTGAAAAAAGCATCTTTCCCAAAAATCCTCTGATGTGAATTTCAGATTTTTCTTCGCTGAATTGTCTCAACCAATCAATCAAATTCAAATCGCAATCTTCGAAGAACCTAGTATTATCTTTTGGAAAATACGTGTGAGTTATAGTTTGTCCCCATTTGTATTCTCCTGTATAATCATCATCGTTTCCGTTGATTATTTCGAAGAATTTCGTGATGGCGATTTCGTTTCCGATGAATCCAATCTTATCTCCTTTGTTTACTCTGAAGCTCAAATTATCGATAAGCTTGTTGCCATTTTGTTCTACAGTCAAGTTTTCTACATTCAAAATTTCATTACCAACTTCTCTTGAAAGCTCGAATCCAACGAATGGATAACGTCTACTAGATGGTTTAATGTCATCTAATGTGATTTTGTCTAAAAGTTTCTTCCTACTTGTAGCTTGTTTGGACTTCGATTTATTGGCAGAAAATCTTTGAATGAAATCTTGAAGTTCTTTGATTTTGTCTTCTTTTTTCTTGTTTTGCTCTTTTTGCATTCGAAGTGCAAGTTGGCTTGATTCATACCAGAAATCGTAGTTACCAACGAACATATTAATCTTTCCGTAGTCGACATCGACCATATGAGTGCACACTTCGTTTAAGAAATATCTATCGTGAGATACTATGATTACAATTCCTGGAAAATCCATCAGAAAATCTTGTAGCCACAATATTGCTTTCAAATCCAAACCATTTGTAGGTTCGTCTAGTAACAATATTCCTGGATTTCCGAACAAAGCTTGTGCCAATAACACCTTTACCTTGTCAGATTCTTTCAAATCTTTCATCAACATAAAATGTTGTTGTGTCGTTATTCCCAAACCTTGCAGCAAAGATGAACTTTCCGCTTCTGCTTCATATCCTCCAAGTTCTTGAAATTCTGCTTCTAATTCCGCTGCTCTCATTCCATCTTCATCGCTGAAATCTGGTTTCATGTATATAGCATCTTTTTCTTTTTGGATATCGTAAAGCTTTTTGTTTCCCATCAAAACTGTATCCATTACGCTGTTTTCTTCAAAAGCGTAGTGATCTTGGTTAAGTTTTGATAATCTTGTGTTCTTATCTATCGTGACATTGCCTTTTGTAGGCTCTTTTTCTCCGGATAAAATTTTGAGGAATGTAGATTTCCCAGCACCATTCGCACCAATAACTCCGTAACAGTTACCTGGATTAAAAATTAGGTTAACATCCTCAAATAATTTTTTATCGGGGAATATGACACTTAAATTGTTAACTGTTAACATCTAAATCCCTCCAATACTCACATATTATACCATAAAAGTATTATCAAGTCTTGATATCACAATATTTGAATACATTTTTCAATTCAAAAACAACCATTTAATTTTGAAAAATAAATGGTTGTTGATTTTATAAATTTATATATTGGTCAATCCTTTTACAAAAGTATTTTTACTTAGTTTCTTAAATTTTCTGTATCGAAATTCTAAAGTATATACTTACTTAAAAAATTAATTTATTCAAAAATTAGTCCAGATTAATCGCAACTTTTGTTTCTGTTTGCATGCAAACTCCGCATTTTTTTGCTTTTGGATCAATTTTTTGTAATATTTCAAGAGATTTATCCACATCTTTTGCATCTACTACAACTACCATTCCAATTCCCATATTAAATGTGGAGAACATTTCTTTTGTTTCGACATTTCCCCATTCTTGAATAGCTTTGAACACAGGATCAATCTCTGATTCTTTTAAGTCAAATTCTATTCCTATATTTTCAGGCAACATTCTAGGCACGTTTTCGTACAATCCACCACCTGTGATGTGAGCAATTCCTTTGATTTGAACTTCTTTTAATAAAGCTGAGATTTCTTTTTCGTAAATTCTCGTAGGAACCAAAAGTCTTTCTCCAACTGTAGTATCCTCAAATTTGTCGGATAATTTCACATTTGCCATATCCAATGCTGCTCTTACAAGTGAAAATCCATTGCTGTGAACTCCGCTTGAAGATAGAGATATTGCAACGTCTCCTTCTTTGATTCCACTTCCGTCGATTATTTTGTCTCGATCGACAATTCCAACTGCAAATCCTGCCAAATCATAATCATTTTCTTTGTACAATCCTGGCATTTCAGCAGTTTCTCCGCCAATTAATGCACATTCTGATTGAGTGCAACCTTCCGCTACACCACGAACCAAATCCGCCATTTTTTCTGGTTTCAAGCTTCCTGTAGCGATGTAATCCAAGAAAAACAATGGCTTTGCTCCTTGGCACAAAACATCATTAACGCACATTGCAACCAAATCAATACCAACTGTATCGTGTTTGTCTAGTTCCATTGCTAATTTGATTTTTGTTCCAACGCCGTCAGTTCCACTAACCAATACAGGTTCTTTCATATCGGAGATTTCTGGTTTAAATAAACCAGCAAATCCACCAATTCCTGTTAGAACTTCTTTGCCATGAGTTTTCTTTACGATTTCTTTTATGATTTGAACTTCTTCGTAGCCTTTTTCTTTATCTACACCAGAATCTTTGTAAGTTAATCCCATTATATTTCTTCTAACTCCTTGGCAGAATCAATGACAGCTTGTTTCATTTCTTCTTTGTAGTCTTTTAATTTTTGAGCTAGTTTTTCATCAGACAATGCAATCATTTGAGCCGCTAAGATAGCTGCGTTTTCTCCACCGTCGATTGCTACAGTTGCAACTGGAACTCCTTTTGGCATTTGAACGATTGAATACAAAGCATCCATTCCAGCAAGTGCAGATCCTTTTACAGGAATTCCTATAACTGGTTTTGTTGTCATTCCTGCTGTTACTCCACCCAAGTGTGCTGCTTTACCAGCGATTGTGATGTAAACTTTGCAGTCGTCTTTTTCAACTGTTTCTTTTAAAACATCCAATGCTCTGTGTGCTGAAATAACTGATACTTCGTAAGATAGATCGAATTTTTTCAACATTTTAGTAACTTTTTTTGCAACTTCAATATCTGAACTGCTTCCCATTATTAATCTAATATCCATTGTTTGCTCCTATTTTTTTGTATAGTTTGGAGATTCTCTAGTAATAGTAATATCATGTGGATGATTTTCTACAAGTGTTGCTGGAGAAATCTTCACGAATTTTGATTTTTCTTTTAATTCAACTAAGTCTTTGCTTCCTACATAACCCATACCTGAACGAAGTCCACCAACTAATTGGTACACAACTTCTGCTACAGATCCTTTGTAAGCAACTCTACCTTCTACACCTTCTGGAACGTATTTTTTAGTGTTGTTTTGGAAATATCTGTCGCCACTTCCAGCTTTCATAGCTCCAAGTGAACCCATACCTCTGTATTCTTTGTATTGTCTACCTTCTAATACAACTAATTCTCCAGGGCTTTCTTCAGTACCAGCGAACAAGCTACCTGCCATGATAACAGATGCACCTGCTGCTAATGCTTTTGTAATATCTCCTGAATATTTAATACCACCATCGGCGATGATTGGAATACCGTGTTTGTCAGCTTCTTTTGCACATTCGATTATAGCTGTCATTTGAGGAACACCGATACCTGTTACAACTCTTGTCGTACAAATAGATCCAGGTCCAATACCAACTTTAACGCAATCTGCTCCAGCTTCTATCAAATCTCTTGTAGCATCTGCTGTTGCAACGTTACCTGCGATAATTTGAAGATCTGGGAAAGCTTCTTTTAATTTTCTTACTGCATTCAAAACTCCTCTTGAATGACCGTGAGCTGTATCAATAGTTACTACGTCAACTTTTGCATCTACCAAAGCTTGGCATCTTTCGATCATATCATTAGTTATACCAACTGCTGCACCTACTAATAGTCTTCCTTGTGAGTCTCTGGCTGAATTTGGATATTGAATTGTTTTTTCAACATCTTTTGTAGTGATAAGACCTTTTAATTTGAAGTTTTCATCTACAATTGGAAGTTTTTCAATCTTGGCATTCATCATTTTTTCCAAGGCTTCATCCATTGATATGTTTTCGTGACCTGTGATTAATCCTTCTTTAGTCATAACATCTCCGATAGGAAGTTGTTCATCCTTTACGAATCTAACATCTCTATTAGTTAGGATTCCGACCAAAGTCATTTCATCATTTACTATAGGTACACCGCTAATTCTGTAGTAACTCATCAATTTCAAAGCATCAACGATTTTGTCATCTGCAGATAAGTAAAAAGGATCAGTAATTATTCCATTTTCTGAACGTTTAACTCTATCTACTTCTCTTGCTTGTTCTTCAATAGTCATGTTCTTGTGAATAATTCCGATCCCGCCTTGTCTCGCCATAGCGATAGCCATTTTTGACTCAGTTACAGTGTCCATTCCTGCTGACATCATAGGAATGTTCAATTCAATTTTTTTAGTTAGTCTTGTTTTCAAGATAGTTTCATTAGGTAACACTTCTGATGGACCTGGTACTAAAAGTACGTCATCAAATGTTAATCCTTCGCCGATAAATTGCATAATACCCTCCTCATAAAATAAATAAAAACTTCGTTAAAAATTTTTAATGTTGAGAATAAATTTACCATACAAATGATCACAAGTCAAGCAAATTTATTCTTTCTAATTTCTTTACAGATATTATATCAGAAATACAAATTTTTGAGCAAGAAAAAACGCATCAAAAAAACTTTTGACGCGTTCATTTTCTATAATAATTCTACATTTATTTGTTCTGCTACTTCGTTTATTTTGTCTGCGTCCAGCTTTTCAACTTCTGACACTCTCGCATTTAAAACCCCAAGAGATAACGCCTTCAACACAGTTTCCATTACACCTTCTCCATCGTCCAAGAATTTTGCAATCCCTGCGACAGTAGCATCTCCACTTCCGACAGTTCTTTGAATTTTGTATTGAGGAACAGTAATTCTGTACAAATTATCCTTGTATTTTAAAATCGCCCCGTATTTCCCATTGGTAACCAAAACTATTTCAACATCATTCAACAATTCGTTTGCAAAAATTTTTTTCAAATAGTCAGCATCTTTGTTAATGAAATCTTCTGATGAAATATCTTCTGATAAACCAATGATTTCCTTGAATTCGTAGAAGTTAGGCTTGATAGCAAATGGTTTGTAATTGTTCTCCAAAACTTTTTTAGTCACTTGTCCATTTGTATCCAAAATAATCTTGCTGTTATCTTGCAAAATATCCATAGTTTCTTCGACGAAATTATCGGACAAACCATTCATCAAACTTCCACTGATTACAGATATATTATAATTTTTTCCGATTTCTTTTATAAGTGACATAAAAGTTCTTTCAAATCTCGAATCAATTTTGTTTGTTTTTTCAAAAATTTCAAATTGTTTGTCGCCGTGAATTACCCTGATGCAGTTTCTAGTGTCGACATTTGTGAAAATAAAATCGTGCTTAATATTCACATCATCCAACTTGTCGATTACATAATCTCCGTTACTTCCTCCAATAAAGCCTGTAACCATGAAATCTGCCCTCAACAAATCTAAAACTTTGGACACATTTATCCCTTTGCCTCCAGGCGTTTTATACGCATCATCAACAATATTTACTCCATTAGTATCCAGCTCATCCATTTCGTAAATCACATCAATAGCAGGATTCGCAGTTATACAAAGTATCATTTTATTCCCCTCTTCAAATTAATTAAAAATTTAGCTTTTATTAAATATACCCAATAATTTAGTTTTTTAAATTATTTAGATAACTTTGATGTAAGGATAACCTCAGCAGCTTTTAGTCCGTCGATAGCGCTTGACACGATTCCCCCAGAATATCCACTACCTTCACCAATCACGTACAAATTATCAACATTTTCGCTTCTTAACAAATCATCACGGTCCATTCTCACTGCGCATGATGTTCTCGTTTCAACTCCTGTAAGTATCGCATCATCCATTGAAAAACCGTGGAGCTTCTTGTCCATCATTTTAATCGCAGTTTTGATGTAATTTGTAACGTGTTCTGGATAAATATCGTTCAAATTGCTCAAAACATATCCCGGTTTTACAGTCGGTTCAACTTCTCCGATTTTTTCAGATTTTTTATCGTTCATAAAATCTTTGACCAATTGAACTGGTGCATTATAATCGGATCCTCCCAATTCAAAAGCTTTACGTTCGATTTCTTGTTGAAATCTAATCCCGTCCAATAAATTATGGCCGTAAGTATTCTCATCTATACCGCACACAATCGCACTATTTGCGTTTTTGCCGTCTCTTTTGTGAAAACTCATACCATTGACACACAACTCATTTTCTTCACTGGAAGCATTGATTACATATCCACCCGGACACATACAAAAAGTATACACTCCCCTTTTGTTTTCCTCAGAATAAGAAAGTTGATAAGTCGCACTTGGAAGTTCTCTGTCGCATTTATATTGTGCAAAATCTATCATTTTTTGTGGGTGTTCAATCCTAAAGCCGACAGCAAAAGGTTTGTTCGTCATTTTGATTTTATCGGCTAACATCATCGCAGTATCTCTTGAACTATTTCCAAGAGCCAAAACGTAACAGTCTGATTCAAATTTTCTATTATGTGATTTAATTGCCACACATTTTTCATTTTCGATTTCGACATCGTCGATTAATGTATCGAATTCAAATTCGCAACCCATTTTGATAAGGTCATTTCTCATGTTCACGATTACTTTTTGCAATTCATCAGTTCCGATGTGTGGCTTCGAATCATACATAATTTCATTTGGAGCGCCGTAGTCCACAAATGTCTTCAAAACTTCTCTGACTCTTTTGTCTTTGGAACGCGCAGTTAATTTGCCGTCAGAAAAAGTTCCAGCTCCGCCTTCTCCAAATTGCACGTTACTATTTGTGTTAAGCTTACCAGTATCCAAGAATTTATTGATATCGTCAACTCTTTTGGATACTTCGCTTCCTCGTTCAATGACTTTCACCTTTGCTCCGTTTTTCGCTAACAA
The DNA here is from genome assembly GCF_002243175.1 of Finegoldia magna. Classification (GTDB taxonomy): domain Bacteria; phylum Bacillota; class Clostridia; order Tissierellales; family Peptoniphilaceae; genus Finegoldia; species Finegoldia magna_J. The sequence goes on from NZ_NDYF01000013.1 coordinate 138,363, forward strand.
ATACGCGCAAAACAATCCCGCAGGACCACTTCCCACAACTGTGACGCTTTTTGAATTATCGACATCTTCTAATCTAAAATCTTCCTCAAAATATTTCTCACAATTTTTGATTGATTTTATCTTTTTATCGGACAAATCTACATCAACGATAACTTGATAATTGAACAAAATTCCCTTTCTAGCATCGATGGATTTTCTGTAAATTTCGTAATCGAAGTTTTTCATTCCAATCATCTTGGAGATTTTTTTCTTCAATTCGTTCTCATCGTCATTTTTCAATTTTATATTTCTAATAATAATCATATTTTTCTCTCTTTCGTTTGCTACTTGTATTATATCATTATTTAAATAGAAATATTTATTGGCAAAACATAACGATTTTTAAAAATCTAATGCACGAATATCTAGACTACAAAAATTGTAGATTTCTAAATCTCAAAATCCTAAAATCGCAAACTCGCCTTCGCTCAAACAGTGCGATTTTAGCCGGATTTTTTCGATTTGAAATCAAGCCAATTTTTTCCGTATGATATTCTTAGCATTAGGATTTTTAAATCCACACTTAAAAAGCTGCCTACCAAAGTAGACAGCTCTCTTTTTATTTTTCTTCAAACATTTCCTCTAATATATCTATTGCATCGTTCACAGCTTGTGGACATTTTCTTTGCATTGTGTTTTCTTGTTCGATTTTTTCGAGATTTTCTGCTATATTATCTCCCAATATTTCTTCACAAATTATCGTAGATTGTTTTTCTTTGAATTTGGTATCGAATTCGAACATTTTTTTCACTAGTTCGACTTTCTTTTCACCTTCATTTGGCTTTGAGTGGCCGTATTTGATTCCCAAAACCATGTAGGCACCAGTTACTGCTCCACAAGTCATTCCCTTGTACATTCCACCTGTAAATGGTGATGCGATTTTTGTAACAAGTTCCTTGTCTACGCCCAAATCATCTGCAAAATATCTCAATACAACTTGTGCACAATCAATTCCTTCTGTAAATTGTTGCCAGATTTCTTCGTTAGTTAATTTACTCATCCAATGCACCTCCACAACTTGAGCCACTTCCTGCAGTACATCCGTAGCAGTAATCTTTCCACACGATTTCTCTGGATAAATCCTTCACATCGATTAAATCTTTGATGTTTTGGTAGTCTTTCATTGGTACTTTTTCTGCTAAGTGGAAGTCGCAATCGTGAAGATTTCCCAAACTATCCACAGAAATTTGGAATCTGCACATTATATTTTCGCAAGTTTCTTCGTTGTAATTATCTTCCAATAATTTCATGTAATCTTCATATTCGCCTTTTTCGATTAGGAAATCTCTGAAATATCCGATAGGCATATTTGTAATTGTAAACAAATTGTTGAATACTACATCTTTCTTTTTCAATTCGCGTTCGTAATCAGATTGAAGATTTGATTGTTCTGGTGGCAAAAATCCTCCAAGTGGATTGTAAACCAAGTCCAATTCTTTTTCAGTTCCGTATCCCATTTCGTTAAGTCTTTTCAAATTGGCGATGACTTTGTCGTAAACTCCATCACCTCTTTGGCTGTCTACGTTATCTTGTGTGTAGCAAGGAAGAGATACTACGATTTTGATTTTTTCTTTGTCAAATAAATCCATTAATTCCTTGTTTTTTTCGATATCTGTGGCGTTCGTTCTAATAATAAGTTCGTCCGCTCTTTTCAAACATTCCTTCATAAACCACACGATTTCTGGATGTGTTGTTGGTTCTCCCCCTGTAATATCCACAGTTTTCATCTTGTGGTTATCCAAAAACTTCAAGCAATCTTCCATAGTTTCCATGCTCATTTCTAAGTTTTCGCTGTTTTTCATAATGTAACAGTGTTTACAACGCAAATTACATTTTTCAGTAATGTTTAATTGTAGAGTTGTAATGTCACCTGTTATATTAAATTTTTCAGGTATTCTGTCTTCGAATCTCATTTTCTCCCCCTAAATTTTCCTTTTAATGCATTTTTAAAAAAGCTTGGATCGCATTTTTCATCTATACCAACCATTTTACTTACAAAATGGTGTACTTCATTATTTGCCACAAACTTGGATGAACAAGTCGCACAATAAGTATACATTTTTTCATTTTTGATGGAGTTTTGCATTTGAGTTGCGATTTCTTTTTCGCTTTTTCCTGCAATTCCACCAGCTCCACAGCAGTTTGTGCTTATGTATTTATTGTTAAATCCTTTGATATGATTTTTGATTTCTTCAAATATTATATGATTGTATCTGTCAGAACATGGAAAGAACACATTTACTTCCTCGTCGATATCTTGAATCATATTTCTTTCTTCAAGCCATTTGAAAATCGTGATGACTTCTACCGACAAATTTTTGTAGAATTTGTGGAAACAGTTTGGACACACGCACACAATTCTTTCGACTTCCTTGTCCTTGAGTTCTTTTTCAAATCTTTCCATGTAATTATTTTCAAATCCCGTATAATCACTTGGAAGATTGCAACAATCTATTGAATAATCAAATCCTTCTTTGTTGAACAATTCCATTAAATATTTTGTAGTATCTGGATAAAACGCTGGGAAATTACAGCCCAAATACAACAAATCTTTTGTTTTTCTGTCGGATTTGTTTTTGAAGAAATAATTTTCTTTTTGTTTTTTAACTGATTCGAACTTTGGATTTGCTTTTCTATGAATAAGTGAAATCTTTTTTCCATCCAAATCAACTGGACACACTGCCTCACATTTCTGACACAAGAAACAAGAAAACGCCAAGTCTTGTCTGTCTGCAAAATCTTTTAAGTTAATCTTGTATTTAGTCAAAAACGGACAACATTTTGTGCATTTACCACAATCAATACACTTGTCTTTTACTTCTTGTAAGTAATCATTTGTACTTTTGTTTGATATCATCTACGCTTTCCCCCTTGCGATACATATATTGGCATTTTTGCATCATCCACATAGTCCTAAAAGGACCATTTTTTTGAAATCTACGCGATGAAGAATATATCCTCATTTTTGAAAGGAAGATTTTGTATCCTTTTTCTTTAACCCTAATCGAAAAATCGTAATCTTCCATTAAATCTATATTTTTAAATCCACCCATCTCGTTGTAAAACTCTCTCGTGAAAAACATCCCCTGATCACCAAAAGCGATGTTTCTTTGTCTGACACGATTGCTAGAATTAAATGCGACAATTTGCATTATAAACTGTTTTGGAACAAACGAAATACTGAAACAACCCATTTTATAATTTTGTAAAACTGATTTGATTTCTTCTTTTGGATTTTCCTTGAAAAAAGTATCCGCGTGAAGAATCAGAATTATTTCCCCTTTTGAATTTGCAATTCCATTTATAATTTGATTGCCGCGACCTTTGATGCTTCTAATTGGATTATATCCTCTGGCTCTGATTTTTTCAAACGTGTCGTCATCGCCACTCACGCTGAAAATCACTTCGAACTCATCATCAAAAACATCCAAACGATCGATGAATCTGTCGATTTTGTCAGACTCATTATACACCGGCACTATTACTGAAATCATTCGCTTTTATAAACTCCCATATATTATCCAAAAATCCATCCGATAAATACGCTTTTATCTTTTCGAAAGCAAATCCACTATCTCTGTTATCATCTACGTATTGCGTGTATGCCATCGAACACCAAGTTATTCCCCTGAGGCATGTGAACAGCAAATACTTCACGAATTTTTTCCTGTCGACTTTTGTTTTTGATAATTTGTCGTATTCATCTAAGAAATGATCCATTGTGTCGTTGTCAAAAATCACATCAGTCTTCCAAAAAGTCGTCGTCGGTGCCAAAAAATGTGCCAAATCTTGTTCACGTTCTCCTATAATAGGCTTTTCCCAATCTATAACGTAAGATTTTTCTCCTATTATGAAGTTTTTGTTGTTGAGTTCAGTATTTATAAGGCAAGGATTTTCAAGTGTAGAATCAAGCCCCAAATTTTTGATGTATTTTAGCATATCAGAAATTTTTTCTTCGGTCGTGTTGTTTTTCTTGTCCCATTTTTTATAATGAGAAAACATCTCCGTAAATTCGTCGAACATCATCTTAAAAGGACTGTTTGCTTTTATAAAATCTTGTCCTGTAACATCTAATGAATGAATTTGCGAGAGCAAATACGCTGCAATTTTCAAATCAGTATGATAATCCAAATCTCTTCCAATCAAATATTCTTCCGTAAGATAAGAAATTCCCGACAATTTATCACGTTTCAAATCGTAAGCCTTCGCAGTTACGTTAGATTTTTCTAAAAATTTCAGCGCATTATATTCGTATTCGATTTGATTGTCCAAATGCATTTGCGATCCACGCGCAATTCTTATCAAATAATCATCATCGATCAGATAATTCGAATTGTACTCGCCTTTTCCGAGTAATTTGACGTTTTCTGATTTGGATATGTATTTTACAAAATCAATGTCAGTGTCGATATCGTGAGTTTCTCTCAATTTATGATACGACAAATCATTTTCTATCAAACTATTTTCCAAATCGTTTTCTACATTTGGATTAGAATATTTTTTGTTTTCAAACAACACGTCGTGCGCTTTTTTCATTCCAATAAGACTATAACCGCCGTCTTCAGTTGGACTGAATACTACATCGTTATTTTCTAATTTGTCAAAAGCTTCTTCGAAAATCTCACCATCAAAATCAATTATATCTGAGCCTATTAAAACCACCTTGGAATAACCAAGTGACAAAACTTCTTTTATAGAATTGTTCATTCTTTGACCAATATCATCACCTGTTTGTTTGGTGCAATCATAGGGAGAATTTTTCGTGTAATCGTCAAATAATTCGTCTGGCGTTAGAGATAAGAAAACTTTGTAATTTTTGAGAATTTTTAAGTTATTGTCTATCAAATTACCGCTGAGTTTTATTCTTTGATCTTCTGATAAAATTGTCGACAATCTCGTTTTAGAATTTTTATTTGGAATTTTTGTCATTAAAATTACTGCGTTCATGTTATCTCCTGTAAAAAAAGCGGCCCATACTCTGAGCCGCTTAAATTTTTTAAACTATTTTACTAATTCGTAATCGTGTTCTTTAGTTCCATCTAAAGAGTTGAATACGTCTTTGTTTCCTCTGTCGATTAGTTTTTGTGCTAATTGACCAGATTTGTTTCCAGAATAGCAATAAGTGTAAACTGGTTTATCTGTAGGAATTTCTGATAATCTTGCATCAGCTTCGTCTAATGGAATATTGATAGCATTTTTGATGTGACCTGCATCATAATCTTTTTTATCTCTAACATCAACGATTACGTTGTTAGTGTCTTCAGAAGCTTTTACTAAATCTTCTGGTAAAATGTTAGCGAATTTAACTAATTTGTATTCAAATTTCTTAACGCCTTCTGCGTTTGTAACGTCTTTGAATCCGTTATTTACTAAAATTTCAGCAGCTTTTTGGCTCTTTTTACCTGTGTTGCAAACTGTGATTACAGCTTTATCTTTGTAAGCATCTAACTTAGAAACTTCTTGTTCAAAAGTGTCGATTGGCATATTGATAGCCCATTTTACGTGACCTTGGTCGTATTCTTCTTTGCTTCTAACGTCAACAACCAATACAGTTTCTTTTTTCTTCTTATCTTGTTCGATTGCTTCAAGATCAGCGCCCTTCATTTCTTTGATGGCTGCTTTTTCTTCTGTCTTTTCTTCAGTTTTTTCTGCTGGTTTTTCAGCATTTTGTTCTGTTTTAGTATTATTGTCAGCTGGTTTATCTGAATTATTTGAACATCCAGTAACAGTTAAAGCTGATACTAAAGCTAATGTTAATAAAAGTTTTTTCACAATAAATTCCTCCTAAAAATCTTTTCGATAACATTGTATCATACAGACTCTACAATTTCCAAGATTTATTTATTGAAATTTCCTATAAATGATTTTGAGTATTATTTTTTATCTCTTATTCCACAGCTTATAGCATCAACTGGACAGGCGTTTTTACATCTTGCGCATCTGATGCATTCTTTGTGATTGCAATTTTTCGTAGGATCTATGTTCATTTGGCACACTTTCTTGCACCTTCCACAACTTATACATTTATTCTTGTCCAATCTGTATTTGAAAATTGAAATCGGATTGAAAAATGAATAAATCGCACCCAAAGGACAAATATATTTACAGAAAGGTCTGTACATCATTATTGAAAGTAAAATTGTGAGTATAAGAATAGTTCCCTTCCAATAATACAAAAATCCAATCGCTCCTCTCATGCTTTTGTTCAATAACACCAGAGGAATTCCACCTTCAAGCATTCCTATCGGACAAATCAATTTGCAAAAATAAGGCGATCCTTGTCCCAAAATATCCACCACAAACATCGGCAAAATTATTACGAAAATTAGTAAAATAAAATATTTTAATTTTCTCAAATGTTTGTCGTATTTGAATGTTTGTATTTTCTTAAAGAAAGGAATTTTGTACAATAAATCCTGAATTAAGCCGAATGGACACAACCACCCACACACAAATCTTCCCATCAAAGCACCAATAAAAAACAAAAATCCGACTATGTAATAGCTAAACTTGAAGTTCGAATTTCCAATTACAGCCTGTAATGAACCTATCGGACAACTTCCTTTTGCTCCAGGGCACGAATAACAATTCATGCCCGGAACACAGATTTTCTTCAAATTTCCGCCGTAAATTTTCCCAGTCTTAAAGCCTTCTATATAAGAATTTGTAATCAGAAACCACAGTGATTGGAAAGCATGTCTGAAACGGTCCATTATTTTGTATTTATTTTTCTTGTTTCCAAATTTTAGTAAATTTTTTATCTTATCCAATTCCAATACACTCCATGCAAATTCTTATAGCCTTATCCAACACGACTTTAACTTCTCCGTTATTATATCCATAATAAATCATGCCAACAGATAAAAATAAAATCATGATAGGAAAAATTCGGCTATGAATAAATTTTTTGTACATTTGAATCACCAATTTTATTTGTTTTTCAAATTAGCTAATTCTTTTTCTATAACTTGTTTCCATTCTTCTTTTGATTTTGCACCAGAATAAGTTTCTCCAACGATATTTCCCTTTTTATCTACGAAGAAAGTTTCTGGCATTGCTTGAATACCGTTTAATCTTCCGTTAAAGTTTGTCTTGTCAGGCATCAAGAATGGATATGAAGCTTTTGTTTTTTCTTGGATTAATTTTGATTTTTGTAATGCGTCATTGTTTACGCCATTATCATCAACAGTATCTGTAACAACGCCAACTATGTTTACGCCTTTGGACTTCATTTCCTTTTGAACTTCTGATAAATCAGGAATTTCATTCACACAAGCACTGCACCAAGTTGCAAACACATTTACCATTGTAAGATCGTATTTTTCAAAATCTTTGTTTGAAAATTCCTTGCCATTGATATCTTTTGTAGATAAATTACCCAATCCTTTTACAGATTTTTTGTCAAATGCTTCTGTATTTTCCAAATCTGTTTTTTCAGATAAAACAAATCCATTTTCTGGACGTGGTTTTTTATCTATAATATCAATCTGAGTATTAGCAAATTCTTTTGCAAAGCCCTCATCCATTTTTCCTTTTATGCTTATGTAGTAAGTGAACTTACCATCTTTTGATTCTCCGATTTTCTTATGATTGTCACATTTTGTGATTTTAGCAATCTCAGCTTCGGACATGTTCTTGTCAAACATTCCAATAGTTCCAACTCTTTCAAGTTCTTTTTGCCACTTTTCGTATCCATCACCCATCTTATCCACTACTGCATTTTTTTGCTCTTCAGTCATTTTACCGAAAGTAAGCATTGCATATTTCAATTCTTTGTCGATAGGGCTTTGTTCATCCAGCATCGCTATCTTCTTGTCCGTCATATCTTTTTTAACTTGTTCTGAAAGCTTGAACTTCAATCCCAAAAACTCATATACAAATTCATCTTTTGGTTTTAATGAATAATCAGAAGGTTTGAATTTTTCATTTTCTTGTTTTTTATCGTCCTTCATTCCCGCTTCTTTTGGACTTACCACTTTAGTTTCTTTTCCCGTATTTCCACTAGATTTTTGGCATCCAACTGCTCCAACGCTAAAACACAAAGCTAGTAGCAAAGTTGTTCCTTTTAAAACATTTTTTCTCATAATTTCCTCCATAAAATATCTAAGTTCATTTTAGATAACACGGTCTCGTGTGATCTGATATTATATTACGATAGTTTTATGAAATGTTCGTGAAATTATTGTTTAAAAATAAAGTCGCAATTGATAAGACTATAATCCTCATTTATAGCAATAAAAAATCTACTACTTTTTCCGTAGTAGATTTGTAACATTATTAGCATATTTATTTTTTCAAAATAATTAACTTTTCTTCACAAATTTATGTCCACAATGAGGGCAAGTTACTTTGATTTTCCCTTTATTTCTTGGAATTTTCATTTCTTTCTTGCAGTTTGGACATTTAATGTACTTCTTGTCCTTGGAATTTAAAGCTCTGATTTTATATTTTTCAAAAAAATCTGTCATAGGTTTTACAGCCTTCGCGAATTTTTGATTTTCAACCATTCTTTGATATTTATTTACAGAAAAAACTCTGAAAATCCCAAAATACACAATCAAAATCATCGTAATGACTTCTATAACTCTGTTTTTAAATTTTAAATTAATCAAAGAAAGTATCAGAGCGACTACTATCATAGTCTTCGACAAAAAATCCACTCCGTACACTTTTTGCAAATAATTTTTGATTTTATCTTTCATCAATATCCCTCGTCACATATTCTAAAGTTTTTGCGATATCGTCGTGAATGACGATATTTGCCATATTGTCGTAGCTTGTACGATCCAGATTAATCAGTATCAAATTATCTCCTCTAAAATAATTGATAAGACCACTTGCAGGATACACGACAAGTGAACTTCCAGCTACAATCATCGTGTCTGCTTTATTTATCCAATTGATTGCTTTTGCAAATTCACTTTGTGGTGGAACTTCTCCGTACAATGTAACATCTGGACGCACAACACCTCCACATTTTTCACATTTGCAAGGTCTGTTTTGTTTGTAATAATCCAAATCGTATTTTGCACCACAATTTACACAATAATAATCTCTTAAATTTCCGTGAATTTCTGCGATATTTTTCGTTCCAGCCATTTTGTCCAAACTGTCGATATTTTGAGTAATAACGCCAAGAAGTTTGTTTGCTTTTTCTAATTTCGTCAAAGACAAATGAGCTTTGTTTGGTTTTACTCCATCAATAATCAAATTTTCCAAAACATAATTCTGAAATAAATCGGGACGTGTCACGAAAAATTCGTGGCTCAACATATATTCCGGCGAAAAATCGCTGTCGTTTTTCTTGTTGTAAAGTCCCGTTGCAGATCTAAAATCCGGAATTCCAGATGCAGTAGACACCCCTGCTCCACCGAAAAACACGATCTTGTCACTTTGTTCTACAATTTGTTTTAATCTTTCAACATCATTCATTATTTACACTTCCCTTTGCTCTTCTTTCTTGAAATCTAGTTGAAACTGCCAATATCATCACCGACAAAAATATCATAAAACAGCCAAGCAATCTTCTTGGATCTGTAGTTTCGTTAAATAAAATAATTCCTAAAATTACAGATGTAATTGGTTCCAATGTCGAAAAAATAGTATACGTGCTGACACCTGCATTCACTATGGAAAGTTGAATGAACAACGTGCCAAATACAGAAACTAAAATCGAAATCACGAATGCAATTATCCACGCGTATCTTGATAAAGACAACGTAAAATCTCCAGTAATAAGTCCAAATATCAAAAGCATCGTTGAGTTAATCGCGCAATTGTAAAATGTAACTTTGACGCTGTCCATATTTTTTAGCCCCGACACATCCATATAAATCAAATAAAAAGAATAAGTACAACCAGATGCCACAGCCAAGAACATTCCCAACGGAAAATTACTACTTCCACCGACGTTGTTCGCTAGTAAAATCACTCCGATTATCGATGCAATAAGTGAGACGAATTTGTATTTCGTCATCTTTTCGTTTAAAAACATAACTGAATACACTGTTACAATCGTAGGAAAAATAAAATGGATTGAAGTTGCAAGTCCTACGGAAATGTATTGGTAGGATGCATAAAGCATTGTCATCGTGATACAACCACCGATGCTACACATCAAAATCAGTTTTTTCAGTTCTTGTTTTGTAACTTTGAGGCTGACATTTCTGCTTTTTAATGAAATTATCAAAAATGGAATTACGAAAAATCCCCTCAAAAAAGAAGTCATAATTACGTTACTTCCATTGCTCAGAGTTTCCCTGACCATAATCGGTGTAAATCCGAATATCAACGCCGATATTATGGCGAACATCATTCCTTTAGCTTTTCTCACTATTTATAACACTCCTTTTTTACGCATTTATTATCTTCGTAATAAAGCACGATTTCAGAATATTTCCCGTCGTAAATAGCGAAAATTTCATCCATAGAATCGCTATGTCCATCCATATTTTTTAATTCTTCGTAATCGATAAATTCCAACGTACCTTCGACATTTTCCTTTACCAATTCTCCAGAAAAATCGTCAGTTTCGTACAAAAACCCGATAATTCTGTCGTTGTTGTCAATGTCGTACCAGCTAATCATTCCAACGTATTTTATGTTTTCAATATCCAGATTAGTTTCTTCCTTCGCTTCTCTGATGACAGATTCAGTAATAGATTCTACCTTTTCGACATGACCACCTGGAAAAGTCAACCCTTCCCAGCCGTATTTTTTTACTTTATCTAAAACCAAAACCTCATTTCCACGATTGATTTTTATCATATTGCACAAAATATTTTCCATAAATACCTTCTAAATTTTAAATTTTCGAATAATGTAGTCTGCAAATTCCGAAACATCATTGATATCAAAATTATCGTAACCCTCAAAAATTCTGTCGCTGATAATTCCGTATTTGTTCTCATCGCTACACACTAAATCATCTGTAAGAGTACATTCGTATTTTATGAAATCGGAATCCTTCATCCCTTCGATAATAATCAAATCGACATCGTCCAATAATTTTATCAAATCATAAATATTTCTACTCCTACCATCTAATTTAAAGTATTTATCGTTAAAAATCAAGGTCTGACAAGCGCCGTACTCTTTATAATAAAAAGTGTCCGTATCTTTGAAATCAAGCTCAAAATCGTGACCGTCATGCTTTACTACAGAACAGGTTTTGTTTCTATTTTTTAATTCTCCAACAAGATTTTTAATAAAAGTAGTTTTGCCGCTATTTTTCTTGCCGCAAATACAAATCAAAGGCGTCGCATTTTGCTTCAGTTCTTCAGGATAATTAATATTTACAAATTCATCCTCAAAAATCGTATATTTCAAATTGATAAATTTTGCATCGATTTTCTTAACCAAATTCATCACACGATAATCTTTACTTTCAAGCATTTCTTCGATAATAGGAATTATTTTCTTAGAAAAAATCCCACAAGTAGGATAGCACCTTTCATCTGTTTCAAAAATTACAGCTTCATCTGAAAAACTTGCGATAGATGCAGCAAAATCCACCAAATCAGATTTTACATTTATCATATCGCAAGAAGTTACAAATACATATTCATTTGTAGAATTTTTCAAAATCTCCAAGATTCCACTCAAAGGTCCCACTTCAACATAAGTATCCTTCACGGTTTTAATTGGAGAATAGTCAGCTGTATTAGATGAAACAATTACTTCAAAGTCTTTGAACCTGTCAATCAATTCTTCTATAAAAGTGTGACCGTAAAAGTTCAAATCAAACTTATCTTGACCCATTCTCACACTTTTTCCACCAGCCAATATTCCTACAGAAACTCTCATATTTCACCCAAATATATATAATCCACGCTTGAACCTACTTCCAAGCTTTCGTTTTGTTTTTGAAGTAAAAGGGCGTTACAATTTGTCAAATCTTGTAGCATAGAATTCTTGTGCTTATCAAAAATCGTAATCTCAGAATCTTTAACAAAACATCTTACGTATCGTTGAAGCTTCGATGGTTTCATGCAACCTTTTACAACTTTTCCTTTTTCAAATTGTTTTACATTTAATCCATAATATTTATTGTACAAATCCCAAAATAAAACTTCGAAATTACAAAAAGCCGCAAACGGACTTCCAGAACACGACAACACTATAGCATCAGATACTTTTGATGCCATCACAGGTGTTCCAGGCTTCATGGCAATTCTATGAAACAAAACTTCTCCGATTTGTTCCATACAAGATTCCATCAAATCCTTCTCACCAACACTAACTCCACCAGTTGTTATCACAACATCTGATTTTTGTGTAAGATTTTTCATTTCTCTTATAATTGATTCTTCATCATCCATGCAGTTTTTTTGTTCGACAACTTCCACGCCTGAATTTTTCAAAATAGATTTCAATGTATAAGTTGTTGAACTGTAGATTTTTCCCGGTTTGTAATCATCACCAGGATACAACAATTCTGAGCCTGTCGATAATAGCGATACTTTTAATTTTCTGTAAACCTTAACTTTTGAATATCCATTTGATGCCAAAATCGATAAATCAACAGAAGATATCCTAGTGTCTTTAGGAATTAACAACTCCCCTTTGGACACATCTTCGCCTTCTTTGATGTAAAAATCAAATGGTTCGTAAGATTTTTTGATTTCAATAAAACCATCTTCTACTTCGCAGTCTTCTTGTTTTACAATCGCATCGTAGCATTTCGGTACAAATGCTCCGGTCATAATTCTCACGCAAGTATTTTCTTCGTATTCAAAATCGTTGCAATCTCCAGCAAAATTCGTCCCGATAATTTTCTTCTTCGATAATTTGTCAGAATCTTTGCTGCTTACAGCGTATCCATCCATTGCACTTTTTGGATAAGGAGGATTGTTGAACTTCGCCAGCACATCCTCCGCCAAAACTCTATTATAAGCATCATCGATATCAATTTCTTCAATATCAGATGCTTTTTTTTGTGTTTTTCTAAGAATTTCCTTTGCTTTTTCTACTTGTAATAACATTCATTAAACCTTATTCGCTTTTTAATTTTGTGTTTATATTTCTCATTGTTGGAATCAAAATCCCGCCCACTACATTACCCAAAGTAATGACAATTAGAGCGATGATTGTTTGTGAATTCCACATTCTCGCCATTTGAATGTAAAACATATCTGCAATACTGTGTTCAAATCCGACCAAAATAAATACCATAATACTCATTATAATTCCCAAATATTTTCCAATTTCGTGAGGATTGTTTAAGTATTGATCCACAGCGTGAACAACCATAATATTACAGAAAATTCCCAAAACAAACAAACTAATCAAAGTATCATCTGCTTTTACTTGAACCAATTTTGTGGATTTTTCGATAAGTCCAGGAGCGACTCTCGTAAGACGAACCAATTCCGCTACGATAATACTACCGACCAAATTTCCAACCCACACCATTAAGCACCATGGCAAATAAGTTTTTACATCATTACAGAACAGATATCCAACTTTCCCTGTAAATAAATTATACTTTAAAGTACACACAGCAAAAAGTCCCAAGCTGAACATAAATGCCCCGACTATTTTATTGTTTAGGCTCAAAAACGCAACTCCACCCATAGCAATAAATGCCCCTGCCATAATGGCATACAAAAAATCCGCGAATTTTTTCATAATTAATCCTTCTTTCTAAAATCCTTATAAATATTTAAACGACTTTGTTTGCAAAAGCCGATTACGGACAAGTTATATTTGCTAGCTAATTCCAAAGAAATATCCGTTGGTGCACTTCTAGAAACTATAACAGAAATACCTGAATTGACACATTTTTGAACAATTGATGAAGGAATTCTTCCAGAGGTAAATGCAATTAAATCAGATAGTTTTTCTCCATTTAACACTGCAGTACCCACAGCCTTGTCGAAAGCATTGTATCTTCCAATATCATCACATTGGCAGATTATTTCTCCATTTTTTGCCAAAACAACAGAATGCACATTGCCAGTTTCTTTGAATAACTGCGATCCCGATAAGTTAAAATTGGAAATCTTCAACAACGTTTCTTCGTCCCAATCAATCGGAGTGACCGACTCATCTCTGTTAGTAAAATTGTACGGAACGTTTTTATAATCTCCACTTTCAGTAGTCACATGACTTGGAGTGTTATCGATATCTTTTAAAGTAACATCACAAACATTCCCGTCAATTTTAATATCTACATTTTGTATATCTTCTGGCCTTACAATATTTTCTGTTATAAGATATCCCGTAACAAGTTCTTGTAAATCCTTTTCAATACACAAAAGCTTAACAATTGGTTTGGAATTAATATTGATATCCAACAAAAATTCTCTCAAAATAACATCTTCAACTTCTTCTATAACTCCGTCGTTATATTTCTTAAGCATTACTTTTTTTTCAAATTTCATAATCTCTCCTTTATTTTATTATATCAAACAACTTTAGCCGATACAAATACTTAACACCATTATCAATTTTGTTTTGAGAATTTCTCACAAAAAAAATCGGCGATAAAAATCACCGATTCAATCAATCATTATTATGTCGTTGTTCTGCTTCTTTTTTGCTGTAAACGCATCCGCAGTAATCTTGTCTATACAAATCAAATTCCTTCGATAATTCGATTGATCTCTTGTAACCATTTTTCTTTTTGAAATCAGAATGCAAAAATTTAGTTTTATGAGTTTGTTCTAATTTTTCTCCGATTTCATTAATCCATTGGCTGTTTTTGTGAGGACTAACCGATAACGTCGTCGTTACAAAATCAAAACCTACCTCATCTGCAATGTCGAAAGTTCTATCAATTCTCAAATCGTAGCACTCATAACAGCGCTGTGATTTCTCTCCCCAATCCTTATAAGGAGCAACTCTTTCGTAAAATTCATCTGGATCGTATTTGTCAACAATTATATCTATCGGATATTTTGCTTTTGTATTTTCTATGACTTTTTTCTGCTCCACAACTCTCTTGTCAAACTCAGATTGTGGAGAAATGTTTGGATTGTAAAACAAAATAGTTATCTTAAAATACTGTGACAAATATTCCAAAACATAACTAGAACAAGGACCACAACAACTGTGAAGAAGAAGTGTTTCTCCTCCATTTAGATTTTCAATTGTTTTATCCAATATTTTTTGGTAATTCTCCATAAAAATCAACTATCCTTCTTTGATCAGAAATCACAAAATCTGCTCCCGATTCTACAAGTTCTTCTCTTTCTCTAAATCCCCATTCAACACCGACACTTGTTACACTCGCATTTTTACACGTCTCAATATCTGTATCCGTGTCTCCAAAATATACAATCTCTTCTTTTTTAATATCCAAATCTTCCACGATTTTTTCTAGCAAAAATGGATTAGGCTTTCTTTTGGTTTCATCTTCCAATGCGGACACATAATCAAAATAGCCTTGTGGAAATAAATTGTTCAAAATTTTCTCCGCTGCTGGAAGAGTTTTATTCGTGCATACGCAAACAAGTGCGCCCATTTCTTTTAATTTATCCAAACTTTCTCTTATATGTGGATACAATTGTGTTTTCTTGTCATCATATCCATTGTAATATTCAATGTAGTTATCGTAAATTTTATTAAATTGAGAATGAATTTTTGCTTCATCCAAATTATCGCGCTCTATTAAATAATTGAGAGATTTTTCCACCAAAATTTTAGGTCCATCTCCAAGAAAATAATTAAATTTTTCCTTTTCTACAGGTTTAAGCCCGAATTTTTGTGTAGTATGATTGAAACAATTATTTATCATTTCAATAGAATCTATCAACGTTCCGTCCAAATCAAATACAAATACTCTCTTCATTAAATCACCCTCGATTGATACATTGCAATGGAACAAGCTATCGGTAAATTCAAGGAATCCACATCCTTAGATTGATTGATGAAAATCTTATTTTCATTGTAGTATTCTTTTGGAAGCCCTGCCCCTTCATTTCCAAACGCCAAGCTAAATGGTTGTTCGAACTTCACATCGCCAAGTTCATCTGAACTTTCATCTAGCAAAAATGAATAAATCTTATTTTCTGGGAAATTTTTCTTGTAATCTTGTAGATTATCAAATCTTTGGATATTTAATTTGAAAAAAGCTCCCATACTGGCACGGACAACTTTAGGATTGTAAACATCACACGTATTTGATATCAAAACCAAATCCTTATATCCAAATGCAAGCATACTTCTCATAATAGTACCTAAGTTTCCCATGTTGTCTATTCCGTCCAAAATTATGTGGTTTTTTTCTTGTAATTTTGATTTTTCCTTTTTGAAAACTCCAATCACGTATTCTTTATCTTTTAATGAAATTTTGTTTATTTGTTTACTTGAAATCGTATAAGGAATTTTCTTATCATTCAATATATTTATCAGTTTTTCTGTGTCATTGAAATCCTCAGAAATTAAGACCTCCTCAACAATATCAGCCTTATTTTCAATAAGTTCATAAGTTGGAAAAGGTCCCATTGTATAAGAATATTCAAGATCTTTTTTGTATTTTGTGTATTTTTTCATTTATACTCCATTACTAAACACCCACATTGCTTTGATTTGTGGTTGTAATCTATCGTATTTCCATGATTTTTGCGAATTAGTAAAACTGTTTGGATCGTTCAGTATAATATTGCCATTTGCATCCATTCCCGAAATCACCATGACATGTCCCGTTTGTGTGAAATCTCCAGGTCTTACAGAAATTAGAATTGGATTTCCTTTTTTTAGATTTTCTTTGATAATATTATAATTCGCATCCATTTGAACAGCTTTCAGCCCGTATTTTCTTGCGATATAAGGATAAAATCCCCAGCTTGTTCCTTCTGATGAAGAATATCCGTTGCGATCACTCTCTTCAGCTATTTTTGCTGGAGTGATTGAAGGATCGTTCTTCAAATACGACATCGCCATTGCGCAACTTGTAGGGCCACATCCTGTAAATCCAATAATTCCGTAGCCATATTTTTCATAACCCCATCTCTTGTCCCATTGCAAATACAATGGTACGTTTGAACTATTTGCGTTTTCTGGATATGAATAGTCGTTTTTAATTGTAGAATCAATTGTTTTCGCCACGAAATTCACAGCAGTGTAGTTGTTACCGGCAAGTTTTAAAAGAGAAGGATGAATGTCGTCAGCATTTTTCATCACTATTTTTGCATTAGGATTGTACTTTGCGTAAACTTCTAAATTGTGCAACAATTCATTTCTCTTAAATGTATTTTGGTAAATATTTTCATTCTTTTTGATTTCATCAAAAACTTCCTCATCAGTTTTTTCTTTTTCCACTGGTTCTTCTGGTTTGGAATTTTGTTGTTCGGAAGTTTTTTGCTCCTGAGCTATCTCAGTTTGTTTTTGTTCAGCTGAATGCTCTTGTCTATCATTTTTTACTTTTATGATTGAAAATAGAATTACTAAAAGAAATACTGAAAACACAATCCTTCGTTTTACTGCGCGTCTTCTTTTTTCTTCTAGAAATCTATCGTGATTATTACGTATCAAGTTTTCACCTCATTTATCTAATTATATCACACGATTTGAAATTATTACAAAATTATGACAACTTTATAAAATTGTAACATTCTTTTGGGTATATATACATTAGAGGTGATGATATGAGTAAATTTTACGATTCAATTTCAGATAATTACGAAGATATTTTTCAACCAAATGACAAACAAATTAGCTTCTTAGAAGAACGTGCTCACGGCAAAATCTTGGATGTTGCGTGTGCCACTGGAAAAGTTGCTAAAAGGCTTCAAGATGATGGGTATGATGTGATGGGGATTGATTTGGAAGAAAAGTTTGTCGACAAGGCAATTAATGAAAACAAAATCGATGCTAAATGTATGAATATGTTAGATATCGACAAATTGGAGGATAATTTCGGTTTGATTTACTGCATCGGAAATTCTCTGGTACACTTGGATTCTACAGAAAAAATAAATGAATTTTTGAAAAAATGCTATGACAAATTAAATCCAAACGGAAATCTCGTACTTCAAATCATTAACTTCCATCCATTTTTACAAGTAGATGATGATTACTTGGGAGATCTTCCAACTATCAAAAACGAAAAAGTTGAATTTGTACGAAAATATTTCAGAAATGGTGATTTTATACGATTTAACACAGTGATGACAGCCGCTGATAAATCCATCGAAAACGACGTCAATTTATTTCCAATAACATCAGATGAATTAGTAAAACTTTTAGAACAAAATGGTTTTGAGAATATAAAAATATACGGCGGATTTAATAAAGCAGAGTTTGATAAGGAAAACTCCAGACCATTAGTAATCAGCGCCGAAAAAAAATAAAACAAAATTTACCGGCATTAAAGAACCTCCCGTCTGGGAGGTTCTTTAAAATTTTATGCTCTTTTTGATTGATCCGAAAATTCCACGCGCGATATCTCTACCGATTTGTCTTGTAAAACTACCAAGCATTGAGTTGATGCTTTTAGTTGCGAAATCTTCTATCGGAGATTTTTCTTGTTTTGTGGATTTCTTAGTTTGTTTTTCTGGCTCTTCTTTGATTTGATTTTGCAATTTTGTTTGCAGTATTTCATAAGCAGATTCTCTGTCGATTGATTGCGAATATTTTTGATGCAAATCAGAGTTTTTCACGATATAATCTACGTCCGATTGAGAAAGTGGCGTAAACGATGAATGTGGTGGAAGTACCAATCCTTTTTTAGTTATACTTGGTGCTCCCTTTTCGTCCAAGAATGAAATCAACGCTTCACCAGTTCGTAAGTTTACAATTTCATCTTTTACATTCATATCGGCGTTTGCTCTGAAAGTTTCAGAAACTTTTTGCACTGCCTTCAATTCTTTTGGAGAGAAAGCTCTCAATTGATGCACAATTCTATTTCCTAATTGTGAAGAAATAGAATCTGGAATGTCCAGTGGATTTTGTGTGATGAAGAATATTCCCACGCCTTTTGAACGAATAAGTCTTACAACTTGTTCGATTTTATCCATTATCATTTTGTTTGCATTGTCGAATAACAAATGTGCTTCGTCAAAGAAGAACACAAGTTTAGGGATTTCTGGATTGCCAACTTCAGGTAGCGATTCGAAAAGTTCTGACAATAGCCACAACAAAAACATAGAATACAAGTTTTTGTCGTTGATAAGTTTTGCCGCAGAAATAATATTCACAAATCCGCGTCCATCAGAATCCGTCTTCATCAAATCTTTTATATCCAAGCTTGGCTCTCCCAAGAATTTATCTGCACCCATATCTTCGATGTACAATAATTTTCTCATGATTGCGCTGATACTTTGAGTTGTGATATTTCCGTATTTTTTGGAATAAACTTCCCTTTTATCAGACAAATGATTAAGCATAGAACGCAAATCTTTTATGTCCAACAACAATAGTCCTTCCTCATCTGAAACCCTGAATGCAATATTCAAAATTCCAGCTTGTGTATCGTTCAAATCCAAAATCTGCGACAACAAAATTGGACCCATTTCAGAAACTGAAACTCTCAATGGAAGGCCATTTTCTCCGTAAACATCCCACAAATTTACAGGATAGTTTTTGAAATTAAAATCAGTGATATTCATTTCATATAGTCTAGATTTAAGATTATCGTTCATTTCACCAACCGATGCTAAGTTTGACAAATCTCCCTTAACGTCTGACAAAATAGTTGGCACTCCCAAATCTGAGAAATATTCGCACAACACTTTTAATGTAACTGTCTTTCCGCTTCCAGTTGCTCCTACGATAAGCCCATGTTGATTTACTTTATTTGAAAGAAGTTCGATATCTTCGTTTCCTCTTGCAATCAATAATTTTTCCACTATTTCCTCCGTATTTCTATTTCTCTTGTATAATTTGTTTCAAATCAATAAAATTCAACGTTGCTTTTTTGTAAAAAACTTTTGTTTTCTTATACTTGTTGTAGTTGTTGTACACTGTAACTGCACACACTGAAAGTGCGAACACCAACAATATGTATTTCCCAAATATCAAATATAAAATCATTCCCATAATCACATAAGATATCGGGCTGTAATCAAACGGCAAATCATAAAAAACACTGTAGAGTATTCTGTCAATACATATTACTACCAATAACAACCACACGTAAATCGCCAAATTGAGTGTATTTGATTCTAATAAATTAAGAATGATTGCTGGAACAAAATACACTCCCGCTCCTATTATTGGCACGAATGAAAACACAGTTACAAAAAACGATTTGACAAAAACATGGTCAACCTTCGCACATTTCAAAAATAAAACAGATGTCAATAAAATCAATATAATTTTCGAAATTTCGTAGCTTTTCTCGTACAAAACTATTTTCTTTAAATTCTCTTTCATATTAATAACCCGGCTTTTCTAATAGTTTAAACATTTGCTTCTTGTATTCTTCAACTCCTGGTTGATTAAAAGGATTCACTCCTAAAACAAGTGCTGAAATTGCTACACTCATTTCAAAGAAATAAATCATATATCCTAGATTTTCTTCATTAATCTCATCAATTTTCACGACGACACTTTCAACATTTGACGACAAGTGCGCATTAAGCGTTCCTTGCATAGCCATCTTATTCACATAATCCACTGATTTTCCACTCAAATAATTCAGATTATCCAAATTATCAGCATCAGATTTTATATACAAATCTTTGCGTGGATTTTCTACTGAAATCACAGTTTCAAATACATTTTTTTGTCCATCTTGAATCATTTGACCTACTGAATGCAAATCCGTCGTGAAATTACACATCATTGGGAATATTCCCTTATTGTTTTTTCCTTCCGATTCTGCGAATAATTGCTTGAACCATTCAGAAAAATATTTCAATCTCATTTCGTAATTAATAAGTATTTCGATGTCTTTTCCATTGCGATACATGTTATTTCTGAATGAAGCGTATTGCAGTGCAAAATTTGACTCATAGTCAAGTTTTGTAAAATCTTCCATTGCATTTGCTGCACCCACCATCAATTGATCAATGTCCAATCCTTTTACGCAAAGTGGCAACAATCCAACAGAAGTTAGAACGGAAAATCTTCCACCGATGTCATCTGGCACTACAAAAGTTTCATAACCATTGATATCAGACAATTCTTTCAATGCACCTTTTTGTTTATCAGTAGTGGCGAAAATTCTGCTCTTTTGTTCTTCTTTTGTGTATTTTTCATCCATTAATTCCTTTATAAATCTAAAAGCGATTGCAGGTTCTGTAGTAGTTCCCGATTTGCTAATTACATTTACACAAAAATCCTTGTCTTTCAAATAATCCAAAAGTTCAGCCAAATACGTAGAAGACAATTGGAAACCAGCGTAGATGATTTCGATGCCCGATTTCTCAAAATAATCGCTCATCGCATAATCAATTGCCTTAGCTCCCATATAACTTCCACCGATTCCAATGACAACTAAACAATCAGAGCTTTCTCTTATCTTCTTCGCACATTTTTTAATTCTCTCGAATTCTTCTCTGTCGTAATTTTTAGGCAAATCAATCCATCCTGTGAATTCCTTACCTTCACAGGATTTATTTAAAAGCTTTTCTAAAGCATTTACGGATTCTGTTCTCAAAGTATCCACAGAATTATGACTTGTCGTATTTGAAAAATCTAGCTTGAACATATTTCCTCCTATAGAACCTTCAAACTCACTAGAACAATATCGTCATCCTGTTCCAAAAATCTAAAAGAATTCAATTCGCTTAGCACGTATTCAATTCTTCTATCTGGAACTTTCATTAAATCTCTTTTTAGTCTTTCTTCGCCGTAAAATTCGTTGTCAAATCCTCTAGTTTCAGTTATCCCATCAGTGTACATAATTAATTCATCACCACTGGAGACCAATATATCTCTTTGATCAAACCCAACTCCTTCAAACATTGGAGAGATAGGATGACCTGTAACTTTTAATTCTTCTAATTTGTCATTGGAAATCAAAAATGGAATACCATTGTGACCAGCATTTGCATATGAAAATATTTTGAGTTTTCTATCGTATAATCCATAAAAAATCGTAAAATATTTGTCTACCGATAAATTAAGTTCAGTAAATGTGGTATTCAAATCCTTCAGCACTCTTTTCGGTCTAGAATCTGTAATTCTACTTACCAAATACCTCATTGTCTGTCTGATAAACATCGTCAGAATAGATGCCGCAATCCCATGGCCCACAACATCTGCGATGTAAATTCCTACAAATCTTTCGTCAATGTCTATGCAATCGATGATATCTCCAGACAAATCCCTAGATGAAATATAGCTGTAATCCAAATCCAAACCAACATGCTCACCCTTACTAGGCAAAGTTTTGCTTTGAATGTGCTTGGCGAATTTGATTTCATCCTTGATGTCCTTGTTCGCATTAATCAAATCAATCTGAGTTTTGACCTCTTTTGAAATATCTCTGAAAACCTCGACAGTGCTTACCACTTCTCCATCTTTATCCATAACTGGAGAAGAAGTTATGGAATAATCCACGCCATTTATTTTTCTTTTTTCTTTGATAGTGCTGTTCAAACGGTATTTCCTATCTGCCAAACATTTTGGGAAATCTTCACTATAATCCAAATAGCAATTCACTCCTATTGGATTGATAGGCATAGATTTTATCATGCTAGTATTGGCAAATATTATTACCCCATCTTTATCTATTACTCTAACTAAATCCTTCATAGAATTTAGAACTTCGTAATCAGATCCTTTGAAATCACTAACATCTTCATTTGATTTCTTCTCCAAGGATATCTCCTCCTATTTAGGTCTCGGACCAAAATATTGATACAAATAACACTTCATATTTCCGTTGTACATCTTTCTATTTTTAGATGCTTTTTTGCCGTAAAATTTCTCAAACTCTTCGCAATCTGTGATTATATATTGTGAGGCAGTCTTGAATTTCGCCATTTTAATTCCCAAATCCTTATAAATCTTCTCGGCTTCTTGTCTTTCGCCAAGCCTTTTTCCATAAGGTGGGTTAGATATTAGAACGAAGTAATTATCATTCAACACAACATTTCTGAAATCCCTCGTCACGAATCTAATATCCTCTCTGACTCCAGCATTTTCAGCATTTGCTATTGCTTTTTCAATCGCTGAGCCGTCTACATCACTAGCGAAAATATCTATCTTCTTATCGTAATCAATGCTCTCCAAGGCTTTGGTACGCTCTTGTTTGTAGGCATCGTTGAATTTATCATTAGAATTAATAAAATCGAATTTCCTATCAATTCCAGGTGCAATATTTCTGAATTTTCTTGCAGCTTCTATTGCAAAAGTTCCACTGCCGCAAAACAAGTCCACAAGAGGTCTGTCGCTATTAGCAAATGATAAATCGATAATTCCTGCTGCTAAGTTTTCTCTTATAGGGGCAAGAACTGAGTCCTGTCTGTAACCTCTTTTGTGAAGTCCATCTCCCGAGGTATCCAAAGTTATCGAACAAATATCTTTTACCAGACTAACTTCAATCCTAAATCTCCCCTTGGATTTTGAGAACCAATCCACCTTGTATTCTTTCTGAAGAGATTTAATAATCGCCTTTTCTGTAATCGATTGACAGTCTTTAATAGAAAATAATTTTGATTTGTAACTTCTGCCTTCTACAATAAAATTAGAATCCGCTTCTAAAATATCCAACCAATTTATTTTTTCAACGCCCTTAAAAAGTTGTTCGAATGATACAGCCTTAAAATTACCCAATTCGATTAGAACTCTGTCTGCACATCTCAAATTTATATTTAATTTTGCGATATCTTTTTCATCGCCTTCAAGCATTATTCTTCCGTCGTTTACATTCAAATTCTCATAGCCCATATCCAAAAGTTGTCTTTTGACTAAGCTCTCCAAACCGAATGCGCAAGTTACTATTATTTTCAAAATTATTATTCCTCCATATTACCTTCTATTTTATCATATTTTCAATGTTTTTTTTACGTTATTATAATATTTAACCGCAAATTTACAATAAAAAAACTGCAACGAAAAATCATTGCAGTCAATTTGAAATTTAATCTACAGTAATATCTCCACTAACTGTTGCAGCACTTATTTCGATTTCATCATTTGAGAATGATTGGTCGTGAGATTTACTGATTTTTTTGGAACTATCTTTGTAGTAACTGTCGATTTGAATTTCTCCGCTTACAGTTCTAAGTTCGATAGAACCTTTCTTTTCTTTGATGTGGATGTTAATATCGCTAGACACACCTCTCACATTCAAATCTTTGTTTTCGTTCACATCGATTTCGATATCGCCACTTACTGTGTTCACTGTGATTTCTGGATTTTCGGAATTCACCTTTACATCACCGCTCACAGTATTAACGTAAATTTCTTTTTTGCATTTGAAGACTTGAACATCCCCACTTGCTGTGTTGACATTTACATTGTTTGATTGTGTTGTGATATTTACATCACCGCTTGAAGTGTTGCAAGTAACGTCGTTACTAATAACATCTACATTTACATCTCCACTTGCTGTAGCGATGTTTAATCCCAAATCACTGTCTTGTGGGATTTTGATAGAAATTGATTTGATGAAACTTTTTTGGAGGAATTTTTCCATTTTAACTTTGCCTAGCTTCAACACGTGATTCATATAATCTACGTCCAATTTTTGCGTTTCGTCAGTTGTAGTGTAAGTTACGATTATTTTGTCCAATTCGTGAGTTGACACATCGATGTCCGCATTTGATTTAACTTCAATTCTGTGGAAATCATTGTCAAATTCCAATGTTTGTTGTGACAAATCATAGTCTTTGTCTTTGGATTGGTCGAAAATTTTAGAATTAAAGAAATCGCCGATGCTATTCAAATTAAACATACCGAATAAGTTGTTTTCTCTGATAATTCCAGCTTCTTTACATTCGTTGAATATTTCTCTTGGATTACCTAATTCAGTTGAAATCTCTTCTTCAGTTTTTCCATTTTCAACGCCGATTCTAAAATGTTCTTCGTAATCATTCTTGATTTCTCTGTAAGTTGTTTCGTCGACATTTCTGAAATAATAATCTAAAAGTTCCATAAATTGTTCTTTATTCATTTAAAAACCCTCCTCTAACAAGGCCTTAACACTTTCAACCAATTTTTTGTAATCTTCAAGTTGTGAGTGCAAATATGTTTTTCCTTCGTCTGTTATCTTATAATATTTCCTAGATGGACCTGATTCTGATTGTTCAGTGTAATCTTCCAAGTATTTGTCGTTTTTCAATCTTCTAAGCATAGGATAAATTGTTCCTTCGCTCATTGGTATCTTATCTTTTATCTGATCTATAATTTCGTATCCGTAGCTGTCTTGTTTAGATATAACCGATAAGACACATAATTCTAAAATCCCTTTTTTTAATTGTGTGTTCATATCTTACCTCCTGATTACATTATAATACACAGTAGTACATATTGCAAGGTATTATGCAAAGTTTTTTACTACAAGAATTTTAACTGCTCAAAAGTCGTGTCGCTCAGGTTTGCCGCAGTAATTCCGAAAAGTCTGACAGACTTTTCTATCTTAGTATTAAGCACAAGATACTTCACAATCCTGTAAATATCTTTGACATCACTAATGTATTCATCAAGAGTCATCGATTTTGTAATCACGGAAAAATCGCTAAGTTTTATTTTAATTCTGATAGTTTTTGCTTTAATATTTTTCTTATGAAGATCATCTGCTAATTCTTCACTGAACTCACTTGCTTTTTTCAGTAACTCATTGTAATTTCTCAAATCGCGTTCAAAAGTGTATTCCACCCCGATAGATTTTCTAATTCTGGACAAATCCAACTGTCTATCGTCAATTCCACGAATTCTATCGTAAATTACTTCGCCAAACTTCCCGAACAATTCTCTCAAATTATTTCTGGATAAATCGTACAAATCACTAACTTTTTTGATTCCAATATTGTTTAGTTTTTCCTCAGATTTTCTTCCAATTCCTTGGATTTTTCCAACGTTTAAATCCATCAAGATATCTGGAATATCATCTTGCGTTATAATTTTGATTCCATGAGGCTTATTCCAATCTGACGCAAGTTTTGCAAGGCTCATGTTGTAACTTATTCCAATAGAGATAGACAATCCTGTTTTTATCCTTACATTTTCTTGGATTAGATTTGCCAGTTCTAATCTGTCCATTTTAATATGATAAATATCCATGCAACCTTCATCTATACTCATCTTTTGAATTTTATTAGAGAAAGTCGACAAAACCTTGAAAACTTTCTCGCTATTTCTTCTGTATTTTTCAAAATCAGGGGTAACTATAACTAGATTTGGCACAATCTTTTTCGCTTGAAATATTGGCATTGCAGAGTGTAATCCGTATTTTCTTGCTTCGTAGTTCGCAGTAGTAATTATCCCCCTCTGACTTTTTCCACCTACAACCATTGGGACGTGTTTTAGTTTTGGATTATCCAGAATTTCACAGGACGCAAAGAAAGCATCCAAATCAAAATGCAAAAAATTTAAATCCATAACACACCCCTTTCTACTAAAAAAGCCCTCATTATTGAGAGCTTAATCGTTAATTTCTAAGTTATTTGATGATATCCACGCATCGTATGATTTTAGTGAATCTGCACTTTTAATTATCGCATGACACCAAACTCTTTGACCTGAATCTGGTTTTGCTTCATAAATGTACACTTCACTTCCCATAGGAATTGAAGAAATCACTTGTGATTTATTGCTTGGTTCTTCGTAGATTTTGGCATTATCTGTAGTTACCAAATAAGTTTTACCAACTAAACGAATGCACAAATCGATAAGTCTTTTGTTATCATCAGTTTCATAACTTTCATCTTGTTTATCTGGTTGTTTTGCGCTTTCTTTTTCTTTCTTTAATTCTTCCGCTGATTCACTGGCAAGTTTTTCAGCTTTTTCTCTGGCTTCTTTTTCCTTTTTCTCAGACAATGCACGTTGTTTTTCTTCTTCTTGTTTTTTCTCATTGTATTGATTTTTCGCTTTTTCAACTTCTTTTATTTTGTCTATAACAATGGTTTCGTGTGGCATTACACGTGCGTATGAGTTTAACATATTCAAACTTGCATCAAAGTTGTCATCTTCTGCAAATGAATCACTTGCAATTATCACCGCTTGTGTGCTTTCTTGCAATCTTTGTTGCGCTTTTTGATAGTTTACATTGTCTTTGTTGCTTACTTTCAAAAAACTTTTTGCCGCGTCGACATACTTCATTTCCTTTAAATAATTTACTCCATAATCGTAATTATTCTTGGATGACAATAGTTCCACAGCTTCACGTTTTTTGTCTATATAAGATCCATCGTTTGTTCTATCGTACAATTCACTGTAATAATCTACAGCTTTTTGGTAATTACCATCTACTATACATTGGTGAGCCAATTTATCTAATTTTTCTGCCTTTGATGAATTTAAAATATTTAGTCCTACAAAAGCACCAACAAATATTGCTACAGTTATCAAAACTACAGCAACAATATTTTTCTGCTTCATTCATTACACCTCTCTAATATTCTAATGAATAAGCTAGAATAAGTCAATAAACGAAAACGTTATATTTTACGTATTTTTACATATTTTACACAGAAAAAAGTGGAGTGCAAATTTACACCCCACTAATTTAAAACTATTATTCTTTCATTGGTTGGTCTGCTGTAAGTTCGATTTCATTCCATCTGAAGTCGTCTTTGTTCATATCTTGAACATATCTGAAATCAAATTTCTTAACTCTCTTGTTGATTGGAGATAAAGCTTCTCTGTAAAGTGTTGGAATCAATGGTACATTGTCTTCCATTACTTTTGCAAAGTCTTTGTAAGCTTGTGCTCTATCTTCATCAGATGTTTTACCATCAGCTATCTTATCCAATGCTTGTTGCATTTCTGGATTAGTATATCTGTAGTAGTTGAATGATGCATTCTTACTGAATAATCCTGATGGGTCTGGGTTAGTACCTGTTCCCCATGCACCTTGGAATACGTCGATTTCTGGATCGTCGTTTTTAAGTTTGTCGTAGAATGCGTTGAATTCGATTAGTCTTCCGCCTGTTAATTCAACTTTCAATCCTACTTGTTCCCAACATTGCATGTAGTATTTTGCTAATGGTTCAGCGATATCTCCACCTGCCATTGAAGCAAATTTGATTACAAATGGTTTACCATTTTTGTCTTCTCTGAATCCATCGTTGTCAACGTCTTTGTATCCAGCTTCGTCTAACAATTTTTTAGCTTTTTCTGGATCGAAGTTGTATCCTTTAAGGTCTGTGTTGAAGTAATCCTTGAAGATTGGGATTATAACTGATGTTGCTTGTGATCTGTATCCTAGGTAGAATTTTTCACCAACTGCATTGTTGTCGATTGCATAACCCATTGCTTTACGTAGGTTTACATCTGCCATTTTAGCGTTAGGATCTACTACAACTTCTCCCTTGGCTTTGTCCCATTTACCTAATTTAAATCCTAGGTAAGTGTAAGCCATGTCTTGGTATCTTGCTACTTTGTATCCTTTTAATTCAGAAATTTCTTTGAATGTATCTGAAGGTGCTCCACCTGCGATATAGTCGTATTTACCAGCTTTTAATGAAGCTAAGATTTGTGAGCTTGGAACTACTTCCATTACAACTTTATCGATCTTAGGTTTTCCACCCCAGAAGTGTTCGTTAGCTGAAAATTCAACTGATTGACCTGGAACTACATTTGTAATGTAGAAAGGTCCTGCTGATTTAGGGTTCTTTCTAACAGGGTCAGAAGAAATTATATCTTTTACTGGTATATCTTTTAATTGATCATAGCTATTTGGTTCAGCCCAGATTCCAGCGCCCCATTTGATTGCTGGTTTCCATTCTTTAAATGAGATTTGAACTGTTTTTTCATCTACTTCTTTAACACCAGATATGTCTTGTGTTTTACCAGCGTGATATTCTTCCATACCAACTATGTTAATCATATCATCATCATAACGTACACCAGGATAATCCTTGTGACCAATGATTAGGTAGTTGATGATAATGTCTTTTGCAGTAACTGGTTTTCCGTCATTCCATTTGAATGAGTCTGAAAGTTTAATTGTAGCAGTTTTTGCTTTTTCATCCCATTCGAATTTTTCAGCTCCAGAATCTCTCAATTCCAAGCTTTCTCCAGCGTTTGATGAACCATACATTGTAGGTCCAATGATGTTCCAGTCGTAGTTGTCATCGTATAATGTGTTGTTGAATATACCTTTAAATGGTGAGTCTGTAGGAATACCTACTCTGAATGTACCACCTTTAATTGGTTCGCCTTCGTTTTCAACAACAACACCGCCGCCCATTTTTTCTCCGACTATGTTGCCCTTGTTTTCTTCATTGACTTTCTTTCCAGTACTAGATTCTTGTTTAGAACCAGAGTCTGAAGATTTTCCGCTATCTTTCTTTGCATTTCCACATCCAGTAAGTACGAATGCCAATACTAAAAAGATAGCCAATAATGATTTGAATTTCTTTTTCATTATTTTCACCCTTATCCTTTCCTTTGTTTTGCATCGGAAGCCCTTCTTAATGCTTGACCGATGTAATTTATACACAACATCATTACCAATATCAATAATGATGCGGGTAACCATACATATAATTTGTCTTGAATAACTTCTGGTTTTCTGGCTAATGATACCAAAGTTCCAAGTGATGGATCTGATGGTGGAAGCCCGAAACCTAGAAAGCTTAGTCCTGTTTCAATACCGATGTTACCGGCGAAACTTAATGTCATATCTACTATTAATATTGAAGAAATATTTGGTAATATTCCTGTAAACATCGTCTTCAAATCGCTAGTTCCCATTGTCTTCGATGCATTTACATAGTCTTTTTTACTTTCAGCAAGAGCTTTTGATCTGACAAGTCTTGCCATTCCTGTCCAGTAGAACACCGTAAATATCATTACAAATGTAAACATCGAATATTTTGGAACAATTGTTACGAAAACTATGATAATCATCATCGTTGGAAGAATTTGGATGAAGTCTATAATTCTCATTATAATATTGTCCAACCATCCACCGTAATAACCTATTAATAGACCTACAACTATTCCTATTGCAGATGTAAGTATTGTTACAGCGATTCCTATTACAATTGAGTTTCTCGCTCCAATAATTAATTGGCCGAACAAATCTCTACCACCTTGGTCTGTTCCTAAAATATGTCCAGCCTCTCCTGGTGGTGCGTATGAGTTCATAATATCTACCATCATTACTTGCTTTTTATCAAGTAACATTGCTCCAACGAATATTCCTATCCACAAAACTGCCAATATTACCAAAGAAACAATTGCTAGTTTATCTTTTTTGAATTCATTAACAATTACTTTAAATCCAGTAGGATTGTCTTTTGCAAGGTCTTTATATTCTTCAAGCTTTTCTTCTGTTACTTTTACTTCTTTCATAAAAACCTCCTAATCTATCCTTATTCTTGGATCCACTATACTCATGATAATATCACTTAACAATGAACCACAAAGTGTCAAGAAACCATATATCATAACAAGTGCAGTCATAACTGAATAATCTCTTTGGTTGATACAGTCAACGAATAATGAACCCATTCCTTGGTATCCGAAGATTGTTTCAATCATGATAGAACCTGCTAACAATCCTGTGATTTGGAATCCGAAGAATGCAGCTATTGGTAAAAGTGAGTTTCTAAAAATGTGTTTACTGTAAACTTTTTTGATAGGAACCCCTTTTGCTCTTGCAGTTCTTACGTAGTCTTGACTTTTTGCATCTACAACTTCATTTCTCAAATATTGAATAGTTCCAATAGTTGTAAGTAGTGCATAAGATATTGCAGGAAGTAGCATATGATAAAATCTACTTAATACCGCTGCCATGCCGCCTTTTGCTGAGGCTTCAAGGCTTATGATACCACTCGTTGGAAACCATCCAAGCTCATATCCGAAAATTAAAAGCATTATCAAGTAAAATACGAACCCCGGGGTTGCTAGTGCCAGGAAGTTGTACAAGTTAACCCCCTGATCGAATGCCGACCCACTGTACCTACCTGCGTTTATTCCTAGAGGAATTGCAATTGCATACATTATTATTAATGAGAACAATGATAAGAAGAATGTATTCTTAGCTCTTTGACCTATAACGTCTTTTACAGGTAGCTTTTGAGTATAAGAATCACCAAAGTCTCCTTGAAGTGCATTGCCAACCCATCTTTTGTATTTTACATACCATGGATCGTAAAATCCAGATTTTATTTTAAGTTCTTCTTCAACCTTTGAGTTACCAGTACTTGGTGTGATTTTCCCTGTAAATGGGTCACCTGGCATCTTTTGAGCTACAAAGAATATAAATAAACTTAACACTATCAATTGAGGAATCATTATTAAAAATCTTCTGATTATTGTTTTAGTCATATTATATTTCCCCCTTTCTAGCTGCTACATAATGAGAATCTTTGTATTTTGTCAAATCGTACACCGATCCATTTTCATCGTAGTAGACATTTTTTTGTTCATCAAATTTCTTTTCAATAGCTTGTCTAGCATCTCTAAGTTCTTTTCTTCTATTTGGTTCGATTTGAGGAATCGCTGCGATAAGTCTCTTTGTGTAAATGTGTTGTGGATCGGAGTACAAATCATCACGATTTCCAGTTTCTACAAATTTGCCGTTGTGCATGATATAAATGTAATCACACATGTGTCTTACAACTCCCAAATCGTGAGAGATGAAAATGTAGCTTAGATTAAACTCTTGTTGAATCAACTTCATGTAGTTTAATACTTGCGCTTGAACTGATAAGTCAAGTGCACTAACAGGTTCGTCTGCAACAATCAATCGTGGGTTACACGCAACAGCTCTTGCAACTCCAATTCTTTGTCTTTGACCACCTGAGAATTCAAATGGATATTTATAGATTGCACTCTCGTTAAGTCCAACTATATCCAACAATTTAAACACCTTTTCTTTTTCTTCTTTTGGTGTTAGTTTTTCAAAATTTCTGATTGGTTCAGCAATTATATCCAAAATTCTTTTTTTAGGATCAAGTGAACTCATTGAGTCTTGGAAAATCATTTGAACGTCTTGGTTGTAGTTGATCTTTTTTCTGTAAGATCTACTTGTAACATCTTTTCCTTCGTACAAAATTTGTCCATCTGTAATCTTTTCAAGCCCTACTATAGCTTTTCCAATAGTGGATTTCCCAGATCCTGACTCTCCAATCAAACCATAAGTTTTTCCTTGTTCAATATCCATATCTACGCCGTCTACAGCTTTGATATAGTCTTGAATTGTATTAAAAAATCCACCACGAATTGGATAATGAACTTTCAAATTTTTAACTTCTAAAAATCCCATATTTCCCTCCTATTCGTCTTTAAAATGGAAATTCTTCCAGCAAGTACAACGAACCATGTGTCCATTGCCAACATCGTGTAGTACTGGATTTTCTTCGTGTTCATGATCGTCTATCCAAGGAATACGAGGTGCAAATCTGCATCCTTTTCTAGGTAAATTTTTCAACGAAGGAACCATACCTTCTATAACATGTAACTGATCAGATTCATTATCTGCTTGTGGAATGGAATTTAATAAACTTCTTGTGTATGGATGAAGTGGATTATTGAACAACTCATCCACAGGTGCAATCTCAACGATTTGACCTGCATACATTACGCAAACTCTGTCAGCGATTTGTGCTACAACTCCTAAATCATGGGTTATCAATATAATTCCTGAATTCATTTGATTTTGTAATTCTTTTAGTAAATCTAGAATTTGTGCTTGAATTGTAACATCAAGTGCAGTAGTTGGCTCATCAGCTATCAAAACTCTAGGTTTGCAACTCAAAGCAATCGCAATGATTACTCTTTGTCTCATACCTCCGGATAATTGATGAGGAAATTGTCTTGCTATAACTTCAGCATTTTCAATCCCTACTTTTTTTAGAAGATCAATAGCTTTTGCTTGACGTTGTTTCTTGTCCAAATCAGTGTGATATAACAAAGCTTCTTCAATTTGTTCGCCAATTCTCATTAATGGATTAAGAGATGCCAACGGATCTTGGAATATCATACCAATTTCTCCACCTCTCAACTCATTGAATTGAGCTTCTGTATAATTCAAAATATTTTCGCCGTTATATATAACTTCACCGCTAATTTGAGTGTAATTCATATTATGTAAACCCATAATAGTAGTAGCAAGTGTAGATTTACCACAACCAGATTCACCAACCATAGCTAATACTTCATTTTCATACAATTCAAATGAAACATCGTCTACGGCGTCATAATAATCGTCTTTTATTCTAAAAGCTGTATGCATATTATTAACTTCCAATATTTTCTTATTAGCAGACATCTTATTCTCCTTTCAGTTTATTTTTAGTATGATTTATGTATGATTAATAAATAATACTTTATCTCATTATAGTGACATAAAATGGATTTGTCAATTATTATTTATTTTATAATTTAAAATTTCAGTATAAAATACAGTTTTTCCATGTTTTTTCGGATTAATTTACACTTTTTGCTCACAAAAATAAAATTTGTGATTTCGCTATCTTGTTGATTCTACGCCGTTTTACGCTTATTATGAAAATAAAACCAAATTATTTTTATTCATTTTTTAAATTTGTTCCGATAATAAAACAAATTGTGTTTTTGCATAAAAATCACTTGACTTATTTCCTTTATTATGATAAAGTAATGATAATCATGAGCCTATTTACAAATTTATTAAATTTTAAAAAATGTAACAAAAAACTTGCATTCGTTATATCGAGATGGTAAAATATATATAAATATTGAAAACTTTTTCATTTTCAATTAAATCTCCATTTCTTAATTTATTACAACATAAAAAAACAAGGTATGAATTAAATTCAACACCTTGTTTTTTTATTTTAGTCTATTTTTATTATATTAACATCTTCTAAGCAATCATCTATTTGGAATTTTTTCGGCAAATCCTTGGTCTTCAACGAAGCTAGTGCACAGGCATTTGCCATTTCAAAAGACTTTTCATAATCTGAAGTTCTGATAAATGTCGCGATAAATCCCGCGATTATTGAGTCAATAACAAAATCTCTTTTTTGGTTTAGCATCTGTTCTATGTCAAAAGCATAGATTGAATTCTTTTGGAACAAATATACTTTATTATCTACAAAAGGAACTATCACAAATTTAGAATTCAAACCAGATATTTCGTTTTTCCATTTAAGCAAATCTGATTCTGAATCTATTTTTGTTTTAAACATATGCTCCAAGCATTTGACGCTGATGTTTTGAAGAAGTGATCCTTCGTTAGCAAATCTCTCCAAATAATACTCATCTATATCGAGGACGAACTCCGCTTTGTTAGCTTTACAGATTGCAATCATTCTTTCGATTACAGTTTCTGTTATATTTTTCGGAAAAGCTGTGGACAAAAACACAGTATCTCCTTCTTTAACTCTTGATAGATAGTATAACAATTCCTGTAGTTCTTGATGAGAAATGCTAGGTCCTTTTGATTCGATTACGGTTTTCGAAGAGCCTGTGATTTTGATATTAATTCTAGTATTATCATCAATTCTTATGAACTCAGATTTGATATCTTCTCTTCTTAGCCAATCTTCTACAAAGTCTCCCGTAAAACCTCCTGCAAATCCAGTTGCAACCGTTGGAAGTCCAAGTTGTTTTAAAACTCTCGAAACATTGATTCCTTTTCCAGCTGGAAGCATCAAATCAAAATCCGATATATTGTTCTTGTCAAATTCAAAATCCGAAACTTCACTTACAAATTCAAGTGCTGGATTCATAGTAACTGTGTAAATCATTTAATCACCTACATCAATCCCGGAGCAAGTCCAAAAAATATTTTTTGAAGAAGTGTCATAACGACCATAAACACCACAAGTCTTGTTATCACAATTCCAGCAGCATTAAGTCCGTAAATTTTCCACAAATTTTTGTAATCAAATCTATCAACTAAAATAATCGTCGCAAATAGTATCAATATTACTAATGAAATTAAATATATAAAAGCATGTGCTCCCAAAAATGTGAACGTGAAAACTGACGAACTAAAACCGACAAGTCCACCTGCTGTTAAAACCCCAAATAAGCTAAATATCAAAGATTCTATAACCGAAAGTAAAACTGAGATATTATATCTCAAATCCTTGTCGATAGGTTGATATAATTTCGTTCCTGATAGTTTAAGTCCCATACTGTATGATAAAACTTTTTGGAAAACATCCAATACTAATACAGAAACCATAACCACGATTGCCTTTGATTTTTGAGTAAATGTCCAGTGATTTGTAGAATTCATGTAAAAGAACAATAGCGGCAACGCTGACAATATTACAACTGCTATTCTCATTGAGAACCTGTAAGGTTGTGCTCCACCCATCATTTTCTTCAATATTTTCGTGAAAAACAAATTGATTCTGTCAAACACTTGTTTAGTTTTAACCTCAAAAGTATCCATAAATTCGTCTTCATCATCATTTTCTTCTTCAATCTTATGGATAGTAAACTCATTTGCAGATGTGAATCTTATCGACTCATCTCTTTTGATTTTTTCTTGATTTTCGTCGTAACCTTTGGTAATAAAAATCGTGTTTTCATAATTTTCTTCGGGTTCTTTTTCATCTTCGTGATTAATCTTCTTCTCAACTTCTTTGTCTGGATTGAACTTTCCATACTGAGATTTGTTTTTGTTAATAACTTGAAAAATATCTTCAATTCTTTTAGGTTTGTGCTCAGATTTGTTTTTATTTATGATTTCTTCAGCCTTTTGTTCCTCAGCAGATTTCTCACGATTTTTTATATTAAAAATATTCATCACATCATCTGAATAGGAATAATCCTTGTCTGTAGATGCGTGACTATCTTTTGGTTGTTCTTCTATATCTTTTTGTTCATTCAAACTTTCGCGGTATTCTTTCAAATTGAACCCACAATTGTGACAGAAATTCACCGTATCTAACACTTTTTCATTGCAATTAGGACAACGCATTTACTCACCTCCGTAACCGTATTATATCACAATACATTATACTCAATTATAACTTTGCCAAATCTTAATATTTGAGCAATAAAAAAAGAGACATTTTACATCTCCAATTTTTCAAAGAGTAAGTACACATCATGCACGAATATCTAGACTACAAAAATTGTTGATTTCTGAATCTCAAAATCCTAAAATCGTAAGCACGCTTCGCTTACGCGGTACGATTTTGGACGGATTTTTTCGATTTGTAATCAAAGCAATTTTTTCCGTATGATATTCTTAGCATGGATGTGTAATACTCTTCTGCTCTATTTTCTTTTAAACACCATATATCTATAATCCATGCCTTCGTAAGTTTTGATGTCTGATTCTTCCGCTACATAAAAGTCGTCATCTTCGAATAAGTTTCTGATTTTCGCATCATATTCAAACTCTGCATCAACATAAGTGATTACGAATTCATCAACTAAGTGTATCAATGATTCAATTGTGTTTGCCCCACCTATCAAATACTCTGTCATTTTGTGATCTGGGTTGATTTCTTTGAGAGTACGTAGCAATTCTTCTTCATTTTTTACGCACAACATTCCATCCAAATCTTTACTTGTAACGATTATGTTGGTTCTGTTTGGTAGAGGTTTTGAATCAGGTAAAGATTCTAAAGTTTTTCTTCCCATAATTACGATATTTCCCGTAGTTAATTCTTTGAATCTTTGCATATCTTCAGGAATTGAAAAAAGCATATCTCCATCTTTTCCTATCGCAAAATTTCTATCTACTGCTAGTATAACTTTCATTAACAAAAATCTCCCTTCCTTATATTACTTACAATTTCGTTCAATTTTTCCATTGCGTGATCGTCTGTCCAATCAAAATCATCTTCTGAAATTCTTACTACAAGTATACCCATTTCTTCACAGCAAATATCAAGCATAGTGCTGTAAATCGCATTTTGCAAATCAGATGATGAATCGTGAAGGGTGCGATCGCATTTGTTTATCCACTTTTCGATACAAAAACCATAGTTTTTATCTTGTGGGTAATTTTCAAGCGCAGTTTTTCGTTCTTTTGTGAATTTCCTGTTCGCATCGTACATAAAACAAAGCTTATTTTCTTCATGATAAGCCATTATATTGATATCATTGACATATCTTATCAAATCATCTCTGTTTATTTTATCGTCCAATTCATTCAAAACTCTTTTCAAATTTTCATTATCTATATTTGGTTTCAACCCAGAAAAATTCTTGCTAAATTCAATATCTCCACTAAAATACACGCGCAGTATTTTTTTAATAGCATCGATTTGTTCTTTTTCATAATCAGATGCCAAAAAAGTACTGTTTTCCATAAAATCTCCTTTGTATTACATCCATTTTTTCTTTTTAAAATAATAAATCATAACGCTAGTAATCACAACTGCAGTAACCCAGAACAAAATATATCCGTATTTCCCTTGAAGTTCCGGCATATATTTAAAGTTCATTCCGTAAACACCAGTTAAGAATGTCAACGGCAAAAATATCGTCGACCACACAGTCAACACCATCATTACTTCATTAGTCCTGTTGGAAATATTCGTGTCAAATGCATCTATCATCGAATTAATCATATCGCGATACACTTCAATGAATTCAAGCATTTGGATTATGTGGTCGTACAAATCCCTCATGTAAATCGATGTGTTGTGACTTACTAGATTAACTCTGAACTTTGAAATTTCATTGATAACTGAACGCAATGGCCACAAAGTCTTCCTCAAAAATATCAAGTTTTTCTTCATGGTGTAAAGTTCTCTGAGAATATCGTCGTCGTTATGTGTCATCATAGCGTCTTCTAAATCGTCGATGTATTCTCCCAAAATATCAAAAATTTGGTAATAATTGTCTATGAATGCATCCATTAGCAAAAGCAACAGTCCGTCTGTAGTTTTCGGCCTAAAAACAGGAATTTTTTCTAACTTATCCAAAACTCTGTCAAAAGATGTGGTTTTGTTTTGTTCAACAGTAACCAATAAATTTTCTTTTAAAACAAAAGAAACTTGGTTAAACGACAATTCCTTTACGCTGTTGAACATATCGTAATCCACAGTATCCGTTACCACGAACAAATAATCATCATAAGCTTCAAGTTTCGTTCTTTGTTCCACATCCAACATATCTTCTATTATAAGAGGATGGATTTTGAATTTTTCTTTCATTTTTATGAAATTATCCGTATCTGATAATCCTGTGATATATATCCAATTTATCCTGTCATCTCTCAATTCGATATCATCGATGTCTGTGGTTTGATGTTTGTCGAAATGATGTTCATCAAAAGTACAAAAAGTAATTTTGGTATTTTCAAGTTCGTTCTCAAGCCTAAGAGTATCTAATATTTCGTTGATTCTTTCCTCAAATAATAAATTAGCCAATATTATCTCCTATTATTCGTCTAATAATTTGTTTGCGTAATTTCTGTATGTTGATTTTGAGTTATCTCCTACTAATCGGTCTACGATTTCACCATCTCTAATAAATAAAGTCGTAGGTAATGGCAACGCTTCATAATGCGTAATTATCTCGTCCTTGTCAATTTCTCTAACTTTTTTAGCTAAATATTCGTAAAATTCTATTTCTCCTTGGAATGATTTTTCGATATCTTCCAAATCATTTTTCGCTGGAATGCACGGACAAATCCCGTCAGCGTGGAAAAACAAAACCTTGTTTCCTTTGTTAAATACCTTAGAGTTAATGTCGCTCTTTTTAAATTTTTTCATTTGGTACTATCCTCCAAATCTCTTCTGCATATTCTTTTATAGTTCTATCCGATGAAAATTCTCCGAAATTAGCGATGTTCATCAAACTCATCTTAGCCCATTTTTTCTTATCACAATAAGTTTGTAAAATCTTTTCGTGAATTTGTTCATAATCGTTAAAATCTTTTAACACAAAATATTCGTCTAATTTAAATGACGAATCTCTGTTTACAAGTGAGTTGTAAATGTCCAAGAACATAAACGATCCACTATCGTTGATCAAATCGCTTAGCAAAGTATCCACAACGCGTTTGATATTCTCATCCTTATAATAATACTCAACTGGACTGTAACTGTCTCTGATGGAATTTAACACATCAACAGTCGCTCCAAACGGGAAGTTGTTGTCTTCACCTGCGTGATTGAAAATCTCAATGTTCGCGCCGTCATAAGTTCCCACAGTCAACGCTCCGTTTAACATAAACTTCATGTTGCCTGTCCCCGAAGCTTCTTTTCCCGCAGTTGAAATCTGCTCACTCACATCCGCTGCAGGATACACCAATTCTCCGATGGATACGTTGAAGTTTTCCAAGAACACAACCTTGATGTATTTGTTCACAACATCGTCGTTGTTCACGAGATTTTTAACCTCATTTATGAATTTTATAATAGCTTTTGCTCTGAAATAACCCGGCGCTGCCTTAGCCCCGAAAATATATGTTTGTTTTGGAATGTCGGATATTTCGTTGTTTTTGATTTTATAATACAAATTCAAAATGTGAAAAGCATTCAACAATTGTCTCTTGTATTCGTGAAGTCTCTTCACTTGTATATCAAAAATAGAGTTCTCATCTACATCGATGTTTTCATGCTCCTTGATGTATTTTTTCAGTCTGATTTTGTTGTGAAGTTTGATTTCCATTAATTTTTCCAAAACACTCTCATCGTCTTGGTATTTTTCAAGCTCTTTTAATTTTGTGAGATCAGTCTTCCAATCTTCTCCCAAAAGTTCTGTGATAAACTTCGTTAGCTCTGGGTTTGCGTAAAATAACCAACGTCTAGGAGTAATTCCATTTGTTTTGTTGACAAATTTATCTGGATACAAATCGTGCCATGGTTTTAATGTCTCATTTTTCAAAATTTCTGTGTGTATTTTCGCAACACCGTTAATCTTTACGGCTGTTAATATCGCCAAATGAGCCATGTTAACAGTATCGTCTTTCACGATTCGAAGGTTGTCGATTCTATCCGCAGAATAATACAATCCCACCAAATCGCTGACGAATCTCCTGTCGATTTCAGCGATAATATCCATAATTCTAGGACTCACTTCTTCTACAACATCAACGCTCCATTTTTCCATAGCTTCTTGTAAAATCGTGTGGTTAGTGTAGTTGAACACATTGCTTGTAACATTCCAAGCTTGTTTCCAAGAAAGTTTTTTATCATCCATCAACACTCTCATCATTTCAGGGATAGCCATAACAGGATGAGTATCGTTTAATTGGATAGTATTGTATTTTGCAAAATTTTCAAAATCCTTATCATTCGGAAAATTCTTCGTATATTTTTCAATTATATCTTGAATCGATGCACTGCAGAAAAAATACTGTTGTTTAAGTCGTAAAACTTTGCCAGGTCTTTGGATATCATTCGGATACAAAACTCTAGTGATGTCTTCTGCTCTGTTTTTTTCTTTTACAGAATCGTCGTATTGAAAATTATTGAATTTTTGAAAATCAAATCCGTCATCACATTCTGCTTGCCACAATCTCAAAGTGTTTACTACGTGATTTTTGTAGCCGACAACAGGCATATCATAAGGAACTGCTTTTACGACTTGGTTTTTGTATCTAATGATTTTGGATTCCGATTCAACACGTCTTGACCAAGGGTCTTTGTCCAAAGTCCAATTATCTCCGACTTCCATTTGAAATCCGTTGTGAAAATATTGCTTAAAAAGTCCTTGGCGATATCTCACGCCATAACCTGTCAACGGATAATCCAAACTAGCCGCACTTTCCATAAAGCAAGCAGCAAGTCTTCCTAAGCCACCGTTTCCCAAAGCTGCATCTTCTTCTTGAATTTCCAAATCATTGATATCTATGTCTAATTCTTTTAAAATTTGTGAATATTTTTCGTCCAAACCCATATTCAACAAATTGTTTCCCAAAGATCTTCCTATCAAAAATTCTGCGCTAAAATAGTAGGCGTTTCGTGAATTTTTGTGTTTGTCAGAAGTTTTCTTCCAGTCTTCTGCTAATTCGTTCATTATTATTTTAGAAAAAGCTATATATTTTTCTTTTTCAGTTGAAGTTTGTAAATCTTTTCCAAACATATTAAATAAGTTTTTTTCAAATTGCAACAAAAATTCTTCCTTTTCCATAAAATCCTCCCATTCTTAGCTCAACTATATTTTACCACATTTGTGAAATAGTCCTATTAAATTTGTATTGTTTTTTCTTAAAATCAACAAAAAGGATACATTTTTCTATTTTATTGATATAATGATTTAGTTATAGTAATATATTAATGAGTCACAAGAAAGGACAAAAATTATGCAAAAAAATATATATGTATTATATGGCGGTCCTAGTACTGAACACGAAGTAAGTATTACAAGTGCTAGAACATTAATAAATAATTTATCAAAAGAAAAATACAACGTAAGTGCGATTTTCGTTCGCCGCGATAAAAAATTCATTATGAAAGAAAACATAACTGAAGAAATAAAATCCGACGACGAATTGGTGTTTGACACTGAGCTTTCAGTAATAGAATCTGTCAGCGATTGTATCAGCAAAATCAATCCTGAAAACACCGTAATATTTCCAGCAATTCACGGAAGTTACGGCGAAGATGGAACAATCCAAGGTTTCATAAAAGTTTTGGATTTGCCATTTGTAGGATGTAACGTTTTGGGTTCTGCACTTTGCATGGACAAAGGATACACTAACGATATTTTCGAATTGAACAAAATTCCTCAAGCAAAATACGTGGTGCTTTGCAAAAACGATGAATACAATTTGAAAGAAATTTTCGAAAAAACATCCAAGGCAGTTTATGTAAAACCATGTAACGCTGGTTCATCAGTTGGTGTTATGAGAGCAGAAACAGAAGAAGAATTGGAACAAGCAATCCAAAACGCATTTCTTTACGACAGAAGAATTTTGGTCGAAGAAGAAATCATCGGTCCTGAACTTCAGATAGCAGTTATGGGCAATGACAATCCAGTTGCATCACGTCCGGGTGTATACCAAATACACGATGCAGAGTTTTTCGATTACGATGCAAAATATAACGATTCAAAAACAGAAATGCTTACACCATTTCCAATGGATGAAAAGTTAGAATTAAAAGCAAGACATTTGGCAGAAAAAGTGTACAAATTAATGAGTTTGTCAGGATTTTCAAGAGTTGATATGTTCGTAAAAGACAATGAGCTTTGGGTGAATGAAATCAACACAGTTCCAGGACTAACTCCACATTCAATGTTTCCAGTTTTGTGGAAATGCACTAACGATATGAGCGTTTCAGAAGTATTCGACAACTTGATTGATTTGGCTGTTGAAGAATACGAAAAAAATAAAGCATATAAGTTAGAGAGGTAAATATGTTAACAAGAAATTTAAAAACAATAACAGAACTTACTAACACGATTATAAATGAAAAATACCATGATGTAATGGTAAAAGGTATCTCCACAGATACAAGAACTATTCAAAAAGACAACATGTTCATCGCTCTTAGAGGAGATAATTTCGATGGACAAAATTACATAGAGATGGCTTTTGAAAAGGGGGCATCTTGCTGTGTAGTTAACAGAGATTACAGAAATATCAACGATTATCCAGTAATCGAAGTAGATGATACAAAAGAATTTATGATGGATTTAGCTAGAGGATACATCAACAGTTTGGATTGCAAAGTAATCGCCATCACAGGGTCTAACGGCAAAACAACTACAAAAGATATAATGAGTTCTTTATTAAAAGAAAAGTACAAAGTCGTTAAAACACAAAAAAATTACAACAACGAAATCGGATTATCCAAGACGATATTTGACATAGATGATGATACTGAAGTTGCTGTCCTTGAAATGGGAACTGAAAACTTCGGAGAAATCAGACAATTGACAAACATCGCGCATCCCGACATCGCAATGATTACAAACATTGGCGACAGTCACCTATTGAATTTGAAAACAAAAGAAAACATTGCAAGAGCGAAATTCGAAATCCTTGAAGGATTAAAAGAAGACGGGATATTTATTTTAAATAATGACGATACAATTCTTAGAGAAGTAAAACAAGAATACAAATTACCAGAAAAAACTATAACTTTTGGAATAAAACCAGACAGCGATTATAGAATGGAAATGATTAAAGCTGATGAAACAGGATCCACTTTTTCAATCAACGATCACGTGTTCAACATAGAATTGTTGGGACATCATCAAATGTACAACGCTACAATGTCAATAATAGTAGCTGAACTTATGGGATTAGATTATTCCGATGTAGCAAAAGGGCTGAAAAAAATCGAATTAACGGGAATGAGAAACGAACTTATCCTACTAGATAAATTCCATATTTTAAACGACAGCTACAAATCAAATCCACAATCACTTACAAGCTGCCTAGAAACTGCTTACGGATTGCACGGCTATTCTAGAAAAATCGCCGTATTAGGAGATATGCTAGAACTTGGAGACAACGAAATAACTCTTCACAAAAATATCGGTAAATCAATCAATCCAGAAAAAATCGACTACGTATTAGCAACTGGATTATTAGCAGAAAACATAATC
This sequence comes from Finegoldia magna, assembly GCF_002243175.1. Lineage (GTDB taxonomy): Bacteria > Bacillota > Clostridia > Tissierellales > Peptoniphilaceae > Finegoldia > Finegoldia magna_J. The sequence continues at coordinate 181,878 of NZ_NDYF01000013.1, forward strand.
AAAGGAGCACGTACAAACTTTGCAGAAGACAAAGTGTTCTACTTTGAAACAAAAGAAGAATTGCTAGAAAAATTGCAAGAATTAATCGTGGACAACACATTAGTTTTAGTAAAAGCATCTCATGCAATGCAATTCGATAAATTAGTCGAACAAATAAAAGAAATATAAAATAAAAATGTGAACTAAGTTTTCTTAGTTCACATTTTTTTAATTAAAATCACTAATATTTTGATTCTTAATAATAAACACCCTATCACTTATTTCCTTCAAAGATTGCAATTGATGACTAATTATAAGTATCGTTTTTCCTTCTTTTTTTAAACTATTTATTAAATTAATCATAATTCTATTAGTTTCCTCATCTAGTGCATTAAATGGTTCATCTAGCATAATAAGCTTTTGATTTTCCATAATAGCTTGGCAAATCCCCAACTTTTGTTTCATTCCTAATGAATAATTTTTTAATTTAGTTTTATTTTCAGGATCTAAGCCTAATTTTTTCATTATAGACTTAATATCATTATCCGAAATTTTGTCGTTTATTTCTGCCAACATTTTTAAATTTGTAAAACCGTCATAATATTCAATAAATCCCGGAGAATCTACTAATATCCCTGTATTAGGTGCAAAATCTCTATCTTTCCCTATCTGAATACCAAATACTTCTACACTACCTACATTAGGTTTTTCTAATCCAGCAATAATTTTAAATAATACAGATTTACCAATACCATTTTCCCCTACAAATCCAACTATTTCATTTTCAAATATCTCCAAATTTAAATCTCTAAAAATTTCTTTAGATCCAAATTTTTTGCTAACATTTGATAATTTTATTATCTTTTCCATAAATCTCCCTCTATCATTACCTTTTTAATAATCCATATTGTTAAAATATATCCAACTATATATATCAATTCACTATAACTAGAATTTAAAAAATCTTGAACCCCAACAAAAATTAAGTTAATCTCCTTAAAGTAAGATAAAAATATCAATACAAAAATTATCCCCGAAGCAATCACAGGCTTAATATATTTTGACAAAAATACAGATACTGTAATCACAAGAAGAATCTGTAAATAATTGATTACATATATTCCAAATATACTCATATAATTAAAGTCTCTTATCATCAAGCCTTGAATTATTTCATCTGTTAACTTTACTTTCCCTGAAATAAAATATTGAATAGTACATGCAAGTAAAATAATGCTCATATAAACCATAAAATACATAGAACTAAATCTAATCGCACTTGCGTAAAGCATCCTATTATATATTCTCTTATCTCTGAATCTAACCTTTACAAATGATGATAAATTTTCCTTAATATATTCTAAAGAAGCCAACACAGAATAAGCCACTAACAGAAAAATAATTTCATTATACATAATTATAAAAGCTGATGAGTCTTTAATATAAGGATGAAAAGCATTCAAGAACAAGACATCTGCTACGGAATTATTTTTACCAATAAGTTTGGAAAAATTATATATACAAGTTATCAAAACCATTATTAATGTCATAGGAATAATATGATTATACCTATTAATTCTAAATATCGATAAGTTTGACCTATATTCTAAAAATTTATTAACGCTGAGAACGACTGGCAAAACCATCAAAAATCCCACAATAAATTTCGTAACATTATCTGATAAAATATACATGTAAAAATCAAACAAAACTTGACTTCTTAGAATACTAATGTCAAAAAACAAATCATTTATCCCTTGAATTATATAAAAAAAAGCTATAAACCCAACAGCATACATTCTATTCATCTTTTGTTCAAGAAAACATATAATAAAAATTAATAAGTTCGTCCCTGCAAGCAAAAATAAACATATACAAATCAGACTTATAACAGGATACTCGCTAAAATTCCTAAAAACATTAAAAATAATTTCCTTATCCTCTGCTACTTTTAAAACATCATAACTATACTTGAAACTAACAGGTTTGAATATAGCACAAATTATAAATGCCGTAATTAGATTTAATATTAATATAGCTAAAACAGATACCATCTTTGCTATATGTTTTAATAATATAAAATCTACTTTGTTCCTAAATCTTATAGCACTATAGTTATAAATCTTATTCTTATCAATGATACATATCAGAACTATCATCGGAAAAAATAAAAATCTAAAATAATAATGATTATTAAAAATATCTATGATGCATTCTATATAATTCAAGTTATAAGAGCTTGTACTATCAACTATAAAGAAAGAGTAAAATGTAAATAGAACACATAAAAAAATCACCACGGGATTTTTTAAACATCTATATACCTCAGACTTTATAAATTTATTCATAAGATTTTCTCCTAATCATGAAAATATATGCAAAAAAATTAACAAGTATTAACGAAAATAATCCTATTAAGTAATTTAATATTCCATCATACGCAATAGCTTCAAACACATAAAATCCTTGATAGGAAAAGGCTCCTAAATTCAATGATCCAAGCAAAAATCCAGTAATAAGTATTCCAAAAAATGGTATAGTTGAAATAAGTAGTATATTTTTTATTCTATAACTTAATTGAATGGAAATTAAAGCTATTAACGACATAATTACTCCCTTCCATAAACTCAAAATAAAAGAAAAAAATATTGGTTTCCCAATAATCAAATCAATAAAAATTTTGCTATTTATTGTAGATTCTTTTGATATGGTATTAATTGGTACAAAGTTAATAAGTATCAAAGCAGAAATAAAATAAGAAGCAACTACAGCCAAAAAAACTACACTCAATATTGATGCAACCTTTGAAATAGCTAATTGCTTAGAAGATATCCTCATACATTCCAAATCATAAAACTTATTTTTCTTTTCGTAAAAAATTTGCCATACAAATGGTGCAATAAACAAAATAGGTGCTAAAAAATCTAAATAAGTAGTACTGTACAAATACACTCCAACTTTATATTTGTAAGCTGCCACTTGTCCTTCTGTAAAACCCATAAACACAGTGAAAACAACTCCAACTAATACCGTTAAAAAAAACGGTATTAGTAGTTGTGAAATTGTCCTTTTGTAAATATTTTTATTCATATTTAATTACTCTTCCATTGACCTCTAACAGTAAAATTAACAGGTTGGTTCCACTGACTTTGCATTTTAACTCTAATTTTACTATTTTTGTATTGTGAAGAATTGCCTGGCAATGTAACTGTTTTCCCTTTTGTTATTTTTCTAGCCCATGCCCCTGCTGCACTTCCATTCGTTTTTTCCATTCTTGCACTATAATAGTATCCACCACCATTAAAAGTAGATTTTAATGCTCCATTTGCTCCACCTGTTTGTTTTGTTTGACTTCCTGTCGCCACATTACCTGCAAGTTTTCCAATAGTAACATCAAATCCTTGATAAGTACTTCCAGCATAAACAGAACCCGTAGCTACTAGTGCTGACAATAAAACTCCTAGTGCTAATTTTTTAACTTTCATATTTCCTCCATAACAATTAAATTAAAATCGATCATCGATTTCAATTTAATTGTAATGTTTTTAATCTTCATTGTCAATATAATTTCTAAATTATCTTAAAGTGTTCTTTTCAATACAAGTTACACATTAGTTTTAGTAAAAGCATCTCATGCAATGCAATTTGATAAATTAGTCGAACAAATAAAAGAAATTTAACATCAAAATATTAAATAATATAAAAACAACAAGCTCTTATGTAAAAATTTGCATAAGGGCTTGTTTATTTCTAGGAAAGTTTGAGGCTTTCTTTTTTATATATTTTTCTTTGCTTTTTTGTCGTTATAAATTCTCTTCATCAACATTCCTAAAGCGAAAACTCCGAATAAAATTATAAGGCCTTTTACCCATGTAGATGGATTTGTGGATTTACTTGCTGCATAAGAATAAATCAAAGTAGCTGGAAGTTGTCCAACTCCTGTAGCAATGAAAAATTCCCAAAATCCCATTGGAGTTAATCCTGCTGCATAGCTTATTGGATCAAATGGAACGAATGGCAATAATCTTGCAACTAAAATAGCATTTTTACCATATCTGTCGAAGAATCCTTCTACTTCTTTCAAAGCTCCTTTTGTGGCAAATTTTTCTGCGATATCTCTTCCCAAAAATCTTGCAATTCCAAAACAAAGAGCTGCTCCTGCCATTGCAGATGTCCAAGACAATATGCTTCCCTTAACCCATCCCCAAATAGCTGCATTTGAAAATGTAATGAAAAAAGCTGGGATTGGAGCTGCAACTGATTGCACTATCATCATTAAAAATGATATTACAACTGCAGTTTTCCCAAATGATCTGATGTACGCTTTTACACTTTCGAGGTTTTGAAACGCTTTTGACATGTTTCCTAATCCTTCTCTAAGTGGTTTGATAAATACAAATGCAAGAACCACTACAAGAATAACGATGATTTTTTTGATATGTTTATTTTCTAATTTCAAAATTATCCCTCCTTATATTTATTATATCAGATAAAAAAATAAACACTTATTGAAATTTTCTATAAGTGTTTATCATTTATTAAAATTTACGAATTAAATTTTTCCCTATCAAAATACTCTTCGCCAGAACTATTTGCGACGATAACTGTGCATACCGCATCTCCTGTGATATTTATCGCTGTTCTAATCATATCTAAAATTCTGTCTATTCCCATTATCATCGCTATTGCAGAAATCGGAAGTCCAATTGAATTGAACACCATGGATAAAGTTATCAAACCAACTGAAGGAATTCCTGCAGTACCCACTGATGCAAGTGTCGCTGCAGCAATTACTGTCAAGAAGTTTTGTGGAGTCAATTGCATTCCGTAGGCGTTCGCTGCAAATACCACCGCAACTCCCTGCATGATTGCTGTTCCGTCCATGTTGATAGTCGCTCCAAGTGGAATAGTAAACGAAGAAATTTTCCTGCTAACTCCAAGCTCTTCCAATTTGTTGATGTTCATTGGAACCGTTGCATTTGAAGATGATGTGGAGAACGCAAATCCCAACACTGGGAAGAATTTTTTCAAGAATTTGAATGGATTTACTTTTGCAAAAATCGTCAATAAAACCATATAAACTAATAAAAGTTGCAATCCCAATCCTAAAACTACTGTGAGCATGTATTTTAACATAGAGAATATTGCAGATAATCCTAAAGTTGCAAAAGTCTTTGTGATAAGAGCAAATACACCTATTGGCGCAAACTTCATGACAATCATAGTCATATCCATCATTATGTCGTTGAATTCTTCGCAAATATTTGCTACATTGTGTGCTTTTTCTCCCAAATTCGCCAAAATAATTCCAACTAACAACGCGAAGAAAATTATTTGCAACATATTTCCTTCAGCCATAGCTTTAATTGGATTTGTAGGAATCAAATTGAGCACAGTATCTTTTATTGAAACTGCCTTCGCAGGGTCTGCTTGTGCCGCTTGGCTCACTTTGCTAAGATCAATTCCAACTCCAGGCTTTATAAATGATGCCAATAATAACGCCAAAGTTATCGCCAAAGCCGTAGTGAACAAATAAAACACAAGTGTTTTGACTCCGATTTTTCCTAATTTTTTAGTATCCCCCATGCTCATCGCACCAGTTACTAATGAGAAAAACACCAATGGAACAACGAGCATTTGCATTAATCTGATAAATCCTTGCCCCAATACGTCGAATATCCCATTAACTAAAATGGTATCTTTTATATATGATGAAGGGACAAATAGATTAAAAACTATTCCTACCAACAACCCCAGGAATAATCCAATGAATATTTGAGTTGTCAGTCCTCTTTTTTTCTTTTTTTTCATAAACATCTTTCCTTTTTTATAAATTCATTTTTAAAATTATAAATTATTTTTTTCGATATATTTTTGAAGAGAAGTTTGCCAATCTGTGAATTTGTAAATTTGAGAAGTGTTCAATAAGAAGTTTTCCAAAGCTGTAAAATCTGGTCTGTGACCTTCTATTCTCAAGTTTTCATCTTCGATAACTTCTGCATCAATTCCTTTTATCTTCAAAATTTCTTCTGCAAAATCTTTTCTACTAGCAACTCCTTCACATGATGCATGATAAATTCCGTAATCGTACGTATCCATCAATTTCACGATAAATTCTGCTAATTGATATGCGCTTGTCGGAGAAGAATATTGTGCTTTAGGAACGTAAACTTTTCCCGTTTGAATTGCTTCTTTTATAATATCTTCAACCCTGTGATTTACCGGAGAGAATAACCAACTTGTTCTCAAAATAAAATGTTTCACGCTAAATTCCCTTACGAAATTTTCTCCCATCAATTTGCTTTTACCATACATTGTCGTAGGATGTGGAGTGTCGTATTCTCTGTATGCACTTCTGGATTGTCCACTGAACACATCGTCTGCTGACATGTGAATTATTTTTGCATCCACAGTGTTCGCTGCAACCGCCATGTTTCTTGCACCCAACGCATTTACCCTGAAAGCCTCATCTGGGTTTTCTTGGCAAGCTACAGGGTCTGTAAGCGCAGAACAATTTATGATTATATTCGGTCTGTTTCTTCTAGCAAATATAGAAGTTTCTTCAGAATTTACAATGTCTACAATGTCTTTATCCGTTGCTAAGACTTCGTCTTCCAAAGGATCCAAATATTTCTGTAATACTTTCCCGATTTTTCCATCTGCTCCACTTATCCAAATTCTATTTCTAGTCATAATATCTCCTTAAAAATTAATCTCCAATTCAACTGGACAATGGTCTGAGCCCATTATACTTTGGTGAATTTTCGCATCCACAAGATTGTCCTTCAAATCATCACTTACTATGAAATAATCAATTCTCCAGCCAGCGTTTCTTTCTCTCGCTTTTGCAAAGTACGACCAATAAGAATACTCATCTGTTTTGTCGGGATAAAAATATCTGAATGTATCGATGTATCCGTCATTTAATAAAAGTGACATTTTGTTTCTTTCTTCATCGGTGAATCCTGCTGAACGTCTGTTTGATTGTGGATTTTTCAAATCAATTTCATTGTGAGCAACATTCAAATCTCCACACACAATTACAGGTTTTCTATCTCTTAAAATATTCAAATAATTGTGAAATTCATCTTCCCACACCATTCTGTAATCCAAGCGTTCTAGTTTTTGTTTAGAGTTTGGAGTGTAGACATTAACCAAGAAAAAGTCCTCGTATTCGCAAGTAATCACACGTCCTTCAGTATCGTGTTCATCAATTCCAATCCCGAAACTTACTCCAATTGGCTCAACTTTTGTGTAAACCAAAGTTCCAGAATAGCCAGCCTTGTTAGCTGAATAGGAATATCTGTGATAACCTTCAATGTTCATTTCTTCAGTCATTTGATTTTCTTTCATTTTTATTTCTTGTAAACAAAAAATATCCGCATTCAAATTATCAAATGCTTCCTTAAATCCTTTTTTCATAACGGCTCTGTATCCGTTAACATTCCATGATATTAATTTCATATTCTCACCTCTTATTTGTTATTTATTATATCATATACAGTTTTAAAAACTGATATTTGTGAATGTAGCTAACAATTATTTATACCCAAATAAACAAAAATTTAATAAATTTGTGATTTTGTTAAGTTTTCGCAATTTGATATAATATATTAAAAAGAAAAAAGGAGATTTTTATGCAAGATTATAAAAATTTTAAATTAATAGATACGAGAGAATTATCTGATATCAATTCTACTGCATTTCTTTTCGAACACGAAAAAACGAAAGCGAAAGTTTTGAAGCTTTCTAACGATGATGAAAACAAAGTATTTTCAATTGCTTTTAAGACTATTCCTCAAGATAGTACAGGGGTTGCTCACATAATGGAGCACTCTGTATTAAATGGATCCAAAAAATACACAACTCGTGAACCATTTATGGATTTGGTAAAATCATCGCTACAAACATTTTTGAACGCGATAACTTATCCGGATAAAACTTGCTATCCTGTAGCAAGTCGTAACGCCAAGGATTTCAAAAATCTCGTGGACGTTTATTTGGATGCAGTTTTCAATCCAATTGTTTACGAAAAGAAAAACATTTTTTATCAAGAAGGATGGCATTACGAAATAAAAAATGTCGATGATGATATCAAATACAATGGCGTAGTATACAACGAAATGAAGGGTTCTTACAGTTCAATTTATACGATTATTTTCGATGAATTGTTCAAATATTTGTACCCAGACACAACTTATGCACATTCATCGGGCGGAAACCCTTACAACATTCCAGATTTAACTTACGAAAAATTCTTGGAATTCCACGACAAATACTACCACCCATCAAATTCGTTTATTTATTTTTACGGAAATGGAAATATCGAAGAAGAATTGGATCATTTGTTAGAATATTTGGATGAATATGATTACAAAAAAATCGACTCAGACATTCCTTACCAAAAACCATTTGAGGAAGCTAAAAAAGTCCAAGTCGAATACAATATATCAAAAGACGAAAAGCCAGACGGAAAAGATGTATTGGTTTACGCTGCAAATGTCGGACACATCACAAATGTAAAAGATGCATTTGTTTCAACTATTTTAAGTGATGTATTGTTCTCCAACGAATCTGCAATAATTAAAGAAAAATTGTTGCAAGAAAACATCTGTGAATCTGTAGAGAGCGTATCATCTTACGGACAGGAAATCACAATGGGTGTTATCGCTGAGAACTCAGATGTCAAAAACACTGAAAAATTTGAAGCATTGGTTAAAAGAGAATTAGAAAACATCGTAAAAAACGGAATCGACAAGGACGAACTTACTTCTACTCTTAACAAATTAGAATACGATTTGAAAGAGGCTGGAAGTTTCCACACAAAAGGAGTTATCTATTTCTTAAAATCTGCTCTAAGTTTCATGTACTCAGATAGCTACTACGACCAATTACAATTCTCAGAAACACTTGCAGAATGCAGAAAATTGATCGATACAGATTACTACGAAAAATTCATCGAAGAAAAATTGTTAAACAACAATTTTAAATTGATACTATCATTGAAAGCAACACCAGGTCTTAATTTGAAAAAAGACAACGAAGTTAAGGAAAAATTAAAACAATACAAGGAAAGCTTGTCTGATGAAGAATTGAATGAATTAGTAGATTTGAACAAAAACTTGGAACAATTCCAATCAGAAGAAGACACAAAAGAACAAAAAGACACTATTCCAACATTGGAACTTTCCGATATTGACGCAAAACTTGAAGATGTTGAAAGAATTGAAAAGAAAATCGACAACTACACATTCTTAAATCCAAATCTATTCACATCAAACATTCACTACGCATCATTTATGTTTGATTTGTCGAAGTTCTCTCAAAAAGATTACTTCTATTTGTCACTTTTATCCGATTATATTGGACTAAGCGACACTACAAATTACGACTACAAAAAATTATACACTCAAACATATCTTGCATCAGGCGGAATATTCACTGCAATTCATTTGAACAATACAAAAAATGGTCAAGATTTGAAATCCAAATTTGTGTTCAGTTTCAAAACTATAGAAAAAACAGAAGACGAATGTATCAAAATCTTGGAAGAATACTTGTTCAATGTGAAATTCGAAGACAAAAATAGATTCAAGAACATCCTTCAAAACCTAAAACAAGAATACAAAACGAGAATACTTGAAGCTGGAAACCAATTCGCATTGACACGATCTATGGCATCATTCTCAGAAAAAAGCGTGTTAGAAGATGAATGTTCAGGAATTAGCTACTACGAAAAATTGTGCGATGTTTTAAATGATTTCGACGAAAAAGCAGACATCACATTGAAGAAATTACAGGACTACTACGAAAAAATCGTGAATTCAAACGATATGATAGTAAGCATAATCAACGAGAAAGATTCTGCAAATAAATTCTTCGACAAATTACAAAAATCGTTGATTGCGAAAATGAACACAGAAGACATCGAAATAAAATCTTCTCCAACAAAATTCTTCAAATTAAAAGAAGCCTACAAGACATCTTCAAATGTGAATTACGTTGTCAAATCAGCTGATTTGAAAAAATATGGATTTGAATACAATTCCAAAATAACTGTGTTGACAAATATACTTAACACTTCATTCTTATACAACGAAGTCCGTGCAAAAGGCGGCGCTTATGGAGTTGGAATGAGCGTAAGCTTGAATGGAATATTGTACGTATATTCCTACAGAGATCCTAACATCAAAAACACAATCACAATTTACGATCAAATCGATAAATTCGTTGAAAACATGAACTTCGATGAAAAAGAAATGAAACAATTCATCATTGGAACTGTGAACCAATTCAACCCACCGATGACTACATTCACAAAAGGAAGCCGTTCGATTAACATGTATTTGTCAGGAAGATCGATAGAAGATTATGAAAATTATCTTGAAAATATGCTACACACAACTGTGGATGATTTGAAACAATTTGCTGAAATAATCAAAAAAGCAATGAAAGAAAACCACCTAGTAGTTGTAGGTAACGATACAAAAATCGACGAAGATGCAAATCTTTTCGACAAAATAATAAACGTTGAATAAAATTGAGGGCATATGACCTGAACCCCAAAATCCGGAATACGGATGGAGGGGTTTTTTCATGCCAAAATATACAAAAGAATTTAAGATCAGACTAGTAAAGGAATACTTATCAGGAGCCTATGGTGGTCAATGTTTACTTACTAACAAGCATAAAATACCAGAGTCAACATTAAGAGAATGGATATTTAAGTACAACTATGGAGGATTAAATAGTTTGACTAAAAAGCAAAGTAAATCTAAATATACTAGTGAATTTAAGCTATCTGTAATACAATATAGGCAAATCAATAATCTATCATACAGAGAAACCGCAGAATATTTTGATATCAGTAATGGATCAGTAATATGTAACTGGGAGAGAAGATATCAACAACGCGGTCTATCTGGATTAGAAGATAAAAGAGAAAGGCCTAGAAAATATATGACTAAATTAAATAAGAATTCAAAGGATAATACTCCAATAAAAGAAAGCGAAAGAGAAGAATTAATAAGACTAAGAGAAGAAAATAGACTTCTCAAAATGAAGATAATCTACGAAAAAAAGCTACAAGCCTTGCTACTGGAAGAGGAAGCAGAAGCAAGGAAAAGACAAAGATAATCCTCAAACTACAAAAAGAATATCCAAAAAGCAAGGTAAGTGAATGGATAGAAATAGCTAAGTTACCAAAATCATCCTACTATGAATGGAAGATAAAATTAGAAAATCCAAAAGACAAAGACAAAGAAGTTAAAGGTGAAATTAAAACAATAATAGAGACATCAAAAGGTAGATATGGCTACAGAAGAGTAACTATGGTATTAAAAAATAAAGGCTTTAATATCAACCATAAAAGAGTATTAAGAATAATGAGAGAAGAATCCTTGCTATGTACTAAATTCAAAACTAGATCAAGAAAATATTCATCATACAAAGGACAAATAGGAAAAGTCGCAGATAATGTAGTAAGAAGACAATTTAGCGCTACTAAACCAAATCAATTATGGTTAACAGATGTAACAGAATTTAGATTGAGAGGCAAAGAAGAAAAAATCTATCTATCACCAATATTAGACCTATACAACAGTGAAATAATAAGCTATACCCTAAGTTATCACCCAACAATAAACTTAACCAATAAAATGCTAGAAAAAGCATTAGATCAAAATAAAGACATTAAAAATTTAACAATACACTCAGACCAAGGATTTCATTACCAACATAGTACTTGGACAAATAAGTTAGAAAAATTGAAAATTACACAAAGCATGTCAAGAAAAGGAAATTGTCTAGACAATTCTCCAATGGAGAACTTCTTTAGGATATTAAAACAAGAAATGTATTATGGAGTGGAATTTAAAAGTTATGATGAATTAGTTAATGAGATCGAAAGATATATCAAATGGTACAATGAGGATAGGATTAAGACAAAATTAAACGGAATGTCTCCTGTTATGTACAGATTACATTCCGCTTAAAATATTATTAAATTATTCCGTGTTTACGGGTTCAGGTCATATGCCCTCTTTTTTGGTGCGAATATTCAACGCTTTTTGATTAAAATATTCAACGCTCATGCAAATAATATCTAGACTTCACTATGATATTCGTGCATGAGTGTTAATATTTTATATCACAGTTTGTTAATTAAACGAATTTATCACATCAAACATCGGAATTGTGATGGATATTACGATAAATCCAACGATTATTGCCATGATGATTATGAGCATTGGCTCTAATATACTTATGAATGATTTGATTGCATATTCCACTTCTCCATCGTAAAATTCTGACAATTTTTCGAAAATATCTCCCAATTCTCCCGTATTTTCTGCAACTTTTAGCATGGAGTTGAATACTTGCGGAGTGATTTTTCTTTTATTGAATGCTTCTTCAAGCGTATATTCTCCAGATTCTATTTCTCTGAAAATATCGGAAAGTTCTTGTTTGTAGTATTTGTTTTTCATGGATTTTTGAATTATAATCAGTCCGTCCAAAATCGTCATGGAGTTTTTGTGAGTTATGCTCAAACTTCTCGCAATTTCTGATGAGATTACGATTTTTCTTTGTTTCCCAAAAATTGATTTGGTCGTTCTGAATTTGTCCAGGTAATATCCAAATTTAGTCCTTCGATATGCGATTATAAGCCCTACTATTATCAAAACTAAAATCATTAGAATTAATAATCCTTTTTCATTTATCGCAGTGGATACGGAAATTAAAATTCTTGTAGACAATGGTAGCACCATGTCAGAGCTTTCAAACAAATCGACAAATGTAGGAATGACGTTTTTGAGCATAAATATCAGCATTACAATCCCAGTGACCGTTAAAATTATCGGATAAATCATAGCGTTTTGAACTTTTTTGTTTATGTCATAAGTTCTCTCGTAGTATTTGCTCAAATCGTAGACTACTTTGTCCAGCCTTCCACTTTCTTCTCCTAGTTTAATCATTGAAGTAAAAAACATATCAAAGTTTTTGTCATTTGCGAAACTTTCCGACACGCTCATTCCGTTATTCAAATTCTCAGAAACTTTGTCCAAGCTTGGTTTAAGTTGTTTGAATTCTTTTTGTTCTTTAAGTAAATTAATTATTTCGATGATTGGAATCTTGGCGTTCAGAAGAATTGAAAATTGCCTCAAAAACAAAAACAGTTTTTTCTTCGAAACTTTGAGATTTATTTCTTTTTTTAATATGCTATCTTCTTTTAATAAACTGTCAATTTTCATTGTACAACCTCATCGCTTCGTCAAATGAAGTGTTTCCAAGAGCTACTTGAATTAAGGCTTTTTTGAACAAACTGTCGATGTTATTTTCTTCGCCGTAGTTTTTCAAAGATTTCAAATTCATATCTTTTTTGATTAGGTTTCTCAAATCATCGTCGATTTTTAATATTTACATGACAGCCATTCTCCCGTCGTAACCGGAACTACATTCATCGCAGCTTCCTGGCTCATAAATTTCAGTTGGATTTAATCCGTTTGATCTGAAAACTTCCATTTGCTCAGGCGTTGGCGTGATCTTTTTCTTACAATGAGGACACAATTTCCTCACCAATCTTTGCGCGATGACAACTTTGAGGGACGCTCTTATCATGTAATCTTCGATTCCCATATCCATCAGCCTGATAATCGATTGATAGCAATCGTCTGTGTGAATTGTTGAATAAACTTTGTGTCCTGTGATTGACGCTCTGATTGCAAGTTTCGCTGTTTCCAAATCTCTGATTTCACCGACCATTATTACCGATGGGTCTTGTCTAAGCACAAACTTCAGCGTATTATCAAATCTCAGCCCGATTTTTTCGTTTATTTGAATTTGATTGATGCCAAAAATATTGTACTCAACTGGATTTTCAATTGTGATAATATTTTTGTCGATCGTGTTTTCACGTTCTAGCATTGTGTAAAGCGTCGTAGTTTTTCCACTTCCTGTCGGTCCACAAATCAACACCATTCCATTTTCAAATTTCGTAAATCCTTCAATCATTCGTTGTTCATTTTCAGAAATCCCAAGATTTTGCATACCGATTTTAAAAGATTCCGGGTTCAAAATTCTGATAACGCATTTTTGCCCGTGAATTGTGTTGATAATACTAATTCTAAGATCAATCTTGGAATTTTCGTAAGTATATGTAATTCTTCCGTCTTGTGGAAGTCTCTTTTCTGCGATATCAAGCTCACTCATTATTTTAATTCTAGTAATTATTTTCGAATGCATACTCTTGTCCACAGTTTTGTATTCCACCAAACTCCCATTGATTCTGAATCTAATCCTGACATTTTCTTCGAATGGTTCGATATGAATGTCGCTGGAATTTTTCCTAATTGCATCATCAATTATAGAATTTACAAATAAAATATTATCGTTGATTTCCATTGTTATCTCCTTGTATATATCTAATTTAATTATATCATTAAAATAATTAAATCAATCTACAAACAAAAAATACCAACTGCATTGCAGTTGATATCTTCCCTATTTACACCAATAATCTGCCACCTTGTGTGTACAAATTATAATAATATCCTTTTTGTTCCATCAATTCTTGGTGCGTTCCTCGTTCGATTATTCCGTCTTCAGTCAACACCAAAATCAAATCTGCGTTTTGAACTGTTGTAAGTCTGTGGGCAATTGTAAGTGAACTTCTTCCTTTTGCCAAGTTTTCCAACGATTCTTGCACGATAAATTCGCTCTTATTATCAAGTGCTGATGTCGCTTCGTCTAATATCAAAATCGGTGGATTTTTCAAGAAAACTCTCGCGATTGAAATTCTTTGTTTTTGACCGCCTGATAACATTACTCCACGTTCTCCAACATAAGTGTCAAATCCGTTTTCCAAGTTCATTATAAAATCGTACGCTCCCGCTGCTTTTGCTGCATCTATTACTTCTTGTTCTGTCGCATCTGGTTTTCCGTACAAAATATTTTCTCTGACAGTTCCACTGAACAAATACACATCTTGTTGCACCATTCCGATGTTTGAACGAAGTGATTGAAGTTTGATTTTGCGAACGTCAATTCCTTCCACTAAAATTTCTCCGTCTTCTACATCGTAAAACCTTGGAATCAAATTGCACAACGTCGTTTTTCCTCCACCAGAAGGTCCAACCAATGCAACTTTTTGTCCAGGATTTATCGTAAATGAAATATTGTTCAACACATTTTCGCTGTTATTATTGTATTTGAAGCTTACATCTTTGATTTCGATCTTGCCTTTGACATTTTCCAAATCCACAGCGTCTTCGTCGTCGAAAATTTCGATATCTTGATCCATGATTTCTGTAAATCTTTCGATACCAGTCATTCCACGTTGGAATTGTTCCGTAAATTCTACGATTCTTCTGACTGTTGTAAGTAGCGTTTGAACGTATAGGATAAACGCCACGATGTCCCCGCTACTCATCTTTCCTTCGACTAGGAAAAGTCCTCCGAATAAAACCACGATAATATACATTATTCCATCAAAAGCTTTTGTGATCGTGTTAAATCCAGCCATTGATGCGTAAGTTTCTGATTTTATATCCAAGAATTTTTTATTTCCTTTTTGGAATTTTTCGATTTCTACATCTTCATTTGCGAATGATTTTACAACTTTAACTCCAAGCAAGCTGTCCTCGATGTCTGCATTCAACACTCCGATATGACGTTTTTGTTCTTTGAACCCTTTTCTCATTCTTCTGTTGTATTTGGATGCAAACACAATCATAAGTGGAATTGATAAGAATAAAATCACTGTCAACAATGTGTTCAATCTAACTAAAATTGCAAATGAAACTATTATCTTGATAAGTCCAATGAAATATTCTTCTGGGCAGTGATGTGAAAACTCTGTAATATCGAACAAATCCGATGTGATTCTTGCCATAATTTGTCCGACTTTTGTTTCATTAAAATACGAATCGGAAAGTTTTTGCAAATGTTGGAAGACATCGTATCTCATGTCTGTTTCAATCTTCGCTCCCATTATGTGACCTGTTTTTGTCATGTAGAATCCCGCCAACAAATCAATTATCTTCATAACCAAAAGAAGACCTGCCATTCTGAAAATCATTTCTCGTGTCAAAGTATATGTTCCAAGCCCTGCATTTGTCAGTCTTCTCAAAATCATCGGCAACACCATATCTGTAAGTGTCGTAAGCGCCGCGCAGAACAAATCAAACATCAAAATGAATTTGTACTTTTTAAAATAAGGCATAACCCTTTTTATCAGATTAAGATTTCTTTTCATGCTTCTTTCCTTTCTTTAAAATTAATCAATACAACAATTATAGCACATTATTTTTTTTAAAAACAAACCGCCACGATGAAATTTGATTTCAAAATGGCGGTCAATTTATTTTGCGGATAATTTCTTCATTAATATTGTAATTGCGAAAAATCCTACTAATATTAAAATGTAAATAAAAATATTGAGAGTGAACAAATTTTGCTTCACTGGCCCCGAAAAAATCGAAAAATATGAAAACAAAACAATTCCAATCGCGGATATTGCAATCAAAATGTATCTGAATTTATTGTCGTGAAATCTCTTTTCTTTTCTGGAAATTATAATCGGAGTTGCAATTACAGCAGCAAACATCGTCAAATAAAGTATAACTGCTGATACTGAAATTTGTTTAAATTCCAATCCCAAGAAATTTCTAATTAGATTGGTAACAAGTCCCACCGAAGTTATCAACAAAAAGTAATACACAAGCTCCATTAATTTATTCACTATGTTTACATTTGAAAAATCCTCGATGTAGTTGTTGACCTTTCGAAGTTCTGATTTGTACAAGTCTTCTGTAGGAATCGCGTTATTTTTTTGCAACTGCATCAAATCAATATCTAAAAGTTTTTCGCACTCACTAAACGTCTTAAAATACAGGTTTCTCGTCTTTAAATTTATCAAAATTCTTTGTTTTATATCTGAAAAATCTTCATCCAATTTCATCCGTTTTCACCTCTCATATATAATACCATAAAAAAACTATAAATTATTCAAATGATATTCAAAAATTATTCACAATAATTTGTCCCAAATTGTTGGTAAGTTTTTGTGGATAAATGTGGATAATGTGGATAACTTTGTGGATATCTCAAAATAAGCCAAATTTTTTGCACAAATTATCATCAATTTATGTGGAAAAGATTTGTATAACCTATTTGAAATGTATTTTCACTAAATTTATTTAACACTCAGTTAATAAATATAATCGAACTTTCAAAATACTTACATTAAAATTCAATTAATTTTCAATGTATTACTTTTCCTAAAGTATATCGTAGCAGTCGATTATGTTATAATTATCTTAATATATAAATGAAGGAGAATTATATGAAATATTTCGATTACGATTCATTTAAAGACTTTACATTTATTTCAAAGTTAAAAGCTTTAAAAAATTCAGACGATATTTTCTGTGTTACTACCACAGCTAATATAAAAGAGAACAAATACGATTCAAATATTCACAAAATCGGAGACAATAAAAACTTCACAAGTTCCAACAAGGACTCTTCATTTTTTGAATTGAGTGATGGAGATTTATTGATTGTTAGAAATTCTGAAAAAGAAGAAGATTCTGACACATCATCTTTTTACAGACTTCCTACTAATGGTGGAGAAGCTGTAAATGAATTCGACATCGATTTAAAAAACGCTGAAATTCTTTTCGAATTGGAAGATTCTTTCATCGTAAAATACGAATTCGACAGACACAACGAAATGAATAAAATCACAGAAGAAGAAAAAACGAAGATATCGAAGTTTTGACAGAACTTCCCTATTTTGAAAATGCAGTTGGATTTACCGACAAAAAAAGAACGAGACTTGCAAGGTATTTCCCAAGCATCGACAAAATGGATATTCTAACAGACGAATTTTCGAATATTTCATCTGTCGACATCAATGATGACAAATCAAAACTTGTTTTCGTGAGAAATTCTTACGAAAATGTTATGAAAATCGAAGATGAATTAGTTGAATACGATTTGAAATCTGGAAAAGAGTCTGTGATTTTACAAGGTTTTATGATAATGTCTGCGAAATATTTCAACGACGATATCGTAATTCTCGCTACAGATGGAAAAGAACATGGACTGAACCAAGACTGTGAAATATACAAAGTTGTAGACTACAAAGCGATTAAACTAAACGAAGATCACTACTGCTTTTACAATTCCATAGGTTGTGATTTGAAGTATTCTTCCGGAAGTCAAATCGAAAAAACTGACGACTACATGTATTTTGTGATTTTGGAAGGATATGGAAGCGCAATTTTGAGGATGGATAAGAATTACAAATTCGATAAGATTTTATCCACAAATAATTCTATCAATATGATTTCTGCGAAAAACGATGATGATGTGTATTACGTTTTGATAACTGAAAATCACGGACAAGAAGTCTACAAATTAAACGGAGAACAACTAACTCATTTGAACAATGACGAATATCACATAAGCAAAAAAGACAAGTTTACATTCGAAAATGAAGGAAATTCATTCACAGGCTGGGTGATTTATCCAAAAGATTACGACGAAAACAAAAAATATCCGGGCGTTTTGTCCGTACACGGCGGTCCGAAAACTGTTTTCGGCGAAGTTTTGTTTCACGAAATGGAATTATTGTCTGCAAAAGGATATTTTGTCTTCTACACAAATCCACGCGGAAGTGACGGATATGGAAATGAATTCATGGATATAAGAGGAAAATACGGCGATGTGGATTATTCTGATTTGATGAAGTTCACAGACATCGTTATGGACAAATACCCTATCGACAAATTGGGCTACACTGGTGGATCTTACGGAGGATTCATGGCAAATTGGATGATGACTCACACTGACAGGTTTGATTGTTTTGTAAGTCAACGTTCGATTTCAAATTGGATTTCTTTCAGTTTGATCTCAGATATTGGCTATTATTTTGGGACAGATCAAAACCACACTGAAACAGTGCTAAATGATTATGATAAATTGTGGGACAAATCTCCACTAAAATACGCAAAAAATGCCCATACTCCGACACTTTTTATCCATTCTACAAAAGATTATAGATGTCCAGTGTCTGAAGGAATGCAAATGTTCCAAGCTTTAAAACTTAACAACACGCAAAGTCGATTTGTGATGTTTTATGGAGAAAACCATGAGCTTTCACGTTCTGGAAAACCTAAAAACAGAATCCGAAGATTAAAAGAAATATGCGATTGGTTTGATGAATATTTGAGGTAAACGATGAAAAAACAGAAAAAAGAAAAAAAGAATTTGTTCTTCAAAAAATTATTACAATCAATAAAAGAAGACCAAATCCCATTATTGAGTGCACAGACTACTTATCATTTTATAATGAGCTTGGTGCCATTTCTAATAGTTTTATTAAATATTGTGTTGATGGTTGCTGCAAGTAAAATTGACTTGATTTTCAAATGGATGGAAGTAATTCCCTCTGAAACGAGAAATATACTAATGACATTAATCAACACGATTATAAGTAATAGATCTTCATCTGTACTTTCCATCTCGTTGTTGGTGGCATTGTGGTCAAGTTCCAAAGCTTTGAAATCTTTAATCAAAGCTATGAACAAAGCATTTGATGTGAGAAGTGAAAACGGATTTTTGAAAACCCAACTCAAAAGCATTCTCTTCACAGTGGTGTTGCTTTTATTGTTGATTGTGACATTAGTGTTCATCGCATTTGGTGGATTGATTTTAAATCTAATTGAGCAATATATGAAAATACGAATACCATACTTCGCACAATTTTTCAGATATTTAATTCCTATCGTGTCCATGATTTTTGGGTTCACATTGCTATACAAATTCGCACCTGATTTTGATTCTACAAGAAGCATCAAATGGAAATCGGCAATGCTAGGAGGAACAATCGCAACTATCGGATGGCTTTTGATTACAGTGTTGTATTCGTTCTACGTTTCCAACATTTCGAATATGTCATTGACATACGGTCCATTGGTCGGCGTATTCGCACTTTTTGTGTGGATTAATTTATCCTCGCAAATAATTTTGATTTCAGCAGAAATCACAGCCAACTACGACCAAGTTAAAAGAGGAGTTATATATTCAACTTAGTTGTTGGAAAATTATTCGTAGAGTAGGAACCCATCAGGCTAAAATGGAAAAACAAGCAGCAAAACTCTCATGCACGAACATCTAGACTACAAAAATTGTTAATTTCTAAATCTCAAAATCCTAAAATCGCAAGCACGCTAACGCTTACGCGGTGCGATTTTTGACGGATTTTTTCGATTTGAAATTATATCAATTTTTTCCGTATGATGTTCTAAACATGAGAGTTTTCTACTGTTTTATACTTTTTACTACATTTTCTAATTCAATATAAAAGCCAAATACAACCTGATAAAATCTTCTACATTTCTAGGGTCAAGTCCTGTAATATCCCTGAGTTTATTCAGTCTGTACTGAACGGTGTTTTTGTGTACGAACAAATCCTCCGCACATTTTGTTATGCTTTGATTATTTGTCGCATAAATTTTTATCAAATCTTTGTAAATATTGTAATCTTCGTCGGAAATATCTTTCAATACGACTTCTTTGAACTTTTTGATTCTATCTTTTTTGATACTTCCAAGCAAAATTCCCAAATCCAACGTGGAATAATCAACAACGCAGTCTTTTCTTTGCAAATTATCTAACCAATCCAATGCAACCATGCAATTGTCGTAATTTTTCTTAAATTGGTTAATCATTTTGAATGAACCGCTAATACCAAAATACACCCTACTATCGATAGCATCGTGAATTTGGTTTCTAATTTTATCCAGCTTTTTCTTGATGATAATCTTGTCTACATTGTTGGCAAGAATTACAATTTCTCCGTAAAAAACGCTGTATACGAAATTATTAGACAGATTGTTCTCCAATATTTTATAAATTTGATCGGAATCTTTCAACAAAAATCTGCTTTCGGAATTTTTTCCAACGATAACGTATTTTTCGTCTTCACTTTCCAAATATCTGTACAATCCGTAATCGTCCAACTCATTTATCAAACTTTCAAACAAATACTTGTTCATGTCCTTTTTCTTTAGTTTGTTCTTCTCAACGAGTTGTTCTTTGACTAGTATTTCGGTCATTTTTTTGATGATGTTACCGTATTTCATAACTTCGTCTTTGTTTCCAGTGATTCCGATAACGGCGATGATTTCTCCGTCGATTGTAACGGGAATGTTGATTCCCTTCTTTGCTCCGACGTATTCTTTCTCATTATCAACAAAAATCGTTTTGTTTTGCTTTACGCATTCCTTCGCAGCTTCGTGATAAGTGCCAATTCTATTTGAATTTGTAGAATAAATAATATATCCTTCTTGGTCGAAAAAGTTCAAATCGTAATCAATTACATCTTTTAATTTTTCGACAATCATTTTTGCAGTGTGATCAGAAATTCTCATTTGTTCTCCATAATAATAAATTTATTTGTTCATTTAACATTATTATTACATAAAACATACATTTGTGCAATCGTTTGTTATAAAATTGAGGTAGGAGGTTGTTATGAATATATTAGTATTGATAGACTCTTTTAAAGGAAGTTTGAGTTCTTTGGAGGCAGGAGAAATCATCAAAAAAGCTTGTGAACAAGATCCTTCAAACAAGGTAATAGTAAAACCTGTTGCTGATGGTGGAGAAGGAACTATTGATTCATTAAAGGATATTAAAAACGCTAGAATAGTTGAGGTCGATGTACATAATCCTTTGATGGAACATCACATAGCTAGATATTTAATCGTAGATGATAAACTTGCGATTATGGAAATGAGTGAATCCAGCGGACTTACGCTTATAAAAGACAATTTGGATCCGATGAATGCTACGACATTTGGAGTTGGAGATATGATAAAGGACGCTTTGGATAAAAATATCCGAGAATTTATCATTGGAATCGGCGGTTCTGCAACTACAGATGGTGGCATGGGAATGCTTCGAAGTTTGGGAGCACGATTTTTTGACGAAGACGGAATCGAAATCTCAAACGGTCCAATAGGAATTATAGATTTGGAAACAATTGATTTGGATAATTTCGATGTAAGGCTTAAAGAATGTACATTCCAAATAGCTTGTGATGTGGACAATCCATTGTGTGGAGAACGCGGTTCGGCAAGAGTATTTTCCCCACAAAAAGGTGCAACTCCAAAACAAGTTGAAGAATTGGATAAACTTTTGGGCAAATATCACGAAGTTACAAAAAAAGTTATTCCAGATGCAAATGATACGATTGAAGGAGCTGGTGCTGCTGGTGGTTTGGGTTACGCTTTTAAAAATTATTTGAATGCAGAATTGAAACCAGGAATTGAAATAATTCTAGAAATGCTTGGCGCAGATGAATTAATCAAAAATTCCGATTTGATTATCACCGGTGAAGGCAAGATGGATTTCCAAACATCTATGGGAAAAACTCCAGTAGGAATTGCAAATGCAGCGAAAAAATACAATAAAAAAGTCATCGCTTTTTGTGGCGTTTGCGATAACGATGCAGTCTCTGTTAACGATAGAGGAATCGATGCATTCTTCCCTATTTTAAATAAATGTATGAGCACAAACGAAGCTATGGACAAAAAAGTTTCAGAAGAAAACTTGTACAGAAGTGTTGACCAAGTAATGAAATTAATAAATTTATGGAGGTAGTATGGACAACGTAACATTTTCAACGATTGGAGCATTGATCGGCTTAGCGTTATCAATTTTTCTAATCATCAAAAACTTCCACGCAACTTACGCACTTATCATAGGGGCTTTGGTTGGTGGACTTATCGGTGGAGGCGGACTTGTGGGAACAGTGTCTGCTATGGTAAAAGGTTCTGAATCAATGATGAGTTCAGTTCTAAGAATTATGACAAGTGGTATTTTGGCAGGCTGTTTGGTTAAAACGGGCGCCGCAGAAAAAATCGCCGACACGATTATCAAAAAATTAGGCGAACAAAAAGCTTTGATTGCTATCGCGATTTCTACGATGATTATCTGTGCTGTCGGAGTTTTCATCGACATTTCAGTTATCACTTGTGCGCCAATCGCACTTGCTGTTGGTAAGAAAACAAATCTTTCCAAATCAAGCATTTTATTGGCTATGATTGGTGGAGGAAAAGCGGGTAACGTAATCAGCCCTAACCCAAACACTATTGCAACTGCTGAAGGCTTCAAACTAAATCTTACATCATTGATGTATGTGAACATAATTCCAGCAATTTGTGCATTAATCGTTACGATTATTATCGCAATGGCATTAGCAAAAAAGAAAACTGATGTAATAGATTCAAGTGATTTGGAAGCTTCTGAAAGAACAAACTTGCCAAGTTTCTTCGCATCAATTATAGGGCCTGTTACTGTAATTGTTTTATTGGCACTTAGACCAATCGCGAAAATCACAATCGACCCGTTGATTGCACTTCCATTGGGAGGATTCGTGTGCTTATTGGCTACAAAAGAAACTAAGAATACCAAAGAATATGTCAACTACGGTTTCTCAAAAATAATCGGAGTTTGTGCGCTTTTAATCGGTACGGGAACAATCGCAGGAATCATCAAAAATTCAACACTACAAACAGATATGATTAATTTGATTACTGCATTTAATTTACCAGCATTCATTCTTGCTCCAGTAGCAGGTATTTTAATGGGTGGTGCAACAGCAAGTACAACTGCAGGAAGTACAATAGCTTCACAAACATTCGCCAAATCATTGATCGATGCAAATGTAACTGCACTAAATGCTGGTGCTATGGTTCATGCAGGTGCTACAGTTATCGACTCACTTCCTCACGGATCATTCTTCCACGCAACTGGTGGATCTGTCAAAATGTCTATCGCTGACAGATTAAAAATCATTCCTTACGAAGCAGCCGTAGGTTTGACAACTACAATCGCATCAGTACTAGTATATTTAATTACAAAATAATTTTTCTCAAAAGTAAAGGCTATGAGCACACAACTCATAGCCTTATTTTTATTTGTTGATATTATCATTGCCCTTTGGCTTTGCCAAAACAGAAATCACGATAAACACCACGCTAAATCCCAATATTATCAAAAGATTAGGAAGAATTTTCGAGATTTCTGGAAATTCTTCTAAAATTTCGTTGTTACTAATGTAGTAAAATCCTGGGAAAATTCTACCTATAGTCAAAGCGGTTTTCCCTAGTAATTCTTGCGGAACAAATGCTCCACACAAAAACGACGATCCGAGTGAGACGATGTTCATTACTCCTTGAACTGTGTTAGAATTTTTGATTACACTTGATATCATCACTGCCATCGACACCACAGATATCGTAAATACAAACGAATTAAGCATCATAAGATTGATGTGAGTCTTCGTAAAATCGTATTTGTACAAAACGCAGAATAGTATCATGTATATTAACCAAAACACAAGTCCTGTGACGATGTGACCAAGCATCAACTCCATATTAATCCTAGTTCTTGGACATGGTGACACGTTGTTTCTCATAAGAATTGGTTGTTTTTTGTAAACCAAAGCGATGTTCGAAACGACTAATATCACTTGTGCAAGTAGCAGGTAGTTTAAAAAGTTAAAGTAGAATTTGGATTTATCTTTTTTGGAATTTACACTTCCCTCTTTAATGCTAACATCAATTTTTTTATCCAAATCATCATTTGCGTTTTTTATAGCCTCATTTTCAGTAAATCCACTTTTTTCATAGGAACTAACTTGGCTTAGATAAATATTGATCTTTTCTTTGATATCCATCGCATAAGCATTATTCGGAGCGACTTTGTACAAAACTTCCCTTGTTTTATCGAAATCTTCCGGGATAATTACAGCCGCGTTGATAATATCGTAGAAAAGTTTGTCATCTACGATTTTTTCATCCATTGTTTTTATCTTGGCGTTCTTGTCCAAATAATCGTACAGAGATTTGGACAGTTTTGTGTTTGCTTTATCTTGCACATAAATATTTACATCAACTGGTTTGTAAGAAGTTTGAGTAGTGTTCTTCGTAGCAAAGCTCATCAACACGAAGAAAATTATCGTGTACAAAAGTATAGGAGTTTTGTGTGCCCATGCGATTTTAAAATAATTTTTAAAGACTCTCATACTCTTTACCTCTCATGAAAAATAGTGACGCTACAACAAATACAACCGTAATTATCAAAAGATTAATAACGTCTTTGTTAAATCGTGTCATTGAATCGTAATAATACAACGAATACATCGCATCTGTAACTACTGCAACAGGATTTATTTTATTGATAACTGGAAGCTTTTCGGCGATGATTACTTTTATTTCTGGAACCATCATTCCCGCCAAGAAAGACATCAACATAGTTATTGCAATTCCCATTCCGATTTTTGTATCAAGACTTGCTTTGTTGGACACTCCAATTAATATTCCAAACGCAACTCCACAAAGAGATGAAATACTTGCAAGTCCAATCAGCGCACCTATCCTATCTCCAAATCCAACTCCAAGTGCGTATTTTAAATACGCAATAAATAAAACTGTGATTGCAAAATTGATTATCCAGCTTACTAGCACTGATGCAGAAAGCATGACGCTTTTTTTGGTTGGAGAAACTGCGTTACGCTTCGCATTTGTAGACAAGTTCGCTTCGTATTGGAAGCTAACGAAAAGCCCCCACATATATCCGTAAATCGTCGTCATCCCCAAAAGCGTATAGAAAAACACATTCACAGGATCCATGTTTTTTCTTGAAATGTCTTTGATGTGATCGTCTACATTTAAGATTTTTCCGATATCAGCCGTAGGGTTTTTCTGCATAATCTTAGTTATCATGGATACTTTTTGAGAATATGAATTCATGATAGTTTCGACGATTGTCTCAGAAATCCCAGATTTTTTCGTGTAGATTTTGTCTAATGAATCAATGTAAGCTTTTACATCTTCGTTAGTATTCAATATATCTTCGTTTTTTGATTCCACAACCTTGAAATATTTCTCATCCTCCATCTCATTCATGAAGTTTTTGAAATTGTCATCTTGCATAAGAGTTTCATTAACAGCTACATCAATGGTTTTGAATTTGCTGTTTTCATTGATATTTCCAAATGCGAGTTTGAAGAAAATTCCCAGAACAATCGGAAACAACAACGCCCAAAAAAGCATCGCTTTTTGTCTCAAAAGTAGCTTAAAAGTATTTTTAAATGAATGTAGAAACATATCAATCCCTCAAATCTTTGCCCGTCAATTCCAAGAAAACATCGTTAAGACTTGGCTTTTCGACATTCAAAGAACTGTACTGAATGTTTTTTTCGTCCAAAAGTTTGATTAGTTTCATCAAATATCCATCTCCATGTGAAAAATTCAGCTTAACATTTTCGTCCTTGTTTTCAAAACTCATCAAATGTGGAAGAGATTTGATTTGAGTTATGACATCTTCGTTTAATTCTTTCGCTGTGAAGCTTATCTTCTCATTCATTTCTATCATGTTCTTGAGTTGTTCCGATGAACCTTTTGCGATGACTTTGCCCTTGTCAATAATCACGATGTCGTCACATAAGAAATCCACTTCGTCCATATAATGTGATGTGTAAATTATCGTCGAACCATCTTCATTTAATTTTTTTATTCCTTCCAAAATGCTATTTCTAGATTGTGGATCGACAGCAACAGTCGGCTCATCTAGGATAATTATCTCTGGTTTATGTGCAATTCCACATGCTATGTTCAGTCTTCTTAGTAAACCTCCCGATAATTTTTTCGGCTTAAACTTTACAAAATCATTCAGGCTCACCAAATCCAACGCTCTTTTCACAAGCTTACTTCTCTCAGATTTGTCTTGTATGTATAATCCGCAGAAATAGTCGATGTTTTCGTAAACAGTCAACTCATCATACACTGCCACATCTTGAAACACCACGCCGATTCTTTTTTTGATATCATAAGCATCAGCAGACATTTCTTTTCCGAAAATTTTCACACTTCCAGAATCTTTTTTTAAAAGCGACAATATGCAATTGATAGTCGTGGATTTACCACTACCGTTTGGACCAAGCAGTCCTAGAATTTCTCCTTTTTTCACGTCCAAATCCAAATTATCGACCGCAGTGAGTTCCTTGTATTTTTTCACAAGACCTCTGACCTCTATAAGGTTTCCCATAAGATCCTCCATAAATTTTATTTCTATCTATAGTATATCATTAATGTGTAAAAAGTTTGTAAACAAATCGCAAAATTAATTATAAAATCTCTAAATTCTGCAAATTTGTCCAAAAAAATCAGCACAAAGAACAACTTTATGCCGATTTTTTATAGTCTATGCTAATTTCTTTTTATCTTGGATATACGCAATCATTCCGAACACTGCTCCTGTAACGATAGCCGGTAGCAACCATTCAAATCCAACAGAACTTAGAGGAAGAGTTTTGATTACATCTGTAAAACCTTGTAAAATTTTGAAATTTTGATTTAAAACTTCCACGAAACTCACTACAAATGTCGCAAGTACTGCCCCTGTGTATATCAAATCGTATTTTATATGTTTTTCAAAAATTCCCAAAAATATAAGTACCATAATTATAGGATAAACTGTCGATAGAATTGGAACTGCTGCTTTAATAAGCGCTTCAACTCCAACAAGTGAAAGCACACCAGAAATCACAACTGTTGCCAAAACAATTGGCTTGTAACCCAATTTGTCTTTAGTGATATTTGAGAAGAAATCTCCAGCAATCGCACTTAGCCCAACCGATGTAGTCAAACATGCCAATGACACTGCAATTCCTATCGCAATTTTACCGGCCGAACCTAAAATATTTTGCACAGTTCCAAGTAGTATGTCCACTCTTGTGTTTTGAACAGTGTAAATCTTGGATGCAGTCGCTCCAACATATATCAATCCACCGTAAATTATCGCCAATAAAACAAATGCCACAAGTCCAACCCATTTGACAAGCTTTAGTCTTTCTTCGTCGTTGACATATCCTTTTCTCTTTAAATCCGAAACGACTATCCCCGTCATAAGTGCTGCTCCAAGAGCATCCATAGTTTGATATCCTTCAGCAAATCCCTTCAAGAATATTTGATTTTCTGTAGCGATATTCATAACACCAATAGGATCTACTATGCATTTTCCGATAATAACTAATAAAATAATTACCAATCCCGGCGTCAAATATTTACCGATTTTGTCGATAACTCCCGTTTCATTAAACACAAAAATCGCAGTCAATGCGAAAAATATTAACGCAGTTACCCATTCTGGAGTTCCTGGAAAAACTTTCGAAACAAAAACTTCGTGAGTTGTCGCTGCAGTTCTAGGAATTGCAAAAAGCGGTCCAATGGTCAATATGGTAACGGTTCCAATAATCTTAGCAAATTTGTTCCCAACTCTTTTTCCGAGATCTTCTGCTCCTCCACCAAGTTTAGCTGTGATAATTACCCCAAGTATCGGTAGTACAGGGTCTGTCAATAAAAATCCCAGCATTGCCTTTTTGTACTCAGTTCCCGAAAGCACACCCAAATAAGGTGGAAAAATCAGATTTCCTGCGCCAAAGAATATTGCAAACAATGCAAATCCTACGATAATGACGTCCTTAAATTTCTTATTCAAAATATCCTCCTATGTATTTCTATATCGTTATAGAAAATGATTTCATAATTAAATTTTAATTCTAAAAAGTTTTATTGTCAAATTTATTTATTCCATTATCAAAATAAAGTGTAGAATTTTTATTATCAGAATAAAATTTCGCAAAAAAAAATCATAGGCCAAATCAATGACCTATGATTGTAATTTTATTCTACTACTTTTCCGCCTTTTTTCTTTTGTTTATCGTTGTAAACTTTCTTAGCTATACCAATCATGATTGATAATGCGAACAATGTCAAAAGTCCCAAGAAAAGTTTTTGCGCTCCACCAGTCAATGTTCCTCCAACATATGAATAAACAATTGTTGCCGGTAATTGACCAATTCCAGTCGCGATGAAGAATGGCCAGAATCCCATGTTAGTAAGACCTGCTCCATAACTTACAAAGTCGAATGAAACGAATGGTAAAAGTCTACAAATTAAAATTGCATATTTTCCATATCTTTCGAAGAATACGTCAACACTTTCCATCGCACCTTTGCTTGTAAGTCTTTCAACAGCATCTCTTCCCAAAGCTCTGGCTAAGAAGAAGCAAAGTGCAGCTCCTGCCATCGCTGATGACCAAGAAAGCATAGCTCCCTTAACCCATCCAAATATTGCAGCATTTGATAAAGTAATCAAGAATGCTGGGATAGGGGCCGCGATTGATTGTAATATCATTAAAACAAATGATACGACTGCTGCTTGTTTTCCGTAAGATCTCAAATATGCTACTACTACATCAGTGTCTAATTTTGAAATCGTAGAGAAAGCCTCATTAGTTTTTGCTTTGATTGATGGTACGAAGAAATATAATCCCAACAACACTCCAAGAATAATTAAAGCGATAATTCTTTGGATTTTTCTCTTGTGTTTAAGTTCTGCTATTTCTTCTGGTGTTTTTTCTTCTCTTAAATCGCTAAGTTTAACTTCTTCTTCCTTCATTGCTTTACGTTCTTCTCTAGTGTAGAATTTTTGGTATTTCTTTTGAGTAAGAACTATATAAAGGTTGATTAAGTTAATCACAACGACAACTATAATTGTAGGAATAAAAATATTCTTAACCGGTCCATGATACATCACAAATTCTTTTACAATGTAGATAAGACTTTGAGTTTTCCCACCTATAAGTGCAATTAAGAATATCGCTGCTTCCAAAGCGAAGAATACATATCTGTTGATATTTGTATAAGCAATTCCTAGTATCAGTCCAAAAGCCGTAAAGATAAACATTACTAGCTGCTGACTAACCATCATTTCGTAGTTTACGTTGAATAATAATAGTAGACAACATAAAACCCCGATGGCTACGCCCGTAGTTAAATAATAAAATATCGCCCTTAACTTTTTCACTTGATACCTCTATTAATCTTCAAGAGTGTAAGTTACTGCTACATAAGTTCCATCTTCTGGAAGAACGTCTGGATTACCAGTAAATTTAACTTCGTTTCTCTTTTCTACAGCACCATAAGTGTATGTTGTGTTAGAAATAATTCCTACTGGACAAGAATCCAAGCAAGTTAAGCAACCTGTTTTCTTAGTTTTTGCTCTTTCTAAGTTGCCACCAAATCTAAAATCAATTTTCTTTCCATTGCTATCTTTGATTACTTCGTTGATATCATAATCTTTTCCAGCGCCTTCCCAAGTTACAGTAGCGCCAATTTTTGATCCTTCAACGTGAGTTGTTGTAGCGTTGTCTGGGTTCATATTTTCACCAGGTTTTGCACCGATTTCGATTAATGCATTGTAGAATTCTTCTGGAGTAGCATAAGCAGTAAGAACTGATTTTGCTCCGTTACTTCCGTCAGTGTTTACAGATGCGTGTCTTGTTGCTTCTGTAAAATATTTACCATTTACAGAAGATAAAACTGTAATTTTCTTAGCTTCTTTGTCAACTTTGATTGGGTTTTTCAAAGAAACGCCGTTTACTTCGTCATCTGCTTTCTTTTCTTCTTTGTTTTCTTCCTTCTTAGAATCATCTTTAGCTTGTTCAGTTGTTTGAGTATTTTTTGTTTCTTCTTTTTTATCGTCTGCTTTTTGTGAACAGCCAGCTAATCCTACTATTGCTAGACATAAAAATCCAGCTACTAATTTTTTTCTTAAATTCATAATTCATCCCTCCATTATTAAAGTGATTTAATTATATCATATAGATTTAATCTTGTATATAATTTTAAATTTAATAAATTTTTATCGCATTTTTAGTTCATAATTTTTTTCTTGCCGGTAATATAATCTTCCAACTTGTATATCAGAAAAATGTATATAACCGCATTTCCAATCATGTGGTTAATGTCGAAAGGAATTGATGTCATGTATCTTGCAATGAATACATTCATTCCCATGACAGTCATGCATTCCATCAACGTGATTATAAGTCCATACAAAAATCCCGACACAGATAATGCGATAGTTTTCGTTACCAATGTTTTTTTCAATTTAAAAACATTAAAAATTGCATAGTTAAATACAGCCAAGATGAAAAAGTCTACCACTTGGAACAAAACCCATATTCCAAACCCAAGCACAAAACTTGTGACTACCATCGTGACTGCATTTACAAATAGTGACTCTTTTAGGTTTTTTTCAATTGCAAGTATCAGTATGACATCCGACAAGATTTTTACATTCGGAATTATATTCAAATATATTCTTGTCAGGATGCATACTGCTGATAATATTGCAATTCTAGTCAAATCACTAGTCTTCATTATTTCATTTCTTGAAATTTGAATTCTATCTTGTCGTTTTCGTTAACTTTGTAATCGCCGATTCCTACTTCTGCCATCTTGTCGTTAACATAGTACATCCAGTATTGTTTCTTAGCTGGATCTTGTTTTACGCCTTCCAATTCAGTCATCATACCTTTTTCAAAAACTGCTTTGTGATTTTTTTCAAGGTAAGATTGCAAGTTTTCATCTTTTTTGATTTCTGCATCTTCTTTTAAGATTTCTTTGTTGTTAACTTCATCCATTACAACGATTGAAACCTTAGTAGCTTCACTCTCAGATGCTTTTTCTTCTGTTTTGTTTTCGTCTGTTTTTGCTTGTTCTTGTGTTTGTTCTGTTTTTTGTGGTTCTTGGGCCTTATCTTTGTCAGCGTTACAAGCTGTCAATGAGAACACAAGCATCATCAATACCAATAATTTTTTCTTCATAATCATCTCTCCTTTGGAAATTCCATCGCCTTAGCGAATATTTTTTCATAGTCCTTTGTCATTGATAATTCTATATAATTCATATCTTCAGCAAGAGTGGACATTTCTTCTTTTATTTTATCATTCATTAAACACATGTACGCTCCTATTAAAGATGAATTACCTACATAACTTATTTTGGATTCAATTTCGTAAGGCAGAATTCCCACACCTACGATTGATGATGGTTTCAAATGACTTCCGAATTGACCTGCGACAATACATTCGTTCAAATCAGAAATATCCAATCCCTCTTCATCCAAAAGTTTTATAAAACCAGAAAGTATCGCTCCTTTTGCAAGTTGTACTTGTCTGATGTCAGATTGCGTGATAACAAGTTCATCAGTCATCATGAACTCTCTTTTATCATCTACAATTCTTACCAAATCTTTTCTAAAATCATCGACAGAGTTTGGATCGATTATTCTTCCTCTTTTGTTGACGATTTTATTTCTAACAATTTCGCTGATTACAGAAAGAATACCACTACCACAAATTCCTTTTGGAGGTTTGTCGCCGATTGTTTGTAATTTGACATCTGACCCGTCGATTACAACATCTTCAATAGCTCCTTGTTCTGCTCTCATTCCACATTTTATATTCATACCTTCAAGTGCAGGACCAGCTGCACAAGAACAACAATACAATTTGTCATTAGTCTTCAAAACTATTTCGCCGTTTGTACCGATATCAATAAACAGTGTGTTTTCCCTGTTTCTCATATCTGTAACATAAGCACCAGCAACTATGTCTGCTCCGATATACGCTGAAACATTTGGCAAAGTGTACAACTTTGCGTCCAAATTCAGTCCAATATCTTCGCACATCACACTCTTTGCTTCAGTGAAAACTGGTTTGTAAGGGAATTTCCCCAAGCTTCTTGCATCCACTCCCAAAAGCATGTGAACCATTGTAGTGTTAGCCGCAATGTCCACTTCTTTGATATCTTTTCTGTCGATTTTTGATTCGACAATCATCTTGTCTATCAATTTATTCATAGAACTTACAATGCTGTGTTGAAGAATTTTCGCTGCATTTTCATTTTCAAACTCAAACGTAATTCTCGTAAGCACATCCAGGCCGTACTTTGTTTGCGCATTAAGTGCAGAGTTTTTCGCAATGATATCTCCAGTTTTCAAATCTACTAAGTTCATGCACACAGTTGTAGTACCGATGTCCACACAAATTCCGTAGCCGTCCCTGTATTGTTTTTCAAACTCTGGCATATCTCCTGAGTCAAGCACATCTATGGAGCTGTTTTCGCTCAAAGTTTCCACTATGACATCGCCACTCATTGTAACTGCACAAGAAAGCCTAATACCATTTTCGATTTCTTCTTTTTTAAGAAGTCTTTTTTCGGTATCAGTGATTTCGTTGACATTTCCTTCTATGATTTTAATCTTGCACTTACCACAAGTTAGCTTACCATTGCATGAGTTGTCGATGTAGACGTCATGTTCAAGCAAAGCATTCATCAAATTGTAGCTTTTGTCGTCTTCTAATTCAATTGTTCTGTTTAAATTATTTATTCTTATCTTCATAATCGTAATTCTTAGATGCTGTTATTATTGATTTCAAATTTTCAAGTGGCGATCTCATACCTATTCCACAAGCTGGAGATAGAATATTTGATCCGTTGTTTACTGATATTTTTGCCAATTTTTCGATTTTTTCGCTGTCTGAATATTCAAGCGCATAAGTCGACACATTGCCCATCAACACGTGATGCTTCAAAACTTTCTTTGCATCTTTCAATGAAACGATTGAATCGAAGCTCAAGCAATCAGAGTGAATGTCATTGCACAAATCAAGTACAGGAGTCATTCTTCCACATATGTGGACAATTTTTGGAACGTCTTTGATTCCATCCAAAAACTTATTCAAATATTGTACAGTGAATTCTTTGAAAAATTTTGGTCCCATAATTTCACCAGTACCAGAAGGATCTGAAACTGCGATCACA
The DNA here is from genome assembly GCF_002243175.1 of Finegoldia magna. Lineage (GTDB taxonomy): Bacteria > Bacillota > Clostridia > Tissierellales > Peptoniphilaceae > Finegoldia > Finegoldia magna_J. Next base: position 215,608 of record NZ_NDYF01000013.1, read on the forward strand.
TCTGCTCCTGCGTCTATTTGTCTATTGGCAAATTCTATTAAATGATCTGTAACGTAATCCATAAATTCGTGAACTCTTTGTGGGTCTTTTCTAAGAGCCTTGTAGTATTTTACAGAATCCATTATTGATGACGCAGTGCTAACAGGGCCTGTGATATTCCCAATAATTGGGGCGTTTTTTTCTTCGTCCTTCAAGATTTTAATAGCCTCAATCACGATATCGCTTCGGGAATCTTCTTTCTTGAAATCTTTGATTTTTTCCCAATCTTTGATATTATCGAATGCGTATTCGATAACATGTGGTTCGTAAATTTCATTTCCAAAATCGACAACTGAACCCATATCTTCAGCTTCAATCGTCATGCAGAATGGAACTCCAATATTTTCGAAAATTTTTTCGTCGTAGATAGCTTTCGCCAAATCAGCCATTTTCCTAGAATCCAAGTGAGCTTCCGGAAGGTAAATATCTTTCAATTCCATTAGCTCCTTGGATATCATATTCATCATTCCACCCGGACAAATCACAGGAATTCTATCGATGAAAATATGATTTAACGCATTTTTTAATCTATCTTTTTCGTTAATCATCTCTATCCTACTTATCTTTACCAACTAATTTCTTAGCAGCTTCCACAGCTTCTACAGCATTTTCAGTGTAAGAATCTGCGCCAATCTTATCTGCGAATGTTTGAGAAATAGGACCTCCACCAATCATAACTTTGAATCTATCTCTAAGTCCTTGTTCTTTTAACATTTCGATAACTTTACCCATGTTGTCCATAGTAGTTGTCATCAAAGTTGACATACAAATCAAATCAGCGTCGTTTTCAACTGCTGCATCGATGAAGTTTTGCAATTTAACATCACGACCCAAATCGATCATCTTAAATCCTGCAGTTTGCATCATCAATTTAACCAAGTTTTTGCCGATATCGTGAGTATCCCCTTCAACAACTCCGATTACTCCAACTCCAAGAATATCGTCGTCGTTCATTTCTACGTATTTTTGTAAAACGTCCAAACCAGCATACATGGCATCACTGCAAAGCAAAATATCTGTGATGAAATATTCTTCTTCATCAAAAAGCTTACTTGCTTGTTGCATACCTTTGATAAGTCCGTCGAAGATACCTTGCTTAGCATCGAATCCCTTGTCGATATATTCTTGACACACCTCAGCGATGTCTTCGTCTTCCATTTCTACTACCATTTCTGCCATTTTATCCAAATATTCTTGTTGTGTATTCATACTACCTCCTAATTATTATCTCATTTATTTTCTTAAATTTCTTATCTGACAAATTCATACATCTATCGCCGAAAATCTTATGTTCTCCTTCAAATAAGAAATCAACATATCTTTGTTCTTCGTCTTTTTCAATTGGTCTGAACTCTGCCTTGTCCAAACTAATCAAAGCCATCGTGGATTTTGGACATAAGTGAAATTTGAATGGTTTGTCGATGTTTTCGATATCTTTCAAAAACTTCATCAAAAACTCATCCACATACAATTGCATTTGTTTCGGACCAATAATATCAGCACCCGCCAAACTGTCGGAAAAACTAATCAATCTAATACCACTGTCGACTAATTTTTCGATGTATTCAACCAAAGCTTTTCTGATTTCATCGTAAAGCTCGACGATTTTGTCGTGTTTTTTTCTGAAAGATCTAAAAACAACCTCAGAGCTTGCCAAGTTATCCAATATAACCAATGGACCGGCAACCTCCACGATAACTCTCTTTTCGTCCTTCATTTTATCGATCGCTTCAAACAAAGCTTTCACATGTTTTTGATTGTAATCAAAATCAATCACAATATCATCCACATTATCGTATTTGTACTTGCTGACTTTACCAAGTTCAGCGACAGCACCCATGGCTTCTGATTCTAGTGTCGAAGACATAGGAATACTTGCATAATCCTTGTCCTTAAAATGTTCTACCAAACAATCCGCATCTTCAAATAATCCCGGATCAGTGATGGGCGTCGTTTCCATTATAATACAATTATAAGTTCCAACTTTACTCATTATTCACCTCGATTATTACAAAATCATCGCTATCAGATATTGAATCTGATACTTCCAATCCACTCAAAGTTTTGCTAACGAAAACTTTCTTATCTGCAATCTCTACATTTCCCTTGGCTCTCACGATACTTTTTGAATCCAAAAACTTTTCCAAATCATCTTTTGAATTGAATTTCAATTTCTTTTGAACATTGGTCTTAAATTTGGAATCTTCGTGAGAATGTTCACCGTGTTCGTGATGATGATGTTTGCCACAGCATTTGTGACCGTGACCGTGACAACAACATTCGTGTTTGTCTTCTTTCTTGTTGTCAGCAAATTCACTCACAATATCTTCTGGATTCATTTTTCTGAAGTCTTCCTTATGAATAATTGCATTCTTGTTAAATTGTTCGATTGACTTCTTCACTTCTTCGATTTTTTCTTCTTCCAAATTTTCAACGTTCGTTATGTATATTATATCAGCATTTTTGATTTGATCATTGAAAAATTCTCCGAAATCATCGTGAAAGCAAATGTAACTGTCGCAATCAACAATTGTCACGCATTTTTGGATTTGCAAATTCTCTTCGTCTTTTAAAACTTCCAATATATCCGTTAATTTAGCAACTCCTGTAGGCTCAATTATGATGTATTCAAATTGGTCTTTGTCGATTTTGTGAATAATTTCCTTAAAATCGCTTTTCAATCCACAGCAAATACATCCCGAATTAATTTCAATTATATCGTCGTTTTTAATCAACATTGAATCAATACTCACATCTCCAAATTCATTTTCCAATACCAAAGTATTTTTGTTGAATCCCAAAATGTGATTGATAAAAGTTGTCTTGCCTGAACCTAAAAAGCCCGACACTATTACTGTTTTCATATTATCACCCATTTTTATTTTAACATATTTGATATTGAATATTGCCCAAATAATAATGACTTATTGGATAATCAAATAAATCAATTTTTCGTTTTTTCTAAAGTAAATACTTTTGCTAGATAAATTTTTATGATTAAATGTAGTTTAATATTTGATTTGTCATATAGGAAATCATTATTAAAAAAATAGATTCAGTTTCATTTCAATTTTATTAATAAGAAATTTCATTTTCATTTATTTAAATTTTTATTAAATTTAAATGAATAAAAAATACTACTTATAAAATATTTCAATAAATGACTGAATTTTTCTATGATAAAATTATAATGCAATTTATAACAATAAATTTATTTATTTAAAAAATCAAAAAAGGAGGATTTATATGTTCAAAGATGAGATGACTCCAAAGGAGAGAATGGAGGCCTTCTCAAAAGGTGAAGAAATGGACAGAATTCCAGTTGTTCCTGATATGGGCGTTACTATGAGTGACTATTTGGGATATAAGACTTGGGATTATTATTCAAATTCTGATGTAATCGCCGATACGGAAGTAGCTTTGTTCAAAAGGTTCTACCACGATTCTATCAGCGTGTCCACTACTTTAAGAGGAATGGCAGAAGCCATGGGAACTGAAATTTGGTATCCAGAAGATGGTATTTCACAATTAAAAGAACCAGTTGTGAAAAAGGTCGAAGATATCGAAAAATTAAAAATCATCAATCCATTAAAAGATGGAAAGCTACCAGTGTTGATCGAAGCATTGGAAAAAATCAGAGACCAAGTCGGTGATGTTGCATCAATCGGTGCTGCAATGACTGGACCATTTTCTGTTGCGGCAAGTGTTTTGGGAACTGAAACTTTACTTCGTTGGATGGTTAAGAAAAAGGATGCTCTTCATAAAATTATGGACATCATTACTATTAACAACGGAGAATATATTAAGGAAGTTGGCAGTAGAGGATTCGGAATGGGCTTTGCCGATCCAGTTTCAAGTACTACTTTGATTCGTAAGAAACAATTCGAAGAATTTTCACTTCCATATTTAAAGAGAAACATTGCAGACGTTAAAAAATACTGCGGTTCTTCTGCAGGTTTGCATATTTGTGGTGACTCAAAAGATTTGTGGCCATTATTAAAAGATTCAGGAATTGGTAACTTCTCATTGGACAACTGCGAAAGTTTATTGGAAGCTAAGGAAATTCTTGGTAACGACATTGTTATCACAGGAAATGTTCCTCCAGTAGATGTTATGTACTTAGGAAATACTGAAGATGTTAAAAAATCTGTAAAAGAATGTATCGACATCGGTTACGATTCTCCATGTGGATATGTTTTGTCAACAGGTTGTCAAATTCCAAAAGGAACAAAAATGGAAAATATCGACGCGTTCATGGAATACGGACGTGAATTCGGAAATTATAAAAGATTAAAGGAGCTAAAAAATGAAACCAAGTAAAAAAGCACTTCTTCCACTTGTAGTGTTCGTGCTATTCTATGTATTATCAGGTGTAGTACTATCACTTCGTGGAGTAGAAATGCCATTCTATCAAATTCCTTCACCTATTTCTATAATGATTGGTGTTGTTGTAGCATTCATTATTTTTGAAGGAACTATCAACGAAAAAGCCGACGATTTCGTAAAAGGTTGCGGCGATGAAAACATAATAATCATGTGTATTATTTACTTATTAGCTGGAGCGTTCGCTCAAGTTACTAAAGCAAGTGGCGCAGTAGAATCTGTTGTAAACTTTAGTTTATCAATCGTTCCTGTAAACTTCTTGGTACCAGGAATTTTCTTGATTTCTACATTCTTGTCAATTGCAACTGGTTCATCAGTAGGATCAGTAGTAGCATTGGGACCTATCGTTTTTGGTGTTGCAGAAAAAGTAGGAATCAACCCAGCACTTATGCTTGCAGCTTTGATTTGTGGAGCAATGGCAGGAGATAACTTGTCATTGATCTCAGATACAACAATCGCAGCTACAAGAACACAAAATATAGGAATGAAACAAAAATTCGTAATGAACTCAAAATTTGCCTTCCCAGCAATTATAATTTCTACAATTATTTTCGCAATCATTGGAAGACCAGAAACAACAATCACAATGGTTAAAGAAAGCTACAACTTAGTTTATGTAATTCCTTATCTATTAGTAATCGTAACAGCATTAATGGGAATGAACGTATTATTGGTATTATTCTCTGGTACATTACTAGCCGGAATCATCGGAATGATTTACGGAAAATTCGACACAATTATGTTGTCAAAAACAATTTTCGAAGGATTCACAGGAGTATTAGAAATCTTCTTACTATCAATGTTCACTGGTGGTCTTGCTTACATGGTTAGAAAACACGGCGGTATTGATTGGATCATTATGAAAGTTAAAAACAAAGTTAAAGGTACAAAAAGTGCCGAAGCTGCAATCGCAGCATTAGTTGGACTTACAAACGTAGCCGTAGCAAACAACACAGTATCTATTTTGATTACTGGACAAGTTGCATCTGAACTTACAAAAGAATACGATGTAAAACCATCACGTGTTGCATCACTTTTGGATACAACAAGCTGCGTTATCCAAGGAATTATCCCTTACGGAGCCCAAATCTTAATAGCATCTGGACTTACTGCAGGAAAAGTTGCACCAACAGATATCATTCCATTCCTAGTTAACCAATACGTATTATTGGCAATGATGATCCTAACAATCATCACAAGATTTGGAACAAATTCAGATCCTGCCACAGAAGTTGCAGATGATTAATAGCAAACAAGAGGGTGTGTCAGAATGATTAAATTTTGATACACCCTCCTCTAAATTAAAAAAATTATAAAATTTATATTATTGAGTATTATAAAAAATACTATTCACAACTTCTCGTTTTTCTTGTGTTTTTATCATATGTCCCTCTTGTAATTTACTAATATGTGCATTTTCATAAATAAGTGAAATCAATTACTTTATCACAAACTGATTCTAAAAACTCAATATCATGTGATATTATTAAAATTAGTCTATCTTTTTTCTTTACTTTTTTTATATTCTTAGCGACTATTTTCATATTTCTATAATCTAATCCACTGGTTGGTTCATCAAAAAATAAAATCTTCTTACCAGATAGCAAGGCAGATAAAATAATCACTCTTTGTTTTTGTCCTCCAGATAAAGTGTGTGGATTTCTATCAATAATATTTTCAAGTTCCATATCTTTTAAGTAAGTATTTACGATATTTTTATCTCTAATTTTTGATGTTAATAATATTTCATCAAACACAGTGTCAGTAAATAGTTGATAGTTTACTTCTTGCATAACAAGCAAACTTTCTTTTATCCTATTTCTTCTATTAAATCGCCTATTATCCTTTAAAATCTCTTCATCGTTTGTTTTGTATAGTCCACATACAATTTTTGCAAATGTAGATTTACCAATCCCATTTTCCCCAACAATTCCAATTATATTGCCATAAGAAAATTTAAGATTATCAATAGATAAAATTGTTCTAGCATTTCTTTTAAAAATCAAGTTTCTTATTTCTAATGAGGATTCCTCATTGAAACTCTCCTCATTATTAACTAGGTTTATATCTTTATAAGAAGAGTGCCTAAGTCCCGTTTTCAAACGTTCATCTTCACTTAACTTTTCAATTTCTTCCATATTGTATTCTCTAATAATTTTGCCATCTTCCATATAGATTGCTCTATCTACTATGTCTTTTAAATACCACAATCTATGTTCTGCAATAATTATAGTTTTTCCCATAGCTTTAAGATTTTCAATTGTCTGTGATAGCTCTTTCATTGATTTGATATCTAAACTTGAAGATGGCTCATCAAGTACAAATATTTCAGGACTTAAAGCGTAAGTACTTGCAATGGCAATCTTTTGCTTCTCGCCTCCTGAAAGGTTGAATATATTTTTATTCATTAGTCTTTCAAGGCGAAGGTCTTTTTCAACTTCTGTAATTCTTTTATTAATTGTTTCCGTATCTATACCATAATTTTCTAAACCAAAAGCGATCTCATCTGTAGTATTAGTTGTATAAAACTGAGTTTTAGGGTTTTGAAAAACTGAACCTACAAATTTGGATAATTCATGTATTTCAGTTGTAAAGGTATTAATGCCATTTACTCTAACACTTCCACAAATATCCCCATCATAAAATTCAGGAATGATTCCATTAATAAGCTTTAATAGGGTAGATTTTCCACATCCACTCTTACCACACAGAAGAATACATTCTCCTTTTTTTATTTTTAAGTTTATATCTTTTAATGAATAATTAGCTCCACCCTTATATTTAAAGCTTAATTCTCGAATTTCAATCATAAATCCCACCCTAAAACTTTCATAAATATTACTGTTGATAAAATCAAAATCATAAGAGCTAAAACACCAATATCATTTTTTCTAAACTTAATTAGGTATCTACTTGTTTTTTGAACAGGCGCATCAAGTCCTCTTACAATAGCCGACTGAGATAACTCATCACCCATTTCTATAACACTTACAAAAAGAGGGACAAAAAAATACTCCATAATCAGAGTAGGTTTTTCTAATAAGTTCTTTAAATTAAAATTGATTCCTCTAGTTTTCATTGCCATATTAATGTGACTCCATTCATCCCTAATTGTAGGAAAACATCTAAATAATACAGAAATCATTATGAGAGAGTCTTTTGAAAATTTTAATTTTTGCAAAGTCGATACTGCAAGAGAGGCAGATGTAGAATTTAAGATCCATTTTCCAACAATAATACAAGGTAAAAACTTCCTTCCAATTGCAAAAATAAATAAAAGTAGGTTTATGAGAAAATTTATGTTCAAATGTACTAATGATTTCTCTAAAATTACACTTATCACAAAAAACAGAATATATCGTAAGGCTGATTTTTTATAGCCATCGCTAATAATAATTGCAAGAAAAAATGATGTTATTAGACTTTGATAGATTAAACCAAATCCTAAAAAAATTAAAATATTCGCAACTATAAGCAAAATAAGTTTTGTCCTGAGGTCATATTTTGACCCCAGAACAAACTTTGCATCATCCATCATAATACTCCTGCGGATTTAAGCTTTTTATTTAGTATTTTCTTTGTAAAGTAAGAACCTAACAAAGAAAATATAAATGTTCCAATAATCATAACTGGTAACATCCATATTGGTGTCCAAGCCCTTACAGTATTACAAAAGCTTTGATCTAAGCCACCTTTTATTACACTTTCAAAAAATGCTTCTCTCATAATCCAAATTGGTAAGAACCCACCAAATAAGTTTAGAGAAAAAAACATATGACTAATTGTGTTTTTCTTAAAATTAGTATAATCTCCACCTTTTGCTATAAGCATAGCTATTATTCCAGCTGGTATTGCAACTAAAGGAGCAATTGGGATATGTCCTGTTGCAACCAACAATATACTTGGAAGAGTAGCTGCAATTACAATTGCCGTACCTGATTTTGTTTTTGCAAGAAGCATATGATAGGTTGGTGCAGCAAGTAATGCTACAAGCATAGGCATTAGTAAAAATAATACAGGAACAGGCATAGATATTGCTCCTATAACTAAATAAGTTACAAAATAAAGTGCTATTAAAACACCTGCTGTAATTGCATTTTTTGATGATTTCTTTTGTGTTTTCATTTTCTTTTTCTCCTTTAAAATTGATTGTTACTATACAATCTTCCATTCTTTTGACTTCTCTTGATAATTCCATAAGTCTTTATACAGACCGTTATTTTTAATTAGTTCTTCATGTTTTCCTACTTCTTCTACTTTTCCCTTATTTAAAACAACTATTTTATTTGCACCCATAACACTTCTTAGCTTATGAGCTACAACTATCACCGTTTTATTTTTAATTAAATTTGAAATTGCTTCTTGTATGATAAGTTCATTCTCGGGATCAAGCGAAGATGTCGCTTCATCGAGTAATATTATTGGAGCATCCTTTAAGATCGCTCTTGTTATGGATATTCTTTGTTTCTCACCTCCAGATAAAGTTGCTCCTCCTTGACCAATCATAGTATCAAATCCATTTTCCTTTTTTATTATAAAGTCATATGCCCCTGCCATTTTTGCTGCATTTATGATTTTATCTTTACTAGCATCTTCATTTCCAAATTTAATATTGTTATAAATAGTATCTTTAAAAAGATATACATCTTGAAATACCACAGAAAATTTATCCATTAATTTGTAAGGATCTGCTTTAGCTAAATCTATTCCTCCAATTTTTATTGTTCCTTCATCAGGATCGTAAAACCTTGATATCAGCTTAATTAGTGTAGATTTTCCTGAACCAGAATATCCTACAAAAGCTGTTAATTCATTCTCGTTGATATCCAATGTGACATCATCAAGAACTTTAGACTCTTTATAAGAAAATGAAAGATCTCGAATTTCAATGTTATTGCTTACTTTTAAGTCTTCTTCACCTTTCATAGGCTCTGCATTTAACAATCTTAGGATATTTTCTCCTGACACTGATGCTATTTGTAACCCATTATAATTTACAAGTGCAAGCTCTAAAGGATCAAAAATTCTTGTACCTACAAATAAGAACATTAAAAATGTGTCAATTTCTAAGTTTCCATTTAAAAATAAATAAGAACCTACTAAGCTCATCAAAGGAAGCCCTATTCTTAAAATCATACTTGCTATAGTAGTTAACGAGCCTACACCTTTCTCATTCTTAATATTTGCATCTTTAGAATCTTCAATATCTCTTTCAAGTTTAGTTAATGTTTCTTCTAAGCTATTGTAAGCTTTAAGTGTTTTTATCGTATCTAAATATTCATTTATATCCTCATCTTCTTTTATTTTTATCTTTTTTGTTCTTAAATAGATTTTTTTCTGAAAATTTTGCATAAGTCTTAACAGTAAAATAGAAATTGGTAAACCAATAAAAGTTGCTATTCCCATTTTTACATCAATTATCAAAAATAAAATTGAGCAAACAATAGCTACACATATACCACTAAAAAACTGTGGCAATTGATGAGTCACTGCTGTTTCTATTTTAAAAAAGTCATTCATAAGAGTATCTAAAATCTCCGTTGAGCTTTTGCCTGAAAGATAACCTATAGGCAGTTTTCTTATATGATCTGCTAATTCTATTCTTCCATCTGCTGCCACTTTATATCCAAGTTCGTAGGTGTATTTTGTAGCTAAATTCTCAAAGAAAATTGTTACAAAGAAAAATACTGCCATTATCACAAAATATTTCCATAAAAGATTCGTGTCTATTTTTCCTGTATTTCTACTTAGAAATAATGCTTCTACAATTTTAGCTAGTGCAATAAATGGTATAAGGTTAGAAATAGATGCTAAAATGTTTAGAACAATAGATTTTCTTATATTATTTGCCTTTCCTAAGGTAATATTTTTTATCATTATCTCTCACTCCCTTCTATATCCATTTGCCAAATATTTGTTTTTTTATAGATATCATAAAGCCTCTTGTAAATCCCATCTACGCAGATTAAATCTTCATGTTTTCCTCTTTCTACAAGTTTTCCATCAGATATTACTAAAATTTGATTTGCTTTCTCTATCGTATTTAACCTATGGGCGATCATAATAACTGTCTTATCTTTGACTAGTTCCGATAAAGCTTCCTGCATAAGATATTCATTTTCAGAATCTGCAAAACTTGTAGCTTCATCTAAAACCAATATAGGTGAATCCTTTAAGATTGCTCTTGCCACAGCAATACGTTGTTTCTCTCCTCCAGATAAATAAGTTTCCTTTCCTAAACGAGTTTCATATCCATGAGGAAGCTGTTTAATAAAATCATGACATCTTGCTTTTTGGGCTGCTCTTATAACTTCTTCTTTAGTAGCTCCTTTCTTCGCCATAGCAATATTATTAAAAACTGTGTCTGTAACAAGATCACTATCTTGAAAAACAAAAGAAATATTGTCCATTAAATCTTTTATTGAAATACTTTTTATATTTACTCCGCCAATTTCAATAGAACCTTCTAATGGGTCGTAAAATCTTGGTATTAAAGTCCCTATTGTTGATTTTCCTGCTCCTGAATATCCTACTAATGCAGTAACTTCTCCTTGTTTTGCACAAAAACTAATATTCTTTAAAACCTCTTCTTCTCCATAAGCAAAGCTTACATCTTTAAATTCAAGATTGTAGTCTAATATATCTTTATCGTTACTTCCGCTTAACATTTCTTTTTCATATATAAGCTCATATATTCTAGCCACAACTTCATTTAACAAATTCATTCCTTCTGCAAAATCTCTAAGTTTCAAAAGAGGTACACTCATAGCTGGGGCAATTATTAAAAAGAAAACAAAAGTAGTTAAAAAATCTAAGCTATAATTTTTTGATAATAAGCTTATCCCAACAGATACTATAAATGTTGCTACTGAAAGTATGAACACTCTAAAAGACACAAAACCCGGTCTTATCATTGAAGTCATAGAACTTGTAAAATTTTTATAATCATTTACAGATTTCGAAAAAGTTTTAAATGACCTAACACCAGAACTAAATATTTTAACTTCTGGCATACCTTTTACATATTCAGTAGTTGCAGAATTAATGTCATCAAGAATCTTAAAATTTTCAGCAAGTCCGCCTGACTTTATAATCTTTGCCATAATCGCAATTTGAATTCCAAGTCCTATAAGTAAAACTAACAATGTTATAAATCCTAACAACAAATTCATCTTAAACATGACAACAATCATCGCTAAAATTATTGTTAAAGTCGAAATAAGATTTGGTAATTGGTGAGAAAAATATCCTTCAATTTGATTCATATCCGAACCTAACACTTGCCTTATTTTAGACTTATTATCTCCAGTGAAAAATCCTAATGATAACTTTCCAACGTGATTCAATATTTTTTTCTTTAAATTTGCTATTAAGATATATGAAAATTTATGACATAAGATGCTGCCAACGTAGGTTAAAAGGTAAGCTAAAATTACAGCTACAAGTCCATAAATACAAAGGTTTATTGTGTTTTTATCTAATGCTCCATATAAAAACAGAGACTTAATAACCTTATATATTACTAAGATTGAGCATATACTTAGTAACATTCCCAAACTAACAAATATTATTCCACTGATAAGTCTTCCTTTTTTTACTTCACTGTAGGAAATAATATCTCCAATAGATTTCTTTTTTTTCATCTATAATATTCCTCCTTTTCTTAGAACGAGTTCGTTCATTTACCCTAAAACTAATACAAGGAAAACATACTCAATGTTTCCCTTGTAAAATACTTATATTTTGTTTTTATCTAATGAAGTCTTGGAAAAAGTTCGCTAATCACTTCAAAGGCTCCATTTGAGTTTGTTTTATTTTCTCCTTTATTGATTGAGTCAGTATATATTGTTCCAACAGCCCCATATAAAATAAAAGCTGCAAAACTTTTTACATTTTCTCTATCTATTCCCATATTGTTTTCTATTTTTTTATCTTCGATTCCTTCAATAATAAATTCAGAATAGACATCTATAAATTTTCCAATATAGTGAGTTAACTCCCAAAGCCTATACGAATTATCTGTTATTGAATTATTGAGAGAAAAATTATATTTTTTTGTAAATTGACCTATATCTTTTACTATAAGTTCTCTTAAGATTTTTATTCTTTCTTCGTAATCTATTTCCTTGTTTTGAAGTATATCTAACTTACTTTTTAATTTATCATCAAAATATGTTTCCATGCATGCCAAGAATATATCTTCTTTTGATTTAAAATAGTAATAAAACATTCCCGGAGCGCCATTAACTTCTTCGAGAATATCTCGTACCGAAACTTTCTCATACCCATACTTTTCAAAAAGTCTGGATGCTATATTTATAAGCTCCTGTTTTCTTTCTTCTGGATCTTTTACATTTCTCTTTACCAAAACATCACCACCTATTGACCGACACTCGTTCTATTAATATAGAATATCATTTTCTTATATTTTTGTCAATAGTGTCCTTAATTTATATTCTGAGTATGGTATAATTCATTTATTATAAATAAAACGCTTAACGCTTATAACTTTAACAGCAGTTAACAGCAGCAGCAAGCACAGTAAGTGTACGGACACTTACGAAAAAATTAATGGAGCAGACCTTTGATCTGAACCCGTAAACACGGAATAATTTAATAATCTTTTAAGCGGAATGTAATCTGTACATAACATGGGACATACCCGATTTATAAGTCAATAAACTTACTTGCTAACTTGTACACTTGATTAATTTCTTTACTTTGTAAGTTCCAATTAACCAATTCATTCTTAATTAACTCAGGGAATTTTTTACTGATATCTCTTAAAGCATTCCCAACCGATTTTCTTACATATTCACTCGAATCTTCTTTTAAATTGACTAATCTTTCAATAGCTTCATTCGGATTTTCTTTGAAATATGGTCTACTTGTCCATATCCTTAACCCCTCCGTTACTGCTCTCCTCGTATTCGGATTTTCATTTTCTAACCATTCATCAATTATTGGGAGTGCTTTTTCATATCCTATTTTCTTGCAAAATTCATCAAATGCCTTTGCCAATACTTCCTGAACTCTCCAATTGTCATCTTTGGAAACTTCATCTCTCATAAATTTTAAGATTTCATCGTCATCTGATAGGTGACCTAATAGAAATACGCCGTACATTCTCACTTGATATACATTAGATTTATACGCTAACAATGCTAATTTTTTAATGTATTGATTATCGCTAGACTTATAATCTTCTAGTGCTCTCTTTTCTTCCTCTTTGAATCCGTGTTCTATCAAAGAAAATTCTTCTTCTAAACTAGATATATATTCATTCAAATTAACTCACCTCAAAAAACAAGTATTAGTTATTGATATTATACCCTCATTAAAATACTATTAACCCTCTATCATCATAAACAGATTCACTTGTATCATTACTACACCTTATAGCCCTATCAAGAGCCATTATTGAAGCAATTACTCCATCTATCTTTTCTGTAGATTTTTCTTTATCTGCTTTTATATTCCCTGCAGGATCTGTTCGGATAAAAATATTATCCATCATCCACCTTAGAACTGGATTACCTCCTTGGGCTATTTTTCTTTCGAGTGTTAGTTTCATTAATTCTTTTGTTGGTGGAGACATATCTTTAAATCCTTGGCCAAAAGGAACTACAGTAAATCCCATTCCTTCTAAGTTTTGAACCATCTGAACTGCTCCCCACCTGTCAAAGGCAATTTCTCTAATGTTATAAATCTCTCCTAAGTCTTCTATAAATTTTTCTATAAAACCATAGTGGACTACATTACCTTCTGTCGTTTGAATGTATCCTTGTTTTTTTCATAAATTATAGTTTACATTGTCTCTTTTTACTATATGATAATCATAGGCTTGTGGATTGGTTATTTCTCCTATAGCTTAGACTATTTTTTAAAGGCTCCAACCACAATTCTATGTTTATTTGTTTATGAGTTAGATAACGCTAGACGTTTTATCTCGAGCAAGGATACGATACATAGTTTTTGTGGATGCCACAGCCAATTTTTCTTAAGGATGTGATTTTTATGTTTTTTGTTGGTATCGATGTTGCTAAGGATAAGCATGATTGTTTTGTCTTTAATTCTGATGGTGAAGTTGTTAAGGATGTCTTCACTTTTTCTAATGATTTAGCGGGGTTTAATTTTTTAAGATCTTCCATTCCTAATCCTTCTGAAAATTTAAAAGTGGAATTTGAAGCTACTGGACACTATAGTTTAAACTTAAACAATTTTCTTGTAAATTGTGGTTATAATCCAGTTGTTTTCAACCCTTTACAGGTTAATCTTTTCAGAAAATCTCATACGCTTAGAAAGAAAACCGATGCTAAGTTAATTGCTTCTATGCTTTCTTCCAGTGATGCTAAACCCCACTTACGTTCATCATATCATTTAGTGGAGCTTAAGTCACTAACTAGATATCGTTCTAGGTTGAAAGAACAGTTAGCTATCTTTAAAATTTCTCTTTGCAGAATTGTTGATATTATCTTTCCTGAGCTTCAGAATTGTGTTTATTCTATTAATCAAAAGTCTACTCTTGCTTTCTCAGTTTCCTTCTAGAAAAAGTATTGCTAATGCTCATCTTACTAAACTGACTAATGTTCTAAAAAACAATTCTAATGGCAAGTATGGTAGGGATAAGGCTATTTTATTTAAAGATTCTGCTATTAATTCTATTGGTACTGGTTCTGATGCTATTAGTTTTGAGCTTGTTCAAACTATTGATATTATTAATTTTTATTCTTCTAAGATTAATGAGTTAGAAGATAAGATAAAGGAAATTGTAATAGATACGGATTCTGTTCTTTTATCTGTTCCTGGATCTCTTTTACTTTAGCTTCAATCATAATGGCTAAAATTGGCGATATTAATAGATTTGATACTCCTAGTCAGCTTCAAGATTTTGCAGGTTTAGATCCTGCTACTCATCAATCTGGTAAGTTTGTTGCTAAGGATGTCTCTATGGTTAAAAGAGGGTCTCCTTATTTAAGATGGGCTCTACTTACTGCAGCTAGAACTGTAGCTATGAGAGATACTTGTTTTAAAAACTATTACCAAAAAAAAGAGCTGAGGGTAAACACCATAATGTTGCTTTAACTCATGTTGCTAAAAAACTAATTAGGGTTATTTTTAAGCTTTTAAAAACTAATTCTAAATTTATTGCTCAGAATTAAATCATTTTTATTCAATTTTGCCTAATTTACTTAGGCTTGTTTGCCATGCTTATTTTTATTTAATTGTCTTTTGTTTTTTACTCATTTTACTATTGACTTCATATAGTTAGTCTTCCCATTTTATATCTTTCTACAGTGTCATTATATCACAAGATTAATTACTTTCTATCCATCTTCTTATGATCATTTTCTAATCTGTTCTTAATTTTTGTATATTCCTTATCATTAATTAATTTAAGATCATAAAGTCTACATAACATAGCAACTCTCATACTATAAATCTTTATTGCTTGCATTTTTACCTCCTATGTAAGTTGATTTTTTTAACTTGATAAGTGGATTAAATCTGAAATATGCTAATCCCACATAAGCAACTTCAAGAATATTCACATTTCAAAGTATTTGGATTTTTATAGAAAGATGACAAAATACCCCTCACTTTATAAAGTGAAATTTGCCCTCTTTGGTAACCAGAATTTTTATTTTTCTGTAGTATTTTTGAGTTTTAATGATTAATTTAAACATAAAAAATGAGGACTTATGCTATTAGGCATAAATCCTCTTAAATGAAAGAAAGTCTTTCTAATAAGAATTGTATTTAATTTTTTAACTGAATTATATAGCTTGTAAACAGAGTAACCTAAAGAAAAAAAGTAAATTTATTTTAATTATGTTTTTTTATATTCTACCTCCATTCTCTTAGTTAAAGCTGTTACTATTCAAAATTTTCCTATTAAAATGCTTTAAATATTTTTTTCTATTAATTATTTAATCTCCATGATTCTTCCTTAGCTTTTGCATTAATCAAGTCTGAATAAAGTCCATTATTTTTAATCAGTTCTTCATGATTTCCTCTTTCAACAATTTTACCATCTTTTAAGACTAAAATCTGATCTGCATTTTTTATTGTTTTTAGTCTGTGAGCTATCATTATTACTGTTTTGTTCTCTGTTAATGATTCAATAGCTTCTTTTAGTTTATCTTCATTTTCTGGATCAATACTAGCTGTTGCTTCATCAAAGATAATTATTGGGGCATCTTTTAGCATGGCTCTTGCAATTGATATTCTCTGCTTTTCCCCTCCAGATAGACTCGCTCCCCCTTCTCCGATTATAGTTTGGTATCCGTTAGGAAGGCTTTCTATAAAGTCATGGCATCTTGCTTTTTTTGCTGCTTTTATTACTTCTTCATGGCTTACATTTTGTTTGCCAAATTTTATGTTGTTTTCAATAGTATCTTCAAATAGATATATATCTTGAAATACTGTTGAAATTGAGTTCATTAGATTTTCTATTTTGTAGTTTTTTATATTTTCTCCACCTATTAAAATTTCACCAGAGTTTACATCCCAAAATCTTGATATTAGATTACAAAATGTAGTTTTCCCTGAACCTGATGGGCCTACGATTGCCGTCATGGATTTTTCTTTTATCTTGCAGGATATGCTTTTTAATATCTCTCTTTTATCATAAGAAAAACCTACATTATTAAATACTATGTCATAATTTTCAATGGGTTTATTGATTTTTCCTTCTTTCATATCTGGCATTTCATCTATAAATCTAACGGAATCTATAGCATTTTCACAAGATCTTAGTATAGCCATATTAGATCCTGCACCTATAAGTCCTTCGAATATTATAAATGAAGCTATTATCATTAGAATAGTTTGAGCAAGTGGAAGTTCACCACTTAAATTTAATTTTATAGAAAGAAAAATCATACATACTGTTGTTATTCCCATAACAATTTTTTGAATAACAGTGTATGGAGTCACTGATTTTTCAAGATTTAAAAATGTTTTTGCTGTATCTTTTATAGAATTTTCTAACTCCCTATTGTTTTCACCACCAAGATTATAGCTCTTTATAACTTGCATACCTTTAAGTGTAGATAAAACCTCTTTTGTAAGCTTTGTTTGAGTTTCTATCATATTTTCAGCATTAGCTGAAGATTTTTTCTCCATTTTTGATGTAACTATAAAAAATACAATTACTCCCACCACTGCAACTATTCCAATCTTATAATTAAATATAAGTGTTCCTAAGACAAATACAAATGTATTTAAAACTCCACCTAATACTAAAACCAATAGCATTGGCACCCATTGTTCTGCTTGTGATAAACTAGTTGTAGCAATCGTAGTTAATCTTCCAAGACTAAAACTAGAGAAAAATCCCATTGGTACTTTTTTTATCTTTTCACCAATTTCAATTCTTTTATGAGCTGACATAAAATATCCTGCACGAGTCTGTGCTAATTGCGATGATTTTTGTGTTATTACTTTACCTATCAGAGATATTAATAGAATCACAAAACTAATAAATACATCTTTATACTCTAGAGTATCTTCAAAAATATTAACTAGCATATAGTAAATTGCAACAAATTGCAAAAGGTTAAATATTGCATGAATTAATCCTGCTACAATAGATTTTCTTATATAACCTTGTTCTTCTTCTGAAAAATTCCATATTTTTTTAAATACTTCTAACATTAATTATCACCCCTTAGATTAGCTTCGTACATATTCTTATAAATTAAAGATGAATTCAATAATTCGCCATGTTTACCTTGAGAATCAAGTTTGCCATCTTTAATGACAAATATTTCATCTGCGCTAACAATTGTCTTTAGCCTATGAGCAATTATGATTAGCGTCTTTCCTTTTACTAAATTTGCAAGCGCATTTTGAATCAAAGCTTCGTTTTCAGGATCTATATATGATGTAGCTTCGTCAAGAATTACTATAGGCGCATCTTTTAGCATAGCACGAGCTATAGAAATTCTTTGTCTTTCTCCTCCAGACAGGTGTCCACCACCTTCTCCAACTCTTGTGTCATATCCATCTGATAAATTCATTATAAAATCATGACAAACAGATTTTTGGCAAGCTTCTATTATTTCTTCATCGCTAGCATTCTTATTTCCCAGCCTGATATTATCTTTGATAGACATATCAAAAAGGTAGTTATCTTGAGAAACAAATGATATTAAAGATGACAATCTCTCAAGTGATAAATCTTTTGTATCTACTCCTCCGATTTTTATACTTCCCTTATCTATGTTCCAAAATCCAGCAATTAATTTTGCTATTGTCGATTTACCAGATCCAGATGGGCCAACCAAAGCAGACACTGAATTTGCTTTTATTTCTAACGTCAAATTATCAATTATTTTATTGTTTCCATCATAGGAGAAATCTACATTTTGAAAATCAATATTATAATTTTCTATTTCTTTTGACTTTTCAATATTTTCCAATTCTCTAGCATCCAAAATCTTACTTATTTCACCAGTTATAGTTGATATTCTAGACAAATCATCCATATAGTTCATAACTTTGATAACGCTTGAAACAGTAGCAAATGATAAAACTATTAATGTAATAAGATTTGCAGTATTGATACTATCTTTTAGATAAAATAGAATTCCAAAAGGTATAATTGTAAGAATTCCCATTGGTGATAACAGTCTTCCTATTGCAACTTTGTTCATAGATTCTTTCATCCAGTTATAATAGAAATTTGCATTATCGTAAACTGCATTAGCATACTTTTTATATGAATTTTCACTTTGATTAAAAGTTTTTATAACTTCTATTCCATTTATATACTCAACTACTGAATTATTCATATTCTGACCAATTGATACAGACTTTTTAAACATTTCTTTATAATGCTCGTTCATAACGCTTTTCATAATCCACATTCCTACTACAAATGGAATTAAGGATAAAAGGGCAAGTCTCCAATCTAGCATAAGCATATAAATTAGTAATAATATAGGTCCAACTAAATTTGCAGTAAATTCTGGAACTAAGTGGGCAAGTGAAGTTTCCATACTATCAACTTGTTCTACTATAATATTTTTCAACTCTCCAGATGATCTAGATAATACATCTCCTAATGGCATTTTAAATAGTTTTTTAGAAATATCATTTCTTATCTCACCAAGAGAATTAAATGTCGCAGTGTGGGATATATTCGTTGATATC
This sequence comes from Finegoldia magna, assembly GCF_002243175.1. GTDB lineage: Bacteria > Bacillota > Clostridia > Tissierellales > Peptoniphilaceae > Finegoldia > Finegoldia magna_J. Next base: position 235,189 of record NZ_NDYF01000013.1, read on the forward strand.
CCTGCTGATACTTCTTTTATTACAAACATTAGTAAAATGCTTATACAAAGTGGTGTGTAGACTTTTAGATCACCCACACCTTCTATTAAATTAACTATTACTTTTGCCATATATACATATGCAAAAAGACCTGCAACTACGCCGACTATGGCTAATATAATTGATAAAAAATATGATCCTTTTCTTCTTTTCACATATTTCTTTATTAAATCCATAATTTAATCAATCCTCCCTTTTCGAATTCTATTTATACTTTTATTTCCAATACAATTAAAAAAATCTAAAATTTTATCCTCATTCCCATCAACATTAATTTTTTCACTTCCATTTTTGGACATCAAATAAGCGGTATTACACGTTTGAAATAATAGTTCTATGTCATGTGTTATTAATATAATTGGAGTTTTTTTAATTTTTTCTTTAATTGCATTCGATACAAGTAACATTCTCCTATAGTCCAAACCTGCTGTAGGTTCGTCTAAAATACACACCTTCGCATCTTTTAGTAAAGCAATCAAAAGTGCTAACCTCTGCTTTTCTCCACCTGATAAGTCGTGAGGATTTAGCATTCTCTTATCCCATAATTCCAAGTCCAGAAGATAATTCTTAACTTTTGATAAATAATCTTTATCTTGATATTTATCTTTAGGAATTAATTCCCTTTCTACCGTTTCATGAAAAAACATATTACTACAATTCTGAAGACTAATCGCCACATTAGATAATCTCATGCTAGCAGAGTCCCCATAAGATGTCTTTCCTTTTTTTATAGGAAGAAGACCTGTCAATTCCTTAGCCAGTGTAGTTTTCCCTATTCCATTTTCTCCTATTAAAGCCATGCATTCACCACGACTTAGAATAAAATTAATTGGCCAGTCTAAGCTATAAGCTTTATTGGATAGATAAATATTATCAACAGTAACTAGTTTTTCATCATATTGCTTTCCCATACATGATTTTAAATTTATATCTCGAAAACATCTTAATTCATGCTTCTTTGCTACATCTTCATTTAATTCTTTCGATGAAAAAACCGCCTCAATTCTTCCATCTTTTAGAATGATAAGGCGATCCAGTAAATTACTTAAATATGATAATCTATGTTCTGCTATAACGATGGTCTTACCTTCTTCCTTGAGATGTTTTAATATGTTTCCAAGATCTCTTGTTGATTTATAATCCAAATTTGCTGAAGGCTCGTCTAAAAAAATAATCTGACTATCAAATACTAAAGTCGAAGCAATTGCTACTTTTTGTTTCTGCCCTCCAGAAATCTCCCTTACTTTTTTATTTCTTAAATCAGTAATACCAATTTCTTGTAAGGAAGAATCAACTCTTTTATGCAAGAGATGGCGTTTCATTCCCATGTTTTCTCCAATTAAAGCTACTTCATTTTCAACTTCTTTCGAAAAAAATTGATCATTTGGATCTTGAAATACATTGCCTATATATTTTGCAAGTTCTCCTTTACTATAACTAGAAATTGACTTTCCTAATATATTTATATTTCCAATAAAATCGCCGTCATATAAGTTTGGAATCAAGCCATTTAATAATCTTAATAAACTTGTTTTTCCACATCCTGATAAACCTGTAATTACAATAAATTCTCCTTGGTTCACAGCAAATCTGATGTCTTTTAAAATAGTTTTTTCATTATAGGAAAATTTTTCTATATCAACTTCTATACTTTTTCCCATATTGTAATCCCCGCAAATAATAATCCTATTAAAATAATGATATAATCACTACTCGTTAAAGATAGATCTTCGTATGAAGTCTTTTCGCAATCATATTCAAAGCCTTTTGTTACTAAGGCACAACTTAAAATTTCACCTGTTTCAAAAGCTTTATAAATCATAGGTACTAAATAAAGCTCTATACTACGAATTGGTTTTAGAAGGCTTAATTTTATATTTCTTGCCTTAATCCCTTCTTTTATCTCTGATAAATATTCTTTATATTCTGGAATAAACCTAAGAAAAATCGCTACTCCAATACAAATAGAATTTGGCACATGAAATCGCCTTAAAGAATATATCATCGTTGATGTCCTAAAGCTTGATAATATCCCTGCTAAAATCCACAAAGGATAAAGCTTAATAATAATCAGAGCCATTGTGTAAAGTGAACCTACCCATCCTGAAATTGTAAATTTATTTAAAATCGCTATAACCAAGCCAAACAAACTCACATAGAAAAGAAAGAATGATATAAACTTTTCTCTATTGACAGCAATAAGTAAAATAAAGCTAAACAATATCATCAGCCAATATACAAGCATCGTACTAAAAAACACGATGCCTGTATATATAAGCATAAGAATACCAATTGAATTTGGATTTATTTTCACATTGCATCTTATCTTATCTAAAATATTCAAGATAGCATTTCTTTTCTTTTTGTGTTTTTATTGAAGAATTTATTGTATATAAATTTCCCCAAAATCGTTCCTAAAATAGCGGCTATAATTTCCACCAATAATATAATTAACATATTCTTAGGATTGAAAAATGTATCCTTAATCATTTGCGCCTTTTCTGTCGTAAATAAATTAGGAAATGTTTTTACTAAACCATTAACTCCAAACACTAAAATAAAAAAGAATCCATGAAGTGCATATATCAACTGAGATATAACATATGAAATACTAATATTTTTATCATTTTCAAAATTTTCCCCGCTTCCAATACAAAGCTCACCTAATAAACCTGCAATTATCATTATTAGAAGCATCGGAACAAAGCCCATGATTGAGTATATTATTCCTGCTAACAGATAATAAATAAAAACTACACCATGTTTTGGAATCTTGTGGCACATAACAAAATAAATAGGTGCACAAAGAAAACTTCCAATGGAAACATGAACAAAAACACCGTAGGTACCAAACATTTGAGTAATTGTGGATGAAATCATACTTATAATAAATCCTACAACGCCTAACAAACTCACAATAATTACATCTTTTAATTTTAATTTCAATTTAAATCCCTCCCTAATTATCATTAAATTTTTTTAAGTATAAAATAATCACTTCTCTAATAAAATCTTCGTTCTCATTAAATACTTTTTTTGAACCCAATGGTTCAAAAGTTTCATATCCTAAAATAAGTGAATGTATTAAAAATAATAAAAACTTATCACCAAGCATACGTTTAGAAACTTCACTCTTTTCAAAATCAGAATATAATTTTTCTTCATATATCGAATTTAATTCTACATACATCTTTCTTAACTCTTCATTCCTCGCAACTCCTTGTAATAAAATAGCAAACAATGACTTATACTCGTTATCATCGTATATTTTTGATAAATGATACTCTACTAAAGTTTGTACATTTTTATCTGCACCTGATAAATTCCTCCTTTCTCCATAATTTAAGCCGTTAAACATAATATCATAGAAGATTTCATATAAACTTTTATAATAATGATAAACTCCACCTGTTGACATCCCAGATTTCTCAATAACATCATCCATTGTGGCGTTTTCATAACCTTTTTCTAAAATTATCCCTTTTGCAGCTTCTTGAATCTGTCTTTCTCTTTCTTCTTTCGATAATCTCTTTCCTGTCAAATTTATTCCCCTCCTATTATTATCGACTGTATCCTCGATAATAATTTTATCAGTATTGATAACTGTTGTCAATAGTAAAACTTAAAATCTCGCATAAATTTAGATAAAAATTTTGCTTAGGTTAAATTATCTAAGATATACTTGCTATCTATCAATATCTACTTTTATTTCCAATTAAAAAGTCAATTCAAACTTATCATCAGCTTAATTTATATAATAGATTTTATTTTCCATTTCTATGTTTTCAGCTTTTTAATTGTAGTTTCATATTTATCTCTTGATAACTCATAAACAATATTATATTTTAATAAATAATCTTTCGAAATTTCAAAAACTTTTTTAGCTATCTATTAAAACTTCCTTTGTGCTTCTTTATTAGTTTCCTTAAATGCGGTATAATTAATAAAACTTAATACACGATTAACGCTTATAACTTTAATAGCAAGCACAGTAAGTGTACGGACACTTATGAAAAAATTAATGGAGCAGACCTTAACGGCTTGCTCCATTTTTTACGCACCTAACCACACGAAAGTTTACTTGAGTGTTTGGTAGGTGCTATGCAAGGACTTCCCAAGAGCTAATATAGTTAGCGATTGGTTGAAGTCTACTGCTAATTTTTACCTTGTTAGGGAGAACCCTAAGACCCCGAAATATATTTTATAAAGGAGAATAAAATGGCAAATAGATTTAGAAATGAAAGAATAGAAATAAAACTAACTAAGGAAGAAAAAGAAGTTTTTCAAGAGAAAATGAAACTTGCAAATTGCAAAACTATGTCCCACCTTCTTAGAAAATGTGTGTTAGAAAAAGAAATTTATATAGTGGATTTAGAACCATTTAGAAACCTACAATGGTTACTTTCAAATGCAACAAATAACATAAACCAGATTGCAAAAACTACTAATACAACTGGAGTTATATACAAGAATGAAATCGAATCAATGAATAAACAGATAGAAAAATTATCAAAAGAAATATGGCAGATCCATTCCCTACTTCTTAATAAATCGAAAGAAAGTTCTTGTGATTAGTATGGCAATTACAAAAATACATCCTATAAAATCAACTCTAAATTTGGCAATAGACTATATAACTAAGAGTGAAAAAACTGATGAGAAAATGTTGGTATCTTCATTTAAATGTCATCCATCTACTGCCCATATTCAATTTTTGAAAACTCGAGAAGATAATGATACTAAGGGTACAGTTTTGGCTAGACATTTAATCCAATCTTTTCTACCAGGAGAGGTTAATCCTATAAAAGCACACGAAATTGGAATGGAATTATGTAAAAAAATTTTAAAAGAAGATTATGAATTTGTTCTTGCAACTCATGTAGATAGAGGACATATCCATAACCATATTATTTTTAATAATGTTAATTACAAGATTGGTAAATGCTACCAATCTAACAAAAAAACATACCATAAAATCAGGTTTCAAAGTGACAAATTATGTAAAGAAAATAAGCTTTCAGTCATTGATGAATACTATGAAGCTTACAAAAGAAAATATAAAACTGCGGGTAAATCGTGGTACGAATATGACCAAAACAAGAAAGGAAAATCTTGGAAGTCTAAACTACAATTTGATATAGATAGAATGATTAATAAATCTAAATCTTGGGAAGAATTTTTAGAAAATATGGAATCTCTTGATTATGAAATTAAGTTTGGCAAACACATTTCTTTTCGTCATAAAGATAAGCAAAGATTTACAAGAGCGAAGACTATCGGAGAAGATTATACCGAAGAAAAAATCAAAGAAAGAATAGATTTAGCAATTAAAAATAAAGCTAATCCTACTAAAAAGCGTATAGGAAATGTTATTGATATATCTACTAATGAAAAAGCACAATCCTCTAAAGGTTACGAAGTCTGGGCAAGAAAACACAATATCAAAACAATGGCTGATTCAATAATTGAATTAAGAGAACAAGGAATTAATTCAATTACTCAACTCGATGACCTGATCAAAAATCTGCTGATGATAGACAAGACTTATTAGATAAAATAAAGAAAATTGAAAGTGAAATGAAGAGTTTATCCCAAGATATGGAAAATATAAATACTATAAATAAGTATCGTGAAATATATAAATACCAAAAGAAAAATCTTGAGGACAAACAATTCGCAGAAGAATATTATAGCGAACTTTCCGTTTATAAAATAGCCGCTAAAGAAATTTTAGAAAACTATAAAAAGCTACCAAATACAAAAAAATACTATCCAAACTCGATAAATTGCAAGAAAAAAAGAACACCCTTATGCAAGAGTATTCTTTGAATAAAGAGCAATTTTCAGACCTTGTTCAGTATAGGAAAAACTATGAGAATTATCATATAAGTGAGTTAGAAAGATATAATTAATTATATACAAATCCAGCAAATCTTAAATTATTAAGATTAAGCATTTTTCGAGAATATGAAATTTAGGCTCTGTAAATAATTTTGTGTATTTTGGCATGAAAAACCCCTCTATCCGCATTCCAGATTTTGGGGTTCAGGTCAAACTAAACCTCTTTTTCTTTTGATATTTTATATAAGATTAAACTTTCAATAATCAAACAGATTAGTGAAGTAAGAATCATATTAGAAATACTTAGTTGAGTTAAATTTGTATATTGTGAATCTATTAGTTGATTTGGTAAATTCAAAAGATTTATTACGCCATACTTAAAGATTGGAAATTTCTTTATAATTAAAAAATTAAATCCAGTTCCAAATCCATAGAACATGTAAATCAGCAAACCTAAAACTAAGCCAGTTTTTTCTTTTTTTGTTATCATAATAACAATTGACGACAACATAACAACAATAGATATGGGTACAATCATCGAAAAATTATAAAGGTAAACACTCTTAATCATATCTAAGCTAGGTTTATATTTTAGTAAAACAAAAGATAAAACCATAGTGAAGCTTGCACAAAGAAATAGTAGGATTACATGCATTAAGAATATCACTATTAATTTTACTAATATAAGTTTAGAAATATTTGGATATTTAGTTTTGATAGGAATTATAGTCAAATATTCAAAATCTTCGGCAAACATAGTACAAGTTAAAAATATTATGTTTACATTAAATAAAATCGGACCAAGAAATGAATATTGTACACCTTTTTCATAGGACATAAAATCTTCATTGTATTTTATAAAGATCGCCATTATTAGTTGAAAAATTAAAACTGATCCCACCATAGCCAGCAATTTTTTCTGTTTGCTAATTTTAAATAATTCAAATTTAAATAAATTTCCCATATCAAACCTCCATAATTTTTAAAATTTCTTTTTCGAGAGAATTTTCCTTATCTTTCATAAAATCATCTAAACTTATTGCACTTAGCAATTTGCCTTTTGATATAATCACCAAATTGTCTATAAGGTCATCTAGTTCTCTAATCAAATGACTAGATAATATTATGGTCATTCCTTTACTTTTTAAATATAAGATACGCTCTCTAAACTTATTTACACTTACCGGATCTAAGCCGTTGAAGGGCTCATCAAGTATTAATATTTCACTACCAGATAACTCAGCTAGTCCAAGCCCTAGTCTTTGTCTCATACCCAGGGAATATTCTTTAGCCTTTACATCTTTAAATTCATTTAAGCCATATGCTTCCATAAGCTCTTTTATAAAAGATTCTTGATTGTCAGAGTTTAATATATTAAATAACAATAAATGTTGATGAGCTGTTAAATATGGATATAATGAAGGTTTTTCTAATAGACAGCCTATACTTGAGTTAATTTTCGAATTAAAAACCAATGGTTCTTCATTGATAATAATCCTACCCTTATCTGGCTTTATTTGGTTTGTTAGTAATTTCATTAAAGTAGTCTTTCCAGCACCATTTTCTCCAAATAGTCCTGTTATACTTCCTCTACTAATATTTAAGGAAATCCCATCTAAAGCTTTTTTACTCTTATAGCTTTTACTTAAGTCATCGATTTCTATAATATACTCATTCATAATAATGAATCCTCCTTTATATCATGTCTAATTTTTCTTGCATATCCCAATCTAACATTTTCCAATAATACAAACCCGAGATGCCGACCATAATGTTCTTATTGTAATACTTAAAATTCTCCTTACTTATTTTACGAACTAGCAAATCTAATTTTGATCTAAATAAGTCTATATAATAAAAGTCATCAATATTAAAATTTAGCAAATATTTTTTGGGAGTGTTTATTTGTAAATTTAGCCCTTTGCTGATCACAGATTCTCTTACAAAGTCTGTAAAATTATTTTTCATTTAAATACTCCTGCATTTAATAAATAGATTTATTACTTTTTCTTTTCTTGTTTTGAAGCTCCAATAGCAGCTCCCAGTACTAGTCCAATACCTACGCCAAGTCCTATATTTTTTGTAGCTACACCGATAGCTGTTCCTAGTATCAGACCTATACCGATCCATTTTCCCATCTTATCCTCCTTTGCAAATCATGTCTTTTTTGTCTTTTTCTTATCTTTACTTTTTAAATCATTTATTTGCACTAGTATGGACTTTTTATCTTTATCTTGACTCTTTACTTGTTCTTTTGCTTTTAAGAGCTTAGAAGACAAAATACGAACATTCTTAAGTTCTTTCCTGTTGTTATCAATACTTGTTTTTACTTGTCCAAAGATTTTAACAAAAATAGTGCTTATTAAGCCCATTCTTCTTTACTATTATTTTACAAATACTCAATTTAATATTTATTTTTTATACTTATTTGCTTGAGTAGAATATAATTTATAAAACTCACCCTTCATCGACATAAGCTTGTCAAAGCTTCCTTCTTCTTTTATTCTTCCATATCATTCTCCAATTCTATATTTTACCTTTCTAAATATATAGATTAACTACCTAATTATAGCATATAACACAGATTCCTTTCAATTATATGATTTACTGCGTTAAACTGATCAAAAAAATAAAGGCAGTCCGAAGACTGCCGATATTTATCTCTCTGCGCCTTTGCTATGGTCTTTCTTATTTGACTTAGTTTTGTCATCTGTCTTAAAGCTTTTTATTTGCCCTAATATTGACTTTTTATCCTTGTCTTGACTCTTTACTTGTTCTTTTGCTTTTAAGAGCTTAGAAGACAAAATACGAACATTTTTATGTTCCTTTCCGTTGTTGTCAATGCTTGTTTTTACTTGACCAAATATTTTAATAAAATCTCCTTGTTTTAGGTTCTCTAAATCTTTTGTCTTATCTCCATAGGCTGAACAATTGGTATAAACTTTATTCCCATCGTCATCTTTTGAAACAATTGAAAAGTTGCTTACCTTGAACTTTTCTCCATTAGCATTTTCTCTTTCTAGATTTTCTACTTGACCTGCTATATTACCCACAAGATTTATAAGATCATCTTTTTCTTCAAAATCACTTACATTTTCAACAATCTTACCTTGTTCTTTCATATCATCAATCATATAGTCAAAGTCATCACTTAGTAGACCTGTTGTGTCATTGTTCATATATAAGACATAGACTTCTTCAAGTGCCTTTTCATCATTAACACCTTTTTCTATGCTCACAAGTGCTTTTATAAAATCCTTGTAGTTATCATTCATCATTTCTTCTAAGTTTTCTCTAATATCTTTTTATTCCATAATTTCCTTCTTTTTCATAAAGTCGTCTATCTCTCTTTTTTCGTGCTTCCTCTTTCTGCTGACTGATGAGTTTTTTCTTTTGTTTTGTAACTGCTTGATTTCTTCTTCCATTAAAATTTTTTTCTATGTTTTTATTTTCTTTGTCCTTTCTTCTTGATTTTGAGCAATAAAAAAACAGTAAACCAATTTGATTTACTGCTTCGTGAATTGCTATCTTGTATCTTTTATTTGGTTATTTGAGTTTAATAAACTGGGATTCATAAATTACTATCTAACCATGTTTTTAGTTCATCAAAACTGTAATCTCCTTTTAACGCTATTCCGTCTTTAATAATTGAATTCTTACATTCCTTTTTGTAATCTTCAATCATTCTCCCAAAACCACCTCCGCCATGCGTGCAAAACGGAATAATTGTCTTTCCACTTAAATCAACCGTTCTTAAAAACGATAGCACGGGTGGGGCAAAAGTTTTAAGCCAATTAGGAGAACCAATAAAAACCACCTCCTCATTTTCAATAGTTTCCGCCCCTTGAATAAGAGGTGGGCAATATCCTTTTTCAATTTCTTCTCTCACTTCTTTTACAGCTGTATTATATGAGAATGAATAAGGCTTTTGTAGCTTCAGCTCTCTCAAATCTCCATCAGTAATCAACGCAATATCTTCTGCTAATCTTCTTGTTATTCCTGAATATGAATAATATACAACTAAAGGACTCATTATAATTACCTCCTTAATTCAACCTAATTACTATTATATCATTTTAATTATATGATAAGTATCCTAAAATTATCCACCCTGTTCACTCCCTCCTAAAATACCATAGCGTCTACATACCCTGTTATAATCTACACTCAAACTGTTCCCACAAGGTGTTTTCCAAATAGAAAAATGGCCTTTAAGATTTCTTCTAGAGATCTTAAAAGCCAACTGTTTCAAGAGTTTTATTGACCATTATCCTAATTTCTTGACATCAATACTATAATTAGTCTTAACATGTATCAAGACCACTCTGACGATAGCGATACATCAGGAAGAGAGCCTCCACGCTCGTTGCACGATAGAAGTTGGCAAAAAAAATGATGTTTTCGGGTAAATGTCAATGCCCGTTCAATTAGAATATACACTACTTCTGCTGCTTCATCTCCATCATTTCATGAACAAACTGTTCCGGTAAGTCAGCATGAATATTGTGGCTTGATTCATAGCCTGATTTAAGAGTACTGTTTTTAATTAACACATGCACTTCTTCTGCGTCTTTTTCATCCATGGCAGATATCAGTATTCCATTATTATCATAATAGCTCGGCGCGGTTTCATTTAAAGGCGCAACATGAAGAATGATTGTCGGACATTCTATTTCGCTCAACATCTTTTTCTGGTCAACTCCATAAAACCAGGAAAAATCGTAAAAAGCCTCTCCGAATCGAAGATCATAGTTCCCTGTTCCGTCCTGCATATTTCTCGTTAAGAATATCAATCCATTCAAACCGATTTCAGGAGGATAATACCAAACAATTGGCATTTTGCTACTATTTTCTCTGATTCTCTTGGAAAAAGGATTTTTAACTATAAAGTCCCAGTTATCTTTTCCATCTTTATTAAAAAGTGATTTCATGTAAGTATGATCAAGATAATATCTCGTATAACTCTTCTCCGCTTGCTGCGACAGAAAATCATGGATTGTCTTAAACTCAAGATAAGAAAAAGTATTTTCTGCTCTAGCAGGCTCTGTAGAGAAGAAAGGTCCATCTTCAAGGAGAAGCCCTTTTACCTGTTCCTTTTCCTTTGCAGCTATTGCCGCTGATATCAAAGCACCTGAGGAATGTCCTGAAAGATATGTTTTCTCACCAATCACATCACGCATGAAGTCGATCAAATCATCACGAATAGGAATTAGCTGATACTTATCAGGATGTTTAGACGATTTTCCATGTCCGTAGCAGTCTATTGCAAAGATGTGAAAACGATTCGATAGTTTCGGTAAAACCTTCGCATAATCTTCTTTTGATACCATCTGACCGTGAATTAGTAAAAGCGGCTCCCCATTATCAGGTCCTTCTAAGTATGCTATTTCACTGCCATCAGTCGTCTTGTACACTTTTTCTGTAAATCCTAATTGCTTCCCCTTTTTCTTCATAAACCGATCATTTCCATAATCAAAGTGAAGCGTTCGATATGCAAAACCCACTAGAATCACAACTATTACAATCAAAATAACCATAATAATTTTTAATCGTTTCATAATATCTTTCCTTTAATTGCCTGTAGCATCTCAGCCATTTTATCACCACTTATCAATGCTATTCCCTGATTTTGGTCACCCAGCAGGAGAATTGTGTCACCACTTTCTATATGGAACAAATTTCTTGCCTCTTTTGGAATTACAATCTGTCCTTTTGAGCCAACTTTTGCAGTCCAAGCATAAAGCCCCTGTTCGTTTTTCTCAGTTTTATTCTCATATTCCAAGTTACTATGATATTGCTTGCTTTTTTTCATATTTTATCTCCTTGAGAGTTAGTATGCTTTGTTATACATTTCATACTAATTATATCATGAATTATTGCCTTGTCAAGTAAAAATATGTTAATACCGACTCGACAATGCCGTAGCAATTTCATATGCTTTTTATGTTTAAAGTATTCCTACAAAAAATCACCCCGCCATTTCCTGACGAGGTGCCCTATTTTAATATATTCTTTTCATCCATCTCCTTTTATCGCAAGGCCTGATTTGAATTCCACAGCCTATTTCTCATCGTAAACCGTAATCTTTTCACTAAGTCGTCTGACCGGACGTTCAGTGTATTCAGTAATCTACCTGGCTTGAGTGGTCAGTATGAATAATATTTAATATTTTAGAGAAATCTCGTATGTGGGAATATATTTATTCTCAATTATTTCTAAATTCTTTTAACATTTTATTTAAAACTAATGCATTTTCATATTCTTCAACAAATGCTCCATTGTATTACCTAAAAGGTATTTTAGAGCATCTTGTAAATCTTGTGCTGTTTCTTGTTAATATTCTTCAATTAACATCTTAGAGATTTTGTTTCTGATCGCTTTCTTATGGCATAAAAATTCCTCCTGATTAGTTTTTCTTAACCATAATCAGGAGGTTTCTATACACAGAATTTTACACAGTCTCAAATATCTAGTACTTCTACTATCTCTTCTCTTTTTTCTTTCATTATAATTTTTTTGATTACTTCTTCATCTAAGTATTTTGAGAAATCATCCAATTCAGATGTTACTTCAAATATTGTATTATGATTTTTATCACTTAAATCAAAACTCGAGTCATATTTTGTTTTATCTGACCAATAATTCCAATTTATATCTGTCCTTTCATAATATACATAATTTCTTTTTGGAGTTACAAACACTCTTTTATTAATGATTTTTTTCCCATCTTCTGCTTTAAACATTTCAGAATATAATTTTATTCCTTTGAATACTTTATAATCACTAATAGTATCATTTGAAACATTTAATCTAATATCTTCATACTTCATAAAATACCTCCTTGTTTTAATCAATTTTACCATATTATCAACACAGACAATGTAAATTGATTATTACAAACTAATTATAATTTTTAAGCTTGCAGATTTTCTAACAATACCCCCCCACATGGTTCGCATTGTTAAGAGGTGTGTCGGGTACTGTTAGTTATATTGTATATTTACTTTTTATCCTTGTCAATTTTCTATCTCAACCTCAAGTCCAGATTTAAGTACTACTTTTAAATATTCGTCATATACAACTATCTTCTCCACTAGTTTCCTTACCAATTCTTCATCATTGCTTTCTATTTCTAACTCCTGATTTTCTAAAAACTCTTCTAATTACTTTAGCCTGCTTTGTTCACTCTTCTCTACCGCCATATCTAGGAGCATCTTTTCTTTTTCATTCCTTAACTCCTCTACCTTGTTTGCAAGGTATGTGTAGTCTTTATTGGCATTAGCTACTTTTAAAAGCTTTCTTGAACCTTTAACATTTCTTTATCTATTTCTTCAATCCTTCCACTTCCTTCACCTGTGATGGCTTTTTCTATATTCTATTTTATTATTTCTTTTAATTCTCCGTTATAAAATATATGTTGATTGATTACTATTACAAATATTTATTACAAATGTCTTTCATTCATTTTATTATTATCAAGTTAGTATTGCTTGAAATTAAGTTGTTCATATGCTTGAAATCAAATGTTTAAATAAAACATCCATAAATCTTTAAGAATTTATTTCAAAAGTTTTCATATCATAATTTAATATAATAGTCTTGATTATAATAAAATTGAAACTGCATCCAGCCACTAATATTTCCTAAACCTTTAAATTATTAAGTGCTCATATATATTTCTAGTCTTCCTCAAAGTCAATAATAAATTCAGATATCACTGGTTGCAATTTATATAATGAACTTATTGCGTATGACATTTGATTATATAAGACCTCATAACTATTTCTTTCTGAAAAAAATATACTTTTTAATTCACCTTCAATTTTTCTATTCATGTAATTTATTCTGTCATCATCAGTGGTTAATGGATTTTCCTCCAACTTATTTGTTTCTAAAAGTATATTTTGGCAAATTTTAGTATCTTGTATTATATCATCCATTAATTCTTCAAAATCTGGAAGTTCAATAGATATCTTTACTTTGTTAAACTCAATAGTATTTTCTAACAATTTAAACCTATGTTTCTTCGTATTTATTTTTTTAATAAGATATTCGTATTTATTAATAGTATTTAATCTATAATCAGCGGCAAATTCCCTAAACAGATCGTACCTTTTAATCATGGTTGGAATTTTTGAAATGTCTTCTAATAAATAAAAGAGTTTATTTGACAACTTTAAGCTTTCAATTTCATTCAAATAATAAATTATTTCAAAAGAAATTTCTATCATGTTATCTATTTGTCTTATTACTAATGTATTTTTATAATTTCTTACTTGCTGTAAAATTTCTGAATTTTTCAATTCAAGTTCTAATTTTCTATTTTCTTTCAATTCTTTTTTTAGTATATTTTTAGCGACAACTGCTGAAACAATTATAGCTAGCACTGATATACATGTAGAAATAACAAATTCAATATTATTTATTACATATTTAATGGAAATCACCTCAATAATATTATACTTACTAACTACCTATGGACTGATTAATTAATAATCTATTTTTAAATATCTCCTATTTTTATCAATTGAATTATTATTCAGATTGTAAAAAAATAGTATTGTCCCACTTTTCCCTTCAATCTTGACATCAATACTACATTCTCCACGTGTGATAGTTAGGCTATATCTAAAATTATCTATTCGGTTAAATCCGCTGAACTTTCAGATTTTTTCAATATTTTTATTGCCTCACGTATTTTTTTAGTTAGGCTATTTTCCATCGTTATTCAAACTATTATTTATATTTTTACCTATTGCATCGAAAAGTTCTTTAATATAGTAGCATCATCTTTTTCATTATTTTTTTCTTTAGAATAACAAAAACTTATACTATCATCACCTTTAAAATGTTCAAACAAACTTCTTCTAAGTAATTTGGTTTTATCAGAATTAAACTCACTCCTCTTATGCCCTTGTGGATTTCTTCGTACTTTTGTGCAGTATATTTTTTCTGGATCCTCAGAATCACTTAAGCTTAATGAATGAACCATGGCCTCTTTTTCCAACTTTGAAATTTCATCTTTAACTTCAATTGGAATTGAATTTCCCAATTGTGAAGTAAACTGCTTTAGTACATCACCAATATTATCGCAATACTTAATGCCAAAATATTCTCTCAATGTTTGTGCATCTACAATTAGCTTATTACTATTGGCTTCAATCTCTAAAGAATCATTCAAATCACTCTCTTTCATAAATTTAAGCTTTACAAGAGCGTACTTATTGATTCGGATTTCAGTCACAACAAATCTTTTAACTAAAACAATGTATTCTGTGTTTTTATAACTGAAAATAAAACTACAAATTGTCCATCCCTTATTTTTCATATCATCCTTTAATAATTTTAGATTTTTAAGCATATTAGATACCTCCTGCTATTTATATAGATTTTTTGAACTATATTTTCTACTCTTCCTAACATTGTCCTCATCAAGGTTACTCCTACTTGATTTTTCTTCTTGAACCTTATTAAATACATCCTCTGCAATAATTGCTTCATGATTATCTCTTAGAAGATAATAGTTTTCTTTATTTACTGAATCTAAGAGTTTCACAGAGCCTGTATACTTTTCATTTTCTAACATAGTTTCAATACTTCTTTTTTGCCATTTGTTTTTTTCTGTTGGAGATTTAATATTTTCTTTTTCAAGTTCTTTGACAATGCCTATGACACTTTTTCCATCTAAATACCAATTAAATATTTTCTTGACTATTTTTGCTTGCTGAAATTTTATAACCAACTCTCCATTTTCATCATGATCATAGCCATAGCACTTTCGATTATAAAGTTTTGATGTGCCTTGTTCCGCTCTTTGTTTTAGACCCCATCTTGTATTTTCACTTCGCTGTTCGTTTTCTGATTATGCTAAAAATTCCATAATGGATATGATCATATCTGTATCACCTTCCTGGCTATCTAGATTTTCTTATTCGAAGATAATTCTTGCGCTGGCTTGCTTTATTACTTTTAATGCCTCTAAAGCATCTACTGTATCTCGACCAAATCGACTCACGCTCTTTGTAACGATTATATTAACGTCTTCTTTCTTTATGTCTTCAAGCATTCTTAAGAATTCTTTTCTACTTGATTTAGTTTTTCCTGATTCAATATCAATGTAAATATCTACAAGTTTCCAATTAGAGTAATGTGATGTAAGTCTAGTTAAAGCAGATATTTGTGCCACCAAACTATTTAACTGGTCTTTATCTGTCGTGCTGACTCGTGCATAGATTCCTACTCGCTGGATTTGGAATTGTTTTTTAGGTAATATCAGATTTATTTTTTATTCATATTGAACTCCTTAATTCAACCTAATTACTATTATATCATTTTTATTATATGATAAGTAACCTGATGTTATTCATTCTGTTCACTCCACCTAAAATATACATAGTGTCTACACACCCCTATGCTTTTTACTATCGATATATTCCAACAAGATATTTTTCAAATAAAAAATGGCTTTTAAGAATTCTTTTAAAATCCTAAAAGCCATTGATTTCAACAGTCTTATGACATCTTATCTTATTTTCTTGACATCAATACTACACTCTCAACATGCCTGGAGTCGACACTATGGATAAAAAGTTCATTTTTTCGTTTCCGCGAACATATCATTGACTTTTTTTAATGTTTTCCTCGTATTGGTAAACATATCATAGGGTTTTTTATACTAGTACGTATTTGGAAGCATATCGAGTTTTATGTTTTTGATATATAATACACATTATATAATGTAGAATTTACTCATTTACAATATCCTTTTATTTTATCTGCATATTTGCTTAAAAGCTCTTTTGAATATACTTTACTTTGGTTAGATTCTCTCACTTCGTTCCAAAGAATTGCAGCAACTTTCATCTTATTAGAAAATTTATCACTACGTTCATCTAAGTTAAAATCTTTTACAAACTGGTTCCATTGGTTAGTAGAATTATCATATTTTGCGTAATCAGAGTCTCCATTATATACATCAAGCATATCTTTAATTGTAAAATTTTTGTCGTTCTTTCTTTTTACTTTTCGCCAAGATTCTGCCATATTCGCATTAAATTTAAATGGCTTAATTCCAGTTTGCTCTGAAAAATAGTCTCTAAATTTTTGATTGAATGAAAATCCACATTCTAGTAATGGAGTATTTAATGTTATATTATCAGTTATCTTTTTATTTTTATTCCTTGAAGATTTTTTTATTTTATTTCCCTTAAAATATTCTTCTATAATATAATTCAGTTCCTTTTTTGTTCCTCTATATTCTAATCCAAGAGACTTACAAACTTTTGATAACTCCTCTCGATACCAATAATATCTGTTGAATTCTTCAAATGATTTTATATCTTTAAATTCAGGTCTACTTTCTAACATACACTTTCCCTCAATTCTCTTTTTTTTCTATTCGTTTGTCATCAATACTAGAGCGTCCGCCGCAGCTCACATTAAACGAGTAAACACTAGGTATGTCTTATCGACATGTTCGTATGCAGAAACATATCCATGAACCTTTTAACAATTATCTCTGCCTATCGTTAAAAGGTTTCAAGCAAATAAACTTAGAGTTCTCACACTCCTAGATATTTAATATATATTTGACACGGATTCCACTCATCCCATAAAGTTGGAAAACATTCCAATTCTTTATATCCCATCGCGATATAAAAATGATTTGTAATATCATATTCTTTGTAGTGTCCCATCTGAACAGTTTTTACCTGTGAGTATGTGTAACCCATCTTACTTGCCATAGCTTCGTATGCTTTGTTAAGTACCGAGCCAACTCCCATTCTATGGAATTTCCTTTTTATACCCATCACAAAAATCTCTGCACAATCCTTGCTGGTTGCGTTTAACACAATAAACCCAACAAGTTTATCATTAATATAACAAGCAAGAAAAGGCTTTTCCTGTGAATCTTGAATATATTCTTCTGTACTTTCTGGCATTCCAAATCATTCTTGAAGATCATACAATACTTCTCTCGATACAAATTCCTTTTCTAGTTTATTCTCAATTTCTTTTACTTTTATATTCAATCTAGTCCTCCACAAACTCTAATTTATTCTTGTCATCAATACTAGAGCCTCCGCCGTCGAATATTGCCAATCGAAGCTCTTCAACAGACACTTCTCTTGGAGATTCTTGGCATGGCACCTACCGCTGTTTCACATCGATTAACTGTGTTAATCGCGTGAAAGCAGGGTTAGGGCTTCAACGTGCGTTGTCTTTTGCTTGGTAACATAATTTTTCATCCTCGTCATTTTTGTAGGAGCACAATTTATCAATGTCATTGTCTTTGGCATTTTTTCTTTTATCTTTGAATTTATTAGAATTTTGACTATCTTTAACTCCTGTTTTGAAGTAGAATGTCAGGTCATATGGGTGGACTGTTCCGTCTTTGTCAATTCTTCCAACCACGACTTTATCCACTATACTTTCAAATACTGTTCTGTTAAATTCCTCTATAATTTCTTTATTTTCTAAGACTTTTTTAAATTGCTTTAGTCTTTCTTTAATAGAGTTTTCATCTTTTATCGTTAGTTCTAGTGTTTTCTTTTCATCAAGTAATTCTTCTTTTTGTTTTGTAAGTTTTTTATACTTTTTAGCATAAACTTCTTCATCTATACTATCTTCTAAATGAAGATTAACTAACTTTCTTTCTTGACCAATGATTCTATTTAATTGGTTTTCTATCTTTTTCAAATCTTTGACTAAAGTATTATCATTTATTTCTTCTTCTACAATTTTTAAAAAGTCATCTATTACTGTTGAATCTGTTTGGCATAATTGTCTGTAGCTTTCAACAAAAGCTTTTTCTATCGCTGCTTCTTGTATCCCCTTTGAATGAGGACAATATTTTTTACCTTTTTTTGTTGACTTTACACATTGCCAGTTAATTTTTTTGTAAATGGAACTGGTGTGCCAAGTTCTTCTTGAAAGTATCTCTCCACAAAATCCACATTCCAGCATACTTGAAAAAGCGTATTGTCTTGATAGTTTTTCTCTCTTCCTATCCTTGTTAGCAATGGTGTTTCTATTTTGTGCTCTCCTGAGTCTAATCTCTTGTGCCTTTTCAAAGTCTTCTTTTGATATAATTGGCTCGTGATGATTTTCGATGTGATATTTATCAGATTCACCAAAGTTTGCTAGTCTTCTTTTTGTTATGGGATCAACTGTAAAAGTTTTTCCCATTAGTATATCGCCAATATACTTTTCATTTTTAATTACTCCTAACACTGTAGTGTCTGACCATTTTGTTTTACCTCTAGGGGTGAGATATCCTTGTTCTTCTAGTTCCCTACCAATGACCGAACCACCATTGCCTTCTAAATATCTTTTAAAGATATATCTGACAATTTTGGCTTCTTCTTCATTTATAGAGATACTTTTTGTTATAGGGTCATAGTCGTAGCCAAGACAACCTTGAAAACCAATAAGCTCCCCCTTTTCCATTTTCATTTTCAGTCCTTTTTTAACATGGGCTGAGGTATTTTCTACTTCTTGTTGAGCTACTGAACTTAATATTGTTAATAATAGCTCTCCATCCATTGTCAAAGTATCTATATTTTCTTCTTCAAATACTACACCAACATTGTTTTCCTTTAATAGTCTTACATACTTTAAGGTATCTAATGTATTTCTAGCAAATCTTGATATAGATTTAGTAATTATCATGTCTATATCTCCATTTTGACAATCACTAATCAGTCTCATGAAGTCTGCTCTTTTAGTAGCAGTTGTTCCTGTAGTTGCTTCATCTGCGTATATACCAGCTAAAATCCAGTTTTTATTATTTTTTATTAGATTTGTATAATAATCAACTTGCGATTTATATGATTCAAGTTGGTCTTTACTATCTGTGCTTACTCTACAATATGCTGCAACACGTTTTAAATCTAAATGTAGTGCATTTCTATTTCTTGCTCCTGTATTTGAAGCTTTTATTACTTTTACTTTAGTATTCATTTTACCTCCTTCCCATTTTGTATCTTTCTACAGTGTTATTATATCACAAGAACAATTACTTTCTATCCATCTTCTTATAATCATTTTCTAACCTGTTCTTAATTTTTGTATATTCCATATCATTAATTAATTTAAGATCATAAAGTCTACATAACATAGCAACTCTCATACTATAAATCTTTATTGCTTGCATTTTAACCTCCTATGTAAGTTATTTTTTTACCTTTGTAAGTGAATTAAATTTGAAATATGCTAATCTCACATAATCAATTTCAAGAATCTTCACACTTCAAAGTATTTGGATTTTTATAAAAAGATGACAAAATACCCCTCACTTTATAAAGTGAAATTTGCCCTCTTTGGCAACCAAAGTTTTTATTTTTTATAGTATTTTTGAGTTTCAATGATTAATTTGAGCATAAAAAAATGAGGACTTATGCTATTAGGCATAAATCCTCTAAAATAAAAGAAACTCTCTCTGATAAGAATTATATTTAATTTTTTAACTGAGTTATCTAACTTGTAAACAGCTTAAACCAAAGAAAAAAGGTAAGTTTATCTTAATTATATTTTTTTGCATATTTTACCTCCATTCTTTTAAAACCGTTCTTAAACTAATTATTAATTATCTTTTTAATTTTGTTTCAAATGAACCCATTTTTAAATCTTCCACTTTTCAGATTGTTTTCTGATTTCAATAAAATCCTTATATATTCCATGTTTAGATGCAAGTTCACTATGTGTTCCTACTTGTTTTATAACACCATCTTTTAAAACAACTATCTGATCTGCATTTTTTACAGTAGAAAGCTTGTGTGCAATTACAATAACGGTTTTGCCTTTTAATAAGTTTTTCAAAGCAATCAATAATTCTTTTTCATTTTCTGGATCTACGCTCGAAGTTGCCTCATCAAGAACTACAAACCTACTCGGTTTTAACATGGCTCTTGCAATAGAAATTCGTTGACGCTCACCACCCGATAGATTTGACCCCCCTTCTTGCAAAACCGTTTCATAAGCTTGTGGCAATTTCATAATAAAATCATGGCACTGAGCTTTTTTGGCAATATCTATCATTTCTTCATCTGTTGCATTTGGATTACCAAACTTAATATTGTTTTTTATGGTATCATCAAAAAGATACACGTCTTGAAAAACAAAGCTAAAATTTGAAAGCAATTCATCATACTTGTACTGTTTAATATTTAGATTTCCAACTTTTACTTCGCCAGAATTTACATCCCAAAACCTCGCCATTAAATTGCAAAGTGTTGTTTTACCACTTCCTGAAAATCCAACAAGAGCAGTAGTTTTTCCATCTGGAACAAGCATACTTAAATTATTGAAAAGATTTTCTTTTCCATAAGAAAATGAAATATTATTCATTGATATTTCTGCTTTATCTACTTCTGTCATTTCACCTTCTTCAATTACAGGCAAATTTCTTAAATTTATAACAGTATTAAGATTTCGTACGGCAACACCCTTAATACTCTGCATACTTCCTGCTAATTCAAATCCAGAAAAAACAACAAAACTCATAACAATTAATATAATAGCTTTAGTAACTTCAATATCCCCTGATAAATATCTTATTATAGAACTAAAAATTATCACACAAATACCAAGTTTAAATACTAACAAGAATAAAAACTGTGTTGGAACTAAAATTTTTTCTACAGCAAGGAAACCTTTGCGACTTTTTGTAATACTTTCGTTTAGTTCCTTAACTGTATTTTGATCTTTTCCAAATGCTTTAGTTATTCCTATCCCATTTACATACTCAAGCATTTTTTCACTTAAATCCAATTTAAGTCCTAACAATCTCTCTGTTAGTTGATCTGTGCTTTTTTGTGTGAATAAGTTTACTAAGGTTCCAACAATCAAAGTCAACAATATAATTATAGCTGTTGCAAAATCATAAGGTAGTATGAAAATAACCATAATTAGTGTCTGTATTGTTCCTACAAGCATTTGTTCAATAATAAAAACTCCTATTGTTTCAAGTTCACCTATAACAGTTGACAATGCTCCTGCTATATTCCCTAAAGAATTTGTGCTGAAATATCCCATGTTTACATTTTTTAAACGATCACCAATATATAATCTATTTTCTGCTCCTAAATTGTACGAAGCAATATATTTGTTTTTATCAGCCAGATATCCAAATATAATTTTTCCCACCACACTTATAGCTGCAATAATAAAAACAGTATACACATCTTTTATTAAAATGCTTTGGTTCGTGAATATATTTTCACAAATTTTGGTCAAACATAATAGAATTGCACCTAAAGAAACTCCTTCAAATACTCCCTTAAATACATCAAAAATAAGCATTTTTGTTATTTTATTTGAATATGACCCTGACACCTCATATAAAGTTTTTATCAATTCTCTCACTTTATATCACCTCGATTTCTTTAGATTCTGTATATACATCCCACATTTTTTTGTATCTCCCATTTAACTCTAGTAATTGTTTATGAGTGCCTTCTTCAATTATTTCTCCATTATCCACCACAATTATTTTATTTGCATTTACAATTGTAGATAACCTGTGAGCTACCATAATCACTGTTTTATCTTTAATTAACTTATCAATAGACTGTTGAATAACTGATTCATTGTCAGGATCAGAATATGCTGTTGCTTCATCAAGTAGTACAATAGGACTATTCTTTAAAAAACACCTAGCTATTGCAATTCTTTGCTTTTCTCCTCCAGAAAGATTTGCTCCTCCCTTCCCTACAATAGTTTCATATCCATTTGGTAGTCCCTTTATAAAATTATAGCAACTCGCTTTTTCACAAGCCTCTTCAATTTCATCCATACTCGCATCTTCCTTCGCCATCTTTAAATTTTCTAATATTGTTTTATTAAAAAGAAAGTTTTCTTGCGACACATAGCTAACAAGCTCCATATTCTGTTTTAATGGCAATTCGTTCAAATTTGTTTTTCCAATTAAAATTTCTCCATTAGAAACATTCCAAAATCCTGCGATTAGTTTTGTAATAGTAGACTTTCCACCACCTGAATTTCCTACAATTGCAGTTAACTCATTTTCATTTGCTTTAAACGAAATATTATTTAATACATTCTTTGACTCTTCATATGCAAATGTAACATCTTTAAACTCTACATCATAAGATTTTATATCTCTTACTTCTTCTCCTCTTTTTAAGTTAGGAATTTCCATTATTTTTTTTATTTCTTCAAATACAACTTTTATATTTGCTATTGTTTCCATATGACTCATAGCTTTTATTAATGGTTTATATGAAGCATATGATAGCAATATACACATGATAAGAGTCCCTACTTCAACACTACCCTTCATAAAGAAATACAAGGAAGCTGGTAAAACGAATACCATAGTTGACGGGATAGTTTCCATAGTTGCTGTCATTGAAAAACAAACACTCAAGTACCAATCAAGCATTGCGTTCTTATTTTCTTCAACAGTCTTTCTAAATTTCCCAAATGATGATGCTGATTTATTAAATGCTTTTATAACTTTAATACCATTTACATATTCAACCATTGTCGTATTCATAGCTTTAGCTGCTTCTTGGTATCTTTTAGATTTTTCTTCATAACCTCGCATCATTAACATTGAAAACAATAATCCCAATGGAATTGTAAGTAAATTTGCAATTCCTATTCTCCAGTCCATTATAAAAATTGTTATGACCAATACTATAGGAATGAATATATTAGCAATAACTTCTGGAATCACATGAGCAATCGGTTTTTCCATTTTATCAAGTGTTTCCACCATAAATTGAGACCACTGTCCACTGCTTTTTCTTTCAACTTCTCCCATAGAAATTTTACTTAATTTGTCAGCTAATAACTTTCTTTTATCTTCAATAATCCTGTAAGCAAGATTATGAGAAATAATAGTAGATATTTCATGAAATAATATACTTGCCATAAATCCCAGAAATACAGCAATAATATATGGATAATAATTATTTAAATTTGTATTTTTTGCAACCAAGTTATTAATAATGGCTGCTACAGAAAAATAAGGTATTACACCAAATCCTACTCCTATTATCGCAATGAATACAGCTGCGAAAATCTTGCTTTTATGTCCCTTTAAGATATCCATCTTTTACCTTCTTTCATAAAATCTTTTTATTCTGCCATCGCAAATCTCCAACATTTTATTACATGTACTATCAATCAATTCATTATCATGCGTAACAATAAATATAATTTTATTATTTGAAAATTCTTTAATGACTTTGCTTATTTCGAGCATATTTGTATAATCAAGTCCTCTCGTTGGTTCGTCCAAAATAATAATTTCTCTATCAATTAACATCCCCAATGCTACAGAAAGTCTCTGCATTTGACCTCCTGATAAGCACATAGGATGACGATTATCTAATTTTTTAAGATCTAATTTTTCTAGAATATTATCTATTTGCTTTTCATCTATTTTAGAATCAAATAAACTAAATTCATCTCTTACAGATTCAGAAAAAAACTGGTGAATTACATCTTGCATAACCATATAACAAAGTTCTCTTCGTTTTTTATATTTTATGGGACTTCCTTTAAAGCTTATTTTTCCTTCGTTTTCTTTCAACAGTCCACACAAAATTCTCATTAATGTTGTTTTTCCTTGACCATTTTTACCTGTTATTGCAATAATATCTCCCTTGTTTCCGGAAATATTTATCTTATCTAAAATTTTTTGTTTCTTATTTTCATATTCTAAATTTGAAACTACAAAGTCATCAGATTCACAAAATGTGACAGGATTTGCAAAATCATCATTTTTCTTTCTTACAAAAGTTCTAAGTCCTAGTTTCTTTCGTGAGTCATCACTAATTGAAGAAAATTCCACATTTGAAAAAACATATTTTATTTTTCCGTCTTGTAAATAAATAGCTCTATCAATTAAATCCATTAAATAATAGAGTCTATGTTCAGAAATAATAATTGTCTTGCCCTGAGCTTTAAGATTTATAAGCATCTCTCTTATTCTTTCAATGCCATACTCATCAATATTTGCAGAAGGTTCATCAAACACATATACATCTGGATTGGTAGCATAAATAGATGCAATAGCAAGTAATTGCTTTTCTCCACCTGACATCATAAAAACATTTCTATTTTTTAATCTTTCAATTCCTAAATCACGTACTACTTTAAAAACTTGTCTTTTTATTTTATCAGGGTTTTCACCTAAATTTTCTAATCCAAATGTTAGTTCACTATCTGAATCTAAATTAAAAAACTGTGTTTTGGGATTTTGAAAAATTGTTCCCACTTTTTCAGAAATTTCATATATCTTCATTTGTTTTGTGTTTATCCCATTTATAAAAATATTTCCTAATAAATTTCCCTCTAAAAAATGAGGAATCAATCCATTGATTAATTTTGTTATAGTTGTTTTCCCAGAACCAGATTTTCCGCATAATAAGATAACTTCTCCTTGATTAATCTTTATTGAAATTTTCTTTAACTGGTCTTCTAAGCTTCTCTTATAGGAATATGAAGCTTCATTTATATTAATCATGTTTCGTACCTCTTATAAAAATAACTTGAACTTTACATTAAAGAATATCAGAATACATAATAGAATAATTATTAGATCCCAAATGTTAAATCCTGCATCATCCATAAAAGTCTTTCTTGCAGGATTTTCTATCCCTCTTACTGTAATAGCCTGAGCTAATTCATCTGCGGTATTAGAAGCTGTAACTATTAAAGATATTAGTCCTAATTGTATCTTTTTAAATCCAGTCACGCCTCTTATTTTTATTGCATCTGAGATTAATATTTTTTCTTCTCTTAAAGATGGAAAATATCTGATGCCTATTGCTAGAGAAATAATTAGGCTTTTTGGAAAATGCATCATTTTTAAGGCATACATAATATTTCGTATAGGATTAGTTTTTACAAGAATTTGACCAACTAAAAAAATCGGTATTAACTTAGGAGCATGAATCACCAATAATCCAAAATGTGCTGATATGACATCTGGTAGAATCGGCAAAACAAAATATTTCAATCCCTGTAATAATACAAACATAGATAATGCCTTTAAAGATATTTTAACAAGTCCCATAAATAACGCTATAATAGCAACCATTAAAAGAATAAAAAAATCTAATTTTAAGCTATTATTTGCAAAGCTAATAATACTAACTGAAATCAAAAAAATGATTTCAGTTAGTGGATTTAGCTTTATAATGCCTCTTACAATACCCTCCATTTACATAATTCCAGCTTTCTCAAAACGTTTTTTGAACATTGCTTTACCTATATATGCACCAATGACTCCTCCAATAAATGCAGTAATGATCATCCCGATAAGTGTTGGAATTGAAATTAAAGTTTGTAATTTATTTACATATTCTGGACTCATTCCCATTTTAATAATAGATTTCATATAAGATTCTTGGAACAACCACATAGGCAATGGTGAGCCAATCAACCCAATGCAAATCAATCCTGAAGATACTATTACGCTTTTTTGACTTTTATATCCCAAAATTTTTCTAGTAATTTCTGCTAAAACCCCTGCAATAACGCAAGTTATGACAATCGTAAAAGTGCATTCTCCTATAGCAAAATATATAATCCCTGTAATTGCTATCAAAAGTAAAGCCGTTCCTGGTTTTGGCACCTTAGAGACCAGCAACATGTAAATAAAATTACATATTATGCCTGTCATTGCTGGCCATAATAACCAAAGTATCGGAGAAAACACAGGAATAAACATTACCGCCATTGATAACGCCATGTATATCACTGAAAAAATGCCGATGTTAACTAAATCTTTTGTTTTTAATTTTGTTTCATTCATTTGAATACCTCCATTTAAATTTTTATATTTATTTACCAGTTGCAATATGATTGATTCAAAATAATCTTTACTGGTAAATTTTTCTTATTTTTGTTTACTTTCCATAAAACGCAGAAAATCGGGATTAACCCGATTTCAAAATATATTATTTTTTAATTTTATATTATGTTTTCATTTAATAATCCTCCTCCAACCAAAATTCATTGCTGCCTCCATCATATCGATAAAATTTAAGGCTTCATTATATGGATACCTATGTGTGATTACCTCAAATAAAGGCGTACATGCCATTGTATAAAGAACATGAAGTTCATCATCATTCAAATCATTTACTTCTATTTTTTTTTCTTTAAGAACCTCAATTAATTTCTTAGCACCCTGCACTTCGAGATTCACTAAATCATGACGAATTGATTCAAATTCCGTACCCTGAGAACAGTTAAACAGAAGATTAACTATAGGATCGTTTTGGTAAATAAATTCCAATAATTCCCTATTACTATCATCAGATTTTTCTCCAAAAGCTTGTAAACCATTTACTTTAATTTCTTCAATCGCTTGATTTGTCAATTCTTTACTTCTTCTGTATAAGTGATTAAGTGTAGGACTTACAAGTACCTTAAAAATTTCTTCTTTAGACTTAAAATGTTTATATATTGCACCAGGTGTAATTCCTGCGTTTCTAGCAATAGTACGAATAGAAGCCTCTTCGAATCCATGTTCTGTAAACTCGCTTTTTGCACTTTTTAATATTTTCTTTATTGTAACATCTTTGTTTCTCAGTAAGTTTCACCTCCCAACTTAAGATAACACTGTTTACTATATTTTAGCATAAAGAAACTAACGAAGTCAATAATCACTATCAAATATATTTTTTTATGATAACATTTTATTTAATTCTCTATAAATTGTCTTGTTAGGTCTGCTACTAATCTCCTTTCTAGATCAACCATACAATCATGACACACATTGTCTAAAACAACTATTTTAGATTTATACAACTTAGCTGATTCCATTACTGATTAGCAGAATAAACAATTGTCATTTTTAGAATATATGGTTAATATTGAAATATTCCTTGAAATCTATTCTATGTTGTTTATTAGCTTCTATAAGTGCGGTATAATTAATAGAACTGAATAAACGCTTAACGCTTATAACTTTAATAGCAAGCACAGTAAGTGAGTACCCACTTACGAAAAATTGATGAAGCAGAACCTTTATGGACTGCTTCTTTTTTTATCAATTTTACCTTGTTAGGGAGAACCCTAAGACCCCAATAATTTATGATAAGGAGATATACTATGGATAATAGAAAAAGAAATAATCAACTAAAAATATATTTAACAGATGAAGAAAAGGAAATTTTTGAAAAGAAAATGAAACTTGCAAATTGCAAAACTATGTCCCACTTTCTTAGAAAATGTGTATTGGAAAAAGAGATTTATGTTGTAGATTTAGAACCATTTAGAAACCTACAATGGCTACTTTCAAATGCAACAAATAATATAAACCAGATTGCAAAAGCTACTAATACAACTGGTGTTATTTACAAAAATGAAATTGAATCAATGAATAAACAGATAGAAAAATTATCAAGAGAAATATGGCAGATCCATTCCCTACTTCTTAATAAATCGAAAGAAAGTTCTGGTGACTAGTATGGCAATTATAAAAAATACATCCTATAAAATCAACTCTAAATTTGGCAATAGATTATATAACTAAGAGTGAAAAAACTGATGAAAGGGTCTGTAAATAATTTTGTGTATCAACCTAAATCCTGATAAAAGGGTAAGGGTCAATACATTTTTTATGTATTGATGTTAGTCCATTCCTTTAGGAATGGAGTTTGTCTTAATTTTACACAACTTTAATAAACTGTCAAATTTCCATGAAAATTTGCAGCTGATTATACTTATTTATCTATTTCGATTTTTAAAACCTCCCTTCAAAAAATATTGATAATTGGGATAAAATTTGATCCCAGCCACGTATTCTATTGGTCCATTTGCTTGATGCATCTACCATTGCTAAATACAAACTTTTTTGTAAAGTATAATCATTTGGAAATATGGTTTTATTTTTGGTTACTTTTCTTAGTTGCCTATTGAAGTTTTCTATGGCATTAGTTGTATATATTAGCTTTCTTATTCCTTCTGGATATTTGAAATATGTCGATAGTTCTGCTCAGTTGTTTTTCCAAGAGCTTATGCACATAGGATATTTTTTATCCCACCCTTGTGTCAAGTATTGGATACATTTTTTTGACCCTACCATGAAAAAGAGCAGACAAACCTATCCACTCTTCACCTTCTTGTATGTATTTATATAGAACATAAAACAAATTCACTCAATTTATTTATTAATTATTTTAATTCACAAATTTAATCTTTAATCAAGACTACTTTATTATAGATGAAAAATCAAAAAAGATATGAAGCAATTGTAATGAGCTTCTCGATAAATTATAGTTGCTTATATATTCATGCAACCCTTCATTTGTATTTTCTTTTACCATAATCAAATTTCCTTGACATATTTCTCCAAACTTTTCTCTATTTATTTTAGAAATTTTAATCGAATTATTATAAATATCAATGCTTTTCACAACAAATCCGAACATAATATTCTTATTGTGATGTGACGGATATTTAGGAGGCTCCTCAACAAAACGACTGACACCTTCATTAATATATTTTTTATTAAGACTTTTACTGCCATCAACTCGTTTACATTCAATAATAAAATAGTCTTTTTTGTTTTTATTTATCCAATAATTATTTGATGTCACTTTAATATCACATCTTCCTATAAATGTGTCTGTGTTTTCATCAAATGATTCTGGTGTTTCTATTTGGAATGATACAGGAAAGTTTCCACAACCTAGTTGAGTTAAAGTAAAATTATTATCCAAATAATAATGAAATAGATGGTTTTGTATTTTTACCTCATTATTATCAATTTTATGCCCTAAAGAAATACAATTTTGCTTCATTAAGCTACAACATTTTTCAATGATTTCAATAATATTAGAATAAAAACCATTTTGAAAATCTTCATTTATTGACTTTTGCTTAAAACCTCCCATCATTCATCACCTCCCGATTCCATTATTTGTTCCATAACATCGGAAAGATCGAGTTCCGCAATTGCAGGATGCCAGTACTTATAAAAATTAGGCTTTATGATAAAAAATGAGTTATCAGAAAAGTGGATGACATCTCTAATTTGATGAAACTTATCATTGTGAGAAAACACACAAAATCTTGATAAAAGTACTTTATCATCATCAATATTGTCGACCAAATCAATAGTGGTATCAGATTTTCCGTCTAAAACGGCCAGCTCAAATATAGAAAATCTGTTTAATACATTATGATACAATTTAATTTCAATATGTTTTTCTACACGTTTATAGATAGCAGTAAATTGTTTTTTGAAACATTCACTATAATCAACTAATTCCTCGGCAGATACCTTTCTGTAAATATTCTCAATGTCTTTATTCGTAAGTTCCGGTATCTGGATTTTTATTGCATAGTCAATAAATTTATTATCTTTCAATCCAAACTCCTGTAATACTAAATTATCCAGGTTTTCGATTTCAGAATCTAAATCTGATAAGCACAGAAATTCATCTTTCTTTTTTTCACTCTGAATGTGCTCTGTTTTATGTGCAATATCTTCAGAAAAAATATAAGGAAATTCTAATATTTCCCCCATAAATCGCTGCTCTCGTTCTATTCCTATTGAAGTTCCAAGCATTAGATTCAAATAAGAATAAAATGATGAGTTTAGCAATCCTACCAAGTTCATAAAGAATGGTCTTTGCTCCTCGCTTCCTTTAATAATATACATGGTCTTTTTACAAACAAATGTTTCATCACTAAAAGCTGCTCGTAATTTATAATTATTGCAGTTCACTCCAGTTGGAGTTAATACATAAGGAGGAGAGAACAACGCTTTTTCCCTAGGACGATGTACTTTAGATTTCGAAAACAATGTAGTTTTATTTGAGTTCACAAAGAAGTGGTCTACTCCTTTATACGAATCAAGAAGCCTTTTGTTTAGTAAATGAGAAGCGTCTTGTTTATCACCATCTTGATATTCTACTCCTGCCCCCATAATAATAGGAGGTTCTTGTTTTTCGATAGCATTTGAAATTGTACAAAAACGATTCTTAAGTTTCATAATCAGAGTCAAATCAGTTGAAAACCCATATACAATAGTTTTCCAAGCCCAATCAAATCTCATAAGCATATTCTGTGCTACATACTTTATATCATATCTTTCAATGACAATAACATTAAATAGCTTGAAGAAGATATTTGGCTTTATAGATGTATAATTTATAATATTGTCTAAGTTGTTTTCTTCTGAGTAACTAAAAGAAATTATTACTGCGGGTGCATCGGCATTTTCAAAAACTAATTTTCTTACCGAAGACATTTCAATTATGCTATGAATTTTAGTTTTATTTAGCAAAAATTTCCTGAATCTTTTTGAAGGTTTCTTTTGGTTATACAATAATTTAGAATGTAAAATAAAACAACAAACAGTATGCTCTTTACAAAAGTCTTTAGCTCTGAAAACAAAA
This sequence comes from Finegoldia magna, assembly GCF_002243175.1. Lineage (GTDB taxonomy): Bacteria > Bacillota > Clostridia > Tissierellales > Peptoniphilaceae > Finegoldia > Finegoldia magna_J. The sequence continues at coordinate 266,460 of NZ_NDYF01000013.1, forward strand.
CTTCTACAAATCTCATTATTTTGTTGTTTGTCAAAGTATCCATTTTTTTTACAATATTCTAAATGAAGACCTGTTTTTACATTACCCCAAGGTGGATTACCAATAACAAAATCAAAGTTAATGTGGCTTAACCATCTAAGTTTCTCTTCATCAAAAAAATCACTAACAAATAAATTTTTTCCTTTTAAATTCGGTAAAGTAAAAGTTGATAATGATTTTGGATCTTTGTAGTCTAAAACAGTTAAATAAAGAGAAAATATTGTAACATCAATTGCTTCCTCATTAATATCTATACCATAAATATTATCAGTTAAAAGAGATTTAAGTAAATTATCATCATCACAATACATTTTTCCATTTAAGTTTTCTTCTACTATACGTCGGTAACTATCAACTAAAAATACCCCTGAACCTGCACAATGATCTAAAATTTTCAATTCTAACAAGTCTTTTTCAGTATTTTTAACTTCATAAAAACCTCTTTGGCAATAATGCCTAATTCTTCTTTAGTTGTTAAAATTTTTTATTTTACCATCATCGTTCCCCTGATTTTCAATTAATCTTCTTAGGTTATATAAGAAGTACATATCTTTTTAATCTTAAAGTTTTTAAGTCTTAATTTTAAAAATTTTAATCTTAGATATTATTTAAATCATTCCAAAATGCTCTAAAGCATCTTCGATTGCTTTTTCTTTTTCTTCTGGGCAATTTGGCACTCTTTGATTTTCTTTCTTACTAAAATTATAATTTTCTCTCTCTATTAGACCATGTTTCCTTTTTATTTGTGCAATATATAGGCTTGAAACTTTTAGTCCGTATTTATCTAACACATACTTTTTAATTTCTCCATAAGTTGCGTCTTTTGAAAAGTCAATTTCAGATAATTCATCTTCCCCTATTTCTATATCTAAATGATGTTCTGTATTTAGTTTGGACAACAGAGCTACCGTCTCCACATGCATTGTCTTCGCGAACATATCGACCAATTTGACATCTCTAACTCCAAATCCGTTTTCTGTTAACATCTTCAAATCTCTGGATAGTGTTGCTGGGTCACAGGAGATGTAGACGAGTTTTTTTGCGGTGGATTTAATTATTGCGTCTATGACTTTTTCGTCCATTCCTTTTCGTGGTGGGTCGGCGAGTATTATATCGAAGTGCTCTTTTGTGAGTTTTCCTACGACGTTTTCTGATTTTTCTTCAATAAACTGAATGCTTTGAAGATTGTTCAGTTTTTTGTTTTGGTTGGCATCTTTTACTGCATCTTTTACTACTTCGACTCCTATTGTGTTGTTGCCATTTCCAATGTACATTGTTGTTGTTCCTATGCCGCAGTAAAGGTCCAATATTCTGTCATTTGCTTTTGCATTCATCATTTGTTTTGCTGTGTCATAGAGTAAACTTGTGTTATATTTATTTACTTGGAAGAATGATTTGGGGCTTATTATGAATGATAAGTCTCCAATTTTATCCACAAATTGTTTCTTCCTATAAATCAAATCAAAGTTTTTATTTTTCGTATAAATTTCTACGATGCTTTCTACAGATTTTAAATTTTCTAGAATTTCATCTGATAAATAATCCATGGAGATTTGGATTTCGTCGTTGTAATTGGATCTGATTTTGATTTCCGAAATTCCATTCAAATCCTGATTTTCCAACCAATTTATCATTTCATTTATTGCTTTTGATGCGATTTTACAAGTGGATATTTGTGTTAGGTTGTGTGTTTTTCTGCTGTAATATCCAAGTTTTCCATTTTCCACTTTCAAATCTACTTTGTTTCTGTAATAATACTCCGCGTTTGTGAGTATGTCGACATCTTTTATATCTAGTTTCGCGATTCGTTGCAATTTATTGAGTACGGAATTTTTTTTGATTTCCAATTCTTTTTCATATGTAATGTCTTGCATGCTGCATCCGTCACATTCGTAGAAATGTGGGCAAAGCGGTTCTTGTTTATGAGGTGATTGTTGTATTGTTTTTGTTTTTGTAGCGAATATCAAATTCTTTTTTTCTTTTATTTTCTTTGCTTCGATTATTTCTCCTACGCTTCCTACATCCACGAACACTGTTTTTCCTTCGTATTTTGCGACACATCTTCCGTCATCTATCATGTCTATTATTTCAAGTTTCATTTAATCACCTCTTTATCTTTTTATTATATCAAATTTTATTTTAGAATATCCCAGTAAGTAAAAACTTTATTGTAAGTTTAAAAATTTGTTTCTTTTTTAATTTTAATAATTGACATCTATAATGACTTTTGTTAATATTGTAGTAACTAGTTACTACATGAACCAAGGAGGATTTATGCCAATGGAAACACTTGAAAAACAGCAGTTTATATTTGCTAATATTTTTATTATTTCTAATCGTTTAAAAACCGCTTGCGAAAAAATACAAACAGATATAACAATGAAGCAATGGTTAATGCTCGCGATTTCTTCGTCTACAAATGAAAAAAAAAGCTTAACGCAAATAGGAAAATTGATGGGTTGCTCTAGACAAAATATTAAAAAGCTTGCTCAGCCTCTAAAGAATAAAGGTTATATAAATTTTTTAAGAGGAAATAACAATTCGGTGCAAATAGTTCTTACAGATAAATGTTACAAGTATTTCGAGACTATGAATAATTCTCATTTGAATACATTAAATCTTTTATTTAGAGATTTTAGTGACTCAGATATTCAGAGCTTTTTTGTTTTACTAAATAAGTTGGAATCCGGACTACAAGAAGTTGAAAAATATGGAGACAGCACTAATGAATATATTTTATAAACCGTTAATGATCATAATAGGCATTATTATTTCTTTAGTAGGAGTTTTAATCGTCTATTTTAACTTGTCATATTCTCCTCTTAAATCGACATTTAATCACGATTTGAAATCATTAATTGAAAAATCATCAATCGAAAATGGTTTAATTTCTAATGACGATTTTGAAAAATATCCAACTGCAATTAAAAATTTTGTCAAAAATAGTGGATTTATCGGCAAGAGTAAAATGTCATATATGAATATTTTCTTCGAGAACGCTGATTTTATTCAGGATACAAAAAAGCCAAAGTTAAAAATAGACTACAACCAGTATAATTTTGCCAAGAATCCATCGAGAATTGCATTTATTGATAGCTCTCTCTACGGGATACCTTTTGAAGGTTATGATGGTTTTATGAATGCTAAAGGTAGAATGACAGGAATTATCGCAAAGAATATTACCCTTTTCAACGAAAAAGGACTTGAAATGGATAAAGCATCGTTATGCACTTATTTAGCAGAAGCTTTATTTATTCCAACATCTCTTTTGGAAAATAATATAGTTTTTGAAGAAATCGATCTTTATAACATTAGAGCCACTATAAATTATAATGGAAATAGCGCTAGTGGTATTTTTACTTTTAATGATAAGTTTGAAATGATTCAATTCTATACAAAAGACCGCGCAGTTGTAAAATCCGATGGTTCTATAGAACACATACCATGGACTGCTAGATGTGGCCAGTATAAAATTTACGAAAATGGAATTAAATTACCAACAATTTTAGAAGCAGTATGGAATTATCCAGAAAATGATTTGGTCTATTTTAAAGGCACTATTAAAAATTTTGAATATAGATAAAAAAAGATTGGGACTCCCTGTTCCCAATCTCTATTTTAATTTACCGCTATTTTCTTTCAAATTGCGCGTTGTATAATTGTGCGTAGAATCCGTCTCGTGCCAATAATTCGTCGTGTTTTCCTTTTTCTATGATGTCTCCATCTTTCATTACAAGTATCAAATCTGCGTTTTTGATTGTGGACAATCTGTGTGCGATTACAAATGATGTTCTTCCTTTTGCAAGTTCATCCATTGCATCTTGAACGATTATTTCAGTTCTTGTATCCACGGAGCTTGTGGCTTCATCTAGTATCAACATTGGCGCGTGACTTACCATTGCACGTGCGATTGTGAGTAGTTGAAGTTGTCCTTGAGACAATGATTGTTTGTCGTTTAAAATAGTGTCATATCCATTTGGAAGTGTTCTGATAAAGTGATCCAAGTTTACGCGTTTGCACACGTCTATCAATTCTGCGTCAGTTATATCTTTTTCTCCGAATGTTATGTTTTCTCTGACACTTGCTTCGAATACCCACGAATCTTGAAGTACCATACAGAATTGGTCTCTCAAATTCTCTCTGGATAAGTTTTTCGTATCAATTCCGTCTATCAATATTTGTCCGTCGTTTATTTCGTAAAATCTCATTAATAGATTTACAATCGTAGTCTTACCGGCTCCAGTTGGACCAACGATCGCGATTTTTTCTCCTGGATTTACTTTTACGCTGAAATCTTTGATGATGATTTTGTCTGGATTATATCCAAACCTAACATTTTTGAATTCAACTTCGCCTTTTGCTTTTTCTAATTTTTCTGTGACGTTTTCTTCTTCTAATTCATCTTCATTCAAAAATTCGAACACTCTTTCTCCTGCTGCTGCAGCTCTTTGCAAAGTGTTGAAGCTTTGTGCGATATCTGCCAAAGGATTTGTAAATAGTCTAACGTAAATCATAAAAGCTACGATAACTCCGAATGATATTTTGCCGTTGATTGCCAATGCTCCTCCGACTATGCAGACCATTACGTATGAAAAGTTTCCGGCAAATTGCATGATTGGCATCATAAGTCCTGACAAAAATTGTGATTTCCATGCACTAGTGTAAAGTTTCGTGTTTGTTTGTTCGAATTCACCTACGGCTCTTGCTCCTGCGTTGTAAGCTTTGATGACGTTGTGACCAGTGTATACTTCTTCGATTTGGCCGTTGATATCACCCAAGTTTTGTTGTTGTTCTTTGAAATATTTTTGTGATTTTTTCATTATTATTGTAATGAACACAAATCCCACAAGCGATGACAAAATCGTCGTTATCGTCAAGATTCCCGAATTATAAATCATCATCACTACAGTTCCAATAAGCATTACGATACTTGTTAACAATGCTCCAACAGACTGGTTCAAGCTTTGGCTGATTGTGTCTACGTCATTTGTTACTCTACTTAGAATGTCTCCAAAAGTTGTGTTGTCAAAATAGCTAAATGGCAATCTATTGATTTTTTTTGCTATCTCTTCTCTGAATGATTTGGAGATTTTTTGTGTAACATCTGCCATGATAAATCTTTGCAACAAATTCAACACAAGTGAAGATAGATAAAATATCAACAGCATCAACGATATTGATTTTACGCTATCCATGTCAATCGCAGTTACAACGGGTTTTCCTTTGACAATTTTAGGAAGTCCTTTTGTGATTTCATCTGTGATTAGTTTTAATTTATCAGGTCCAATTATTTGCAAAATTGTCGCTATTACGCTTGCCACAACTGCTATCAATATCAATGGAAAATAAGGCTTCAAATACCTTACCATTTCTTTTAATGTTTTTTTGAATTTTTTCGGTTTTTCATTTACAGTTTGTCTAGGCATTTAATTCCTCCTCTGTTAATTGCGAGTAGGCTATTTCCTTGTACACTTCACAATTTTTCAATAAATCTTTGTGTTTACCTATTCCTGCTATTTCTCCGTTTTCAAGTACGATTATTTGATCTGAATCCATTATCGAACCAACCCTTTGAGCGACAATAATAGTTGTAGCGTATGGGCTTTTTTCTCTCAATTGATGTCTAAGTTCGCTATCTGTTTTGAAATCAAGTGCCGAGAAACTGTCGTCAAACAGAAAAATATCTGGCTTTTTGTAGATTGCTCTAGCTATGGACAATCTCTGTTTTTGTCCCCCAGAAACATTCTTACCTAATTGTGCGATTTCGTGATTAAATTTTTCGTCAAATTTGTCGATAAACTCTATAGATTGTGAAGTATCTGCCGCTTGTTCTACTTTTTTATTATCCATACCATCTTCTGAAAATGAAATGTTCGATTTTACATTTCCTTTGAATAAGAATGATTTTTGGAAAACGGCTCCTATTTTTTCGTACAAAAATTTAAGCTTATACTTTCTAATGTCGATTCCTTGAATTTTCACAACGCCTTCAGTTGCATCATAAAATCTCAAAAGCAAATTCAAGATAGTGCTTTTACCAGAGCCTGTGGAACCTATTATAGCTACCTTTTCTCCTTTTTTCACCCTAAAATCAATATCCTTTAAAATATATTGCTCAGAATCTGTGTATTTGAATGATACATTGTCAAACTCAATTTCATATTCGTAATCTTCATTTGAGCTATCAACATCTCCATCTTTTATAGAAAGCTCTGTATCCAACACTTCGTTGATACGATTGGCAGAGATTTTCGCTCTTGGAATCATTATGAATATCATACTCATCATCATAAATGACAAGATAACTTGCATTGCATACGAACTGAACACAACCATGTTTGAGAACAAAACGTATTTGTCCATCATATTCGCAGCATTGATGAGTCCTGCTCCTATAAAATAAATCACAAGAGTTAGAACAGACATCCCCAAATTAATCGCAGGAAACATCGTACTCATTGCACGACTTGTGAACAGTTGAGTATTTGTCAATTCAACATTTGCTTCTTCAAACTTTCCTTCTCTAAATTCTTCAGAATTATACGCTCTTATAACTGCAAGTCCTGTCAAGTTTTCACGCAAAATCCTGTTGATATTATCTGTTAAAGTTTGCATTATTCTGAATTTCGGCATAACCAAAATCATAAGAATAGCCACAAAAACTATTAAAATCAACACAGTGACAGCCGTTGCCATTGTCCATTCAAATCCCTTGTTGTAGATTTTCGTGATAGCCCACACAGCCATTATTGGAGCTTTAATTAAAATTTGTAATCCTATCACTATTACCATTTGAATTTGAGTAATATCATTCGTAGATCTAGTTATCAAACTTGCTGTGGAAAATTCGTTGATTTCTTTCATGGAAAAACTTTCCACCTTCGAAAATATTTTAGACCTCAAATCTTTGGAGAATGACGCCGATACCTTCGACGCTAAATATCCTACGATAATTGCTGAAATCAAAGATCCGAATGCACACAATAGCATCCATTTTCCTTCGCCGATAATATCACTTACACTGTGACCTGGACTTTCTACATACATCGTGATTTTCGACATATAATCCGGAATTTTCAAATCCAAATACACTTGAGTAACGATAAACACAAAACTCAAAAGTATCTGCATCCATTGTTTTTTATTCAAATATCTAATTATTTTTATCAAAACTATCATCCATTTCTTTAAATTTTTCTTCGCAGTCTTTACTAATCCTTGGCAGATTTTTAATAAGTTTGTCGATTATTCTGACGAAATTTTCAGAATCTTCTTCTCCCAAAACATCAAACATTTGACCAAGAGCATACATTATCTTGTCCTCAGTTTCTCGGGCGACTTTTTCTCCTTTTTCAGTTAAACTTACCAAAGTTTTTCTTCTGTCGATTTTATCTCCAGTTCTTGTTACAAGTTCGCGTTGTTCCAGTTTTTTAATAATAGCTGCAACTCTCGCGCTGGAAATTCCCATAGCAAGCTCAATATCTTTGGGATAAGTCGAGCCGCCTTCCGATTTGATAAATCCCAAAGCCATTTTTTCTCCTCTGACAGAATCGTTGATTTGTTTGTGAGGATGGTGTTTTCCAATACTGTGCACGCATCTTATAACTTCTTTTGCTAATTTTTCATTCATAATATCACCTTTTTACCTAATACTATTAGAATTATACGCTTAACAATAACCATTGTCAATGATTTTCTCGAATATTTTTTTATTTCGTTCAAATTTAAAACAACCACCAAGATATTCTTGATGGTTGAATTCATAAAATTATCTAAATCAATTTTTTCTAAATTAAATTGACATCTTCCCCGTTCAATACTTTCTTCACAGTTCTCATTGAACACATTTTGCCGCACATTGTGCAGCTATCTTCTTCGATTGGTTGAGATTCTTTTCTGTATTTTTTTGGTTTTTCGCTGTCAATTGCAAGTTCGAACATTTTTTCCCAATCCAAGTTGAATCGGGCTCTGCTCATTTCGTCGTCTCTTTCTTTTGCTCCAGGGATTTTCTTTGCGATATCTCCAGCATGGGCTGCAATCTTAGTAGCGATGATTCCTTCTTTCATATCTTCCAAGTTAGGAAGTCTCAAATGTTCTGCCGGAGTTACATAGCACAAGAAATCAGCTCCAGTACTTGCTGCGATTGCACCACCAATTGCTGATGTGATGTGGTCGTATCCCGGTGCAATGTCTGTAACCAAAGGTCCCAACACGTAGAATGGTGCATTGTTGCAGATTGTTTTTTCGATTTTCATGTTCGCTTCGATTTGGTCGATTGGAACGTGGCCTGGTCCTTCAATCATTACTTGGACATTTTTTTCGTAGGCTCTTTTTGCCATTCTGGATAAATTGATTAGCTCTTGAATTTGCAAATCATCTGTCGCATCATTGATGCAACCCGGTCTTAAAGCATCTCCCAAGCTAAGTGTGACGTCGTATTTTTCGCAGATTTCAAGTACATCGTCGTATCTTGTTACAAGTGGGTTTTCCTTGTTATTAGCAATCATCCACGCGAATAATAATGATCCACCACGTGATACGATTTTTGTAATTCTGTCTGTTGTTTTCAAATGTTCAGCGATATCTCTTGTAAGTCCAACGTGAATTGTAATGAAATCCACACCGTCTTTTGCGTGTTGTTCCACAACTTGTAAGAATTCTTCTTCAGTGATATCCTTCAATTCTTTATCTAACATTCCAACGCAATCGTACATCGGAACACTTCCAATCATTGCAGGAGAATAGTCTATAAGCTCTTCTCTGAACTGTCTAGTCTTTCCGTAATTTGACAAATCCATTATCGCTTCTGCGTCCATGTCGATTGCCACTCTAACTTTTTCCATTTCCTTTTCAATGTTGTAGCAATCTTTTGAAATTCCCAAGTTCACGTTGATTTTAGTCTTCAAACCTTCACCAACACCGTGAGCATCCAATGATTTGTGGTTTTTGTTTGCAGGAATAACCACATATCCTTTTTCAACTTTTTCTCTAAGAATTTCTACGTCTATATTTTCTTTTTCCGCTACTCTTTTCATTTCTTTTGTAATGATTTTCTTTTTTGCAGCATCTAATTGAGTTGTATATTCCATAAATACCTCCTATGTTGATTTGGAGACTGGAAAAAAATAACGGATACATAACCCATGTATCCGCAAAAAACATTCTAAGTTCTTCCCTTCGCATGCATTATCATGAGCAGGTATAAGGGTTTCTAAAAAGATCTCAGCGTAAAGCACCCCCAGACTCCGAATATATTATAACACAAACTTTTAATTTAATTCTACAAGCTTGATTTTGTCGTTTTTCTTAATAATTCCGCCCTTTAAAACTTTGCAGAAAATTCCTTCCGTTGGCATAATACAATTGCCGACTTTTTGTTTTATCGCACAACCTTTGTGACATTCTTTTCCGATTTGTGTAACTTCTAGAACACATTCTCCAATCGTCAACACTTGACCGACAGGAAGTGTAAATAGTTCAATGTTTCTCGTTGTAATATTTTCAGCGAAATCTCCGTCTTTCAAATCAAGACCCATTTCTCGCATTTTATTGATGGATTCTTCTGCCAAAAGCGACACTTGTCTGTGCCAATTTCCAGCGTGTGCATCTCCAGCCAATCCGTGATCCACTCTAAGTTCTGCAAATTCTACAGGAGTTTTCACAGCGCCTTTTTTCTCACTGATATTCACATCGATTACAACCGCCTCATCACTGTCGACACTTCTGTTGTAAACGCCGCTTTTACCGCCTTCTTTGTGAAGTAACTCAACATTTGTAATTCGCATTGAACGGTCAATAGCCTTGCACATATCGTAAATCGTAAGAGCCGCCACACTTGCAGCCGTCAAACTTTCCATCTCAATTCCTGTTTTTGATTCGGTGTTTGATTGGACGAAAATATCTATAAAATCATCTGCTAATTCGAATTTAACATCAACACCTGTGATGAAAATATTGTGACACATTGGAATAATTTCCGATGTTTTCTTCGCAGCCATAATCGCAGCAGTTTGTGCGACACTCAAAACGTCGCCTTTTTTGATGGATTTTTCTGTGATTTTTTGCATAGTTTCTTTTTTCATATAAATCCTACTATGAGCCACAGCAACTCTTTTAGTAGTTTCCTTTTCAGATACATCCACCATTCTTGGCAAACCATCTTCGTTAAAATGAGTTAAATCCACATTAACCTCCTATAGTATTCATATCCCTTTTGTTGAAGTTACCTTCTTCGAGATAATGTCTTTCTGGTTTATTGTATATTTCTTGTGTAATAATTTGTCGTATATCCTCATCATTTCGAATACAATCTTTCAAATTAATCGACTTATTAGAATGCAAACACATCAGCAAATTGCCCTTGCAATCCAACCTAACTCTGTTACATTCTGAGCAGAATTTGTGAGAAATCGGATTGATAAATCCCACAATCACACCATTTGGATTGGTGTAATATTCTGCAACCTTCGATTTTTTTGAATCGGTGTCAATTTTTTGAAGATTGCCGATTTTTTTGATAATTTCTTCGTTTGACACGTAATCATCAGATTTTCCAATCGCTTCACCAATTGGCATCAGTTCGATAAATCTTACAATCACACCATTCTCTGCGAATTTCACAAAATCTTCTATCTCATCGTAGTTGAAATGTCTCATCACAACGGTGTTGATTTTAATTGGTTTCATATCCATTTGTTTTAATTTTTCGATGGATTTCAGTACCTTTTTCAAATCTCCACCACGCGTTATGTCACGAAATTTATCCGCATCCAAAGTATCCAGCGAAATATTGAATCTGTCCACGCCACTTTCCTTTAAATCGTCAGCCATGTCGTACAATTTGATGGCGTTGGTAGTCATGCAGATTTCTTCAATTCCCATGTCCTTGATGCCTTTTACCAAATCCAATATTCCGTTTCTAACAAGAGGTTCTCCTCCAGTTAAACGCACTTTTTTTATTCCCAAATCTTTGAAAACTTCTACGATTTTCAAAGTTTCATCTATAGTTAGAATTTCGTCGTGATTCAAATGCGTGATTCCTTCTTCTGGCATGCAATATTTGCATCTCAAATTGCACTTGTCAGTCACCGAAATTCTCAAATAATCTATCTTTCTTCCGAGAGCGTCTTTCATTTTACCACCTTTGTATATTATATCATATAACGCTTAAGGGTAAAAAATTCCCCAACTTGATTTCTCAAATTGGGAAATTCGTTCAAATTATTCTTTTAATAAAAGTTCCTTTGCTTTTTCTAATCTTTCTTTCATAGAATTGATGTGGGATTCAGACACGTTATCTTGATCGGACAATCTCTTGATACCTTCTTGCAAAATATCAATTTCGTTGTCGTAATCCTTCATGCTTCTGTACACACTGGCATAAGAGCTGTAAAGTGCAGGAGTACACAATCCGTTTTCACGAGCAGTGTCGTAATTTTTGATTGCAGATTGGAAGTGAGAATCCTTTCTGAATTTTTCTCCTTCGTTCCAATATCTCAAACCTTCCTTCGCACCCTTCGCTGGATCGTCCAAATTTTTGATATCAAACACAGCAACCCTACTGTTGTGTGGGTGAATTACAACTTCTTTTGTAGTCTTGATTTTATTGAAAATCTCATCCAAGTTATCCTTGTTCTTTTCTTTTAATTTCTTCAACACATCCATCATGTGATATACAGGAATTTTCTTAGAAAGTTTTTCTTGGGCTTTATCTTCGTATTCCTTAACCTTTGCAATGGAATCATCTCCAATGTAAATCCAAGCAGTTACATCATTTGCAAATTGGTCATCGACGATTTTAATGTTTTCGTGTTCCAACAAAGATTTTGTTTGGTTCAAATATTTATCCAAATCATCCTTGTAAATGTTCGCGATAATTTCATCATCAACGCCCTTTTCAACTAAGTACACAGACTTCAAATTATCCAAGTCAACTTTTTCGAAATCATCATAATCCATATCCAAATAATGTTGTTCATATTCAGCAACATATAACACCGGTGCTTGTTCAAATCTATAGTTTGGTGTAGTTTCTGACTTTAACAATCCCGATTTTCTAGTAATCATATTAGGAGTCACACGATTGATAATCACATTGTCAGTTTCTTTCAACACTCTCTTCAATTCTTCTTGTTGCAAATCGCGAGCTTCATCTTCTTCCAAGTTGTCCTTGATGATTTTCGATTCCACATCTAATTTTTCCTTGATTCTTTCTCCGTGATAACTTTCAAATCCGAAAGACTTAGAATCCTCACCATAACCATAACCAACGTAGAAGATTTCTCCAGTGTCCTTTACACTCCATTCAAAAACATACCAATCATTTTTGTGAGCTTGACTGTTAGTTTCCTTTTCTTCTGAAGAAAAAACGCTTTTTAATTTATCAAATATACCCATAATATCCTCCAAATTTTAAATAATACGATACATCAAATAAAGTCCCGCTAAAATGATTAAAATGAAAAACAAAATATCGAAATCTCTATTTTTAATCGCTGCCAACATCTCCAAAACCATCAACATCAACACAATAGCTATAGAAGCATAGATGAAAATGCTTGATAACGGTGATATCAAAACGCTTACAAGTTTCGGATAACTCATTCTAAGTTTCAATTCCATAATAAATAGAATTACACCCACAATAATCGTCCTAAATTCGTATTTGTATAATTTGTTTCTCAATTTATTCATAGTAGTGCCTCCCAAGATGTTCTTTACATTACTTTGAATATACTTTTCTTTATTATACCATATTCGTTTTGTCCGAATAAAAAAACGCGAAAATTTTTGCAAACTTTCACGATTTTTTCTATACAAAGTAAATAACAAACCTTAATGCACGAATATCTAGACTACACAAATTGAAGATTTCATAATCTCAAAATCCTAAAATCGTAAGCACGCTAACGCTTACGCAAATGCGATTTTGACGGATTTTTTCGATTTGAAATCAAAACAATTTATTCCGTATGATATTCTTAGCATTAACGGTTTGCTATTAAATACTCACCATTTTATTCCAAAACTGGTGCCATTAGAACTTTTCCAGTTCCTCTGTACACATTCACAAGTCCTTCGCCGCTTGTCGCAGAACCTATCAATGATTTTCCAGCTCTTTCAACTGTAAAATTCAATGAGCCACTCCAAGCAATCGCCATATTTCCATCTATCTTCAACACGTCATTTTCAAGCGTTATTTCAATCAATTCTTCTCTTGGTACATAAGATTCCAACGCGACAATTCCCGTTCCATGTAATCCTAAGTTGAATAGACCTTCGCCACCTGCAACAGCCGATGAAATATTAGATTGCATAATAGCTTTGTGTTCCAATTCAGAATCACAAGCCAAGAACAATCCATCTTCTATTATGATTTCGTTGTTCCAATCATCTGCATCCAACAATAAAATGTGCTTGTATGTCGGTTCCAACACCAAAAGCCCGTCTCCTGTGTATTCTGGTTTTATGGCACCTTCACCCGTTACAGAACCACGCAAAGCTTTTTTGAAGAAATCTCCAGCTCCTTTTATTCCAGTAGTTGAGCTGACATTTCCTAGCATCCATTGCATAGCACCTGCTTGCACAGTTATGTTTGATTTGGAAACATCACACACCAATTGTCTTCTTCTGACATTCATTTCAGATGCAAAGTAAGAGCTTTGTGCTTGTTCGTAATCAACCGACAAATCCCTCTTGTATTCTACAACTTTAAACGCTCCATTTTGTTCTTTGATTATGACATCATCATTATCTTCAAAATTTTTAACTTTAAACATATAGCACCTCTTTTCATGAATATTATACCATATTGTTCAATTCGCTAATTTGCTTTTTGTAAAATTTGTTATATAATTACATCTTGGCTATTTTTAAATTTTATTATATAATTTTACAAAAGAAGGAGAGAACTATGAAAAAGAAAATATTAAGCACATCCCTTGCATACGTCGCAGTGCTAACTGGCGCTGGCCTTGCAAGTGGACAAGAAATCTTGCAATATTTCACAGCTTATGGCAAATCTGGTTTGTGGACTGCGCTATTTGTTTTGTTGTTGCATACATTTATTGGAGCGATTATTTTAGAGTTGGGTTCGTATTATTTTGCAGATGAACACAGCGATGTTTTGGACGAGATAGCATCCAAAAAATTCACTAGAATTTTCGACATTTTACTTATTTTGACAGGATTTATAATCGGATTCGTAATGCTATCAGGTGCAGGATCCAATCTCAACCAACAATTCGGACTAGCTCCATGGATAGGGTCTTTGATTTGCGCACTACTTGTAATTTTCGTGGGAATGATGGATTTTGAAAAAGTTACAAGAATTATCGGAGCATTCACGCCAATTATCGTTGCGTTAATTTTAATCGCATCGGTCTATACAATTATAAAATTTGACGGAAGTTTTGACCAATTAGATCCAATTGCAAGAACTATTCCGAAAAATTTCGGCAATCCTTGGCTTTCTGTAGTGAACTATTTTTCATTGTGTATGATGGTTGGTTTAAGTACGGCGTTTGCAATCGGTGGCAATCACGTTTTATCAGAAGAGGCCAAAATTAGTGGATTGTTGGGAGGATTTATCACAGGAACAGTAACAGCTCTTTTGGCAGTTGTACTATTCATGAGAGTCGATATATTAAAAGATGCAGATCTTCCAACACAAACTCTAATCGAAGAAATCAATCCAGTTTTAGGTTTGATAATGAGTTTTGTAATATTTGGAATGATTTTCAACACAGCTATCGGCTTGTATTATTCGTTAGCTAAAAGAGCTTCCAAGGACAATCCTACAAAATACAAAATGTATTTGATTGGATTTGTAACGATAGGATTTTTCCTAAGCTTTTTAGGATTCAGAAAACTTATCAGCATCACATACCCTATAATTGGTTACGCCGGAATAATTTTGATAATATTCTTGATTTACGCATACATTAGAGATTTCCAAAAAATCAAAAAAGAATCCAAAAGAAGATTCAAAATCTTGGATTTATTGGAAAAGAAATATGACGACGATCAACATTACAGTAAAAAAGATGAACGAAAAGTAAAATCCATGATTGAAGATTCTAACTTGGACAACAAAGTTTTGAAAGAAGAAATGGAAACAATGGCTGAAGAAAATCAATCAAATGATGATGAAGAAGATACTGAAGAATAATTTACGGGCTACTATATCGGTAGCCTTTTTTTGTTGGAGATTTTGTAGATTAGATATTCGTGCTAGAGGATTTTTCTAATTCTTCGTGCCATATGATTTCTTGCTTCTCCTAATTAATTTTATTTGTTATTTTCTTGCATCATATTTTCATAAGTGTTATACTAGTTGAAATATTTTAAAGCGAGGAGATAATATGAAAACCAACAAAAAATCACTACTGAATTTTCTGATTCCATCGATTATCGGGATAATTATCTTCATGATTCCCGTAAAATTCGATGGCGAATGGACTATAATTGTCAAAATTTTCGCTGATTTTATAGCCAAAACCATCGGCGATTATCTGCCAGCACTTTGCACAATAATAATTACGATATCTTTTGTAATGAGTGTTTTGGCAAGTTTCAATGTAAAATTCATCAAGAAAAACAAACTTTTAGATCAAACATTTTCTGTAACGCCTGTCTGGCTAGTACTTAGAATTCTAGGATTTATAGTCGTGTGGATGGTTGTGTTAAAGGACAAGCTTAACCTTGGGCCGTTTTTCGATATGATAGTTGCCGATGAATCTGCGACATTTATACTCAACGATTTGTTGACATCACTTGTAATTATTTTCGTAATAGCAAGCATGCTTCTTCCACTTTTATTAGATTTCGGACTTTTGGAATTTATCGGTGCGATTTTCACAAAAATAATGCGCCCAGTATTTTTGATTCCTGGACGTGCCGCAGTAGATTGCATCACAAGTTGGATTGGAGATGGAACATTGGGTGTCATGCTGACTTCAAACCAATACGAATCTGGATATTATTCTGCAAAAGAAGCTGCAATTATTTCTACGAATTTCTCTGCAGTTTCCATCACATTCAGCCTTATCGTTTTATCCCAAGTTGACATGGTCGACTATTTCGGAGTGTACTACCTTTTGGTCTGCTTAGTTGGAATTGTCTGTGCGATTATAGTCCCAAGAATTCCACCATTATCACTCAAAAAAGACGACTACGTTGTAGACTCTAATCATGATAACGAAGATATTGCAGAGAATTATTCTTCATCGGTACAATACGGACTAGATTTGGCAATCAAACGTGCAGAGTCTCACAAAGGAATCGGAGAATTTTTGAAAAACGGAATCGAAAACGCATTTGGAATGTGGTTTTCAGTAATGCCGATTGTTATGATAATCGGAACAGCATCACTTGTACTTGCAAACAACACGCAAGTTTTTGAAATCTTGGGCAAGCCTTTCTTGCCACTGTTGAATTTTCTGAAAGTTCCAGAAAGTTTGGAAGCCTCTAAGACAATGATTGTAGGATTCAGCGACATGTTCACACCATCCATCATCGCTGCAAGCACAATTCAATCACAAATGACCAAGTTCATAGTAGCGACAATCTCCGTAACACAATTGATCTATCTATCAGAAGTCGGTGGACTAATCCTCGCTTCATCAATCCCAGTTAATTTGTTCGAATTATTCGTCATTTTTATCGAACGAACAATAATCTCACTTTTGATCGTAGTCCCAATCGCACATTTGTTGTTTTAAATAAACAAAACCAGAGAATGATTCTCTGGTTTTTTTGATTTATTCATTTAAAAATTTATCAATACATTCGGCTATTTCAACTGGCTTTTCAGTGTGAAAATTGTGTGATGTATTTGGGATAAATAATGATTTTATATTTTCTTGATTATTATTTTTCTCTATCTTGTTTTTCTTATATTCATATAAATCATCTGGTGTATCGGCTAATAACAACAGCGTCTTTACTTTTATATCCATATCAAAAATATCCTTATCTTCTTTGAACTTTATATAAAGTAAATTAGAAATTGTGTCAGCATTCATCTCAAGACTATTTTCTTTTATATACCTTCTACTAAATTCAACTTCTTTTTCAACTGTTGTTTTCGTGAAATCATTCGTAATTATTGCGCCATCTAAAATAATTAGTTTATCTGGTTTTATCCTTTCAATATTTCTAACCAATAAATCTGCACCTAGTGAATATCCAATAACTATAGAATTTTTCGGTATCTGAGTTTCTATCCATTTTTCAAAATCTTCTTCGTTTTCTACCTTCACATCTATATTAGAAAATTGTCCAGGTAAATTGATATATTCAATAGTATAACTGAATTTATTTAATTCAATTTCAAGCTCATTTACGTTTGATGTATCACATCCTAAACCAGATAACATATATATTTTTTTCGTTACTTCTTTTGTATGATTCATATTTATTCTATTATCCACTTAATTGTAACAGTCTCTTCCTTTTTCCTTTACGTGAATAGTCCTTTCCATAATAATCTCCTTTTGTTAATAAATTTCTCGTTAGATATAAGATTCAGTAATAATTTCATATATTCATCCTATCTTCTTAATCATTATTATACCAAAAAAATTATTATTCAGAATTACACTATTTTATCTCTGCAAAAAATAAAGCAAAAGTTTGATCCCTTTAGTTCTAATTGTGCATAATTTAATTTATGAAATTCAATTATTCATTTATTCACATATAAAAATCGGACTTGAATTATCAAATCCGATTCGTGATGTTCTATTTGTCTTTTTTGTTCATTGTGCAACAGTCCAATCTTTCTTCTCCAAAAGTATTTTTATTTTCGTTGCCCAATTTTTTCAAAAATTCTTCAAAATTTTTCTTTATTTTATTAAAAATTTTCATTTGATCACTACCTTTTTAGTTTCAATGTCAACTTTTTTACATTTATATTATACATCTATTGAGTTTCATTTTCAAATCCCACAAAAATTTGACGTGATTGGAAGTTTAAATTATAATATTAGTAGTTAAAGTTCATATTTTGTATTTGAACTTCTAATTTCATTTATGGAGGAAATCAATGAGCTTTGGTGCTAAATTAAAACAACTCAGAGAAGACAGAGGTCTTACGCAGACGGAACTTGCAGACAAGCTTGGCGTGACTTTGAAGACTATAAGCAACTACGAAACGAAGGGCACTCGCCCACGCACGCAAGATATGTACAAGAAAATTGCGGAATTTTTCAATGTCGACATCAATTTTTTGTTGACTGTCGAGGATAATTTCGTGCTGGATTCTGCTAAAAAATTCGGGTATTCTGGTAAGAAGGATGCTGAGAATTTGGTGGATAATTTGTCGAGGCTTTTCGCTGGTGGTTCTCTTCCAGAAGAGGACAAGGACAAACTTTTCAACGCGATTGCTGAAGCCTATTACGAAGCCAAGTTGGAGAATAAAAAATACGGAAAACACAAGAATAAAAGGTAGTTTATGTACAATAGATGGATATACGATAAGGTAAATAATTTGGTTGAAAAATACCACACCAGAAATGAACTGACCCCCAAAAGTTAGACCTAAAAACTAACTTAAGGAGGTCAGTTTTTTAATGGCAAAATATAGCACAGAATTCAAAACGAAAATAGTAAAAGAATATTTAGAATCTAACAGTTCATATCAAAATTTAGTAAATAAATATTGTATACCGGATAAAAGCATGATAAGAAGATGGGTATGCGCATACAAATCTCAAGGCATAGAAGGACTAAAAGTAAAAAGAAAAAATACCAAATACCCTTTGGAATTCAAGTTGAATGTAGTAAACTTGTACTTAACAGGAGAAATGTCCTATCAAAGCCTTGCAAACGAATTAAAGATAAGCAATCCAGCGATAATAACAAGATGGGTAAATGACTTTAGAAAACAAGGAATAGAAGGACTAAAACCCAAAAAGAGAGGAAGACCTTCAAAAATGCCAAAGTCAACAAATAAATCAAAAGATATCAAAGTAGATTCATCAGAAAAATTAACTAATTTAGAAGATAATTCATTAACACAGGCACAATTAAAAGAAAAAATAAAGAAATTAGAAGAAAAAAACTATTGGCTTCAATTAGAAAATGATGCAATTAAAAAAAAGATAGAATTGTCTCAAATGACAGATGCAGAAATAAGACAATTACTGAAACAATCGGGATTTTAAGAAATAAATACAAATTAAAAGACTTGTTAAAATACTTCAATCTTCCAAAATCAACATATATGTATTGGCAAAAACGCATAAATAGCCCAAATAAAGATATGGAAATAGAAAACAAAATACTCAAAATTAGAAAAGAAAATCCAAACTATGGATACAGAAGAATAACTGCGATGTTAAAAAGATTAGGACTAAAAATAAACAAAAAGAAAGTACAAAGATTAGTTCAAAATCTAAAACTTCAAGTAAAAAGTTTTTCAAGAAAATCAAGAAAATACTCATCCTACAAAGGACAAGTAGGGAAAGTAGCAGACAACAAAATAAAAAGAAACTTTAAAGTAGAAAAACCATATACACAAATAACAACTAACACAACAGAATTCAAGTATTTTGAAAAAGATAAATCAGGGACCTACCAAATAAAGAAACTTTATCTAAATCCATATTTAGATATGTACAACAGTGAAATACTAAGCTATGAAATATCGAAACAACCAACTCTAGAACCAATCCTAAAAGCCTTAAACAAAGCCATAGAAATAACTAACAAAACAAAAGAAAAAAGAATATTTCACTCAGATCAAGGCTGGGCATACCAAATAGATCAATACACATCAAAACTAGAATCTAACGGTATCACTCAATCCATGTCAAGAAAAGGAAATTGCTTAGATAACTCTCCAATGGAAAACTTCTTTGGAATATTAAAACAAGAAGTATACTACGGAAATAAATTCTATTCATACGAACACTTAAAACAAACAATAGAAGATTTCATAAAATATTACAATGAAGAAAGGATAAAAGAAAAACTAGGATATTTATCACCAGTAGAATATAGAAAATTAAATGCGGCTTAGCTTCGATTTCCCCTAGTGGAAATCTTTAGAACAAAAAAACCAGAGACAAATATTTTTAAATGTCTCTGGTACAAAGTCCAACTTTTTGGGGTCACTTTAAAATCCCGAGGAGTTTTTGGATTTGTTGGGAATTAAGCTTCATTATATCGATAGTCCGTCCAAACTTTTTGGTGTGTATCAGGTAATTCTTCGAAACAGGGTTATTTTGATTGCGAATAACATCGGAAGTTTGAAAAAAATCGTACTGGCTCACGAGATTGGCCACGACCAACTCCACAGGAAATACTGCATTGATGGTCACGCTTTTCATGAGAACAAGGTGTTCAATCCTACGGATGTTTTTGAAAATGAGGCGAATATTTTCGCGGCTCATCTTTTGATTTTTGATGAAGATTTGATTAAAACTATGCGCGAGTACACCGACGACAAGACTACGGCATACAAGCTGGGTGTGGATATTAATTTGTTGAATTTGAAAATATCTGAAATGGTGAAGCTGAACAAGTTTCCTTCTGATATTGGCTATATTGAAAATCCAAAATCTACTTTTTTGGAAGATTACAGTCCGTTGGATGACGAGTAAGGAGGTTGTTATGGGACTTATAGATTACTCTTTGGAGCCAAAATCTGATATTGCTTTTGTGGATATCAAAAGTTTTTACGCGAGTGTTGAATGCGTCAAGAGAAATCTGAATCCCTTGACAACTTCTCTCTGCGTTATGAGTAATTCCGACAATGCGAGTGGATTAATTCTTGCAAGTTCTCCCACTTTCAAGAAAGTTTTTGGAAAGAAGAATGTCGGCAGGGCTTTTGATTTGCCTTTTCATATCCATGATAGGAAGTTTAACTTCCAATTAGCTCTCAGACAGAATTTACCAATAACTGATTCATATATCAATTACATCGAAACGCGGGCGAAAAACACCGTCATCGTTCCTCCAAGAATGGCCTTGTACATTGAAGAAAATTTGAAAATCCAGAAGATTTTTATGAATTACGCAGCGAAAGACGAGATTCTTCCCTATTCTATCGATGATGGGTTTATCGATTTGACTACTAGTTTAAATTATTTCGTTCCCGACACAACAATCTCGCGTAAGGACAAATTGGATTTGATATCTTCTAGAATCCAAAACGAAATCAGAAACAAAACTGGTTTGTACTCTACAGTTGGAATGAGTAATTCCAATCCTCTGTTGGCTAAGCTTGCGCTGGACAACGAAGCTAAGAAAACTGTGAATATGAGGGCGAATTGGTCTTACGAAGATGTAGAACAAAAAGTGTGGAACATTCCTGATTTAACAGATTTTTGGGGAATCGGCGAAAGAACGAAAAGAAGGCTGAATAAATTGTGTATTTTCTCGGTGAGAGATCTCGCAAATTCCAATCCAGATATTTTGAAACGAGAATTCGGAATTATGGGCGTGCAGTTATGGTTTCACGCGAACGGCGTAGATGAATCCAAAGTCACACAACCTTACAAAGAAAAATCCAAGGGACTGGGCAATTCACAAGTTCTTCCCAGAGATTACTCCAAGAAAAGTGAAATCGAAATAGTTATCAAAGAAATCGCAGAACAAGTTGCTATAAGAATTAGAAGAATCAGAAAGAAAGCGACTGTGGTGTCGATTTATGTTGGATATTCCTACAAGGAAAACAAAAAATCCATCCACGCACAAAAAACCATCCCCCCTTCCCAATCAACAGCAGGACTAACAGCTCATGTTATGGATTTGTTTCACAAGAAATATCAGGGAGGATCTGTGAGAAGACTTGGCGTAAGTTATGAAAATTTGGTGGACGAAGCGTGCATATCATTTTCACTTTTCGAAGACATTGAGAAAATAGAAAAGCAGAAGAATTTGGAATCTGCAATCGATGAAATCAGAGACAAATACGGATTCACTTCCATTCAAAAAGCGACATCTCTCATGGAAGGATCGCGTGTTATCGAACGAAGCAAACTAATTGGAGGCCACTGCGGTGGAATGGACGGCACTTATGATTATTAGAAATTATCTTCCCTACAAATCAGCCAGGGAATATTGCGACAGAAAAATGGCGAAATGGATGGGATTTTTCCTGTCAGAGCACACGACAGCACTACATTCGATGACTGAAAATGTAAGCGTACAATCGTTGGGTGCGAGTAGCTTGCTTTTACTGATAAGCCAAGCTTTTCTGAATGATTTTACAGTCGAAATCTTCATCCAAAACAACAAATCATACGTAGGGACAATCTACGATTTTTTCGAAGACAAGATATATTTTGAAAGCGACGGTCAAATGATAGAGATAAAATTCGACAATATTTTGAACATTAATTTGATGGAGTAATTATGAATACATTACACAAAAATACTTTTCAATTCGATTATTTTTCGGACAATTTCATAGCTTTCGAGAAAGATTTTTACAAATACGCAAACATCAACGTGCCACTTACATTCTTGACAGACGACATTTTAGAACACATGGTGTCTACAAAAAATGATTATTTCAGGATAACCGCGAAAAACTGCAAGGATAACCGCGACCACTATTTTATCTTCAGGAAAAATTTCGCAAAAGAAAACAAATCCATAATTCTTTTTGAATACATCTGCCACAAAGCGCAATCGGAACTTAAAGATTTATAAGATAATTGTTAAATTTGCACGTAATATGTTATTATTTTATAAATTTTTCAAAAAAAGCTTGACAATATTTTCTTACGAATGTATAATGATTAAAAATCAAACCTACAGAAAAGAAGAGTAGTCATAAATAGATTTTACAGAGAAGCTCCATTTGGTGAGAGGAGCAAATTGATGTTATGGTGAACATGGTCTTTGAGGGGACAGTTCGATATTAGGACTGTACGGCGACTTCCGTTATCATGAGTTAGAGCTTGATGGAGCTTGAAGTGGTGTATTTTTACATACACAAAAAAGGTGGTACCGCGGATATTTCGCCCTTTCTATTAGAAATAATAGAAAGGGCTTTTTTTATTATAAAAATTAGGAGGAGATTATGATTGAAATAACTTTTAGAGGAAGAGGTGGACAAGGAGCGTTCACTGCATCAAAAATAATTGGAAATGCATGTGTAAAACAAGACAACTTGTACTCGTTGGCTTTCCCAACGTTTGGTCCTGAAAGAAGAGGCGCTCCAGTGAGTGCTTTTACAAAAATAGATACGAAAAAAATCGAAGACAGAACCCAAGTACAAAATCCAGATTATTTGGTTATACTCGACGAATCGCTGTTCGATGTAGGTGAATTAAAAAATCTTAAAGATTGCACAGTATTCATCAATTCTTCAAAAAAATTTGAAGAAAAAAATGTGATTTCTGTCGATGCAACCAAAATCGCACTGGATATTTTACATAAGCCGATTACAAATACTGCAATGATTGGGGCGTTGTTTTCCAAATTCGATGTAATTGACAAACAGAGCATTGTAGAAAGTTTCAAAGATAATTTGTCGCCATCAGTTGTGGACAAGAACGTAGAATTATTCGAAGAAGTTTTGAAAGAGGTGAATGAAAATGAAAAGACCAGAGCTTAAACAGTTCAATGGATTTGAAAAAATAGAAGATTATCCTTTGGGAACTTATTACGAAGCGGGTTTCCTCACAGTTACCAACGATTCGTACCGAAGTTTTGATTATTTCGTTGACAAGGACAAATGCAAAAACTGCTTGGAATGCTACTTGTATTGTCCAGATGGGACGATTGAAAAGCAAGACTCATACGTTAGTATTAACCAAGATTTTTGCAAGGGTTGCGGAATTTGCCAGAAGATTTGCAATTTCAATGCGATAGAAAGGAAAATAAAATGAGAAGATTTTTATCGGGAAATGAAGCTGTAGCAGAGGGCGTTAGATTATCGAAACCAAACGTAATCTCGGCCTACCCTATCACTCCACAAACTACAGTGGTTGAAAAATTATCGAAAATAGTAGAACAGAAACAGCTTGATTCTAGATTTGTGCACGTTGAAAGTGAACACTCTGCTCTATCTTGTGCAATTGGTGCAAGTGCAATCGGGGCGAGGACTTTCACAGCGACAAGTTCACAAGGACTGTTGTACATGGCGGAATGTCTTCCCTACGCTGCTGGCGGAAAATTCCCAATCGTTATGGTGAATGCAAATCGTTCAACTGCACTTCCTTGGAATATTTTTGGAGACCAACGAGATTCCTTGTCGCAATTAGATAGCGGTTGGATTCAAGTGTACGTGGAAGATGCACAAGAAGCTTTGGACACAGTGATTGAAGCGTATTACATAGCTGAACACAAGAAAGTCTCCACTCCAGTGATGATTAACTTGGATGGATTCGACCTCACACACACTTACGAACCTGTTGATGTTCCTGAAGCTAATGATGTGGATGAATTCTTACCGAAATTTGAAACAGAAAACAAATTCGATGTCGATCATCCAAGAAATTTGGGATTTTCAGTGGGACCAAGTGATAATTTGGAATGGAAAATCAGAGAAAACAAAGCAGTTGTGGATTCGTTGGAGATAATCGAAGAATCCAGAGCGAAATTCAAAAAAATTTTCAACAGAGACCACGGTGGTGTGATTGATTCCTACAAAGTTGAAGATGCAGATTACGTTTTGATTTCCATCGGATCAATCTCTGGATTAATCAGAAGTGTAGTAGATGAATTAAGAGAACAAGGAGAAAAAGTCGGATACTTGAAACTAAGATACATCAGACCTTTTCCAACAGAAAAATTGAGAAATGAACTTCAAAACACGAAAAGAATTGGAGTTTTGGAAAAAGATATTTCATTCGGACATTTTGGAACAGTCTACACTAATGTAAAATCAGTCACAGACATTGATTCACAAAACTTCGTGGGAGGACTTGGAGGACGAAATATCACACGAGATAACATCAAAGAGATTTTCCAAAATCTTAAACAAAATGGCGAAGAACTTAATTTTATAGGAGCGAAGTGCTATGAGTAACATAAACAAACGAACAATTACACAAGATGAATATTTTTACGGACACAAGGCATGTTCCGGTTGTGGCGCTGCCCTTGCAGTTAGAATCGCTTTGAAAGTTCTCGGAGATAGAGCAATTTCAGTTCTTCCAGCAGGTTGCATGTCGGCAGTTGGATTTAATTTTCCGCAATTAGCCTTCAAGAATAACTCGATTATTTCGACGTTCGCAGGAACTGGCTCCATGCTTTCTGGAATTTACGAAGGGGCGAAGGCTTTGGGGATTGAAGATTTGCAAATTGTAGGATTTGCAGGAGATGGTGCTACGGCAGACATTGGATTTCAAACATTATCCGCTGCAATCGACCGAGGTGACGATGTAATCTACATTTGCTACGACAACGAAGCCTACATGAACACAGGAATTCAAAAATCGTCCTTGACACCATTTGGCTCATCGACAACTACAACACCTGCAGGAAAAAACATCCACGGAAACACTCGCAACAAGAAAAATATTTTCGATATAATCGCAGCTCACGACATATCTTACGCAGCCACTGCATCAGTCGGCTACATTCAAGATTACATCGACAAAGTTGAGAAAGCATCCAAAATCCGTGGAACCAAATACATTCACGTCCTCTCCCCTTGTCCAGTCGGTTGGGGCACAAATACAGACGATACGATTGATTTGGCAAAAGAAATCGTGGACAATTGCATGTTCCCATTAGAAGAATACGAAAACGGAAAATATTCCATAAGAGAAATCAAAAATAGAAAAACAGTTCACGATTATATAAGAAAACAGCGAAGATACAAACATTTGACAGATGAAGAAATAGATTTAATTGAAGAAAACACAATCAAAAATTACGAAAACAAACTTAGGAGGAGCTATCATGATTAGAAACAACATCAAAGAAATTACAAAAGAAAAATTAGAAAGTTTAAGAACATCAAAATACTGGGAAGAAGAATTGGAAACGCTAAGCCGTGAAGAAATCGAAAAACTACAATTACACGAATTGAAAAACATATTGGTTCACGCTTACGAAAATTCAGAATACTACAGAAAAAGCTTCGACGAAAATTTGTTAGATCCATACGAATTTTCATCTCTTGAAGAACTTGCAAACTATCCATTTATCAACAAGAAAACAGAACGTGACACACAACACAAAGGAAGTTTTCTTGGACAAATGGCATGTACAAGTGAAGACGAAGTAGTGTTCATCTCCGCATCTTCTGGATCAACAGGAGTTCCTACGATTTCTCCATTCACACAACAAGACCTCGACGAATTTCAAAACGTAGAATCCAGATTTTTCTACCAAATCGGAATGAGAAAAAGGGACCGTTATGTTCACGCACTCAACTTCTCGTTATTTGTCGGAGGTCCTGATGTAATCGGAGCACAAAATGTCGGCGCACTTTGTATTTGGGCAGGAACTATTCCATCTGAAAAATTATTGAACATAATTGTAAATTACAAACCAACTATAATATGGACGACTCCTTCTTATGCGTGGTATTTGGGTGAAACTGCCAAAAAACACGGCTATGATCCAAAAGAATTATCGTTGAAGAAAATAATCGTTGCAGGAGAACCTGGCGGATCAATCAACGCCACAAGAGAAAAAATAGAGGAATTGTGGGATGCTGATTTGTATGATTTCTACGGATTAAGCGATATTTTCGGAGCGTGCGCTGCAATGTGTGAACAAAAAGATGGACTTCACATCGCTGAGGATCAAATCTTAGTTGAAGTAATCGATCCTGAAACTGGAAAAGTTTTACCAGAAGGTGAAGTCGGAGAATTGGTCTTCACATCTTTGAGAAAACAAGCAAGACCAATGATTAGATTTAGAACTGGAGACATCGGATATGTAAACAAACAAAGATGCAAATGTGGCAGAACATCTACAAGGATTTACATACAAGGAAGATTAGACGACATGTTCATAGTATCTGGAGTGAACGTATTTCCTTCAGATGTGGAACACGCAATCAGACAAGTCGAAGGAATCACTGGCGAATACAGAATCAGAATCTTCGACAAAAACCTCAGCACAGCTTACTCTGTTGAAGTTGAAAAAAACGACGACATCACAGATGTAGAAGCTTTGAGAGAAAATATATGGAAAGAATTGAAAGTTAGACTTGGTGTGAAACCTCACGAAATCATCATCCATGAAGACGGATATCTTCCAAGACAAACTCACAAAGCAAACAGAGTTATAGACGAAAGACAATAAAATGAAAAACTTATCAAATAGAGCGACAAGTTTCACAGAATCTGTCATCAGAAAAATGACACTTGTCGCCAACAAATACAATTCAATCAATTTGGCGCAAGGATTCCCAGAATTTGATCCGCCAGTTGAAATATTAAACAGATTACAAGAAATTTCTCTGACAGGCCCACATCAATATTCCATAACTTGTGGGGCGAAAAATTTGAGAGAAGCCATCGCAAAAAAACACGAAAAATTCACAGGAAACACCACTAACCCTGAAGAAAACGTCGTTGTGACATGCGGTGGTACAGAGGCAATGATGGCGAGCATGATGGCAATCACAAATCCTAGTGACAAAGTTATCATATTCTCTCCATTTTATGAAAACTACAAAGCCGACGCGATTTTGTCGGGGGCAAGTCCAATATTCGTAAAATTAAACCCTCCAAATTTTGATTTTGACATAGACGAATTGGAAAATGCATTCAAACAAAATCCGAAAGCCATCATCCTCTGCAATCCCTCTAACCCATCTGGAAAAGTATTCACCAGAGAAGAATTACAAATAATAGCAGATTTTGCAGAAAAATACGACACCTACGTCGTGACAGATGAAGTGTACGAACACATAGTCTACAAACCATACGTGCACACGTATTTTGCATCATTATCAAAAATGAAAGACAGAACCATCACCACGACATCTCTCTCCAAAACATACTCCATAACAGGTTGGAGACTTGGCTACACAATCGCAAACAAAGAAATCACACAAGCAATCAAATCAGTGCACGATTTTCTTACAGTCGGAGCAGCAGCCCCATTACAAGAAGCAGCGATAGTTGGACTTAATTTTGGTTACGAATACTACGAAAAACTACAAGAAAAATACACTCACAAAAGAGATATTTTTCTAAACGGATTAAAAGAAATCGGACTAGACTTCTACTGTCCACAAGGAACGTATTTCGTGATGGTCGACATATCCAAGTTCAATCGCAAATCAGACTATGATTTCTGCGTAGAATTGTCACAAAAAATCGGCGTAACACCAGTACCTGGTTCATCGTTTTTCAAAGACGATAACAACGATTATGTGAGATTTCATTTCGCCAAAAACGACGACACATTGATTGAGGCCATCAATCGACTTCGAAAAATCAACGATTTGTTGGTTTACTAAAATAAATCTACCTAATTTCAAATAAATACTCCTAAGCAATGACCGCGACATTAGTTGCGGTCTTGCTATGTTGTAAAATCTAAAGTAGTTCCAGTGTATACGAAAATAGACACCGATACGAACGAATATCTAGACTACAAAATTAGCAAATTCTAAGCTCATGAATCTAAAATCGAGAGCCTCGCTGACGCTCAAACAGTGCGATTTTTTAACGATTCACTTCGCTTGAATTTAGAACAATTTTTTCCGAATGATTCGCTTATTTACGATGTTTTTGGTTTGTTTCAATGCACACGCAGTAATTCGCTGAACATCTACGTTTTTCATGGAAAGGGGAACAATAAAAGTCGTAGCACATTCGTCTAGCTTACAAAAATTGGAAAATTCTAATCTCAAAATCCTAAAATTTGAAGCACGCTTCGCTTACGCGGTCAAATTTTGGACGGATTTTTTCGATTGAATTTTGCGCAATTTTTTCCAGATGACTCATTTAGCTACGATCTTTTTTGTTTGTTTCAATGCACAATTAACAAAGTTGATAATCTGCTTTTATTTCACTGAAATACAAAATCTTTAAACATCTATATTTCACAGCGACGGAAGACGCAAAAACCCTTATGCACACGACAACAAAATCGTCGATTTCTATGCATAAGGGTTTGTTTATCACAGTTTTTCTCTGTGATTTATTTTGTCAGAACTAAAGTCTTTCAAGAAGTGATTTCACAAATTCGTAAGTTCTTTGTGTAGATTCAATTGAAAGTCTTTCTTTAGGACTGTGAACGTCTTTCATAGTAGGTCCTATTGAGATCATTTCCATGTCTGGGAAAGTGTCGATGAATACTGCTGGTTCCAATGCAGCGTGGACTACTTCAACCTTCATTTCTTTTCCAAACAAATCTTTGTAAGTTTCAAGCGCCAAGTTTCTCAATTCAGAATCTTTTGCGAACGCCCATGGTTTGTAATAATCTTCCTTCTTAACTTCAAATCCGTATTTTTCATAAACTTTTGACACATCTTCAGTGTGTGCATCGAAAGTTTCTGGGTTTGAACTTCTAAGAGAAATAGTAACCTTCAATACATCGTCTTTTATTTCAAAAATCGCCAAGTTGTTGGAACATTCAACGATATCTGGGTATTCTTTCATCATGCTGTAAACTCCGTGAGGAACATCTTCTATGAAAGATAAGATATCGTCCTTGTCTTTGTCATCCAAAACTTTTTCTGCGTTATCGCATTTTTCAATCTTGACTCTCATATCCTTATCTAATGGATATTTTGCAATCAAATCAAAAAAATCAATATCGTAATCGTCTTCGTTAGAACTGAATACAACCTTCGCATCTCTTGGAATAGCGTTGTGTTTTGTTCCACCTTCGATGCTAACAAGTGCTACAGGTGATTTTTCTTCGATTAACTTCAAAGCTTCACGCGCAAACTTGATGGAGTTACCTCTTTGTTGGTGAATTTCCATTCCTGAGTGACCACCAAGCATGTTGTTGATGTTCATCACAAAAGTGTTTTTCATTTTATTGTCCACGTAATTTAGCTTTTTCGTACCAATTATATTGTGTCCACCTGAACAACCAGACAACAAAATTCCTTCAACTTCGGCGTCAATATTCAAAAGTTTTCTGCCATTGATATTTTCCCTCTTCAAAGCTCTTGCACCAACCATTGTAGTTTCTTCATTAGTAGTAACCAACAATTCAAGCGCTGGATGCTTAGCGTCCTTGTCTTCCATAATCGCAAGGCCAATCGCACTTGCGATACCATCATCTGCACCTAAAGTAGTGCCTTCTGTTTTAACCCAATCACCGTCAACAACTAGTGGAATAGGATCTGTCAAAAAGTCGTGGTCAACGCCGTCAGCTTTTTCTGCAACCATATCCATATGACCTTGAATTACAACTGAAGAATGATCCACATAATCAGGATGAGCTGGTTTTCTGATAATAATGTTGTTGCTTTCGTCTTGAATAGTTTCAAGTCCCAAATCTTTTCCAGTCTTGTACAAGAAATCACTCACTGCTTGTTCATTTCCAGATTCTCTTGGAATTTTAGTCAATTCTTCAAAATAATGAAACACTCTTTCCGGTTTTAAATTTTCTAACATATTTTCTCCTTTTTGTTCAAATTACTGTTCAAACAAACACATTCTTTGAGATTAACCCAAAGAATGTGTTCAAATTTCTAAATTAATGTAACAATATTCCCGAAAGAATACCGTAGTAGTTACCAATTACATAACCTAACGTACCTACCAGAAGTGCTGGAACGATAAGTTCTGTCCAACCTTTTGATACAGCCATTGCTGCTGCAGTAGTTGGTCCACCAACATTCGCATTTGATGCGATAATGATTTCTTCGATGTTGAATTTGAAAAGTTTTCCAAATATCAATGAAACTACTAAGTTGATTAGTACAACGATTAATGCGAATACTAATAACAATGGAGATTCTCTCAAAATTAGTCCGATTGATGCTGGAGCACCAATAACTGCGAAGAACAAATAAATCAAAAATGTACCAATTTCTTGGCTACCTCTGATTGATGAAATTTGTTTAGGAAATACAGATGCAATTATCATAGTAAATGTAGTCATTAACAAGTATTTATTTCCCAATAATCCACCTAAAATTGCACTTCCAGCGCCTTCGCCTGAAAATAAGTTTCCAAAAACAGTGGCTAATTTATCAGAAATGGCTACGATAACAAATGATAATGCAACTGTGAAAGCAATATCTTTAAGAGAGATTTCTTTTGCTCCCCAATATTTTGCAGCCATAGTTTTGTTAGCTTCCTTGTCAGATTCTGATTGTTCTTCCAATGCGTTAACAAGAGGCATCTTGTAATGTTTTTTGATAACAGACATTGTTGGAAGCGCCATCAATGTGAAGAAATATAAAGCCATAAGTAAGTTATCCGCAACTAATGCAGCTGATACAGTTGCTCCAGAAACCTTGTATTGTTGACTCATTGCAACGAAGTTTACTGAACCACCAGTATAAGTACCCACAAACATTGGAACGATATCGTTCAAAGCAGGAATTGCATTCTTCAAAGCAAAGTATGCTATAAATCCACCTAAAACGGTTCCAATACCACTTAATAAGTAAATAATTAAAACTCTTCCTGAATCTCTACCAATTTTTTTGATATCAGCGTTAAATAACAACATTGGTACAGCCAAAGGAACTACATAATCCCAAACAGCATCGTAAACAGGTGCTTCTGTTGGAATAATTTTAAGATTTGACAAAATTAAAGTAAAAGTCAAAGCCAAAATACATCCTGTAACCTTACTTGCCCATGTATATTTTTGTTCCAAATATATTGCAAGAGCAGCACATGATGCCAACACAGCCCAAAGTATCCAAGTACTTTCGGCACTAATAAATGATCCCATAAGAATCCTCCTTCAAAATATTTTATTTAATTAAATTATAATACCAATAAATAAATTATGCAAGTGTTTTCTTAGAATTTATAAATAAAATCACAAGTAATTTACTTGCTTTTAAATCCACATCTTTACGATAATTTACCGTTAAATTCAAATCATATTCGTGTTAAATATGAAAATGTTTTTGTTTGAACAAATAAAAAGGCATTAGGTTCACTAACGCCTTCAAATTTATTTTTGAATCATCGTGTTAAGCACAATAATATCTGTTTCCTTCATGCCTTCCTTGGCAACATAACCGATGCTTCTGATAGTCTCTTCGATATCGTCTTTTAACAAACCATCTCCAGCTTCGAAGTTTCTATTATTTTTCGCCAAATAATATCCGGAAATTCCCGCATCGACAGCTGTGGCGATTTTTGCAGCACAAGATGCCTTCGCACCGTCGCAAATCATACCCGATGCAATCATCAAAGCATTGCCGATTGTTTTTTCAATCAAATCCAAATCCTTAGTTTCCATGTAGCAAATTCCAGCTCCCGCAGCAACTCCCGCAGAAGTAACTCCACAAAACGCTGAAAGTCTACCGATAAATCTCTTAATGTGAAGTGCTACCAAGTTTGTAACCAAAAGCCCACGATACAAAGTTTCCCTGTCGTAATTTTTTTCATTCGCAAACACAACCAAAGGCATCGTACAAGTTATACCTTGGTTTCCACTTCCTGCGTTAATCACAACTGGAAGAGAACATCCACTCATACGCGCATCTGACCCTGCTGCAGCTCTTGCCTTAGCTTTCGTTCTGATAGAATCATCTTCCTCCATCAAAATCTTGCCCATTGCAACTCCCCATTTTCCAGTCAAACCTTCATCGGAAATATCAGAATTCAAAGTAATTTGTTTTTCCAACAAATCCTTAACCTCATCCAAGTCCACATTGTTTGCGTATTCAAAAATATCCTTCACAGAAAGTTCGTCGTAATTTTCGTATTCTGGTGTGTGAGTGTAGCAATTGTCAATATGTATTACTTCGTCGTTTTTAGTAACCTTAACGATATTTGTGTGTTTGTTTTTGATCTCAACATCCACAGTGTTTCCGTTGTCATCATCTGCTACGATCTCAATGTCCAGATTTTCCACGCCTTCCTTTAAGCTAACAGTTATTATGTCCTTCGCGATTAAATCCTTCGCAGCCTTTATGTCGTCATCAGTAACCTTTGACAAAACCTCAAGCCCAAGACAAGAATCTCCCGCAACAGTTCCAATAGCAGTCGCAGCTTCCACGCCCTTCATGCCGTTTGTGTTTGGAACAGTAACACCCTTAACGTTTTTGATGATGTTTCCTGAACACATAACCTCTATTTTAGATGGAATAACCCCCAAAACTTCCCTAGCCTTAGCCGCTGCCAACGCAATAGAAATAGGTTCAGTACATCCCAACGCCATAATTAATTCAGATTTTAATAATTCAGTGTAATTCTTCATTTGTACTCCTCAATAAAAAATAATTTTATAACAATTTCTTCCATACATTAACCATTATAACACCAGAAATACATTATTGTAAATGATTTCAAACTCCTACAAATACTCCAAAATAACCTTCCACTCTTTTTCCAAATCATCCAACCTGTATCTAGCATTTGCAGGTGAAGTCGAAGGAAGCTTCATGGCCTCCACGCCCAAATTCTTAGCGTGATATCTCTCAAAACACTTAAAAGAAGCAGCCCCGTTGCAAAAAACATGATTAATATTTGCACAATCAATAATCCCCTTCAAATTAGAAGGCACCACGTTTTTGATACTAGAATCTGACGAGCCGATAATATCGCACTGATAAATCGAATCGTACACAGCAATATTATGCTCCAACAAAAACCTCTTTCTCTCCTCAATACTCACATCCAAATCCACATCGAAAAGCCTTTCCATCAACCTCCAAAACCTGTTTTGTGGATGACCGTAGAAAAATCCGTACTCCCTAGTCTTCACCGACGGAAAAGAACCCAAAATCAAAATCTTCGAATCCTCATCGTAAAGAGGAGATAACGGATGAACAATCGTCTCGTAATTTCCCTTCATAAATCCCCCTTGTCACTCTAGATTATATCATAACAGTATTAAGGCGCCCCGTTTGTCGGGAGTTAGCCGTGAGCGTGGGAGTGCGTGGAGTGTGGATGTTGGTGTGGAGAATTTGTTGGGTTGTGGTGATTCGGCGTGGCGAGGATGTGGTGCAGACGTAGGTGTGGGCGTGAGTGCAGATGTGGGCGTGGAGAGGGTGTTGGGTTGTGAGTGCGGGTGTGCGGGCGTGGGTGTGGATGTGGGCGTGGAGATGTTATTTGGTTGTGGGATGAAGTTAAGGAATTTCGGCACGTCGTGGGTATGGGTGTTTGTATGTAGTGGCATGGAGCTAGCATTGAAATAAAAGTAGATTACCAAGTTTGCTAAGAATATCATATGGAGAAAATAAGTATAAATTCAAGCGAAGTAAATCGTTAAGAAATCGCACTGTCTGAGCGTTAGCGAGTTTGCGATTTTAGACTCACAAGCTTAGAATTTATTTATTTGCGTAGTCCAGATATTCGTGCAAACTGGTTTTCTACTTTACCCTGTCCCTGTAAAACGTAAATGTCCTGCGATTTGTAGTTTTGCTATGATTGCATTGAAACAAACCAAAAACATCGTAAACAAGTGAATCATTCGGAAAAAATTGTTCTAAATTCAAGCAAAGTGAATCGTTAAAAAATCGCACTGTTTGAGCGTTAGCGAGTTTGCGATTTTAGATTCACAAGCGATGAATTTATCAATTTTTGTAGACAGATGAGCGGTTTACGAGTTTTTGCGTTTTCTTGTCCCTGTAATGTGTAGACGTCCATAGATTATGTAAATCAGTGAAATAAAAATAGACAATCCGATACGGTTAGAATATCATACGGAAAAAATTACATCAAATTCAAGCGAAGTGAATCGTTAAAAAATCGCACTGTTTGAGCATCAGCGAGTTTGCGATTTTAGATTCACAAGCGATGAATTTATCAATTTTTGTAGACAGATGAACGGTTTACGAGTTTTTGTGTTTTCTTGTCCCTGTAATGTGTAGACGTCGTGCAAACTGGTTTTCTACTTTAGTTTGTCTTGAAACTACCTTCAGCAATTTTCTTGTCCTGAAACTACCTTTCACCGCATCAAAAAAGAGGTGCCCTTGCACCCCTAGTTATCTACTCATAATAATATCGAATTTTTGTTTCAACTCTTGTGTTGCCGCTGCGACATCTCCCGTCGAAAAAATCGCCGAAGTCAATGACACAGAATCCACATTACAGTCGAAAATCATCCTAATATTGTTCTTGTTAATGCCACCAATCGCAGTGATTGGAATGTGAATTTCCTTAGAAATTTCATTCAACGTGTCGATGGAAACCCTCACGAAATCATCTCCAGTGAACGTCGGAAAAATCGCCCCTACACCAATGTAATCAGCACCAGCCTCTTGAGCCTCCAACGCTTGTTCCAACGTGTGACAACTAATCCCAATAATCTTGTCAGGACCAAGAATCTCCCTCGCATATTTTATCGGCATATCCTTTTGACCCAAATGCACCCCGTCGACATCACACGCTTTCGCAATATCAACCCTGTCATTCACAATCAAAAGCTTGCCCATGCTTTGAGTAATCTCCTTTATCTTAAAAGCCTCACGCATAATGCTTCTTGTATCCATGTTTTTTTCTCTGAGTCTTACAGAATCTGCACCATTTTTCAGCGCAATCTCAATAGTCTCTGACAAATCCCTTCCCTTGAGAGTTTGTTTATTCGTGACCAAGTTCAACCCTAAGTTAAATTCCTTATTCATTTTTCAACTCTCCTTCAAAAAATTTGTAGAAATGATTTGTCGGCCCATTTCCCTTGCCAATATGCAAATCGTGCTTAATAGCATTAGTAATGTATTCCTTGCTCAATTTTACAGCATCATCTATAGATTTTCCAAGCGCCAAATTACTAGCAATCGCACTTGAAAGCGTACAACCAGTCCCATGAGTGTTCTTCGTGTCAATCTTCTCAGTCACAAATTCGTGGAAATTCTCGCCATCATACAAAATATCAATCGCATCTCCCACATGATGACCGCCCTTCACAAGAACGTATTTCGCCCCCATGTTACGAATAATCTCAGCTGCTTTTTTCATATCATCAACACCGTCGATTTTCATACCACTAATTCTCTCTGCCTCTGGAATATTCGGAGTTATGCAAGTACACAAAGGAATCAAATCCTCAATCAACAAATCAATCGCATCTTCTTGCATCAAACAAGCGCCGTGCTTCGCGTACATCACAGGATCCAACACCACGTTTTCCGGTTTGTATTCCAATAATTTGTCCCTAACACAACTCATAATCCTCTTGTTCGATAACATTCCGATCTTCACAGCGTCGGTTCCCATATCATTATAAATACAATCAATCTGATCCTTTATAATCTTATCGGGCAAATCCTCAATCGACACCACCTCAAAAGTATTCTCAGCAACCACCGAAACAATAACGCTCATCGCATACACCCCGTGTGCCGACATAGTCTTGATATCCGCTTGAATTCCCGCTCCGCCTGAACAATCAGAACCTGCAATCGTAAGAACTTTCTTCATAACTCCTCCTAATAATTTGCTGCAAATTAAATTATATACCTATAATCATTTTACTTCAACTAATCCCTGTTGTAGAGTTTCGTAATCGCAGAAATTTTTTCCGCAAGTTCATCCGTAAGCCATTCTTTTTTCATTCTCCAAGTCCAGTTACCCAACGTGTTTGGCGTGTTCGTCCTGTAATCATCATCCAAACCCAAGAAGTCCTGCATCTGACACATACACAAACTAGCACTCGTCATGTACGCTACCTTTATCAAAGACATTTCAACATCATCTGAATTCACATAATTTTTAATGTATTCAAGCTCATCAGAACTTCTGCTATTAACAAATCCCATCAACGTTTGATTGTCGTGAGTTCCAGTGTAGTACACAGAAGTCTCACCCACGTTATGCGGCAAATAATCCGATTCCTCGTTCACATCAAACGCAAACTGCATCACCTTCATTCCCTTGAACCCAAATCTATCGCGCAAATCTATAACATCATCAGTAATCAAACCCAAATCCTCAGCGACTATCCTGTCAATCAAGTTCTCTTTCTTCAAAATCTCAAACAACTTCGCGCCCTTCGCCTGCCTCCATCGTCCATTCTCAGCAGTTCTTTCCGATGCGACAATTGCCCAAAAAGCTTCAAATCCTCTAAAATGATCCAAACGAAGCACATCGTACATTTTCAAATTGTGCTTCAACCTTTTCAACCACCAATCAAATCCAGTCTTCTCACAATAATCCCAATCATACACGGGATTTCCCCAATATTGCCCAGTTTCAGAAAATCTGTCCGGTGGAACTCCTGCAACCAATTTCGGTGACAAATCCTCGTTCACCACAAACATGTCGGGGTTTTGCCACATATCGCTGCTTTCCTTCGACACATAAATCGGCAAATCGCCAAATATTTTTATCCCCAAATCATTCGCGTAATTTTTCAATTCGAAATACTGTTTGTAAAACAAAGCCTGAACAAATGCATTGTATTCAACCTCATCAGCCAACAATTTTTCATAATAATCGACGCCTTCTTCCTTGCGGTATTTTATATCATCTGGAAAATCCAACCAAGATTTGCCATTAAAATGCTTTTTCAAAGCTTTGAACAAACAAAACCCATGAACAAGTTCTCTCTCAGGGAAATTTTCCGTGTCGATTATCTTCAAATCCTTGTTACGTTCAAAAGCCTTGCGTAAAATCTCATCTTTTGCCCTTGCCACATAATCGTAATCCACAAAATCGTCCTCGAATTTGTAATCACGAACATCACTCTCACTCAACAACCCATCGTCAATCAACTTGTCGATGTCGATGTACATGTAGTTTCCAGCAAAAGTTGATGGCGACAAATACGGGCTGTTGCCGTCAGAACTTATCGGAACCAGAGGCAATATTTGCCAATAAGTCTGCTTCGATTTCTTCAAAAACCTCACAAACTCATACGCACTCTCTCCAAAACTTCCGATTCCATATTTAGAACTCAAACTGAACACAGGACACAAAATCCCTGCTTTTCTATTGTCACTCATATTAGCCCTTCTTGTTTTGTTCACGATACATTCTCGTGTAAATCTTGCCATTTGCCAACAATTCTTCGTGCGTTCCTTTTTCCACAATAACGCCCTTGTCCAACACATAAATGCAATCCACATTTTTAATCGTGGACAATCTGTGCGCAATTATAAAAGTAGTCCTGTTTTGTTTCAATTTGTCGATTGCGTATTGAATCACCGACTCCGTTTGCGTGTCGATATTTGCCGTCGCCTCGTCCAAAATCAGAATCTTCGGATTGGTGATGTAACTTCTCGCAAATGCTATAAGTTGTTTTTCACCTGCTGAGAAACTCGCTCCGTTGTCCTTGACTTCCTCGTCAAGTCCATTTCTGAAATCTATCAACCTGTCCGCACCGATATCCCTCAACGCATTCTCGACTTCCTCATCTGTAAAATCCTTGTCGAGCCTTATGTTACTCTTCACATCTCCCATAAAAAGCACCGGATCTTGTGGCACCAGCGAAATATTCTTTCTAATAGAATCCACGCTGTAGTCGTTAAAGTTCTTGCCGTCGATTTTGATTACGCCTCGTTGAGGTTTGTAAAATCCTAAAAGCAAATTGATTATCGTAGTCTTGCCACTTCCAGTAAATCCTACGAATGCAACACTCTCTCCACTTTTTATATCGAGCGACAAATCTTTTAGTACAGGTTCGTTTTCAATATACGAAAAATCCACATTTTCAAACTTAACATCGCCCTTGATATCGCCAATTTCTCGTTCTGGAAACTCCTCAACCTCAGTGTCCAACAATTCAAACACATGCTCTGCTGCACTGAACGATTGCTCCAACGAGCCCATTCTCTGTACGCAGTTGCTGATGTACGAGAAAGTCCTAGTCGTGTATTCCATCGTCAAATACATACTACCCAACTTAACATCAGTATTTCCTGTCAAAACATTGTATGCGTAAAGTCCAAGTATCGTAATGTTGGCAAAGTTTCGAAGAAGTTCAGACACATTGTAGCTCATCGTACCGTAAGCCTTCGTCACCATATACCCGTAATCGTAGACATTTTTTGCAGAAGATTCATAATCCTTGCTGAAATCATCTTCCAAATTAAACGCCTTGATTATCTCGATATTGCCAATCGTCTCGTTGATTTTCGCATTCTCCTCGCTGATGTATTTTCTCATATTTGTAAATGCAAAGCGTGATTTTTGCAGAAATTTTCTGAAAATATAAAACATAATTGGGAAGAACAAACACACAATTATTCCTATTTTCGTGTCAGTTATAAGCACCATCGCAATCATGAATATACTCACGATTACGCTAACCATAAGCTGTGCCAACACCATTTGGTAGAAACTCTTCACAGTTTTCGTATCGTTCGTAATTCTGCTGACAACTTTTCCAGCTGGTAAATTATCGTAAAATGATATCGGCATTTTTTGAATGTGATCGTACACATCCATTTGCATTCTACGCGCGATTTTGTTCGCAGTCTTCTCCAAATACACCGTAGAATTGTATTTCCACAACGAATCCACGAAGAAAACCACAGCATACAAGCACAACACAAGCGCTAATTTTCTAATATTGTATGCCAGCTTTTCTCCTGTAAGTAAATTGTTGATGATATACGCAAGTATAATTGGCCCGATAATCTCGAACACAGTCATCAACACCGTAAACACCATCCCTATCGCCAAGTTTTTCTTCTCGTTTAGGGAGTATTTTATAATTCTATTCGTCACACTCTTTTTCATATGCACTCTCCACTGTCTGTCTCAAATATTGCTCCTTGTACCAACCATCTTGTTTCATCAAAGAGTCGTGATTACCTCTTTCAACTATTTTGCCATTTTCAAGCACGATAATCTCATCTGCATCCTTCACTTGGCTAATCCTGTGAGTCGCGATGATATTCGTCTTGCCGGAGCGAATTTTTCTGAAATTATCCAAAATATTCTTCTCCGTCGTTCCGTCCACAGCGCTCATACAGTCGTCCATAATCAAAATATCCGGATCTTTTATCAACGCCCTCGACAACGCAATCCTTTGTTTTTGACCTCCCGACAAACTAATTCCCTTTTCTCCACACAACGTGTCCGCTCCATTCACAAGCTTATCCAAATCCTTCTCAAAATCGCTCATTCGTATAGCTTCCATCAATTCTTCGTCCGTTGCATTCTTATTAGTAAGCTTGATATTTTCGCCGATAGTCTTCGAGAAAATCATGTGGTTTTGTGGAACATATCCCATTCTTTCTCTGACTGATTCGACAGTATAATCGGTCAAGTTTCTGTCATTCAGAAGTATCTCGCCATCTTCCACATCGTAAAATCTCAGAAATTGCTTCAACAAAGTTGTCTTGCCGCTTCCAGTTTTCCCCAAAACTCCTAAAGTTTTCCCAGGTTTTACGCAAAAATTGATATCACTCAGAACATTCTCCTTCGAAGTCGGATATTTGAACGATAAATTCCTAAACTCAATCGTAGGATTTTCCTTCAAATCCACTGCATCAGGTTTATTCACAATGTCTTCCTTGTAATCCCACACCTCTTGAATTCTGTCCATACTCGCATCGGCTTGTTTCTTCACGCTGATGAAATCGCCCATGCCAATCATCGGCCAAATCAACAAATTCAAATAAAACATAAAACTCATCAATCTTCCCACAGTAATGCTGCCAGTTCGTATCAAATAAGTTCCGTAAGAAATCGCCAACACATAAGTCATAACCTCTATTGGTTTTTGGATGGGGCCATACCACGCGATTAATTTTGCAGTCGCCATGTTTTTTTCGTACAAATCATCTGCCCTGTCTTGGAACTTCTTTCTTTGAAAATCCTTCAAATTATTTGCACGAACCACACGCACACCACTCACAGTTTCCAACGTCTGATCGTTCATCTTATCAAACGATTTTTGCGACTCTTCAAAAGTCGTATTCAATTTATTGCCGATTTTATTACTCACAACAACCAAAATTGGAAGTGGAAGAACGCTCAACAAAGTCAACCTGAAATCCGTCGTCACGATCATAACGATAACGATCAAAATTGGATAAAAAGTCGAATCAAACAAACTCATCAGACCATATCCCGCAAAATCTCCCAAAGCGTACGGATCATTTGTAGCCTTCCCCATCAAAGACCCCGTGGAATTCTTCTCGAAAAACTCCGGCGATTGCTTCAAATATTTGTCGTACAACCTTGTAGTCACCAAATACCTAATCGTGTCATCGCCCCTAAACACATTCAAATTCCACACAACGCTAACCACATAACACAACACACTTGCAACCAAGCAAATTCCCAAATTAATCTTCAAGTTTTCAGCTGTCACATTCCTGTTGAAAATATTGTCCGCCACATTACCAATCATGTACGGCAAAATCAACTTGAACGCATAATCAAAAATAAGTGCGATAATTGCGATTATGTAGCTTTTCTTGTAGTAATCAATAAACCACTTATACCTTTTTAACATACTTACTCCTTTACTTTTGCAATAAAAAATAGGGCTCATAAAGAGCCCCAAATAGCAAATTCTATTTTTGCAATAATTTAATGATGTGTTCTCTGAAATCTTCTCCATCCATAGTAACAGCACCTGTGCCACCAAAAATATCCACAGATACCTTGAAGAAGTTCACAACTAATTTGTCTCCCAAATCATAGTGTTCTTCAATATGACCTGGAACGAAAATCAATTCCTTCTTGTCTGTTTCAACATCATCAAGGTTCAAATGTTTGATAGGGTCAACCATGGCTTCAACCACACCCATATCTTCCATCATCCACATGTTGTTGTTCCAGAATCTTTTTTCTTCAGGACTTCCACCATTCAAAAGCTCTTTGTTTGTAATAGATGACAAAACTCTTCTTACAGCTTCCTCATCAAATTTGTCATTGTATATTAATTTCATTTCGTCTCTATTAGCCACATCAATGATAAAAGATTCAGCAACCTTTTGACCTTCTGACGCTGATTGCCAGAAATATAGCATCATTTCAACTACTTCATTATTAATTTTAATGCTCATTATTCAGACCTCCTTCTCTCTAAAAATTCTCTATATTAAATATTATACAACTAACTAAAATTTTTTCCAACAAAATTTTCAAAATTTCAACATATTTTCCAATAATTCTACAAATTTTCTTTTTTCAAATCCGCATACACCTTCATCGTATCATCATATCCAAGCTTCAACCCGTATCGCATCTTTTCCTTCTCAAACTCCAAAACTTTTGGAAAATCCCCGTCCCACGTTTTAATAATCGTGTATTTGGGATTTCTCTTCAATTTATTCGTCAACAAATACGGCTTCAACGACACAAGCACAATCTCATCGCACACATCATCAATCATCTTGTACGGATTATTCTCCATATATCCACCGTCAATCAACTTCTTCCCGTCCAATTTTTCTTGCTTAAACACTAACAAATTGGAACTCGCACGCAAATAATCACGCAAATGACCTTGTGGAATATCGTCAATAAACAAATTCAAAACCTTCCTGTTTTCCACATCAACAGTATTCAGCCCGAACTTCATCTTAGATTCACGAACTCTCTTCTCATCGATATTTTTGCTCAACAACTCATTCAAAGGCTCCACCCCGAAACCCTTGTTATCGAAAAAATCCTTCGCCAAGCCTAGCTTGTCCCTTGCATTTTCCAACGTCAGATTCTCCTTCATAATAGAATTGACATCATTGTCCTTGCAACTAATCACATCATCGTAAGTCAAATTCTCCCACAATTTGTACGCAATCTCCCAATCGCCCTGACAAATCATAGCCGCATTAATAGCTCCAATCGAAGTCCCCACAACATAATCAAACGTAATGCCCATTTCCACCAAAGCCTTGTAAGCACCAATCTGATAACAGCCCTTAGCTCCGCCGCCTTCCAACACTAATCCTCTCATAAACGCCCCCTTCTTAATACAATTATACCATCAAACAAACCCACAATGTGTGATATAATTTTTCGTGAAAGGAATACACATGTACGCACTACTACTCATATCTGCGATACTACTAATAATCGCAGCCACAGACAACTTCATAAGTATGTTCGCAGCGACAAGCATCGTTTTGTTCGCAATAAGTACGATCGGAATAATATTTGCGCCACGTTCAAATATAATCTTGAACATAATCATAGCAATCAACATTATAACAAATTTATTTATCCTTACGATAATATCCTACAGACTCTACCAAAAAGCAAAAGTAAAATCAAACATCGCGCTACACTTGACGTCAAGTATCCTCTACATCGCAATGATAATAGTCAACCTGTTCAAAATATTTGACCTTTACAAATACATAATAGGAATGAATTTGTACTTAAGTTTGATGGTATTATCGCATCTACTTGGAAATCTCATAATCAAATACCAAAAAATCGACACAGATTTCGACTACATCGTAGTCCTCGGAGGCTCCATGAAAGGAATCGAACTGTCCGAACTCATCAAACAAAGAATGTTCACATCATTTGCATATTACAGAACCAACAAAAGCATCATGATATTTTCCGGCGGCAAATCAAACGGAGACATCGAAGAATCAGTCGCCATGAAAAACTTCGCCGTCCAAAACAACATCCAAGACACAGACATTTTATTGGAAAAACTCGCCATGAACACCATGCAAAACATCCAATACGTAAAAAATCTCATACGACAACAAGATACAAAATGCGATGACAA
Source organism: Finegoldia magna (assembly GCF_002243175.1). Classification (GTDB taxonomy): domain Bacteria; phylum Bacillota; class Clostridia; order Tissierellales; family Peptoniphilaceae; genus Finegoldia; species Finegoldia magna_J. The sequence goes on from NZ_NDYF01000013.1 coordinate 310,167, forward strand.
AAAAGTCTGCGTCATCACCAACAACTTCCACGCATTCAGAACCAAACTCATCTGCAACAAAATGAAAGTCAATTGGACAGTCGTACCAGCAGAGTCCAATCTCAACTCCAAAATCAACACCTACCTCATAGAATTATTGGCCGCAATTTATCTGGACATCGTCCTACACATCATAACACTTGTCATCATCACAATATTAATCGGAATTTCCCTATAATTGTAGCTATATTGTAGACATTCTCCTGATTGGAAAATCGAAATAGTGGTATAATATATATAAGGAAATCGGAGGAGGATTTTATGAAAAACATTAAAAAATTTGGATTATTACTTGCATTAATCGCTTCAGTGTCATTATCAAGCTGCAGCAGCGAACAATCATTAACTAAACCTGATACAACAACATCAACAGCTGAAGACAGCAAAAAAGATACAGCAGCTGACACACAAGAAAACAAAAAAGAAGACACTGACAAAAAAGAAGAACAAAAAGAAGATAAAAAAGAAAACACAGACAAAAAAGAAGATACACAAAAAGACGACCAACAACTTACAGATGATGAAAAAGCTACAATAGATGAATTCGTCGAAAGATTAGAAAAATACGAAATAGGAACAGCAGGTGCATCACTTAAAATGGACAGACTATTCACAGAAATAGTTAATAGATGCGAATTCCTAGAAACAAAACCAGAACAATCACAACAATACTTCATCAAAAAAGTCTCAGAAGTAAAAGACACAGAAAACTTCAAAATGGCAGTCAAAGCATTGAAAAACACAATCGACTACTATAAAGAAGACAAACAAGCATACATCAAACAACTAGAAGATAGTGGAGCAGAATGGAATCCACAAATCAAATTAGAAACATTGGAAAATCTAGTAAACAAATTCTAAGAAAATGAGGAAAGAAGCTGACAAACAGCTTCTTTTTTTTGATTTTGTGGTATAATAAACTCACCAAAAGCCTTATAAGTTAAGGATACGGAAACCTATTTTTAGGTTATACCAAGGCGTACTACACAGTGTGCCTAATTTTTTTGTCAACAAAATTTCCAACACATCATAACTTAAAACAAAGCAGAAAACTACAATTGCCCGAATATCTAGCTTACGAAAATAAATAAATCCTAAGCTCATGACCCTAAAATCTCAAGTGCGAGCTCCGCTCTGGCACGAGTGAGATTTCTTAACGGTTCATTTCGCTTGGATTTATACTTATTTTCTCCAGATGATATTCTACAGCAATTGTAGAAATCTGCTTTTCTTCTCGTTTAGAGATATGTAAATTTTACCTTCTATATCCTTAAAATTACTTGTTAATTTTTAAAATTAATGGTATAATAAATTTACCAAAAGCCTTATTCGTTAAGGATACGGTTATAAAGGAGAAAAAGCCTTACTCGTTAAGGTTGACCGAAGGTGTGCCATTGTGGCGCACCTAATTTTTTGCAAAGGCACAGAAATAAAGATGGATATAGAAAAATTTGGAGTGTACTTAATTGACTTTTCTCATAGTAGAGGTGGGGAATTGTCAGGAAAACATTACGCTATAGCGGTCACTGTATTTAATAAGGATCACAAAACATTTGTAGTTGTACCAATTACTAGTAAAAAATCTGGAAAAAAATACAGAGGTGGTTTCACAATTGATTGTAAAAAATATCAAAATAATCCAAGTAAAGAAAAAGCATTCGCAATGGTTAATAAAATAAGAGAAGTTTCTATGCATAGAGTATATGGAGACATCGTTTATAAACTAGATGATGAAGATATTGAAAAGCTAAAAAATTCTATGACAAAAATATTCGATTTATAGATAAACAACTTAAGACTTATTTTAAAATAGCTGATGGAACATCATAATTAAAACAAATCTATTAGATTTATTATGATGATAAGCATCTGCTATTTTTTTTGAAATAAACCTATACTATTTAGTCAGAAAACCTAACGCAGGAAGCGAGTTTTCGCGAAGAATATCATTCGGAAGAAATTTTGCTGATTTCAAATCGAAGGGCTCCAGCTAAAATTTGACCGCTTGAGTGCGGAGCACGAGCTTCAAATTTTAGGAGACCAAGATTTAGAAATCACAAATTTCTGTAGACCAGATATTCGAGCAAAACCGCTCCTACACAACATTACCTACACTTTTCAATGCACCTCACGAATTTTTACACCATGTAATGCGAAAACCATCAGTTTATCCGTAAATTCCTTTAGAATAAAAGGCTTTAACTAAGCGAGTCATCTGGAGAAAATTGTGAAAACTCAATCGCAGAAATTCGGCCAAAATTTGACCGCGTAAGCGAATCGTGCTTCAAATTTTAGGATTTCGAGATTAGAGTTTTCCAGTTTTTGGAAGCCAGAGGAGCGAAGTTAAACCTTTTATTCTGGTTTGAAACCAAGTATTTCCTGCAACCAAAACCCTGTCCCTGTCTACCATCAAACGAACACTCACACCTTAATCCCTTACTCCTCTATATCCTCAATATCATATCGATCCAAATCCTCATACACATATGACTGTTGAATACCACGCAAATAAACACCCCTGTCATCAACCTTGTCCGTCAAAGCATTCTTCAACAAGTGCTTAATCTCCAAAGAATTCACAGGCGACCTCTCCATAGCACTCAAATAATCAGCCCTATCCACCATCGCCCAGTCAACACACACATTCAAATTCTTCTTCAACATCAAGTCCAGCCAAATCCTAGTCGCGCGACCATTACCTTCCCTGAAAGGATGCGCCACATTCATCTCCACATACTTCTCAACAATCTCATCAAAAGACCCCTCAGGCATCCTCTCAATAATCGCCAAATTGCTCTCTAAATACAACAAATTTGCAAACCTGAAATTCCCCTTTGACAAATTCACATCACGAGTCTTCCCTGCAAACTCAAAAATATCTTGAAACAAAAACCCGTGAATCTCCTGCAAACCCTTGTAAGTACCAACCTCAAAGTTATTAATCAAACCCTCGTCCCAAAGCTCAATAGCCCTCTTCTTAGACAAAAGTTCCTCATCAATAAAACGACCCATCAAACACCATCCCTTCTTATAATTATTTTATGTAAATTTTTGCTTATTATCAAAACATCTCAATTTTAATACGGTTAAAATTTTATTATTGTAAATTACCTTTTATCCACAAATTCCTTTAGAATAAAAGGCTTTAACTAAGCGAGTCATCTGGAAAAAATTGTGAAAACTCAATCGCAGAAATCCGGCTAAAATTTGACCGCGTAAGCGAAGCGTGCTTCAAATTTTAGGATTTCGAGATTAGAGTTTTCCAGTTTTTGGAAGCCAGACGAGTGAAGTTAAACCTTTTATTCTGGTTTGAAACAACGTAAATCTTTCAACAAAAACCCTGTTTCTGTCTATCTCTACACGAATTCTCAACGTATCTCTAGCAACAAAACCCTGTCCCTGTCTACCTCCACACGAACTCTCTACTCTAACTCTAACAACATCCCATCTAAAAAACTCTAATACCTCACCTTACAAACTCATACCTCAACACACCCGCTTCTCCTGGCTCCAATTCCTCAACAACCTTCCCTTGGTAAAACACACACGCTCCACCCTTCGCCCTGTCATCCTCATTCACAAACGAATTCACAAATAAAACCGGCATCGGCACAAGCTGAGATTGTTTCTTGTAGTCCTCAAACTCATTCTTAAACCAGTCCTTCACCGAAAAATCGACAAACACAGGCCACAACAAAATATCAGAGTCAATCATAGAAATATAAGTATACAAATTCTCATCCCAGAAATCACCGCAAATCAACGTAGAAAAACTCACTCCATCCATCTTGTACAAATACAACTTATCGCCTTCCCTGTAATCGCTGCAAGCAGAAGGCTCCTTCCAACCAGGACTCATTCTCCTGTAATTGTTCAAAATCTCGCCACGTTTCGTCACAGTCATCTGCGAAGAATAAAATGCACCATGATCATTCTCAATATATCCGAACGAAATCGCAACTTCATTCTCCCTCGCAATCCTACGAACCTCCGCAATCTCGTTCGAATTTTGCGTCACAGGAACACCGACATCATCCTTGTACACAAAACTCAAACACTCAAACCCTTGCAGAAAACTCTCCCCAAACACGCACATATCAGCTCCGTTTGCTGCCTCATCTCTTGCGTATTTCTCAATCTGCTTCAAATTAAATTCCTTATCATTCAAACGCTGCTCCACAGCACACAAACTAATCTTCATTACTCAAAAAACTCCCTTGCATAACTCAACTCACCACGAGTCTTGAAACCATCCTCGCATCTCGCCATGAAATAATCATCCTCAACATAAAATGGACACAAAATCCCGTAGTCCCTCGCCCTCGTGAAACCAAACCTCGTGAACACACTAGGCTCACCCATCACGCAGATAAATTTCACCCCAAGGCTCATAACATCATCGACAGCATTTCCCACAAGCAAATCCACATTATCATCACTCAAATGCTCATCGTCAATGTAGAAAATCGACAACAACAACCCATCGAACTTCCTCACATGACACCTCGTGAACATCACAAGCCCACAAATCGCATCGCCATCTTCCAACACAAACGTACAATCCTCACAGAAACTCTCCGATTTCACAATGTCTGTGAATAATTTCGCATCGCTCTTCTCAGAAAAACTGTACTTCATATTAGAATCTCTCAACAAATCACAACATCTGTCGTAATCATTCGCATTATATAATCTATATCTCATAAATCCCTCTTTTTCATCATTCGTTACATCAATTATATCCTAATTCACACACATTTACCATTTCTATCATCACATCACCCACCAACCACACACTCATAAAATAACCACATTTAAGTAATAAAATTTAATTAATACGAAACAAGGAGGAATTAATGCAACAAACTAAAAAAAGATACACAATAGGCGAAGAAATCTTCAACTCCGTAACACATGGAGTGGGAGTTCTAATAGCAATAGCGTTCATGGTACTATTAATCATAAAATCTCAAGGCAACCCTCCACTCATAATTGCAAACATAATCTACGGAGTAAGCCTAATGCTGATGTTCCTATTCTCCACACTATATCACGCCATCACCAACACCAAAGCAAAAAAAGTCCTCAGATATTTTGACCACTCTGCAATATTCATCTGCATAGCTGGAACATTCACACCAATAATAGTTAGAGTGTTACAAGGCGCACAAAGAGTAGGATTTCTCGTAGCCGTTTGGCTTATAGCGCTAGTAGGAATAATCCTCAAAATCACAATATTCAAGAAAAATCTCCAAGAAAAATACAAAAAGCAATCACTCATACTTTACGTAGTAATGGGATGGATGTCCGTTCTACTTATGAAAAAAGTCATCCAAATCTCTGGAATGCCTTCCTTCATACTCATATTGTCGGGAGGAATACTCTATTCCATCGGAGTCTACTTCTACGCTAAAAAACGCAAATACTTCCATTCAATATGGCACATATTCATAATACTAGCATCAGTAGCACAGTTTTTCGGAATATATTTCGGATAAAAAATTAATAGATATAAATTAAAAACGACTAACTCGTAAGAGAAAGTCGTTTTTTGTATTATGCACAGTAAAATCAAATATTTAATAAATCAATAATTATTTTAGTGTTTCTCTTGCAAATTCATCAAACTCTTCATCAGATAACATTGTATCGTTTTTAAATAATCGTTTACCAATATATCCTCTCATCATATTAGAACTCTTCTTATCAATTGTTAAGAAAAAATCTTCATGTAATTCGTCAATCAATTTTAAGGAATCACCTTTTGTATAACTTAAATCATCGTGTAATACATTAATTAGTGACGGTAACCACGCCGTGTTAAATCTTCTAAATACAAACATAGGTCTTGTAGTATTAATGTCTTCATTAATATCTTTTAAATATTTCACTATTCTCCATATTATTATCCTTGCACTTAGCATACTTACATCTGAATTCAAATCTACGATTGAATCAGCAAAGCTAGGGTTATTTATATCTAATTTTTTAGAAAAACCTGGAAGTTTGCTTCTAAAAGGAAAAGCTTCTAAATTTACTATTTTCTTCGACATTTTTTCTAGTTTGTTCCATTCAGCATCTGATAAGTTTTTCATCAATGGTTGAATAGACTTTTCATTATCCATGTAAGAAATAATAATCTGTGCAAAATACCTGCTTAAATAATATCCATAATACTTTTTTGGCGTTTTTTTATCTTTTTTAATTTTTTTATGAAGAGAATCCAATTCTTTATGTAGTATGCTACTTTCTGCCTCTTTATTCATAATATAATTCTCTATTTCTTTTTTAGTTTTTAAAATATCTCCGTTTTTATCTAAGATTTCTAGTGACTGATCGTCAGATTCTAATTTCCTTGCTTCCTCATAAAAACTAGTTATACCTTTGTTTTTTCTGCCGTTATATTGAATATTCGGATTCACTAAGCACAAAAACAACGTACCATTTTCAATATCTCCTCTAACATGACTCGGAATTCCATAATCAATACTTGCTGCCTTACCATTCTTATCCTTTAATTCATTATATAACTTATCATCTATCTTTAGCCATGAAAACTCCTTATCATCATTCTTCAAAGCTTCAAAGAAATCATCTAATAATTCATCAATGTCTTTTCCTTTACGTTGAGTATTCTCTTCCTCTGGATTCTTTTCTCTCCATGGATTATATTTTTCAGGAAATTTATCAATTTTATCTACGTTTTCTATTTTTTCTTTATATTTATTTACCAACTCTTCCAATGCTTTTGACTCTTTCAATGCTACCGACTTCTTAGTCATAACTACACCTCCACAAAACATTCCGTCATAATCTTTACAACTTATATATACCCAATTTTAAAAGATAATCATGCATTCCAATATTTCGCCCACACAAAAAACTGCGAGCTCACACCCGCAGTCTCCTAATCTTTGTGTCTTCTAATATCCAACACAAACTTTCTAATATTCACAATCAACACAATCCACGCTAAGATTGTACACGCCAACAAAACATAATCCACAGTCTTTGATGACGAATCGTTCTTCACGTTCAATTGTGCCTCATTTTTCTTATTCGTAGCACCAGCCGTAGTTTTACCAGAATTCTCATCAACTCTCACGCAGTTAATCAAAATCCTTCTAGTAAACGGAGGATACATAGGATCACACGACAATATAGTCAGCATATCCTTGCCTTCCACAGGCTTCAACCTATCCCAATCCGACGGACTGATGTACTCTCTTCCGACAACCTTGTACGTCAACGTCTTACCATGATGATGCACATACACCACATCATTCGAATACAATTGACCCACCTTCAGCAACATAATATCGCCGTACCAACCCCTGTGGCCCGCAAGCACACTACGCCTGCCCTTACCACCCACAGGAATCGAAGTACCGTCAAGTTGACCGACACCCTTCGCCAAATGATTGTAACTAGCTCCCAAATAAATCGGCTTCTTGAAATTAATCTTAGGAATCTCCAAATACCCGAAAATCCCATTCTCATCAATCACCTTGCTACTCTCAAGCTCAATATCCTCCGAATTAAAAGGATCCACAAGACCCGTATCATCCACATTCACATTCGAATTGTATTTGTCGATTCGTTCGGAAAGCTCAGTCGACATCTCACCTTGTGTCCTCAAAAAATCATCCATCTTTTTATCTTGCGTGACAATCTTATACGACAAATTGCTCAAACAAAAAGTCAATATCCCAATCCCCACAAACAAAATCACATAACCAAACTTCCTACTTGATCTCATTATTCTTCTTCCTTCTTCTTTGTCTAATATAGTACCACAACAAAATCGCGATAATAATCAGTGAAATAATCAAATAAATCTTGTACTTACCAGTCACTTGACTCACCAAATCCTTCTCCACAGCAGCAGGATTGTATTCAGTACGCTCAGCACGCACCAACAACCTGTGCGAATTAATCATATACGGAGTGCAAGTCAACAACGTACAGTAATCCTTGTCCTCCACAACCAAAACCTTGTCGAAATCGCTAGGCTCCACAACAAAAACGTCAATAACCTTGTATGCCAACACCTCTTTGATATTGTGAATGTAGAACACATCGCCCTTCTTCATCTTGTTCAAATCAGTAAACAACTTCGCCGTAGGAAGACCCCTGTGAGCAGTCAACACAGTGTGAGTACCCTTGCCACCAACAGGAAGGGACGTCCCCTCCAAGTGACCAACACCCTTTTGCAAAACCTCCTCACTAGTACCAGCGTAAATCGGCAAATCCTGATTAATCTTCGGAATCTCAACGTGGCCTATCTTCTCCTTCACCTCAAGCATTCTCGCATACTCGCTAATCGCATTCTTCTTTTCCTTCTCAGAATAAGGATCCGCAAGCTTACTAGGATCCAAAGTCTTGTTGTAAATCTGAGCGAGTCTAATCCTCCTGTCAATCTCCTTCTTGTCAATCTTCTTAGCCGTAGTATCAAAATCGTGCACCGCACTGTTAGCCTCAATCCTGTAATACAACCTTGAAATCAGAGGATACATCGCTACAGCAAAACCCACCAAGAAAATCAACACATATTTCAAATTTTCCTTTAACTTAGACTTCTTCATGCTTATCCTCTACATCAAGTTCCTTCAACCTTTTCTTAGCCTTACGTTGACGATAAATCAAATACAACAAAATAGCGATAATAACCAAAGAAACATAGAACAAATACCTGTAAATATAACTTGCCTTATTATCAGCAATCAGAGCCTCATCCACAGCCGGAACATAAGGAACCCTGTGACCTCTAACCAAAAGCCTGTGCGAATTAATCATAATAGGAGTACAAGTAAGTAACGTACAATAATCATGACCCTTCACAATCAGCAAATCATTAAAATTAGACGGCTCCACAATCTTAATCTGATCCACCTGATAAGCCAATGTCCCGAAAATATTGTGAACGTAGAACTTATCGCCAATCTTCATCATCTTCAAATCCGTAAACAACTTCGCCGTAGGAAGCCCACTGTGCGCAGTCAATACCGCGTGAGTATTATTCCCACCAATAGGAAGAGAAGTCCCCTCCAAGTGACCAATCCCAATCTGCAACACATCCTCGCTCGTACCAGCATACATCGGCAAATCCTGATTAATCTTCGGAATCTCCACGTGACCAATCTTCTCCTTCACCTCAAGCATTCTCGCATAAGCCTTCCTGCCCTCTTCTTGGTTCTTCTTGTCATAAGGATCCTTGCTCACAACATTGTTCAACGAATCATTGTAGCCCTTCGCCAAAGCCAACCTCTTATCCAATTCCTCCTTCGACAAACCCTTCACAGCCTTGTCGAACTCCTTCACTTGATTTGTGGAATCCACCCTATAATACAACCTAGAAATCACAGGATACATCATCACACCAAATCCCAACAAAAATATTAAAATAAACACAAAATTATGCTTAATCTTCTTCCACATTACAATAACCTTTCTCAAACACCGATTTCCAAGTCAATTATACCCTAAAAAAATAAAATCGAAAAACATTTGAGCCCTCAAACATAAACAAAACCCTCACGCCAATAACCCAACTCACAATCGTAGATCACCTAGCATGAGGGCATGCTACATTCATATTCCAAATAATTTTTCGAATTACTTAATATTCTTTCCTATTAACTTATCGTCCTTCGCAATTATCCACTTACCTATGAAGAACATAATCGCACCGCCAATCATACTCATGAAGAACCTAATATCCCCAGTCTTTGGAATCTTACCACCGCGTGTAATATCTCCACCTGGAGTTCTTCTTCTAGTAATAGTGTCACTCTTATTAGTGATGAAAGCAATGGAAATAGTCTTGTCATCGGCTTGTTTTTTGATTTCAAATTCCACAGGCTCACTCAACAAAATGAAACCTTGTGGAGCCTTTATCTCAACCAAATAATACTTACCATAATCCATATCCTCAACAGCAAACTTACCATTGTCAGCACTTGTTACAATATAATCCTTGCCGTCCTTCTTCACAGGCTCAAACTTTCCATCCTTGTTCTTAGTCATAACCTTGAACATCGCACCACCCAAAGGCTTCTTCGCTTCATCAGTCTTCATAAAATCGTGTCTACCCTTGTCCTTGTCAGGAGTCTTGCTGTTCACAACCCTAAGTTCCACCGACTTGTCAGTAATAGTAAACCTAGTGTCCACATTCTTAATCAAATAACCTGCTGGTGCTTCCACCTCTCTGAAAATATAATCTCCTCTTTTAATATCGTTGATTATAATCTCACCAGATTCATTTGAAATATATAAGCCCTCATCACTTGATTTGTCGTCTTCCTTAGACTTATCATCCTTGGATTCCTTATCCTCAGTTTTTTCTTCCTTGGATTTTTCTTCCCTTTTTTCAGACTTGGAATTTTCGTCCTTAGACTCATCTGCGTTTTCTTCAGATTGGACCTTAGATCTGTCGTCATCTTTTGGAGATAGTTCAAGCTTGTCATCTTTTTTCAAAGTATCCTTGTTCTTCAACTCAACGTATTCGCTGCCACGTCTTACCAAAAGTTTAAACTTAGCACCCTTCAAAGGATTGCCGCTTTCGTCCACCTTCACAAGTCTCACATTAGTAGAAGATTCCTTCGCGTGAATAGTCACATTCTTGCTGTCACCCTCCACATCATCTGGAAGGTTAACCAATACCGAAGCTATCTCCTTGTTACGTTTGATGCCCGAAGTGTCACGCACATAATACGCACCCTTTTCCAAATTCTTAAACACAGCCTCATTATTGGAAAACTCTACATCAGCTTTTGTCTTGTATGTAGAATTCAGATTATCCACAGACAACTTATTCAAATCTCCAAGCACAGTAGCCTTTTCGGAATCGGGAATCTGTTTATCGGATACCTTCCACAAGCTCATCTTCCCCGTAACATCACCGTGTTTCTTATCCACAGTAACAGTTATCGAATAATCACCCGCAGCAAATGAAGTGCTAGTCACCACCATCGCCACCATTATCATAACCATTAAAATTTTTCTTAAAATCTTCATATTATTACCTTCCATATATATTTATATCCATTATCTTATCCTTCTAAAAGTGCAAATACCTCACATATTTGCACTTTTAGAAGAAGGAAAATTGCTTTTCCTCTCTTCTTTTAGTTATTATCTAGCTTCTGCTGCTTGTCTTTTTTTGATAGCGATAATAGCTGATGCCATTATTGCAAGACCAATTGCAGTGAATATAATAGTACCAATACCACCTGTTTGTGGGATTGTTAAGTTCTTATTTTCAACTCTTAATGCATCTTTTGCTTCTGCAGTTTCAGGGTTATAGTTAATATCTCCTGTTGTATAAGTGTTTTTATCAACAGAGAATTTAATATCACTTGTTAATTTTGCAAATCCTTCAGGTGCTTTAGTTTCTTCAAGATAGTAATCTCCTTTTGCAAGTCCTGTAATTTCGAATCTACCTTGACCATCAGAAACAAGAGTTATTGCTTTAGCTTTATCTCCCCATTCATAAACATTTCCTGCTGCTTTTACTGCATCGTTATAAGCTTTTTGAGCAGCTGTTACTTTTGCTCTTTCTTCATCTGTTTGTTGTGTTTTTTCTAATTTATTATATGTTTCTACTGCTGTATCTAATGCTATTTTTGCATCTGTAACAGCTTTTTGTTCTTTTGCTATTTGATCACCTGTTTTAGCAACTAAATATTTAGCGCCTTCACCAGTACCATTTTTAACAACGAATTCAGCTCCAGCTAATCTGTTCTTTTCAGCTGTGTCATCAGTCTTAACAAATTTCTTACCATAAGTTTCTACTTGTGGTGGAGTTGGAGTTATTGTATCAGGGTTAACTTTATTTGTTACTGCGTTTCCAGCTTTGTATTCTGGATCATATCCGTTTGCAAATTCTTCGATTTTATAAGTTTTATTGTTGTCTAATCCTTTAAATGTTACATTGTAGCCATCATTTGTTACAGTAACATCCTTTGGAAGACTGCTTGATTCAATTTTACCTTTATTTAAAGTTACGGAAGCTATTGGACTATTACCTTCAAATAGGATATAAGTTACTAGTACATTTTCTGGTGTAGTTCCATCAGCCCAAGTTTTTGTTACAGTTAATTCTCCATTAGTTGGGTTAACTGGTTCTTGGTCATTTTTGTGTGTTGGTTCACCTGGAGTAAATGTAATGTTGTTTGATTCTGGTAAATCAACTACAGCGTCATTTGTTAATGTAGCAGTGTATTTTAATGTAAATTCTACATCACCTTTAGCTAAAGCTTCATTAATAGCTTTAATTGTTGCTTCATCTTTAATTACTACATCAAATCCATAATCAGAATCTGTAATTGTACTTGGAGCAGTAATTGATACAGTTGTTTCTTCTGTTGCATCTTTAACCTTATAAGTTATTTTAAGATCCTTATTATATTTAAGACCTGTAGTCATAATATCTGACCATGATAATATTGTATATTTTTGTCCAGCTTTTAGTGAAGTTTTTACTTCATAAGGAACTTTTGAACCAACTCTTGCATCGATTGTTTCTTTCTTTTCTAGATATTTTTGATAATCTGGATGCATTGTATGGTTTTTAGTTAATTTACTTGATTCTGTTCCTTCTACTGGTTCACCAAAGTATTTGTCCATTTCTGGTTTTTCAGAAGTGTTCTTTGGATATACATGAACATTTTTCATATATTGAGTTCCTGCTTCAATTTCTCCTACTTTTACTTGGTTAAGAAGTGGAAGAGTGATAGCAAATGGAACTGCAAGTGAACTTGTTACTGATGAAGGTCTTTCAGATTCAACTACCCAGTAATTTCCTTTTTCTAATTGTTCTGAAACAGATCCATCTTCTCCAGTTGCTTCTGTTTGTTTAACTAAAGTAGCTTTTCCACCATCAACATATTCTTTCATAGCGTCTGTTGTTTTTGGATTAGCAGCTTGGATAGCTTTGAAGTCTTCATCTTTTTCAATCTTATAGATTGTAAATTTAACTCCTTTAAGAGGTTTAACGTTTGTTCCTAATTTCCCTAATTGGTCTTTACTTAATGTACCACCATTATGATCAACAGGAACACCTTCATTATAACTATCAGCAACTAATTTATGGATAGTTAATGTTGTCTTGTCTGGTTCTGTAGGTTGAAGATCTTCAGCTTTGATATCACCTACAACATCTTCTTTTTTTACCGGGTCAGCACTTGTCAACAATGGGGTGAATACGCCAACCATCATCGCTAATGCTATGATTAGTGATAAAAATCTTTTTTCATAATATAACTCCTTTATATTTATTTTATAACCATTTGCTTTTCGCAAATTATTACCTTAACCTTGCCCCTCTGGGCACTTCTTCTCTTAGGCTTCTACCTGCCAACCCTTCCGGTTTCATCAGCATCGCCTACTTCTCCAGACCTTTCAGTCCGCTTTCTATAATCAAGCCCTTTTTCTTAGAACTTAGATTAGCTTGTTAACTTTTCTTAACGTCTTTTTCTCTCATGCATAGCCTTTGGACTATATTTGTTCTTCGTAGCCTTGTATGTTCTCACTTCTCTTACTTCCGTAAGTTTAAGTCCATCGTAGATGTCCTTGTCATTTTCAGTGAAACGCTTAACTTCAGTACTCATTTTATCAACAATATCATCACTTTGATAGTCATTAACATTGCTATTCATTTCAGTATATTTCATACTAGCACTACCATTCTTATCCATGTCTTCCTTGATAGTTTCAAGTGTGTATATCACGTTATTGATTACCTTAAGTTTGTTTGCTTCTGAATGGCTGCCAGTGATAATCCTATAATATACATAGTCTGCAAGTACAAGTAGTGTTAAGGCTGCAATTAGATTTTTAATAATTGTACCAGTATTATCAAAGTTAATGATACTAACTAATATTGCTATAATTGCAATTACCAACATAACAAACTGATTAAAGTCGTTTTCTTTTCTTACATTTATATCTACATCATCTCTGTAGCTCTTAAAAACATTAATGTCATTTATCAAGTTATCATAAAAGTTATCATAATCAATTTGGTTTTTTTCCCTAAAATAGTATTCATCCACATAATTGATTATCTCGACTTTTTTTAATGTTGTAAAAGTTCTACGAGTCGTTGATAATAAGTAAGATAATTCGTATTCAATTTCTTTATTATTTAGTCTTACTAACTTTAATTTTTCTCTTATCTTACCATCATATCTCATAAGACCACCTCATAGACGTTTAAAAGATTTGTTCGAACATCATTGAGATACCAGGGAATTGGCTTCTCGCCTCATCCCTTTATCTCTTATTTAGTCCTTTACGGAGGGTACCTCATCTTTTGATCTAATTTAATCATGATAAAGCACGTCCTCTCTTCTTTTTCCTATACTTGTAGTACGATGTTGTCATAATAATCGCCCCTGCAATTAGGAATCCGAATATACCCAACGCCCCTGTGTGAGGGAATGTCGCCTGATGGTTTTCCACTTGGATAGTAGTCATTGAGTCTATATAAGCTCCCTTACCTTCTGAGAAATTATTTAGGTCTATAGTATAGCTTATATCATCGTATGTGATCTGGTCACTTACCATTTCTACCTTAAAGTTAGCAGGATTGTCATCTGTAAAGGTTCCGGTAACTTCAATTACTAAGGAATCAGTTACATCTATGTTGCTACTCCAGTTTTGATATGGTATTTTATACAATTCTCTTAAATTGTGTTTATATAAGATATTACCTGAGCTACTTGTTGATGTGAAATTTGTATAGCTATTGCTTGTTAATGAATCTATTGACTCATTTTGTTTTAAAACAGCTGCCTTTACACTATTTATTGTCACATTCTTATTAATAGAATCATTTACTGATCTTATATAAAATTGAGTTTCATAAGGATCCATATTGAATTTGTGGCCAGGGTTTACTATTAGTCTTTGCTTAAATGTCTTATTTCCTTTATCGACTTCTAAGATTTGACTTGTTATTAATCCCTTTGCTCCCTTTGTAAAGGATGCCTTTGATGGATCTTTTTCAAGAACTTGTAGTTTTCCTTTGTCAAGTTTGAACTCTTTGACGTAGTCTCTTGGTGTTATATAACCTGATGGAGCTTTTGTTTCTTTAAGAGCGTAGTAGCCATTTTCATAGAAGGTAAACTCTATCTTGCCATCTTTACCTGTAGTAAAATTATTTACTGGCTTATAATCTGTTGGAGCAGTTTCATCTTTATTTAAGACTAACTTATCTCCCTTATCATTTTGATATAATTTAAGCTCAGTGTCAGAATATTCTCCAGTCTTTTCTTTCTTATAGAATACTTTAAACTCAGCACCTGCAAGTTTTTTATCTTTGTTACTAGCATCAACTTTTTTGAAGCTTATCTTTTGCTCCTTCTTATTTTCTATATAAATAGGAACTATACCATCCTCTTCTGTATCTTTTTCTTCGTTAGGTTTATCTCCAATAGTCTTTCTTATAATTTTGCCGTTACTATTTACTACAAACTCATAAGCAGGATTTGCTAAAATCTTATACCCGTCAGGAGCGGATGTCTCTTCTAACTCATAGAATCCTGGTTTTAGTTTAGTGTATTCAAACTTACCATCTTCGCCAGATGTTTTTACTAAATCATTGTTATTTTCATCCTTAACATATGACCATTGATCTACAGCTTTTTCTTTGTATTTTAATTTAAACTTAGCATTTGCTAGAGCCTTACCATCCTGGTCAACTTTCTTAAACAAGATTTTGTTTTCTGGGTTGACTGCTACTATTTCTGGTTTAACACTTCCACTTGCCTCATTTACAAAGTAATGGATAGAGTCATGTCTTTCAGCGTAGGTTGGTGTGGAATTATTATTAAATTTAAGAAGTGTTCCGTGTGCTTTATACTCAGACTTATCATCTCCAGCTACCCTTCCAGTTACCTTTATTATATAAGAATGGGTATTGTGAATTCCGTCATTGAATTTAACATCTGTGTTATATCCTTTTTCTAAGGTACGGAAAGATTTCACTGTGTCAAAAGGTGTTAGGTTAGAACTATTTTCATTTACAGCAAATGATTCTGGCATATCTTCAGATACATCAGAGTTATTTTTTAGATAGCTTACAGACATATTGAAGTTTTCTATATTTTGCTCTGATTCATATCTTAACTGAACAGGACCAGCTGTATTTTCTTTTAGTCTATTGACATAATAGTAATGTAAGAATTCGCCTGTTTCTGTATTGTATTTTACTATCTTTGAAACAAGGTTGATCCTGTTTCCATAGGCATCCATCTCGTGACCATAGTCAAGATCATAGATTACTTTCATATCCTTATATTGACTAGTATCCTTTTCAATGTAGAATCCAACTCTTTGTTTACTAAACGGTCCGTCTGTTTGCCTTACCTTATATAGATCAATGAAGGAAGTTAGTTTGTTTGAGAATTGTACTAGAGAGTAGGTTTTTGCATAGTCTGTGAATGTATAGGTTATAGTTCTCTTTGCTCTGTCATAATCAGCCTTAGCAATAGTACCAATTCCAGCTGCAATGATATCTAAGTTTTCAATTTCACTCTCAGCGATTCCATTTAGGTCTGTTACATCACTCATATTGAGTACGAAATAATCCCCTGGATTTACCTTTACGCTAGAATCAACAGAGTACTTGTTGGTAAATTCCATACTTTCACCAAAATGAGGGTGAATTTCGTTTATTTCCTTGCTAGTCTTATCTTCTGGATTTAGAACTTTCATACTAGATGCTAACTTTATCTTACTTGATAAGTTATGTCCATTTCTTTCAATAGGACCTGCATATGGATCAAGTCCTTCACCACCTACTGTAAAGTTCCAAACTTGGTTAGTATTTACATATCCATCTGGTGACTTAATCTCTTCTAGTCTGTAGTTACCAATTGGTAATTTATCGAAAAGTATTTTACCATCTTCTCCAACAGTTTTATTTGTTACTGAGCCATTTGTTAAGTTAGTTAGCTTAAACTTAGCACCAGCTAAAAGATTGCTTGCTTTGATAGCATCACCATTTTGATCGACCTTTGTAACAGTCATTTCTCCTTCACCTGGTTTTTCGTTAATAATCTTACCCATGTTTTTGGCTGTAGCACTTGTTACAAAGTCTATAAGTTTACCATCTTTTGCAGAAGTTTTGTTTTCTGGAACATATTGATAAACTCCATTTGCATTGTCATATTCTAGGGAGATATATCCACTAGATGCAGGGATGATTTTGATTTGTTTTACTGGATATTCATTTTGGTAAGATGTGCCATCTTCTTTAAATTGTTCCTTACCTACTACTATCATATCTTTTAGTAAAACTTCTTTACCTGTGTCAGGGTTAACAATTTTACTTGTTTCTATGTCTATATCTTTTGAAACTACATTCTTGATATCAAGCTTCTTAGTAGTATCTTTAGGATTTACCATTTGAAGGTCAGATAGTTTATAAGTTTTTCCCTTACTTTCAAATCTAACATTTATAGTTTTAATATCAACTGTATCACCTGTTTCTGGATCTACTACATCTCCTGAATTTGTATTAACAGTTTTGATTGTGAAATATAGTAGTGGATCTGTGATTGGCTTGTATCCTTTTGGAGCCTTAACTTCCTTTAGTCTATAACGACCTGGCTCTAAGTTTCTAAAACCAAAATATCCGTTAAAGGCTGACCCTACATATGAACCTTCTACATCTACATAAGTGTTGGCAATTTCTTTTTCAAGTTTAAATATAGCGCCTTCAAGTCTGTTTGTTGTTACTTTTTCGCTATCAACTTTATCTTTTGGATTATCACGACCGTGTTTAGAAAATGTTACATTGTATCTTTCTTCTTCATTTACAACACTCATTCCATCTTGTGGAACTTCTGTGTAGTTTGTAGATGAATAAAGTGTATGAAGATCTATACTTGTTGAAACTCTTGTTCTATCATTTTCATTTAATGGAGGATAGATTCGTCCACCAGTTTTACCTAATTGTCCAGTTGGTGATTTTTCAAATTTTGTTAATCCAAGGGCTAAGTTACCAGCTTGGTAAGAACCTTTCTTAACTTTTTCAAATATTATATTTCCTTGATTATCTCTACCAACTGCTTGTTGGAATTCTCTCGCTCCATCATAAAAGTCAAAATTGAGTTCAAGTTTTTTCAAATCTGCTTCTGGAATAGTATTTTTATTATCTTGTTTACTATCAATTCCAGTAAGGATAGCATCATCATAGAAACCTTCAACGTCGATATAATATACTCCGCCTTTATCTAGGTTCATTATATCTTCATCAAATCCCCAATCGAATGGTCTCCATCTTGCAGTATTAAGCATTGTTACATCATTTTTAGATAAGTCATAATTGTTTAATACTGTATCAGCAAAGCTGTCATCATTTGGTGCACCTGTAATCTTGTAGGTTGATCTGTAAGCAGTTTTTACACCTTCTACATCTATAGTTGGTGCATTTCCTGGCCCACGGTCAGTTTCTTCTCTTTTGTGTTTTGGATTAATTTGAATATTAATCTTATTACTTGCTCCTGTATATCCTCTTGTATCAATGTATATTCTTTGGATATAAGTCTTAGACTGAGTATTTATATAAGTTATTTTAGACTTATACTTAATACCATTATCTGCAGTTTTTACTGCTTCGCTATCATAAGACTTCTTATTTCTTAGATAATCATATGAAGTATGTTCTGCTGATTTATATTTTGCTTTTAGTTGACCAGCATTTTCATATACTTCTATATCAAAAGGAGCTTGTGGCTTTTTGTAACCTAATGGTGACTTAGTTTCTGTTAGTCTATAGAAACCAACTGGTAAACTTACAGGATTATTCTTATCATCTACTAGCTTAACATTACCATTGGCATCTGATATACCGTGAACTTTATTAAAGTTATCATCCTTAGTTTTGTAAGTTACATTAGTATATCTTTCTAATTCAAACTCTGCATTTTTAAGTCTTCTATCATTGTTATCTCTTTTTATAATCCTAAGATCAAGACCTGTTTGCTTGTTGGTAATTTGTGCAGCTTCTCCTGGTTTAATTTCAGTTTCGCCTGCTTGTGGTCCCTCTGGTTCAGCTTTCTTGAATGTTGCAGAAACAGTTACACCGCCTGCTGGCATTTTGAATGAGTAAGTTCCATCAGCGCTTGCTGTTAATGATTGTCCATTCATTGTTACACTTCCGATTTCAAAACCTTCGTTTGGTGTAACAGTTAAGTTAATTGGTGTTCCTTCTGTTGCAGAATCTTTATCAGCAGAAATACTTCCACCTTCTTGTGGATTATTAACTGTAATAGTATAAGTGTCAGCTTGAGGTTTTATAAAGTAGACACTAACTGTTACATGTGCTTCTGGCATTGTAAATGTGTAGGTATTGTCTTTTACTTTAGTAGTTCCTACTTCTCCTTTGGTACTATTTACTTCTAGTTTATTTAGTACATAATCTGCTGTCTTAGGACTTAATGTTAGTGTAACTTTGTCTCCAGCTTTCAAATTTTGATTTGGTTCTGCAGTAACAGTACCATTTTCTTGTACATTAGGAGTTACTGTATAAGTTTTTTCTTCTATCTTTTCAAATTCTGCATTGACATTTACATTACCTGCTGGCATAGTAAATTGATTATTGTTTACTGGAACATTATTTCCCTTGCCATCAGTAACTGTTAAAGATTTTAACTTATATCCATTTTGTGTTTGTGGACTTATTTTTAATGTTACATTTTCATTAGTTTTAGCATTTGTTGGTCCACTTACACTTCCGCCTGTTGGATTATTATAAGTGATGCTATAAGTTTCTGCTTCAAATGTTGCATTTATTGTGACATCACTCGTTGGCATTGTGAATTTATTTCCATTACTAATTGGAACATCTCTATTAGTATTATTATTAGTAACTGTTACATCTCCTACTAATTTATATCCTGGGTTTGGTTTAGCTGTGAAAGTTACAGGTTGTCCATTACGTTGATAGTTTAGTGGGTCTGTAATAATAGTTCCGTTTTGAGCATTTTGATAAATTGTATATGCATCAAACTTTTTAGCTTTAAGTTTACCACAATCTATGTTATATACTTTTAAACTGTCTATAATATTACCAACTTGGCCTGATCTTAAGTCACGGTTCATCTTAACCTTAAATTCCATGCTTGCAGTATCACCTTTGTTGATACTTATAGCTCCGTCTCTTACACCAATTGTATTAGTGTTTGGATCATATCCAGTATGCCATCTACTTGGATTGTTCGGAATTTGACCTTTGTCATTTGCACTTTCTTTCCAAGTACTTGTTGAATTAGGAACAAATGTCACATCATCATGAAGCTTTAGATAGAATGTTACATCTGAGTAATCTTTATTTACATTTCCCTTGACATCAATTCTAACTAAAAACTCATCATTTCCTAGATATTTTGCATCAGTGGATACTTTTACAAATCTCTTTTGTACATCAGAAATTGTACCTAAAATTTCATAAGTTACTGCGTTTCCAGCTCTCAATGCCGCTTCTACCACATCTGGGCCAAATTCTAATCCTGTATCCACTCCGTATAATGATGTGGAGTTTCGTTCTAGATATTGTTTTATTATATTGGCTGATGAGATAGGAGCTGCTTGTGCTACTGACAGATGTGCATTTGGTTCAGTTGGTGCTGGTTGAGTATTATTGTCTTTGATATAAACTCTTCCATCAGATGTAATTCTTACTGTCCAAATTGTACTTGCCTTTTCATAACCTGGAGCTGGTGTTTCTTCTATTAGTGTATATTTACCAGGTTTAAGGCTGTTGAAGGAAATCATTCCGTCTTTGCCTGTGGTCATAAATCTTTCGTCTTTACTATCGTCTGGGCCTTTTAGTTTGAAAACTGCTCCTGGAATTGTTGTATTAGTTGCGCCTTCTTTTACTTTTTTAATCTTAAAGCCATAAGTTTTGATGTCGTTTGTTACATCAAGTGATCCTTCTCCTACGTAAGATCCTATAATAGAACCTTCTTCTCTTGTTGTTGGATCACTTTCTACAATGTCAGAAACTCTTTCATAGTAGTCAGACTTCCAGTAAGTTTGTCCACCCTCATACCAGTCCATTCCAGTACCAACTCCACCATTTATATCTTTGTATGGTATTTTGACATCTATTACTATTGGCTTAGTAGTAGCTGGAAGTTCTAGTTTTAATCTACTTTCTCCATAGTGAGATTTATCTACTGATTTTGTAACACTATTTGTAATATCTGTTTCATTAAAGTCCGCAAGTCTTAGGTCAGATACAAATCCTGTGACTTTACCGTCAGTATTTCCGCCCTCTTTTGGATCAAGGGTAAATACTTTGTATTCTTCATTGTTATACCAATCCATATTTGGATATTCTGGTTTTTCTCTATGAATTATCGCTGTAGTATCACCGATTTTTCTTGCTTCTGGGTTTATTACATATCTTTGGATAACATAATTTTTATCTTTATTTATAGCGACAATTCTGGTACCCATGTATCTTGCTTCATTTGAGTTTGCAGTCCATCCTGTAAGTCTATTGTCATATCTTGACCAGCCTGTTGTTGGTCTTTCCTTTACATTAACCCAATGAGTTCCTTTTTCGCCAAGGATTGATTTTATAACATTAGTATCTGATTTTGAGTAGGTATAGATTTTGGTTTTACCATTTTCTACTCTTAGAACCCATTTCTTGTTAAGTGGATTATAGCCTGCTGGTGGCTCTATTTCTTCAAGGATATAATTCTTGCCTTCTTTTAGAGTAGCATCGAATTCTGCGATACCATTTTGTCCTGATGTAGCTTCATATGAGAATTTTGAATCGTCTGGATCTGTAATTTTGAATTTTGCTCCAGGAAGTGGCTGTCCATCGCCGTCTTTTTTGTAGACTCTAAATTTTTGTCCTACTGGCTTGTTTGTTACTGGAATATTTATAGTATCTTTTCCAATGTATTCTTCTCCTCCACCTATGATTGATGTTGAAGTGATTTTTACATTTCCATCACTATAAACAGTAACATTCCATTCTTTAGTAGATTTAATATATCCATTTGGTTCTCTATACTCTCTTAAAGTATATTTGCCAGGAGCAAGATTATTAAAGCTAACCTCTCCGTTTTGACCTGATGTTCTAAAAATTTTGTTTCCATCAGAATCTATTAAAATGAAAGTTGCTCCTTTAAGTTTTTCATTTTGATTTGCTTCATTTAGCTTAGTTATCTTGAAGCTTGCAGGTTGGTATTTTTTATTTATGATACCAACTACTTCTTTAGTAAATGAAGGTAGTTGCTCACCTGTTTGATCTGCTTTAGAGTAGTTATCATTAGGGCCTGTTACAAAAGATGAGTTTAGTGAATTGGCTCTATTTCCATTTTTTTCTTCACCATTTGCCATGTAAAAGGCTCTCCAGTGTTTGTTAAACTCATTTATATCTCTAATCCTAAATGTTTGTTCTATTAAATAAGCATCTTTTGTAGGATTTATCTTTGGCACAGATATAGTTAGTGGAGGATTTTGTGTGTCAAAAAGTTGGCCAGAGCTTGTAACCTTACTTGGATCATAGCTTAAATTAAATCCACCCTGTGATCTATTGTAAGCTTTTTTGTGATCAATTTCTGCATGATATACAAGACTATAAATATCTGGGTTTTGTTCAGGTCTTATACCCATTGACAATGGCATGTAATCATTTACTTGAGGATAGTAATCACGGTGAGCCTCGTATTTTTTAAGTGGTGGAATAGTTGTTTCATAGATTTTAACATCATCTAAATAATATGGTTGATCATATTGACCTTGCCAAGTTTCCTGCTTGGCACCTTGATAATTAGCAAATTTCCAGTTAAACCAAATTTTGTTGGCATCACCAGTTTTATAATCTCCTAATGGGTTGTAATATCCAATAGCCTTTACATACCAATTTCCGTCATCTGCCTTGTAAACATCTCTAAAGTAGTAAGCTTGACTTGGGAATTTGCCTACTGTGGTGTGTTTATCATAACCATCGTAGTCTGCATGGACTGTTAACTTTTGTACTGGATTACCTGAAATTGTTCCTGATTGGTTAGGAGCAACTACATTGGTGAAATTCCAATCTCCAGAGTGAGTTGCATAGAACTTAGATGGAATCATACCCTTAAGGTCTATACTAAATTTTGTTTCCCCATTACTTAATGAGTTTTCATTAAAGACATAAGTTAATAGGTTAGTCTTGTAATTAAAGTATGGCTCTGCTATCATCTTTCCCTTAAAATATAGGTTTGGGAAAGTTTTGAAATATTGAGTGAAGTCTAGGTTAGGGTCAAATCGGATTTCAAATCTTGATCCTGGAGCTGCATTACTTATGGTAGCATCTAAGTGATATTTTAGTGATTCTAGTCTGTATGCTTCCCATACTCCTCTAAAGTTACCTGATCCTTCATCATCGTTAATTTGCATATTTTGATTAACATTGGTAACAACAGCTTTGTCTTTCTGTTGACCACCTTCTTCTCTTTCTATATAGTAGTCAACTCCTGCTGTTGGTGATGCAGATGAGTTATTAAACTTAGCATCGTAAGAAACTTGTCCATCTTCACTTACAGTTACTCTAAAGTATACGTTAGATTTTTCGTATCCTTCTGGAGCTTTCACTTCTACTAGGTAGTAGGTTCCTGTTGGATATTTTCCAAAGTTTACCTTACCATCTTCTGTTGCTATTTTATTAGCAATTATTTCTCTGTTTTCATTTTTAAGGACAAATTCCGCTCCACCTAATCTATCTTTCTTTCCATTAGTAGAAGTGTTCGCAAATTTTGCTACTTCTATATCACTTTTTTGAAGTTCATCGTTTGAAATTGTTATTGTTGGATGTCCATTTTTCTCAGAGTTTTTGCTTAAATTTACATTTGCTCTAATTTTAGATTGATTAGCTGGTGTATCTTTTGCAAGCCAATCATAAGATAAAACTGTACTATCTTTATCTCCTATATTAGCACTTACTTCAACTAAGAAACCCCAATTGTCACCAAATCTTCCTTGAGGGAAGGTTATTTGATAGCCTGTATTTCCTGATAGAGGATTTTTTGTATTTGCTTTTCCTTCAATCGCTCCGTTATTGTTCGCTTCCCCTAGAGTAATTTGACCTAGACTAGATAGTTTTTGATCAACGCTTTGATTATTCATAGAGGCAAAAATATCTGGTCTTTTAGAAGGACTTACATCATATACCTTAATATCTGAATTTTGTAAGTTAACTCCAGGTATTGATATATTAAATGTTGTGTCCTTATCAGTTCTTCCGCCTACTCTTTGGTCATATGGTTTTAGATATACATAGAATTTTAAATTTCCATTTTTATCAACTTTGCCATAGTGTTGAGTATTCATGAAGTCTTTCCAGTTTGGAAAGTCAGAATGTTCTAATATATCTGTTTTACCAGAACCAGAAGAAAATTGAGCATTTTTACCTGCTACAGATACTTTTCCATCATCTGAAATTGTGATAGTTTTTTCTTCTTGGTCAAGCTTGTAGCCTGTTGGTGCTTTTGTTTCTTTTAGAGTATATGTGCCTGGTTTGATATTATTAAAAGTAGCTTCACCATTAGAATCTGTTGTTATTCCTATTCCTGCACCTAGTAGGTAGAAGTTTGCTCCTGGGATTCTTTTTTCATGATTATTTGCATCTACTTTTATTACAGTAAATGTTGCAGGTATTTTGTCATTTTTTTCTACCAAGGCATTTACAATTTGGTGAGATTTTGAATCTACATCATAGTAGTTTGCATTTTCTTTAAATGTATATTTTTTATCAGCTACTGAAATAATATCACTTGGAAGAGGTTGGTCCACTTTGTGGTCAATCATTGAAGAAGAACCATCATCTCCTATATTCCAAAATCTTACATTTGGAATTGTAACTAGTCTTTGATGACCGTTTTCTTCTTTTAAATCTATTCCACCTAACTCACTACCCTTATTATCTTTAACTGTTAATCTTTGAGCTGGCATTTTTTCATAGCCTTCAGCTAGTGACCAGTGTTGGTCAACTATTATATCTTTATATTTAGAAATTGTAACTCCACCAACACTGTAATCAGTTGGATCATTTGGTGTGTTTAACTTTGTATCAAACTTATATACTCCAATATTTCCTACTGCTTGTATGCCAGTTGTGTCAGTTTCTTTTACTGGTACATTTTGTATGTCAGTTTCTTTATTTTTAACTTCCATCTGACCATTTGTGGTATTTATTCCATAAACTGCTCTTTTGCCAGAATTTAGAGTTTGGTTTTTAAGACTTCTTGTTTCTAGTGGAAGTCCAATATTAGTATCTCCTGTAGAAACCGCATCTGTTATAGTCCATTCTCCTTTAGTTTCTGATTTGAACTCACCTTTTATAGTAGTTCTATTATTCATACTAGTACGGTTAGGAGAATTTACTTCAATTTTTTCTTGAGAATATCCTTCCTTTAATATATGCCTTAGAGCACCAACCTTATTATTTTTCTTTGTAAGGATAGTTGATACATCTATCATATAAGAAGCTTGTTTATTTGTTCTTGGAGTGTAGAAGGTATAAACAAGTGTTTGACCACTTTCACTTTCACTTAGGTCATGGTGTTTTGAATCTGTTATTCCAAGTTTTCCTTCTAGTTGATTAGTTAAGGTTACTGGCTTTCCATTTACCTTAACATTTTGAATTTCTCCAAGTCCAGAACCTTCTACTGTAGTTAGGTTCAGTTTGTAGCCTAATTCTTTTAGGTCTACTGTTGAGTTGACTCTTAGTGTCCAATTGATTCCACTTAGTTCGTTGCCATCTACAACTGGATTTCCTAAGATATCCATGTTTACCTTGTAGTCCTGATCATCTTCACCAATTATTTGGACTACATCATCTCCACCTTCTTCTATGATAGTTCCAGCTGGATTGCCGTTTTTATCGATTTTTTTTGCAGGTAGAACTTTTGAATCAGTTACTCCAAGACCTGATACTTTGTTAGTGATAGTCATTAGACCATTACTATCAAAGCTGCCATCAGTTATTTTTGATGTGTTGTAGTCCACAGATATTTCTAGTGGGACTTGGATATTATCATTAATATCATTTGTTATTTTGTAAGTTATTGTGTTACCTGTATATGATGGTGTCGCAATAACTTTTCCATTGTATTCTATTGGTTTTAGACTTGATGGATCTTTTACAGTAAGCTTATCATCTAGGTGGATATTGAAATATTGTCCTGCTTTTATATGGCCAACTGCTGTTGACGTATCGAACCTAGTATTTATTGTAAACTTTTTATTTTCCAAGCCTTGATCTGAATTAGCCATTAGCATATGTGGGTTGAAGTTCTTGTCGGCATCTTTTTCGATAAGGGCTTTGATTGCGTCTGCGTTATCGTCCATTAGTTTTGCTTGTTCTTGTTGTGTTAGGTGATATTTTGCTTCAAAGCTTGTTAATAATGCCTGAACTTCTTTTAATCCGTTGGCTTTTACTGATAGGATTGCTTTTAGTTCACGATCTGCTTTTTGAAGATTTGTAAGTCCGAAGAATTCTTTGATGCCTTCCAATAATCCTTTTGTTTCTTTGCTGACTTCTTTTTTGTCAGTTGTCTTGTTATTGTCTTCTTTATTATTAGCATCTTTTTTATCTTCTGATTTTTTTATTTCTTCTTTTTTATCTTTTAATGCTTTGTCAAATTCTTCTGCTTTTTGTTTTCTTTCTTCTGGTGTTGCAGGTTCTGATTTTACTTCTTGTTTTATTTCCTTCTTCTTTATAATAGGTTCTTCTTCTGTTTGTTCGTCTTGTGGTTCTAATCCAAGAAGTTTTTTGTTTTCAGAATCTTGTTTTGCTTTTTCTTCTGCTTGCTTTTTAGCTTCTGCTTCTTTTTGTTCTTTGGCAAGTTGTTCTTGTTTTGCTTTTTCAGCTGCAGTTATTTTTTCTGCTTCAGCCTTTGCTTTTGCATCTGCTTCTGCCTTTGCTTTTGCATCTGCTTCTGCCTTTGTTTTTTCTTCAGCTGTTTTTTGTTCTTGTGCTTTTTTGTCTTGTTCTGCTTTTTGTTTGTCAGCTTCTTCTTTTGCTTTGGCGTCAGCCTTTGCTTTTTCTTCAGCTTCTTTTTTAGCCTTTTCGTCGGCTTCTTTTTTTGTCTTAGCATCTGCTTCTGCCTTCGCTTTGGCATCTGCTTCGGCTTTCTTTTTGGCAACTTCTTTTTTATGTTCTATTGATGATGTAACTTCAGCTGGTAATTGTTCTGTTTGATATGTGCTGTAAGTTTTATCATCTAATATAGCTGCAAATAAGTCGGCATTTTGTTTTACTTCAAGTGGATTGTTTTCATCCTTATTAAGAGCTATTGTTGTAAGTTTGCTGTCAACTGATTTGTCAACTTTGAAGTCGAAGATGTAAGTACGATTGTGCTTGTCAGGTTCTGCAACTTCGCCGTCTTGTTGAAGTCTTCTTTGCTCAGCTAGTTGAAGGTTGTGTTCTGCTGATAACTTATCGTTTTCTGGAAGTTTGTTGAACAATCCTTGTTTGTCAAAATCAAACTCTGGTATAACTTTTAGGCTGTATACTTTGTAGTCATTTCCAAAGTCTTCCTTATCGGCTTGAGGTACGTAGTTGTTTTTAATTCTGTATTTATCGCCATCTTGTACTACGGATACATCTAGGCTCAATCCTTGATCTTTTAGTAATTTGTCTACTCTGTCGAATTCTTTGTAGGCATCTTCTACGGTATCAAATGTCCTCTCGTCATAAAGACTAAAATCCTTTCTAACTAACAGTTTAATGTTGAAATCGGTACTCGTCGCATTCAGTGTGAACTTGACGTTCGTATCTGTGTCCAAATTCTTGTCATCAATTACTGTAGCGAGGTTCAGTGAAAAATGAGCATAAGTATCCTGTTTCAGGGTCTCGAGCTTTTGTATTACATATCTCTTGTCGAGCTCTTCCTCCTTAGCAAATGATGTTATGGCTGGTGTTATAGTCTGAATTACCATCAGCATCACCATGACTAACGCCGTTAGTCTGTCTAATATTTTTCTCATTTTAACCTCCTGAATTACTTGACTTTTATTTCAAATGTTAGTTTTTTGATATTTATTATACTAATTTTATTCTCTACTACTTTACATGCATTTGGAATAAAATACTACATTTTTTAAGCTAATTAATGCAAATCATTTGCATTTATCCCCTAAACGTAAAGAAAGAATCAGCCCAACATGTTTTATGAATAATGTTGCCTGACTCAGTTAGTTCTAAATAAAATGCATTGCTTTTTATATCCATTATAATTACGTTTGCTTGAGTTTCTATGTAATATATATTTGCATGTATTATTTATAAGTAAAGTTTACCAGTATATATAGGAAATGTCAAATTATATGAATTGTTCATATAGTTTCTATGATTTTTTGATGTTATACAAATAAAGTTTTATTAAATATTTACAAATTACTTTTTAGATAGATTTTTTCTTGTTTTATTTTTATCTTATTGCTGAATGTTGTGACTAATTTTACTTTATATTATGAAATTAATTGCTATTTTGATATTTATTCGAAGTTATTTGTTCAATTATTTTCTATATATTTAGTTATCTATAAGATAAAAATTCAGTAATATTTTTATATATTTATGGGTTATTTAAAGAAAACCTTATAATTTACAGATTTTAAAAAGGATTTTTTTGATATAACTTAGTGATAAACATAAAAATTGTCGTATTTTTTGGAAATTTTTTTAAATTTATTTAAAATTATTAGATATTTGTGATTATTTTGAAAATAATTGGGCATGAGAGCAGGTTATTTTATTTGAATTGAAATATATTTAAATTTTAATAAATAAAAAAAGACTATAGATTCGTGAATGAATCTATAGCCATGGCGAACGATAGAGGATTCGAACCCCCGACCTTCTGGTCCGTAGCCAGACGCTCTATCCAGCTGAGCTAATCGTTCATATACAACAAAACAGATGTATGCACATCTGTTGTTGTCTGGAGCGGAAGACGAGACTCGAACTCGCGACCCTCGCCTTGGCAAGGCGATGCTCTACCACTGAGCCACTTCCGCATGAATTTCTTTGGTGGAGGAGGGTGGATTTGAACCACCGAAACATAAAGTAACGGATTTACAGTCCGTCCCCTTTGGCCACTCGGGAACTCCTCCTTAATCCTTTATTTGAAAAGGATTTGGAGCTGGTGGGAGGACTTGAACCCCTAACCTACTGATTACAAGTCAGTTGCTCTACCAATTGAGCTACACCAGCATACTTGGCGACCCGGAACGGACTTGAACCGTCGACCTCCAGCGTGACAGGCTGGCATTCTAACCAACTGAACTACCGGGCCATTAGTTAGAAATTTTTGTTAAAAATATATGGTGGGCGATACAGGGCTCGAACCTGTGACCCCCTGCTTGTAAGGCAGATGCTCTCCCAGCTGAGCTAATCGCCCATATATCTGGTGACCCTACCGGGATTCGAACCCGGGATACCGCCGTGAAAGGGCGATGTCTTAACCGCTTGACCATAGGGCCTTGTTATTCAAGTTTAAATATATTGTATTAAATTGTGAAAGTATGGTTGCAGCTTCGCTGCAAATGTCTTGGTCGCTACATAACGAAATCGAAGATTTCTATTGCGCGACATTTGACCTACCTACAAATTACTTCGTAATTTGGGTTAGGATCAAGAACCGCTTGACCATAGGGCCTTATGTCTATGATTTTTGTTTTATTAAATTTTATTGGCTACAATTCATACCCTGCGGTTACCGCTTTCTAGACCTATCCCAATTAGCGATAGCTAATTGACGGAAGGTCTGATGCAACTAGTTTCCCAAGAGGCGTTAGCCGATTGGCAGAAACTATCTGCTGACCATAGGGCCTTATAATTCAAGATTTTTTTATTGTATTAAGTTGTCTCTGTAATGTTGCAGCTTCGCTGCAAATGTCTTGGTCGCTACATAACGAAATCGAAGATTTCTATTGCGCGACATTTGACCTACCTGCAAATTACTTCGTAATTTGGGTTAGGATCAAGGGTCAGCTTCAGCACGAAATCAAAGATTTCTATTTCGTGACATTTGACCTACCTGCAAATTACTTCGTAATTTGGGTTAGGATCAAGAACCGCTGTGACCATAGACTTAATGCCAAGGGTAATTTAATTTTCAAATACCACATAGCTTAATAAAAAATTGGTAGCGGAGAAGGGAATCGAACCCCTGACACCACGGGTATGAACCGTGTGCTCTAGCCATCTGAGCTACTCCGCCATATTATATGATTTGTACGCTATGTATGGTTGCGGGAGCAGGATTTGAACCTACGACCTCCGGGTTATGAGCCCGACGAGCTACCAAACTGCTCTATCCCGCGTTATTGGTGCCGAGGATCGGAATCGAACCGATACGGTGTTTTACCACCGCAGGATTTTAAGTCCTGTGCGTCTGCCAGTTCCGCCACCCCGGCATTTGGCTCCCAGGGTGGGACTCGAACCCACAGCCTATCGGTTAACAGCCGAGTGCTCCACCATTGAGCTACCTAGGATTATTACCACTCCTAAGAGTGGTGTTCGCTTTTTAAAGTTTGATTACTTTTTTAGAAAATTTAATGTTTTCCATGAGCGACGCTTCGAACGAGGGAATCTTCATTTCTTTTTCCTAATAGAAGATTTTCGACGTGAGACTGAGCGAATGGAATTATTAAATTTTCCTTTAGTAATCAAACTTTAATTTCTTTGTTTGGCGACTACCTACTCTCCCACGACGTTTCCATCGTAGTACCATCGGCGTTAAGAGGCTTAACTTCTGTGTTCGGCATGGGTACAGGTGTATCCCTCTTGCTTTTATCACCATACTTATTCTCTTTTCCATCTCAATCAATAACAGTATATATTTCCAGTCAAGTTTTCGATTTATTAGTATCAGTTAGCTTTGATATTACTATCTTTACACCTCTGACCTATCTATCTTGTTTTCTTCAAGTAATCTCATAGAAATCTT
>NZ_NDYF01000020.1:0-1015 GCF_002243175.1 Finegoldia magna
TAGACTACGCTAACATCGACAAAGCACCAGAAGAAAGAGAAAGAGGAATCACAATCAACACTTCTCACGTAGAATATGAAACAGAAAAAAGACACTACGCACACGTAGACTGTCCAGGCCACGCTGACTACGTTAAAAACATGATCACAGGAGCAGCACAAATGGACGGAGCAATCCTAGTAGTAAGTGCAGCAGACGGTCCAATGCCACAAACAAGAGAACACATCTTGTTAGCAAGACAAGTAGGCGTACCAAAAATCGCAGTATTCTTAAACAAAGAAGACCAAGTAGACGATCCAGAACTAATCGAATTAGTTGAAATGGAAGTACGTGAACTACTAAACGAATACGAATACGATGGAGACAATACACCAATCGTAGTAGGATCAGCATTAAAAGCATTAGAAGATCCAGACGGAGAATGGGGAGACAAAATCATGAAATTGATGGAAGAAGTAGACGAATGGATCCCAGCTCCAGTAAGAGACGTTGACCACCCATTCCTAATGCCAGTAGAAGACATCTTCACAATCACAGGACGTGGAACAGTAGCTACAGGTAGAGTAGAAAGAGGAAAAGTAAAAGTTGGTGACAACGTAGAAATCGTAGGACTTACAACAGAAAAAAGAACAGTAGTAGTAACAGGTGTAGAAATGTTCAGAAAACAACTTGACGAAGCAGAAGCAGGAGACAACATCGGAGCATTACTAAGAGGTGTACAAAGAGAAGACATCGAAAGAGGACAAGTATTAGCAGCACCTGGAACAATCCACCCACACACAAAATTTGAAGCAGAAGTATACGTATTAACAAAAGAAGAAGGTGGAAGACACACACCATTCTTCTCAGGATACAGACCACAATTCTACTTCAGAACAACAGATGTAACAGGAAACATCGCATTAGAAGAAGGCGTAGAAATGGTAATGCCAGGAGATAACGCAAAATTCATAATCGAATTAATCACTCCAATCGCAATCGAAGAAGGATTAAGATTTGCCATCAGAGAAGGCGG
>NZ_NDYF01000021.1:0-681 GCF_002243175.1 Finegoldia magna
TTGTACACTTAAGTGTGTTGAGCGAACGAAGTGAGCGAAATAAAAAACCACCTGCTATGCAGGTGGAAGACATTAGCTTTAGCTTCAAGCAAAATACAACCTCCTATGATAAAATAGTTACGCCTGACAAGCTGCACATATTAACAAAGGAGGTTATCATCCTGATGGATAAGAATAGTTTATCACACACAAGATGGAATTGTAAATATCATATAGTATTTGCCCCAAAATACAGAAGGCAAGTAATCTATGGGAAGTTAAAACAAGATATAGGAAAAATATTAAGAGATTTATTAACAAGAAAAGGCGTAAAAATAATAGAAGCTGAATTATGTCCAGACCATATTCATATGCTGGTTGAAATACCACCAAAATATAGCGTTTCGGAAATAATGGGATATTTAAAAGGGAAAAGCAGTCTAATAATATTTGATAGACATGCAAATTTAAAATATAAATATGGAAGTAGAAATTTTTGGTGCAGAGGATATTATGTAGATACAGCAGGAAAAAATGCAAAGAAAATTGAAGAATATATAAGAAATCAATTGAAAGAAGATTATATAGCGGACCAAATAAGTTTGAAAGAGTATATAGACCCATTTACTGGGAAAAAGAATAAAAAATAAAAAGAAGAAAGAGGCGCTTTAGCGTCAATTGAGAATGTAGTGCAGCTGTCGG
>NZ_NDYF01000011.1:0-511 GCF_002243175.1 Finegoldia magna
TATTTGCTCCTACTCGAGGTTTTCGTTGCTTGTCACGTCCTTCTTCGCCTCCTGGTGCCAAGGCATCCGCCTTGCGCCCTTAGTTTCTTGACCGGAAATATATACTGTTATTCGATTTTCAATGTTCATGATGTCGATTTGTTTATCGACTTTTATGACTCTGGTTAAGTCATTTTTTGACTTTTAAGAAGTCATTGGCCGTTTTTTGACAAATCATAGATTTGAAACAAAACGGCACCTGACCTACGACGCAATCGAAGATTGCTGTTAGGTCATTGGTGGGCCTGGGGGGACTCGAACCTCCGACCTCACGCTTATCAGGCGTGCGCTCTAACCACCTGAGCTACAGGCCCATAGGAACCTTAAAGTAAATACATGTTGAGCTAGCACTCCTTAGAAAGGAGGTGATCCAGCCGCACCTTCCGATACGGCTACCTTGTTACGACTTCACCCCAGTCATCAATCCTACCTTCGACTGCTCCTCAATTAGGTCACAGGCTTCGGGTATTAT
>NZ_NDYF01000010.1:0-288638 GCF_002243175.1 Finegoldia magna
TCAGGCGTAACTATTTTATCATAGGAGGTTGTATTTTGCTTGAAGCTAAAGCTAATGTCTTCCACCTGCATAGCAGGTGGTTTTTTATTTCGCTCACTTCGTTCGCTCAACACACTTAAGTGTACAAATAAAAAAAGATTCCTATAAGGAATCTTTGATTAAATATCAATTTCATTAGAAATTTCTTTTTTTTCTTTTAGCTGCTTCAGATTTTTTCTTTTTCTTTACGCTAGGCTTTTCATAATGTTCTCTTTTTCTATATTCAGATAAAACTCCAGATCTAGCACATTGTCTTTTAAATCTTTTTATAGCATTATCTAATGATTCGTTTTCTCCTACTTTAATTTCTGACATGGTTTCCCTCCCCTCTTTATTGCAAGAATGCTCACAAAAGAGCAGAATTTATACCAAAATAGTATAACACAATTCTAATAAAATAACAATATTTTTATGGCCAGCTAAGTTTTTTCTTGCCTAACACGTGAAAATGCATGTGATGTACTGTTTGTCCACCATCTTCTCCACAGTTATTTACTATTCTATAGCCAGACTTATCAATATCGAACTCTTTTGCTAGTTTTGCAATTACTTCAAATATATGAGCAACTATTTGTGAATTTGATTCATCAATATCATTAGCACCAGAAATATGTTCTTTAGGAATAACTAAAAAATGTACTGGAGTAACAGGATTGATGTCGTGAAAAGCGTATACCAAATCATCCTCATATATTTTTTTAGAAGGTATTTCTCCATTAACTATTTTACAAAATACACAGTCCATGACTCGCCTCCGGTGTTATTATACCAAAAAATATTTAACTTTTCAATTATTCACACACAAGTTCTTCATTTTCTCTTCTATTGCATACAACGTCTATTATTTTATTAGAAAGATTTGGATTATATTCTCTTTTTACTCTTATATAATTTGTTGTATATCCTTTAATATATCCATCATCATTTTTTGATTCAAACAATACTTTTATTGGTTGATTTAACATATTATCTAAAAATTTGTCTGTATAATATTTTGATTTTTCTATTAGTAGTTTACTTCTCTCTTTTTTTACAACTCCAGATACTTGATTTTTCATTTTACTAGCTACAGTTCCTTTTCTGTTAGAATATTTAAACACATGTATTTTTGAAAATTGAATCTTATCAACGAAACTCAATGTTTGTTCGAAGTCTTCATCAGTTTCTCCAGGGAAACCAACTATTATATCTGTAGTAATAGCAGCATTTGGATAATATTCTCTTATTA
Source organism: Finegoldia magna (assembly GCF_002243175.1). GTDB lineage: Bacteria > Bacillota > Clostridia > Tissierellales > Peptoniphilaceae > Finegoldia > Finegoldia magna_J. The sequence goes on from NZ_NDYF01000010.1 coordinate 1,268, forward strand.
AATTTATAGTTTTCTCATACAAATCTGTATCATATTTTCTATTCATAGATTCAAGTATTGAATCAGAACCGCTTTGCAAAGATAGATGGAAATGATCACAAAATTGTTCTACTTTACTTAATCTATCTAAAAATTGCTTGTCTACAATTCTTGGCTCTAATGAGCTCAATCTTATTCTCTTTATTTTATCAATTTGTCCGATATCTTCTATTACATCAATCAAACCAATATCATTATTATCTAAGTCTTTTCCGTATGATGCTACATGGATACCAGTCAGTACAATTTCTTTGAAACCATTATCTGCTAATCTTTTTGCTTCTAAAACAATATCTCTAATATTTCTAGAACGTATAGGTCCTCTCGCGTAAGGAATTATACAGTACGAACAAAATTGACTACAACCTTCTTGAATTTTAATATAAGCTCTTGTCATAGAATGTTCTGTATTTATAGTTAATTCTTCAAATTCTCTATTTTTACCTATATTTTCGACCTTGTTTATAATTTTATTAGATGATTGTGCTAGTTCACATAATTCTACGATTTCTTTTCGGTATTTTGTTCCGAGTATTACATTTACACCTTCAATATTTTCTATTTCATCAGGACTAACTTGAGAGTAACAACCTACAACAGCAATTATTGCATCACTGTTTTCAGATCTAATCTTAGATATTTGTTGTCGACTTTTTCTATCGGACAAATTTGTAACGGTACATGTATTAAGCACAAAAACATCACAATTATAGTCTTCAGTAATTTCATAACCATTTTTTACAAATAATTCAGCCATAGCCTCTGTTTCGTATTGATTAACTTTACAACCTAATGTTGAAAATTTTACTTTTTTCATTATTTTATATCTCCTAATTCATATTGAATAATACTCAAAGCACAAATTGGAGCTGTATCTGCGCGTAAAATTCTGTTTCCCAATGAAACTGATTTAAATCCTTTTGACTTTAAAACTTGTAAATTTTCATCAGATAATCCGCCTTCTGGTCCAATGAAAATATTAATATCTTTGTTATTTGAATTAGTTAACAAAGATTGGAAACTTTCAGTTTCATTTTCATAGAATACTAAATTTAAACAATTATTTTGAGTTGAAACTTTATTGATATTAATTAGTCCTTCAATTTCAGGGATAAATGTTCTCTTTGACTGTTTGGACGATTCTAGTGCTATTTTTTCAAATCTATTCTTTTTCTTAATCCACTTTTTTTCGTCTAATTTGACAACAGTTCGTTCTGTTTTTACAAATACGATTCTGTTTACTCCCAATTCAGTGGCTTTTTGTATGATATACTCATTTTTATCTGATTTAAGGATACATTGATACAAAGTAATGTTCAGAGGAGATTCATATTGAATGTTATCTTCATCTATTATTTTACAAATTATTTCATTGGGAGTAATATCTTCAATTTCAGTTACAAAAGTTGTATCTCCAATTACTTGATGAATCAAATCACCTTTTGTAAGTCTTAAAGAATTTTTGATATGATTATAATCTTCGCCTTTTATAATAATTTTATCATCTATCTTATCTTCGGGATTTCGAAAAGTCCTATACATTTTTAAACCTACTTATTACGCTAATCCATTCACCTTTTTCAGATATTTCTACAATTTCAAGGTTATTTTTTTCTAAAATATTTACAATGTTATCTCTTTGAGAATTGATCAATCCTGAGCAAATGAAAATGCCATCTTTTTCTAATGCTTTTGGCAAATCTGGAATTAAAATGTCTAACACGTTTAATAAAATATTAGCTATTACTACATCGTATTTTTTATCAACTTTATCTAATAGAGAGCCTTCTACAGCTTTGATATTAGATATTTTATTCAGTTGTGCATTATCTAATGTTGCTTCTACAGCTAATGGGTCAATATCTGTAGCAAAAACTTCTTTAGCACCTAATTTTGAAGAAGCTACAGAAAGTATTCCTGATCCACAACCAATGTCTAAAACACTCTTATTTTCTAGTTGCAGCTGTTGAAGTTGTTCAATGCATAAGTTTGTTGTTTCGTGGAGTCCTGTACCAAATGCCATTCCTGGATTAATTTCTAACACGGTGTGATCAGTTTCATCTATTTCAATCCAGCTAGGTTTTATAAGAATATTGCCAATATAAAATGGTTCGTAATACTTTTTCCATTCATTAGCCCAGTCCAAATCTTCAATTTCTTTGTTCTTACTAATTTGAACATCTATCTTGTTATTGATAGAGAATTCATTAATTTTTGCTTCAAATTCTTCATAATTTACTTTATCATCTTCGTAAAAAGCTTTAATGATGACATTATCATGTGGTGTAAAATCTTCGTCGTCTATAACCACCCAATAAGGTTGATTTTTCTTGAAATCTAAAACATCTTGATAATCATCTATTTGCAAATTTTCTATTCCTAGATCATATAGTATAGAACTTATGATTTCGTCATATCCTTTTGGACATTTAATATCAAAGCTTAGCCATTTTTCCATTATTCAAACATATCCTTTATTTTATCAAATATTGATTTCTTTTCATTTACATTTAATTCTTGATTCATACTTTCTGAAAATTCAATCAATTTTTCTTTTTGATCTTTATTTATTTTTTTAGGAACAATGATCTTAACAGTAAATAAGATGTCTCCTCTTGTATTAGAATTTAAATACGGAACCCCTTTTGATTTAAGTTTAAATGTTGTATTTGGTTGAGTTCCTTCTGGAAGTTCAAATTCTTCTATGCCATCTAAAGTTGGAACTTCAATTTTTGAACCAAGCACAGCCTGAGCATATGTGATAGGCATATCAAAAACAATATCATTATTAATTCTTCTGAAAAATTCATGTTCTCTAATCTTTATGATAACATATAAATCGCCTGGATTACCATTATTTTCGCCATCATTACCTTCACCCTTTACACTCATGATAGCTCCATTGTTTATTCCTTTAGGTATAGTAATGTTTATTGTTTTTCTTTGAACTTCGTATCCTTTACCTTTACAATTTTCACATTTTTCATCGATTACATAGCCTTCTCCATGACATTTATCACATTCAGATTGTTGTGTAAAAATTCCAAAAGGTGTTCTTTTAGTATCGTTTATGATTCCAGTACCATTACATTTATCGCATTTTCTCTTTTCTGTTCCTGGCTTTGCTCCATCGCCGTTACAAACATGACATTTTACCTTTTTCTTATATGAAATTTCTTTTTTGGTACCGTTAATTGAATCTTCAAAATCTATTTCCAGTTCAACTTGAATATTAGAGCCTTTTCTAGGGGCATTTGGATTTCTAGAATATGATCTAGAACTAAAACCACCAAATATATCACCGAAAAAATCACCAAATATATCAGAGATATCTGAGAATCCTCCACCTGATCCTTGATCAAATATTCTATCTCCGTACATATCGTATTTTTTTCTTTTTTCTTTATCGCCTAAAACCTCATATGCTCCGTTAATTTCTTTAAATTTATTTTCAGCTTCAGGATCACCACTGTTTATATCTGGATGATATTTTTTAGCTAATTTTCTATATGATTTTTTTATTTCTTCTTGAGTTGCGTTTTCATTAACCTCAAGTATTTCGTACAAATTTTTCATTATTCACCATCCTAATCTACTGACTTTTCTATTTTACTAAAAGATACAAAAAAATCAAGGGGTAAGAATTTTACCCCTTTTTAAGATTTTTTAGTTATTATTTATTTTCGTCATCATCTACAACTTCATAATCAGCATCTACAACATCATCATCTTTTTTAGATTCTTGTGAAGCTCCTGGTTGTTGAGCTGTGTTTTCATATAGTTTAGAACTTAATTTGTACATTTCTTGAGTTAATTCATCTGTTTTTGCTTTAATATCGTTGTTATCTCCTGAGTCTAGGATTGATTTTAAAGCTTCTACTTTTGAATTGATATCAGATCTTTCGGATTCTGAAACTTTGTCGCCTAAGTCTTTGATTGTCTTTTCAACTTGGTAAATTACAGATTCAGCGTTATTCTTTGTTTCAATAGTTTCTTTTTTATTTTTATCTTCTTCAGCGTACTTACTTGCTTCGTCAACTTTTCTCTTGATTTCTTCATCACTCATTTTAGTTGAAGAAGTAATTGTCATAGCTTGTTGTTTTCCAGATCCTAAATCTTTAGCACTTACATTTACAATACCATTCGCATCGATATCAAATGTTACTTCAATTTGAGGTACTCCTCTTGGGGCTGCAGGAATTTCAGTTAAGTTGAATTGTCCTAACAATGTATTGTCAGCTGCCATTTCTCTTTCGCCTTGTAGCACTTTGATTTCCACGGATGTTTGACCATCAGCTGCTGTTGTAAATACTTGAGATTTTTTAGTTGGGATTGTAGTGTTTCTTTCGATTAATTTTGTACATACTCCACCTAAAGTTTCGATACCTAATGATAGAGGTGTAACATCAAGTAACAATAAATCTTTTACTTCACCAGTTAATACACCACCTTGTAATGCTGCACCAATAGCAACACATTCATCTGGGTTAATATCTTTTTGTGGATTTTTACCTATTAATTTTTTTACAGCTTCTTGAACAGCTGGAATTCTTGTAGAACCACCAACTAATAATACTTTTTCTATATCATTGTGACTTAATCCAGCATCTTCTAGTGCTTGTCTTACTGGTTTTAAAGACTCCTCAACTAAGTCAGATGTTAATTCATCAAATTTGGATCTTGTGATATCCATGTTTAAGTGAACTGGAGTTCCATTTACTGCAGAAATAAATGGTAAGTTAACATTAGTAGAAACTCTTGTAGATAATTCTTTCTTAGCGTTTTCTGCTGCATCTTTAAGTCTTTGTTTTGAAGTAGCATCTTTTCTTAAATCTACACCATTTTGTTTCATGAATTCATCTGCAAGATAGTTTAATAATTTTTCGTCAAAATCATCTCCACCTAGTCTATTGTTACCACGTGTAGCTAATACTTCGAATACACCATCTCCAACTTCAAGGATTGAAACGTCGAATGTACCACCACCTAAGTCATAAACCATAACTTTGTGTTGATCAGTTTCTTTATCAATACCATAAGCCAATGCAGCTGCTGTTGGTTCGTTGATTATTCTTTTTACGTTTAATCCAGCAATCTTACCAGCGTTTTTTGTTGCTTGTCTTTGAGAGTCTGTAAAGTAAGCTGGGACAGTAATTACTGCTTCTGTAACTTCTTCTCCTAAATAACTTTCAGTGTCAGCTTTTAATTTTTGCAAAATCATTGCTGAAATTTCTTCTGGAGAATAATCTTTACCATCAATGTTTACTTTGTATTCAGTACCCATTTCTCTTTTAATTGATGTGATTGTTCTGTCTGGGTTTGTGATTGCTTGTCTTTTTGCTGTTTCACCAACTAATCTTTCACCATCTTTAGTGAATGCTACGATTGATGGAGTAGTTCTATTACCTTCTGAGTTTGGAACTATAACTGATTCTCCACCTTCCATAACTGCTACTGCTGAATTTGTTGTACCTAAATCAATACCTATTACTTTACTCATTATAAAATCCTCCTTTTAGATTTTTATCTATATTTAAAATTCTTATTTACTAACTTTGACCATTGCAGGTCTGATGCATTTGTTATTTAAAATATAACCTTTTTGAAATACTTCTAATATCATATCTGAACCCTTATCACTATCTTCAGTAATAACTGCATGATGGTAATTTGGATCAAATTTATCTGAACAATCTACTTCTTCCAACCCGAAATCTTTTAGTGATAGTAGAAGGTTGTCTCTAATTAATTCAACACCACTAGAAAACTCATCTTTTTCTTCTTTACTATCAATAGCTCTGTCTAAATCATCTATTATAGGTAGAATTTTCAAAATTAAAGATTCGTTGGCTAATTCAATAGACTGTTGTCTTTCTCTATTTGTTCTATTCTTATAATTAATAAAATCCGCTTGTAATCTTTTTAAAGAGTCTTTTAAATCCTCTATTTCAGTATTTACAACTTCATCATTATCCTTATCAACTTCTTCTTTTATTGACTCATTTTCATTTTTATTTAAATCTTCTTTTTCCAAGTTTTTATCTTCGTTTTTTAACTCTTCAGAAGATTGACTTTGTTTCAAATTTTCTTCATTATCTTTCATAATAATCCCCCCTAATAATTAATCCATTAATTCTTCTAGATAATTTAAACATAGCTTCTATCGAAAGCTCATAATTCATTCTCATAGGAGCAACAATAGCTATAACACCTATGTTATTTTTATTGAAGAAATAAGAACTCTTAATGATTGTGTTTTCAACAAGTGATTGTTCATTATTTTCATTTCCTACTTTAATGTCCAAGAAATTATCTGAAGAATTCAAAATATTCACTATTTTGTCTTTGTCTTCAAGGTATTCTATTATGCTTTTGACTTTGTCTAAGTCACTGTATTCACTATATTTGAAAATATTTGATAAACCTTCAACAGATACATACATTGAAGATAACTTATCTTTTTCATTTTCAATAATATCGGTAATTGCACCTTTAAAAAGATCATTATATTTATATTTTGAAGAAAATTCGTCTAAATTATCATAAACTTCATTTAGATTTTTCCCTAAAAAAAGTTTCTTCAATAGAAAATTAATCTTAATTAATTCATTTGGCTCTATGACTTGTTCTGATGAAATCACAGTATGATTTAAATCACCAGAATCATATAACGTTAATAAAACATAATTATATTCGCTAATTGGAAGTAACTCTATGTGAGATAAATGCATCCTATCTGATTTTTTTAACATAGAAATAACTGGATACTGAGTTATCTCAGAAATGAATTGAGAAGAAGATTTAATTAATTTCTCTGGTTCAACAATTCTTTCATAGGGTTTTCTTATAGACATTAATGAAGAACTAGAATCGTCAGTTTTATAGAGTTTGTCTAGGATATAATCCACATATAATCTGAAAGCTTTTTGAGATGGAATTCTTCCTGATGAAATATGAGATTGTACTAAATATCCTAAATCTCCTAAATCGCTCATCTCATTTCTGATAGTAGCTGGACTGAATCCTATATTATAATTCTTTGATAAAACTCGAGATCCAATTGGCTGAGCAGTCTTTATATAATTGTCTATAGTCGCGAGTAAGATATTAAATTTTCTTTGTGTTAAATTTTCATTCAAGACCTCACCTCTTTTTTTGTTAGCAACCTATTACCTTGAGTGATAATAAAATTATACACTACGTTTTCTACTGTGTCAAGTTTTATACTAAAATATCTATGAAAAAACTATTTGACACGAAAAAACCTTGATTTGTAAAGCATAAATGGTTATTATCTAAAGTTAATAATCCTCTATTAATCCAGTTATCAATTAATTTTTTGTTCTTAGCAGATAAATTTATTCCAAATTTATCTTGGTATACTTTTAAATCTAATCCTTCTTTTAATCTCATATTGGTTATTATGAATTCAAATTCTTTTTTTTCTAAATCAATTTTCTCAGAAAAACTAATAGGCTTTTCATTTTTCAAGATTTTTTTCTTATAATCTGGATAGAAAAACTCATTAGTGTATCTGTGTTGATTTAAATAACCGGAGGAAGATAAACCAAATCCATAATAATTTTCGTCTTTCCAGTAAATCTTGTTGTGAATTGATTCAAATTTATCTTTTGCAAAATTAGAAATTTCGTAATGTTTGTATTTTTCTAAACCATTACAAATCTTTAAATACATTTCGTATTCTTTATCATCATTTCGATTTATGTCATCATATTCTTTGTAAAATTTTGTTCCCGGTTCTAAAATCATGTTATACCACGACACATGATTTGGGTTGAGTTTTCTTATATAATTAAGATCGTTGTCTAGAGATTCCAAAGTTTGATTTGGAAATCCAAATATTAAATCAATTGAAATATTATCAATGTAATTTCTAATAATTTCAAATGACTTTAAAACATCTGATACTTTGTGCCCTCTTCCTAAAAATTTGTTGTACTGATCATTAAATGATTGAACTCCCAATGATATTCTATCTATACCAATTTTTTTATAGTTTTCTATTTTTTCTTTTGTGACGAACTCTGGATTGCATTCAATAGTAAATTCCTTTAATTGTAAATTAAAACACCTATCTATTAAGTTGTAGATTTTTTCAATATATTTAGAATCCACAAGATTTGGTGTTCCTCCTCCTATATAAATTGTATCTATTATGTCATTAGGATTTTTGTACATATTTATTTCTTTTTGTAATAAATCAAAGTATTCATCAACTCTTTGATATTGTTTCGTCATTGTTGAAAAATCACAATAGTTACACTTATAATCACAAAAAGGTATGTGAACATAGATTCCTTTCATAACTCCTCCTATAAAAATAAGCCAAACTTTCGCTTGGCTTAACAAATTTAATTTCCTTCATCGTATTTTAATACGGATAAGAAAGCTTCTTGAGGAACGTCTACACTACCGACAGATCTCATTCGCTTTTTACCTTCTTTTTGTTTTTCTAATAGTTTACGCTTTCTAGTTATATCTCCGCCATAACATTTAGCAAGTACATCTTTTCTGTATGCTTTTATAGTTTCTCTTGCGATTATTTTATTTCCTATTGCAGCTTGTACAGGAATTACAAATTGATGTCTTGGTATTTCATCTTTAAGCTTTGTTACAATTTTTCTTGCTCTTTCATAAGCTAAATCTTCGTGAACAATCAGTGTTAATGCGTCAACTTTTTCTGAATTAATCATTATTTCAAGTTTAATTAAATCAGATTTTTCATAACCAATTAATTCATAATCCAAAGATGCGTATCCTCTTGTTTTTGATTTTAAAGCATCATAGAAATCATAAATCACTTCATTTAATGGTAATTTGTATTTTATTGTTACTCTTTTTTCGTCAAGGTAAGTCATGTCTATGAAAGTTCCTCTTTTCCCTTGACAAAGTTCCATAATTACACCGACATAATCTGTTGGAGTCATGATTTCTGCATGGACAACAGGTTCTTCAACATAATCAATTTCAGTTTCCTTAGGGAAATTTGTAGGATTTTGTATTTCTACTTCAGTTCCATCTTTTTTATGAACTTTATATATTACACTTGGTGCAGTAGCAATGATATCTAAGTCAAATTCTCTATCTAATCTTTCTTGAATAATTTCCATGTGTAACAACCCTAAAAATCCACATCTCAATCCAAAACCTAGTGCGATTGATGTTTCATTTTCAAATGTCAAAGCTGCGTCATTAACTTGAAGCTTTTCTAGTGCATCTCTTACAGAATTGAAATCTTCACCTTCAGCAGGATAAATACCACAATAAACCATTGGTGTAACTTGCTTATATCCCTCGAGAGGTTTATCCACAGGATTACGTTTATCTGTTATAGTGTCACCTACTCTAGCATCTTTTACATTTTTGATACTGCAGACAACATATCCTACATCTCCAGCGCTAATTTCATCTGTGCTTATCATTCCGGAAGATGTGTAACCACATTCTGTAACTTCAAAGGATTTGTTAGTAGACATCATTAAAATTTCTGATCCTGGCTTTATACAACCATCAAAAACTCTGACATAAACGACAACCCCTTTATAAAAATCATAATATGAATCAAATATTAATGCCTTTAAAGGTTTATTTTCGTCCCCAACTGGAGCAGGAACATTGTTTACTATGTCTTCTAATACATCTACGATATTTATTCCTTCTTTTGCAGATACTGCAGGAACATTTTCAGCATCTAATCCAATAATATCTTCTATTTCCTTTTTTGCAAAATCAATGTCGGCACTTGGTAAATCTATTTTATTTATTACAGGCAAAATTTCTAAATTTTGGTCGATAGCCAAGTATACATTTCCTAATGTTTGAGCCTCAACACCTTGCGTTGCATCAACAATTAAAACTGCACCTTCACAAGCTTTTAATGACCTACTTACTTCATAAGTAAAGTCAACATGACCTGGTGTATCTATTAAATTCAGATTGTATACATTACCATCTTTAGCCTTATAAGATAATTTAATGGCTTTTAATTTGATTGTTATACCTCTTTCGCGTTCCAAATCCATCGAATCTAAAACTTGTTCGCTCATTTCTCTATGAGTAAGCATACCAGTCTCTTCAATCAATCTATCAGCTAATGTTGACTTACCGTGATCTATGTGTGCAATTATTGAAAAATTTCTTATGTATTTTTTATCGTGTTTCATTTAAATCTCCTAAATCGAACCAATTTTATCAACAGGATATAACCTAAAAAAAACAACACCGATTATCGAATCTTTATTAATAGGTCCGATGTACCTGCTGTCATTATAATTATCTAGTTCTCTATCATCATTTATAACAAAATATTCATCTTTACTTAAAACCCATTTATTATTGTTTAATTTTTTTGACTGTTGCAATAAAATATAGGGTTCATATATTCTTTTTCCGTTAACAAAAATATCATCATTTATAATTTCCACTGAATCTTTAGGCATTGCAATTACCCTTGCAATACTAGATTCTGAATTTTTCTCATCATAATACTTAACTATATCAGTTTTTTTAATGTATCCTGTTATTTTATTTAATTTATTAATAAGAACAAAATCTCCAGAAGTTAAAGTGGGACTCATATTTGATGATTTTACTATTTGTGTTTCTAAAATAAAAGTTTTTATTACGAAACATACTACTAAAGCTATAAATATTGCAAATAGCAAATTTGAAAACTTACTATCTAAAAATTTCTTCATACTATCACCATTCTTTACCAACCTATTATAACATAATTTACAATTAATGTTCTAGATTACTTGAAATAATTAATTCTATAGTGTATAATAATAACACTGTTCAAAAATAAAGGAGGGATATTATGGCAAATATTAAATCAGCAATTAAAAGAATTGATGTAACTAAACTTGAAACAGCTAGAAATAAATCTAAAAAATCAGCTATCAAAACTTTCATAAAGAAATTTGAAGCAGCTGTTGAAAAAAACGATAAAGAAGACGCTACTAAATTATTTAATTTAGCAACTAAAAAGATTGACCAAGCTGCAAGTAAGAACACAATTTCTAAAAACAGTGCAGCTAAAAAAATTAGCAGAATGGCTAAGGAATTAAACAAATTAGCATAAAATAATGTAAAGGATCCATTACATTATTTAAAGGTTGAAGTAAATTCAACCTTTATTTTTTTGCTAAGATTTCGCAAATACTGTTTTCTATATAATACTTAGAATTTAACGTATTTGTTTTTAATGTAGTTTCTATTTCATACATTTTATGAATAGCAAATCTTAACTGGTCATATCTCCAATTTTTCACAAAACTTTGAACTTTATTTAATTCGTATGATGATATTTTTACTCTCTTTGTAATTTCACTTTGCGATACTTTTAAACGTAGAAGTTCTTTTATATATAATAAATTTCTAAACAATCTAATTACCATGTGAAGTGTTTTAAAAGTATCTGATGTGTCATTTATAAGTAAATTTAAGTAATATATCGTTTTAGATAAATCTTTTGATGCTATTGAATCTGTTAGATCAAAAATATTTTTATCATACTGATTTATAAGAGAATTCAAATCATGTTCTGTTATTTCATCTTTCTCTAAGTTTCTAAACTTATCTAATTCATTATTAACATCAATTAATGTCTTTTCAGAATTTTTTATAAGATAAAGTGAATATTCAATGAAAACATTAACGATGTTATTATTAATCTTCTTCCCTTTTAGGTAATTTATTATATAGGCTTTTAATTGATTTCTGTTTAACTTATTGAATTCAATATCTGAGCCATATTTTGTTATTTCTTTTAAAAATTTAGACTTAAATACATTACCGTATGATGTCATTATAATTAACGTATACTCTGGAATATCTTTTATATAAGGTAATAATTTATCAATACTTTCCTTGTTTTTTGAAATTCCTGTTTTACTTAAATCTACATCATCGATTAAAATGAGTCTTTTATCAGTAAACATAGGAATTGTTTCAGATGAACTATAGACTTTTTCGAAATCTGACAATTCATACTCATCAAAACTTTGAGCATTGTAGTGTTCTTTTATTAATGACAAATATTTTTCTATATAAAACTTTTCTTCTCCGTGAATTAAAATTAGATTGGATAACAAATTATTATCTAATTTTTGTTTCGCCAATGAAAAATCCATCTTTTGCTCCTCTATTCTTAAAATAAATTAATACGAAAATTGTTGTAATAATTGAATTTTGTTCTTTAATTATAAAATTTAAAATTGAATATCTATCCCTATTAGATCTTATTGTATTAAATATCTTGCTTGAGACAATCTCAATGTTTCCATCTTTATCAGTTCTTTTAACTGGAATATTTAGTTTATTTAAATTATCTAGTGTTTGATGATGAGGGTGTCCATAATCGTTTCTTCGACCTACTGAAATAATAGATAATTTGGGATTAACCTTTTTTAAGAAATTTAAATCTGAACTGTTTTTACTTCCGTGATGAGAGATTTTCAATATATCAGATGTTATATCTTCATTTAAAATATTTCTTTCATATTCTCCAGAAATGTCTCCTGTGATTAGTAATGAAATATCATTAACATATACTTTGTAAACTATAGATTTATCGTTCTCTTCATCACTTATGGGTTTATCAATTACTTTGATATAAACATTTCCAATTTTTATTAATTGATTATCTTGCAAATTTACGTAATGGTTATTTTGATTATACTTGCTTCTTAATACTTTTTCTCCATTAGTTCTAGATAAAACTATTGGATTGTAAGACTTATTGATATCAATTAGATTCTTACTATGATCTTCATCAAAATGTGTCAAGAATATATAATCAAGACTATTTAAACCTATTTTATTAAGATATTCTACAAGGTAAGTTCCGGATTTATCTTCTGATTTGTAAGAACCTCCAGTATCTATCATAAAATTTTTAAAATATTGTCTTGCAAGTAAGCAATCACCTTGACCAATATCCACAAAGTTTATAGTAGTAATGGGATTAAGGATATTTAAAATTACTGGCATTATTACGCTTATCAAGAACATATTTTTTAAGGTTTGTTTATTAAAGTCGTTTAAAGTTATAATGTAATGTCTGTTATAAATTGCAAATATTATTATATAATAAACTATTATCATCAAAAGGGAAAAGCTCATAAAACTATGAATTTGTACATTAAATGAATCAATTGTAATGAAGATATAATTTATAATTTTTAAACAAAATTTAATGAGCTGAACAAATACATAATTAAAGCTATTAGGTATTAAAAGTACAATAGCCGATAATTGAATGATGAGTGTAAAAATAGGCAAAATAATAGTATTTCCAACGATAAATCCAAATGTAAATTCATTAAAAAATCTCAGCTGTATTGGCAATATTATTATATAAACTAAAGTGGAAAGCATCAAATAATTACGTACTTTTCTATTTTGCTTTTTGAATTTTGGATATAAATATAGTATTGTAAATGTTGCTAAAAATGAAAAAATGAATCCGACATCAAATAGATTATATGGATTCATAAGCAAAATTACGATAGCTGCAATAATTAGATTATTTAAATTATACCAATCTATCTGCATTTGATTAGATAATTCCACTATAAATAACATAATAAATGCTCTAACTATAGATGAAGGTAGACCTACTGCATATCCATAAATTGCAATGAGAAACAAAGATAACCAAGAAATAATTTTTCTGTTAATCTTAAAAATACCAAATAATTTATTAAAAATGGTGTATAGAATAATAATATGTAGACCACTTATCGCGAATACATGACTTATTCCTAATACTTTAACATCATTTGTGTAATCTTCACTCAAGAAATTAAATCCTGTAAATATAGACTTTAATACAGAAGATTCATTTTCGTTAAAATTAGAATCTAATTTAAAAACTATGTGGTTTAAAATTTTACTTCTAATTCTTAATAAATGTGAGTTAGATTTTCCTATTATATCAGGATCAGTTCTACAGTATATATCTCCATATATGTTGTTTTTTAGTAAATAAAATTTATAGTTAAACATATATGGATTACCATTTGTATATGCTTTATTAACTTTTGATCTTATATTAACTATATCACCAATATTCAAATCTCTTTTAGTTGTTAATAAAAATTTTACATTATTTTGATTAGTGACTTTTACAATGTACTTTTTATTGGATCTGTTTTTATTGATAACTACAGCATTAATATCTACAAATTCATTATCTTTAATATTTTTGTAATTATCATTAATAATGTTTAAATGAAAAATAGTCAGAAATAATACTAACAGTGAGACAATAAGTTTCTTCTTATCTTTAAAGAGAAGCAATCCTGTAACCACTACATCAACTGCTATAAAAATTGGATTGAAATATATGTATAAAATTGTTGTTAAAATTATCTGTATTAATATTAATGTAGTGATTAGCATTTTACACCTAATTAATAGGAATCACAGCTAATAATCGCTGTGATTCCATGTATTTTCATTATTTGCTTAAATTGTAAAAAGTTTTTATTCCATCATATACTGCAGTAGATTCTAGCATATCTTCAATTCTTAATAATTGATTATATTTACAGATTCTGTCAGTTCTTGAAGTTGAGCCAGTCTTAATTTGGCCAGCATTAGTAGCGACAGCAACATCAGCAATAGTTGTATCTTCAGTTTCTCCGGATCTGTGAGATATTACAGCTGTATATCCATGTCTTTTCGCTAGTTCTATTGCATCAAGAGTTTCTGTTAAAGTTCCGATTTGATTTAATTTTATTAAAATGGAATTGCATACTCCCATTTCAATACCTTTTTGTAATCTCTTAACATTTGTAACAAATAAATCATCACCAACTAATTGAATTTTAGATCCTAATTCTTTAGTTAGTTTCTTCCAACCATCCCAATCGTCTTCAGCTAATCCGTCTTCAATAGAAATAATAGGATATTTTTCAACTAAGTTTTTGTAATATTCAATCATTTCATCGCTAGTTCTTACTGCATTATCCCCAGCCATATTGTATTTACCATCTTCATAAAATTCACTAGCTGCAGCATCTATAGCAATCATTACATCTTTTCCTGGTTCATATCCAGCTTTTTTAATAGCTTCAACTATAGTTTGTAAAGCTTCTTCGTTAGATTCAAGATTTGGTGCAAAACCACCTTCATCTCCAACAGCAGTATTTAATTTTCTAGACTTTAATACATTTTTTAAATTATGAAATACTTCAGTACCAATTCTTAAAGATTCTTTGAAGTTATCTCCACCTACAGGCATAATCATAAATTCTTGAATGTCAACATTATTATCAGCGTGTTGTCCACCGTTTAAAATGTTCATCATTGGTACAGGTAAAGTCTTACCGTTTACTCCACCTATATATTCAAATAATCTTTGTCCATTTTCATCTGCAGCAGCTTTTGCAACAGCTAAAGAAACACCTAAAATAGCATTTGCACCAAGTCTAGATTTATTTTCAGTGCCATCTAATTCTATTAGATAATTATCTATTCCAACTTGATCAAATACATCCCAACCTACTAATTCATCTGCTATTTCTAAGTTTACATTATCAACGGCAGTTTCTACGCCTTTTCCTAAAAATCTTTTTTCATCATTGTCTCTTAATTCTACAGCTTCGTGTACTCCAGTAGAAGCACCTGAAGGAACTATAGCTGATCCCATTGCTCCTGCTTCAGTATAAACTTCAACTTCAACTGTAGGATTTCCCCTAGAATCTAAAACTTCTCTTGCATAAATGTCAATTATTGAGCTCATTATTTATTCTCCTTTTTTAATTAAAGATTTACCTGTCATTTCTGAAGGCTTATCTATTTTCATCAATTCTAAAATTGTTGGTGCTATATCAGCTAAAATACCATTATTCAACTCGATATCCTTGTCAGGATATTCTATAAAAGGCACCGGATTAGTTGTATGTGCTGTGAATGGCCCACCTGTCATTTCATCAATCAAATATTCACTATTCCCATGATCAGCAGTTATCAATGCATGATAATTTCCGTTTTTATCTATAGCTCGTAATATTTCCTCTAAACATTTATCAACGGTTTCAACGGCTATCTTATCCGCGGAAATTACACCAGTATGACCAACCATATCTGAATTTGCAAAGTTTAATATTATTAAATCGTAAATATCTTTATTAATAACATCAACAACATGATTTTTAACTTCAACAGCACTCATCTCTGGCTTAAGATCGTAAGTTGATACTTTTGGAGATGGAACTAGTATCCTATCTTCATTTTCGAATTCTTTTTCGATACCGCCATTAAAGAAAAATGTTACATGTGCATATTTTTCTGTTTCTGCAATTCTTAATTGCTTTAATCCGTTTTCAGAAATAATTTGTCCTAATACATTATTATACCCTTGTTTTGGATAAGCTATTTGTACATTTTTGATAGTTTTATCGTATTCTGTCATTGTTACAAATGAAATACCTTTGTATTTTGTTCTTTTAAAACCATCAAAATCATCGTCTACAAAAGCTCTTGTAAGTTGTCTTGCTCTATCTGGTCTGAAATTAAAGAATATAAAAGAATCTTCATCTTCTACTTTTGTTACGTTATTATTCTCATCGACTATTGAACAAGGTTCAATAAATTCATCAGTGATATTTTTATCATAACTATCTTGTAAATATTTTATTACATCATTACTTTTATTTCCCACACCATTAGTAATACAATTATATGCTTTTTCTACTCTGTCCCATCTCTTGTCTCTATCCATTGCATAATAACGACCACTAATAGATCCAATTTTACCTACACCAATTTCTTTTATATCATCTTGTAATTTTTGTAAATCATTTTTTGCAGATGTTGGTGAGACGTCTCTTCCATCTGTAAAACAATGTACTACTACATTATAAAAATCTAATTTTTTGCACATTTTAAGGATTGCTACAAGGTGGTCATAATGAGAATGAACTCCACCAAAAGAAACTAATCCTAGTAGATGTAGTTTTTTATTTTTTTCTTTAGTTTTTAAAATGATATTTTTTAAAACTTCATTTTCATAAAATTTTCCAGATTCTATGTCATTAGTAATTTTACTTAAATCTTGATAAATTATTCTACCAGAACCAATATTCATGTGTCCTACTTCTGAATTTCCCATTTGACCTGCGGGAAGACCTACTTCATTTCCTGAAGCAATCAATTGTGAATTTGGATATTCACTCATTAGTCTGTCAAAAGTTGGAGTATCAGCTAATTTAATAACATTTCCTGGATAGTCCTTGCCTAATCCCCAACCATCTAAGATTATAAGAATTAATTTGTCTTTTTTATTTTCCATAATTAATTAGTTTAGAAAAACTTTCTGCTTCTAAACTTGCACCCCCTACTAAAGCTCCATCAATGTCTTCTTTTGACATAATATCAGTTACATTTTCAGGTTTTACACTTCCACCATATTGTATTCTTATTGAATCAGCCAGATCTTTGCTATACATCTCTGCCAATAAATTTCTTATAAAGTTACACATTGATTGTGCATCTTCACTTGAAGCTGTTTTACCAGTTCCAATAGCCCATATTGGCTCATAAGCGATTACAAGTTTGGATTTTAAATCTTGTTCGCTTATTCCTTTTAAGTCTGATCTTATTTGTGATTCTACAATTTTTTCGTGATTGTTAGATTCTCTTTGTTCTAAGTTTTCTCCGCAGCAAAGTATTGGCTTAAGATTGTGATTTAAAGCTGATATTATTTTCTTATTTAATAGTTCGTCATCTTCTTTGAATATTGTTCTTCTTTCAGAATGACCAATTATAACATAGTCAACTCCTAAATCTTTCAGCATGTTCGGAGAAATTTCTCCTGTAAATGCACCACTATCTTCGAAATACATATTTTGTGCTCCAGTAGAAATATTTGTATCTTTTAAAGCTTCTGTAAGAGTTTTTAGTGATGTAAATGGAGATATTATACAAGCTTCTACATTATCAGAAATTTCGAAATTCTTTAAATCATTTAGAAACTGCTTAGTTCCTCCATCTGTCATATTCATTTTCCAGTTTCCTGCAATTAATGGTTTTCTCATATTACTATCTCTCATCAATACAATCAATACCAGGTAAGACTTTGCCTTCTAAGAATTCCAAAGAAGCTCCGCCGCCTGTTGAAACGTGTGTTACTTTGTCTTTATTTCCAGATTTTGCAATTGCTGAAGCACTATCTCCACCACCAACAATAGTTGTAGCATCAGATTTTACTAAAGAATTTGCAACTTCAAAAGTACCTTTACTAAATTGTTTGATTTCAAATACACCCATTGGTCCATTCCATACAATAGTCTTGGATTTTTGTATTTCTTCATCAAAAATCTTTATAGTTTTAGTTCCTATGTCAAATCCTGCAATATCGTCCATAAATTCATCTATACCAATTACTTTTGAATCAGATTCTTCTGTCATTTCTTTAGCTGCGACAAAATCAACTGGCAAGAATATTTTAACCCCTTTTTCTTGGGCTTTTTCTAATAGTGATTTTGCTAAATCTAATTTATCTTCTTCGATTAAAGATTTACCAACATTTTTTCCTTGTGACTTGATGAAAGTATATGCCATAGCACCACCTATTAGTATAGTGTCAACTTTTTCCAGTAGATTTTCTATTACTCCAATTTTATCAGAAACTTTTGCACCACCTAATATTGCTGTAAAAGGTCTTTCTGGATCTTCAAGAGCTTTCCCCATTATTTCTATTTCTTTTTGAACTAAAAATCCTACAGCACTTGGTAAGAACTTAGACACACCTACATTTGATGCGTGTGCTCTATGACTTGTTCCAAAAGCATCGTTTACATATAAATCAGCTAATTGTGATAATTCTTTAGAAAATTCTTCATCATTCTTTTCTTCTTCTTTTCTATATCTAGTGTTTTGAATTAGCATAATTTCTTTAGGTTGTAATTGTTTACTTTGTTCAATAACAGAATCATCCACAACTTTGTCATTATCAACAAATTTTACTTCTTGACCAATAATTTCAGAAAGCTTTTCTGCAACCGGTTTTAATGAGAATTCAGGTCTTGGTTCGCCTTTTGGTCTACCTAAGTGACTCATTAAAATAACTTTAGCATTATTATCGATCAAATACTTTATTGTTGCGATAGATGCTTCTATTCTATTTGTATCAGTAATAATACCATCTTTAATTGGAACATTAAAGTCTACTCTGACTAATACTCTTTTATTTTCAACATTTAAATCTTTTAGTGTTTTTTTATTCATAGATTAACCTTTCTTTGAAAAGAGTCGATTGCAAAAATATTTTACCATCGACTCTTAATAGTTTTATTATCTTGTAGCTATAATCTTTGCTAAATCAAATACTCTTGAACTATAACCCCATTCGTTGTCATACCAAGAAGCAATTTTTACCATATTTCCTAAAGCATAAGTCATATCAGCATCAAATATTGAGCTTCTTTCATCTCCAATGATGTCTGAAGATACTAATTGATCTTCAGAATATCCTAAGATGCCTTTTAATTCGCCTTCACTAGCTTTTTTCATAGCATTATTGATATCTTCTTTTGTAACTTCCTTACCTAAAAGAACTGTTAAATCAGTAATAGATCCAGTAGGAGTTGGTACACGCACTGCAAGTCCTGTCATTTTACCTTCTAATTGTGGTAATACTTTACCAACAGCTTTAGCAGCACCTGTAGTTGTAGGAATCATACTTAAAGCAGCTGCTCTCGCACGTCTTAGATCTTTGTGGTGAGCGTCTTGAATGTTTTGATCGTTAGTATAAGCGTGAATTGTAGTCATTAAACCTTTTTCAATGCCAAATTCATCATCTAAAACTTTAGCAACTGGTGCTAAGCAGTTAGTTGTACATGATGCATTAGATATAATATCATCAGTTTTTGGATCGTATTCTTTATCGTTTACTCCAACTACGATCATTTTAACATCTGCTTTACCTGGAGCAGTTAATAATACTTTTTTTGCACCAGCTTTGAGATGTTTTGATAAACCTTCTTTGTCTTTAAAAGCGCCTGTTGAGTCAATAACAAGATCAACACCTAATTCTTTCCATGGTAATTCTTCTGGATTTCTGTTATTTACGACAGTTATTTCCCTATCACCAATTTTAATTTTGTCATCTGCTAATACTTCAACGTCTTTTTCAAATGTACGATAAATTGAGTCATACTTTAAAAGATGTGCATTTGTTTTAAGGTCACTTGTAATGTTCAATGCCACTAATTCAAGATCAGGGTCATTTTTTTGTATTAAAATTCTTGTTACATCTCTACCTATTCTTCCAAATCCACTAATTGCTACTTTCATTTAATCCTCCTTGAAATATTTCATAATACGTACTTTTATTATATACCCGATATATAATGATATTAATCAAATTCTAAACCTCAATATGAAGAGTATAATTGGATATATTTGTGCAATGGTCAGATATTCTTTCCAAATTTGATAGAATATCTAAGAAATTAACTCCAACTGTTGAATCACATTCATTGTTGTTAATTCGTTTGATATGATTATGTCTATATTTTTTTTCTAAAAAGTCTACATTATTTTCAATATTTGCGACTTTAGAAGCCAATGATTGATCATTATTTTTAAATGCCATAGTTGAATCTATTATTGCATTTTCTACATTTGAATATAAATCTTTATATTCATCGATAGCTACTTTGCTAAATTCTTTTTCTTCATCATAAATAAGAGTTACAATTCCACATATATTTTCAACATGATCTCCTATTCTCTCAAGATCATTAAGCATATCTTGCATAATAAAAATTTGTGTGTGTTCTTCATCTGAAATTGATTTGTTAGATAATTTTACAAGATACTCAACGATATGTTTTTCCAAATTATTAATTCTTTTTTCTTCTTCTAATATTTTTGATCTTAGTTTTTTGTTACCTGTCATAAAATATTCATCAACATTTTTAAAATTTTGATAAACTATATCACTCATTCTAATAACTTCAAGTCTAGCTTGTTCAACTGCAATAGAAGGAGTTTCCAAAATTCTGTCATCTAAATATTGTAAGTCTTTTGCGTGTTCTTCTCCTGGAACAATTTTCATAGCAGCTTTAACTAAAAAGTTTGAAACTGGAAGTTGTATAGCAACATTTATTACATTAAACAATGTATGATAGTTAGCTATTTGTCTTGAAACATTTAATGGAGTTAACATATATACTATGTTTTGCATCAATTTATTTAGGAATATAAGCACTATAACTGTACCTATAAGATTAAATAATAAGTGTATTATTGCTGCTCTTTTGGCGTTTTTTCCAGCACCAATAGAAGACAATAATGCAGTAGTAGTTGTACCAATGTTTCCACCAAGTAATAATGGAGCAGCTTGATTTATTGTAAGTAATCCTTGTTTCCCTAAAGCTTGTATTAACCCAATGGAAGCAGAAGATGATTGTACTGCAGTTGTTAAGAAAAATCCTACAAAAACGCCGATTACTGGTGAGTTTAATTTTAATAAGGCATTTTTAAACCACAATTCTTTAGATAATGGATTTAGCCCATCTCCCATAGTATTCATTCCAATGAAAATTAAACCTAAGCCAACAAAAACCTCGCCTAAATTCTTTTTTCTATCATCCTTTGCACTTATGTACAAAAGCACACCAAAAGCCACAATTAAAGGAGCATATTTTGCTATATCAAAAGCTATTATTTGCGCAGTAATTGTAGTTCCGACATTTGCTCCTATAATTACTCCAACAGCTTGATTCAAAGGCATTAAACCTGCATTAACAAAACCCACAACCATTACTGTTGCTGCAGAAGATGATTGTATTACCATCGTTACTACTATACCTAGTAACACACCTATGTATTTATTCCTAGTTAAAGAACCTACTATCTTTTTTAACTTATTACCTGACGATTTTTGAAGACCTTCACCCATTATTGTCATTCCAAACAAGAAAAGTGCCAATCCCCCTAAAACCGGAGTTATAATATCCATAAAACCTCCTACTTTAATCCTGGAAAATCTATTTGTCTTAATGCTTCAAATAAAACTATATTGCACGAATTTGCTAAATTTAATGATCTATCAATTGTCATATTCATTGGAATCTTTATAGAATGATCTTTGTGCTTATCCACTAAATCTTTATCTATACCTGAAGATTCCTTTCCGAACACGAAAAAATCTCCATCTTGATATTCAAGCTCATGATAATAATTTGTTGCAAAAGTTTCGACATAAAATACTCTATCATTTCCCTTTATATATTCTAAAAATTCATCCATATCATCATGAATAACTAAATCAACTTTATCCCAATAATCCATTCCAGACCTCTTTAATAACTTGTCATCTAGTCTGAAGCTAAAAGGTCTAACTAAATGTAATCTGGAATTAGTTAGTACACAAGTTCTTCCTATATTCCCTGTATTTGAAGGCTTTTCAGGTTCTAAAAGAACAATATTTAACATATCCACCTCTTTACGATTCTTTAACTATATTTTAATATTCCCATAAAAAATATACCATAAAAGAATTAGTATTTCAATTTTAAAAACGATTAAATTTTAAAACAAAAAGACCATCAACACAAAACTGTTGACGGCCTATTGATTATAAATATTCTTTTATTTTTTCAACTATTTTTTCTGTTGTAAATCCAAAATGTTCCATTATCTTACTTCCTGGAGCGCTCATTCCGAATTCATCTATACCAATATTTAATCCATTAAGTCCAGTATATTTTTGCCATCCATATGTTGACAAGCATTCAATGCTAACTCTTTTACCTATATTTTTTGGAATAACAGAATCTTTGTATTTTTGATCTTGTTTGTCAAAAATTTCTTGACACATCATTGATACAACTTGCGCTTTAACTCCTTCTTTTTCAAGAACTTCACTTGCATCTAATGCAAGTTTAACTTCAGAACCTGTTGCTATAATAACTAAATCAGGAGATTCTTGTTTTTTAAGAATATATCCACCTCTTAGAGCTTCTTCGTTAGTTTCTTTTAAATTAACTAATTTTTGTCGAGATAATACCAAAGCTGTCGGCGTTTCTTTATTTTCCAATGCTATCTTGTATGCCATTGATGTTTCAAATCCATCAGCAGGTCTGATAGTATTAAGATTTGGTATAGTTCTAAGCATTGCTAATTGTTCTATAGGTTCATGAGTAGGTCCATCTTCTCCTACACCGATTGAATCATGAGTCAATATATATATTACTTGTCTCTTCATTAAAGCTGACAATCTCATCGCTGGTTTTAAATAATCTGAGAAAATCATAAATGTAGCACAATACGGAATTAATCCACCATACAAGCTGATACCATTAGTGATAGCTGCCATCGCGTGTTCTCTAACACCGAATTGTATGTTTCTTCCAGATCTATTAGTTTGTGTAAACACATCTAAACCATCCATAAAAGTTTTATTAGATGGAGCTAAATCCGCAGATCCTCCAACAATATTTAATTGCTTATCTTTTAATCTATTTAATAAAACATGTGAATATGATCTTGTAGCATCGTCTTTTTCAAAGCTAGTAAACTCATCTGATGTTAAATAATCTTCATCAGTTTCTTTAGATAAGAATTTCATTAACTTCTCATAAAGATCTTTGTGAGTTTGTTTGTAGTCTTCAAACATTTTTTCCCATTCTGAATAATAGTTTTCTTTTTCTGAAGCTGATTGTTCAAAAAGTTCCTTAACTTCTTGTGGAATATAGAATTCTTCTGTAAAGTCTAAACCTAATTTTTCTTTTAAACTAGGAATATTTTCTGCGCCTATTGGAGCACCATGAGCTTTTGCAGTTCCTTCAACAACACTTCCATAACCAATTTTTGTTTTTATTTCAATAAATGATGGTTTATCAGTTGTTTTCGCAAGTTCAATAGTTTCTCTTATTTTGTCTATATCATTTCCATCTTCTACAAAATAAGTATCCCAGCCCAATGCTTCATATCTAGCTCTGACATTTTCTGAGAAAATATTTTTTGTATCGCCTTCAATTGTTATATTGTTAGAATCGTATAAACAAATCAATTTTGATAGTTTTAATGATCCAGCTATTGAACTAGCTTCATTAGTTATTCCTTCTTGAAGACAACCATCACCAACAATTGTGTAAGTATAGTTGTCAAAAATTTTATGGTTTTCAGTATTAAATTGGCTGGCCATATATTCTTGAGCAATTGCCATACCAACAGCCATACTTAATCCTTGTCCTAAAGGACCAGTCGTCGCATCAATTCCTTTTGTATGCAAATATTCTGGATGTCCTGGTGTTAAGCTGTTGTATTGTCTAAATTCTTTTAAATCATCTACTGTTATTCCAAATCCAAATAAATGTAAAAGTGAATATAACATTGCAGAACCATGACCAGCTGATAAAATAAATCTGTCCCTATTTATCCAATCGCTGTGTTTTGGTGAAAAATGCATTATGTCGTTAAATAATGTAAATGTCATAGGGCTTGCACCTAAAGGAAGTCCAGGATGCCCTGAATTCGCTTTTTGAATCATTTCTACAGATAATAATCTAATAGTATTAATAGCTAATTGTTTTTTGTCCATATCATTCTCCTCTTTAAAATTCCAATGTTATTATATCATATTATTCATTCTACTTTAATGAGTATTTACTTCCAATATCCACAACAATTCCCAACAATTCCATCTTGGTCAAACTCATTAAAACATCAGATATATCTTCATTTAATTTTATAGAAATTTCATCTGGTGAATTTGCGCCAATTTTCAATAAATTAAATATTTTACGTTCCAATTCATTCAAATCAAAACTCAATTGTGGTTTTTCTATATATTTATTTTGAAATTCAGGGATTTGAGTTATAATATCCAAAACGTCAGTTAATATGTAAGCCCCATCTTTTATTAATTGATTAGTTCCGGTTGAATAAACTGAGTTAATATTTCCTGGAACAGCAAATATATCTCTACCTTGAGACAAGGCGTAAGATGATGTGATTAATGTACCGCTTTTCTCTTTTGCTTCAATAACAACAGTTGCAAGTGATAAACCAGAAATAATTCTGTTTCTAAACGGAAAATTATATGGCAATGGTGCTATTCCAAAAGGATATTCACTCATAATTACTCCGTTATGTGATGAAATCATATCTTGAAACACTCTATAATTGCTCCTTGGATAAACTTGATCTATTCCACAACCCAAAACTCCAATTGTTTTATTATTATTTTCAAGAGAAGTTTGATGAGAAATTTTGTCTATACCAAGAGCCAATCCACTAACAACTGGTATTTTATATTGTGATATTTCAGATACAAATTTTTTGCATGCATAAGATCCATATTGACTACATTTTCTAGCTCCTACAAATGAAACACAATTATCGAAATCTTCAGTCAAATCACCTTTATAGTACAAAGTATATGGTGCATCATCTATTTCAAGTAATTTTTTCGGATATTTTGAATCACCGTATGTAGTAAATTTTATACTGTTTTTCCACAGTTTTTCCTTGTACAAATTTATATCGAATTTTTTCATATTCTTTAGCATAAATTCGTAAATTTTAGGATCTACTTCTAAAAGTTTTTTTGCATTATCGTAGATAATATCATCTAATGTATTATAATTTTCAATAATTGGACCTATCCAATTATAATTTGTGTTCAAACTACTTAAAAATAATAATAAATCTGAATCCATAATTTACCCCTTTTCTTTACATATAGAATACCATTAATTTTTATTTTTTTACAATAAAAAAAGTCGACTATTATAAAATAATCGACTAATTAATTAATATATTACTACTGGCATACCATTTTCTGCTGAATTAAAAATTGTACGAACATGATTTATTGGAGTATTGATACAACCATGGCTACCAGCGCCATTAAAGATTTGTCCACCGTAGGCGGCTCTTCCTTTTGTATCATGAATTCCTACACCAGTATAGTCAATTTGCATCCAATAATCTACATGAACTTTATATTTTGATCCATCTGGATTGTATCCTCTTAAAAATCTATCAGTTTCTTTTGACCAAATTTCAAATAATCCTGTTGGTGTTTCGTGGTCAATTGATGGATCTCCTGTAACAACAGGTGTGTCTAAGACTAGTTTACCATCTTTAAAATACCACAAATGTTGTGCTCCCAAGCTTATTTCAATATAGCTTTTTCCAAGAACTCCATTATTTTGGCTTCTTCTGCTATATACTAAATCACTGTCTATGGTTTTACCGTTTTTTAAAGCATCTGTAATCATAGCTACTGTTTGTTTTTTGTTAATTTCATTTCCAAAAACTTTTGCTTTAACTTTTATAGATTTACCATTATGAGTTGTAAAATCAAAATCTTTTCCGATAACTTCAAATTTTTCTTTCAAGTCATCTACAAAAATTCGAACTTTTTTATCTTCAAACTTATAATTTTCATCTAAGAACATAGAATTATCTTCTATTTTTTGTGATTCTCCGTTTGGCAATTTTAAGGTAATAGAAGCTTTTGCAATATTTTCAAGTTCTTTTTTGTTTGGCTCCAATGATTTTTTTGTAACTTGAGGATTAATATATTCTGAAGATAATTTGATTTCATCCTTGTGTTCATTAAATCCTTTTATTACGGATTCACAAACTTTATCTAAATCAAGTTTATTACCTAATTCTTCAGGTTTGATTATTGCTTTTTTGTTTTCAAAAATCAATTGGGCGTTTTTTGGTTCTTTGATATTTTTGAATAGCTCACTATTTTTAATCGTTTCTTTTAATTTTTCAGAATCTACACTTTTCTTAACTTTTACATCTGTTTCTTTTCCTTTTATAAGTTCTACTGGCCACAAAAAACCATGTTGTACATATGTTTGATTTTCCAAAGCAACTTGTTTTAAACCCGCTTGTGAATTATTCAATGTAACAGTTTTATTATCTCTTCCAATAATTGATGTAGTTTGTTCATCAAAAATATTTTTAACATCAGAAATTTTTCTTACACCTAAACTTTCCCCATTGATTTTGGCGTTAGGATAAGTCATGAAGCTAAAAAATATTGAAACTAATATATAAATACCTAAAAGAATTGATACGACCCAAATCCATGAGTGTGATTTTTGTGATTCTTTCAGTTTATAAATACTATTATTTTTTGAAGACTCATTATTCATTTGACTAGTTTTATTGTCTTCATCTTTTTGTAAATCATTTTTCAATTTATCACCTTCTATTAATTATTTCTGTATCTAGAATGATATCATAAATACACAACAGTAGTAAACATTTATATTAAATTATACTTTTTCTATAATCAATACTTAATTAAATTTGTGATAATTTTAAATAAAATAACAAAGATTTGCTTTAAAATTGTAAAAAATGATGTATAATTAAATTGATGATACAAATAAAGGGGTGAATTATGGAAAATATTAATCTGGTAGTTTTATCAGATTCTACCGGGGACACAGGTGATCAAATAGCAAGAGCCGCTTTAGCTCAATTTGATATTACTTGTGAAAATGCTAAATTTCACTTATTTGGACATATCCGATCTATTGAGCATCTTAATTCTACATTAAATAAATGTTTAGAAATGGATAATATTATCATATATTATAGTTTAGTTGAAGAAAGTTTAATTGATAGTTTAAAAAAATTCTGCGATATGAATAATCTCATATCGGTAGATATTTTAACTCCATCAATTGTAGCCATTCAAAGGTTAACAAAACGATCTCCAGCAACGAATCCAGGTGCTTTACGTAAGCTTGACGAACATTATTTTAAAAGGATTGATGCAATAGAATTTGCCGTAAGATACGATGATGGAAAAGATCCAAGAGGAGTTTCCAGAGCTGATATAACGATTATTGGTGTTTCTAGAACTTCGAAAACACCATTATCCATGTATCTTGCAAATAAGCATTACAAAGTTTGTAATATTCCACTTGTACCAGAGTCACCAGTCCCAAAGGAACTTTTTGAAATCGAACCAAAAAGAGTCATTGGTCTTACTAACTCTCCTGATAAACTAAACAAAATCAGAAAAGAAAGACTAAAATCTATGGGATTGCCAACTGAAAGTACATACTCTGATTTGGGTAGAATACTTGACGAATTAGATTATGCTGAGAAAGTAATGAAGAAAATCGGATGTCCTATCATAAACGTTTCTGACAGAGCAATTGAAGAAACGGCAGAAGTTATTATCAGACATCTAAAAAAAATGAATGATTAAAAAGGAGTTTTTTAAATGACAGAAAAATATGTTTACGGTTTTAAAGAAGGTAATAAAGACATGAGAAGCCTTCTTGGTGGAAAAGGTGCCAACTTAGCCGAAATGACTAATATGGATATACCTGTTCCAACAGGATTTACTATTACTACTGAAGCTTGTAACAAATTTTATCAAGAAGATGAAAAATTATGGGATGGATTATTTGAAGAAATCAAATCTCATATTGAAGAAACAGAAAAAGAATTAAACAAGAAATTTTCCGATGAAGAAAATCCTCTACTATTTTCTGTTCGTTCTGGCGCTGTAATATCTATGCCAGGTATGATGGACACAATCTTAAACCTAGGTTTGAATGACAAATCTGTTATTGGCTTAGCTAAATCAACTAATAACGAAAGATTTGCTTATGATTCATATAGAAGATTTATTCAAATGTTTTCAGATGTTGCAAGAGAAATTCCTAAAGTATTATTTGAAAACGAATTAGATAAAATAAAAGAAGAAAAAAACGTTACAGATGATACAGATCTTGATAGCGAAGATTTAAAGAAAATTGTTGAAAAATTCAAAGAAATCTACAAAGAAGAAATGGGCGAAGAATTTCCACAAGACCCTATCGATCAATTACGATATGCTATAGAAGCTGTTTTTAGATCTTGGAATAATCCTAGAGCAAAAATTTACAGACAATTAAACGGCATTGATGATAATTTAGGTACTGCAGTAAACATTCAATCAATGGTATTCGGTAACATGGGAAATACATCTGGAACAGGTGTTGCATTCTCAAGAAACCCTGCAACTGGTGAAAATAAATTATTTGGTGAATTCTTAATGAATGCGCAAGGTGAAGATGTTGTTGCTGGTATAAGAACTCCTCAACCAATCAGTCAATTACAAGACGTTATGCCTGAGGTATATGAACAATTCCATTCTATAACTAAAAGATTGGAAGAACACTACAGAGATATGCAAGACTTGGAATTCACAATAGAGAATTCTAAATTATATTTACTTCAAACTAGAAACGGAAAAAGAACTGCTATCAGTGCGTTAAACGTTGCAGTAGATCAAGTAAATGAAGGTTTAATTTCAAAAGAAGAAGCTATTTTAAGAATTGAACCAAATAGTTTAAATCAACTCCTACACCCTACTTTTGATCAAAAAGAATTAGAAAATGCGGAAGTTATTACAAAAGGTTTAGCTGCTTCACCTGGAGCTGCTAGTGGTCATGTATATTTTAGTGCTGAAGATTGTAAAACCGCTGCGTCTAAGGGCATTAAATCAATATTAGTTCGTCAAGAAACATCTCCTGAAGATATCGAAGGTATGATTAAAGCCGAAGGTATATTAACTGCAAGAGGTGGTATGACATCACACGCTGCTGTAGTTGCACGTGGAATGGGTGCATGTTGTGTAGCAGGTGCTAGTGAAATTAGAGTAGATGAAGAAAACAAAGTAATAAGAGGTAAAAATATCGAAATCAAAGAAGGAGATTTGATTTCATTAGATGGTAGCACTGGATATGTTTATAAAGGAGAAATTTCTAAAGTGAGTCCAGAACTAACTGGTAACTTTGCCCAATTTATGCAATGGGTTGATGAAATTAAAAGATTAGGTGTAAAAACTAATGCAGATACTCCTAAAGATGCACATCAAGCAAAAGAATTTGGTGCTGAAGGAATTGGATTAACAAGAACTGAGCACATGTTCTTCAACGAAGAAAGAATTCCAATCGTTAGACAAATGATTCTTTCAAACACTACAGAAAGAAGACAAAAAGCTCTTGATAAATTAAGACCTTTTCAAGAAGATGACTTTTATAATATATACAAAGAAATGGGAGATTTGTCAGTTACTATTAGACTTTTAGATCCACCACTTCATGAATTCTTGCCAAAGGAAAAACATGATATTGAAGAATTAGCAAAAGAAATGGATTTAACTTACGATGAAGTAAATGATATTATTTTAGAACTTCACGAAGTAAACCCAATGCTTGGACACAGAGGTTGTAGACTAGCTGTAACTTATCCAGAAATTTATAGAATGCAAGCAAGAGCAATTATTAGTGCTGCTTTAAAAGTTAAAGAAGAAACTTCACATGAAATAGTTCCTCAAATTATGATTCCGCTTGTAGGAGAAAAGAGAGAATTAAAATACGTTAAGGATCAAATAATCGAAGAAATCAATCAAGTATTTGAAGAAACAAATCAAAAATTAGATTATCAAATTGGTACTATGATTGAAATACCAAGAGCATGTTTAATGGCTGATGAAATTGCTGAAGAAGCTGACTTCTTTAGTTTTGGTACAAATGATTTAACTCAAATGTCATTTGGTTTCTCAAGAGATGATGCCGGTAAATTCTTATCAGAATATAAAGAAAAGAAAATCTATTCAAGAAGTCCATTTGAAAGATTAGACCAAGAAGGTGTTGGTCAATTAATCAAAATAGCTATCGAAAGAGGTAAATCTTCAAATGCTAATTTACATGTTGGTATTTGTGGTGAACATGGTGGAGATCCTGAAAGTGTTGAATTCTGTCACAGAATTGGATTAGATTATGTATCTTGTTCCCCATACAGAGTCCCAATCGCAAGATTAGCAGCAGCTCAAGCAGCAGCAAGAGAAAAATTAAAATAATTAGTTTTATTAGATAGAGTAACTATGTTTACTCTATCTTTTTTTGATTTCTATTAAATAATTATAATCACATTTTATGGTATAATGTATGAAGTTAAGGAAGTGATAAAATGGCTTACGAAATGGTAACACTTAGTAGCGAAGAACATGATAATTTTGTTAAAAATCATAAATATGGAGAATTAAATCAAATATATAAATGGCAGTTTGTAAAAAAAGGATGGATTGGAAAAAATATTGGAATTAAAAAAGACGGCAAACTTGTTGGTACTTGTTTAATCTTATTAAGAAAACTCCCGGTTCTTCCCTATTATTTTGCTTATGCTCCAAAAGGACCTGTAATTGATTATGAAAATAAAGAAGATTTGAAAGCAACCATCCAAATATTAAAGGATTTTTGTAAAAAGAATAAAGTTTTTTCTTTGAAATTTGACCCTCAAGTCTCTGTGAAAATTGGTGGATTGATTGATTATTTAAAAGAACTCGGATGCTACCATCATGGTTTAAAAAAAGGATTAGAATACAATCAGCCTAGATATTATATGATAACTGATATAGATAAGTCAGAAAAAGAAGTCATGAATTCTTTTCAATCTAGAACTAAAAGTGTTGTAAAAAAATCGTTGAAGAACGGACTTGAGTGTAAAAGATGTGACAAGAATGAATTATCTAAGTTTTCAAAATTAATGGAAATTACAGCTAAAAGAGATGAGTTTAATCATAGAAGTCACGAATATTTTGAGAATTTATATGATGTTTTAGCTCCAGATGACGATTGTGAATTATATCTAACTAAACTTATACCTTCAAGTGTAAAGAAATCCAATGAAAATGAGTTAGATCAAATAAATAAACAAGAACTCAAAACTAAAAATAAATTGGAAAAGGATATAACAGAGGAGAAGAAGAATAATTTTTTAAAGGAACTAGATGTATTAGATAATAGAAGAGCAAGATGTAAAGATTTGATTGACCAAATGAATGAATATATTCAAAATGGTGTTGATGAAATTGTATTATCAGGAGCTTTGTTAACATTTTGTGGCAAGAAATCATATTACCTTTACGGAGCATCTTCAAATGATTTTAGAGATTTAAGTCCAAATTATTTAATGCAATGGACTATGATAAAAAGAGCTATAGAAAAAGGATGCACATCGTATGATTTCGGAGGAGTATCAGGTTATACTCCGGAAGATAATGTAGAAGACCATGAAGCTGGATTATATGAATTTAAGAAAAGATTTGGCACTGAAATGTTAGCTACAATCGGAGAATTCGATATAGTATTTAATAAATTCATTAATAAACTATTTGAGATCGCATTAAAACACAGATAATATAAAAACAAGGATTGATTATGATATCAATCCTTGTTTTTTTAATCCAATAAATATTTTAATTTATTTTTGTGCACTTTTCTGTAAAATAAAATAAACAAGCTAATTCCCTTACATATAACAAGTGAAGATATAATTACCCATATCCACTCTATTCTCAAGTTATTATACATAACCAAAAGCGACAATGGAATTCTGATGAAATTAAATATAATTCCATTTATTGAAGGATACTTTGTTAATGAAATTCCATTCAAAAATCCTGTAGTAGCTATTTCTACACACATGAATATTTCAGAGATTGACAAAATTCTTAAATATACTACCCCTATATTTAACGTATTAGGATCATCTGGAATAAATAGCTTAAATAATTGAGGTGCAAAAGTAAATAAAAATATAGTAGTAAATATTCCTATACCAATACATATTTTCATTCCTTTTTTATAACCTTCCATTACTCTAGAATAGTTTTTTGCTCCATTATTCTGAGCAATGAAAGTAGATAATGCAACACTGAATCCACCAACTGTTAACCAAGTTATAGATTCTATTTGATTGCCTATTTTTTGTGCCGCTATAGCTTCTTTTCCCCAATGAGCTATAATAGCAGCCATTATTATAGAAAACGTCGCAAAAAGGCATTCTTGAAGAGCTATAGGAAATCCTAAATCAAAAAGTCTTTTTGCATAAATTAAATGCATTTTTTCCTTCAAATATTTAAAATATTCAAATCTAACTATCATAAACATAATACATGCAGACATTTGAGCAATAAAAGTTGCAAGAGCAGCGCCTTTTATACCCATTGGATTTATAAATCCAAATCCAAATATCAAAACAGGGTCTAATACTATATTAATTCCCAAAGCAATTGTGTTTATTATAAAAGGAATTTTGCTTTCCCCTTGTCCATTTAATATTCCAGTTAGAACTGGATTTATAAAGTTAAAAAATATTGAAGCTACAAAGAATCCGTAATATTCAAAAGCTAGTTTTGTAACAGATTCGTCTAAATTAAAGAAATGTATTATTTGTACTTTAAATAAAATCATTAAGGAAATAAATACAAATCCAACTATTAAGGCAAATTTTATAGCATTAGATATGTATTTTTGTGCAGAATCCATATCTTTCTTACCAATGCTATCTGCTACAGATATTTGTACACCTACACTAAGCATCATACATATTGCATAACTTAACCATCCAAAAAACCCTACAGTTCCAGCTGCGGCCACTGATTCAATAGAGAGTCTTCCCAACCAAAATAAGTCCATCAAATTATAACTCATCTGTATAAAAGACGTTGCCATAATTGGTAATGATAGGCTTATTAATTCCTTATAAATATTACCTTCAGTAAGATTTCTAGTTTTCAATTAACACCATCCTCTATATATTATCTCTTAACTCTATTAAGTCCTCTTTAGTAAAATTATATTTTTCATGACAAAAATCACATACTAATTCAGCCTTGCCATCTTCTTCTATCAATTCATTTAATGTTTCTCTTCCCAATGAAATCAAAGATCTTTCAACTCTATCTCTAGTGCAATCACATAAATATTTCACTTCTTTTTCACCCAATAATTTTAACTCAAAGTCTGCAAAAAATTTATTTAAAACGTCAAATGGATTTTCATGATTTACAAATAGAGAAGAAATTGGTGGAAATTTATTGATATCTTTTTCCAATTTATCAATTAATGATTCATCGTATCCTGGTAATGCTTGAATAAATAAGCCCCCAGCACTTTTAATTGATAAATCAGTATCTACCAATACACCCAAAGCGACAACAGTTGGTCTTTGATCTGATTGATAGAAGTAATTGCTAAAATCTTCAGCTACCTCACCACTTACTAGACTAGTTTGACCTATGTAAGGTTCTTTTAATTTCAAATCTTTTATTACTGTAAGAAGACCATCATTACCTACAAAATTACCAACATCCAATTTTTTATTAGATTTTGGAGGTAAATCAACTTCTGGATGACTTACATAACTTTTTACCTCTCCTCTACCGTTTACTGTAGATATTAACATTCCTCCATATCCGTTTCCTTGCAAATTTAATGTAATATTATGTTTGTCATTTTTTAATTCGTGACTCATAATTGAAGCCATTGTACTCAATCTTCCCAACGCAGCAGATGCTGTTGCTGATGTATTATGAATATCTCTAACCGATTGTACTAATTCCGTGGAATCAACAATTATAAATCTAAATGATTCTGTGGAATCGGTAGCAATATATAATTTATTTATCATATAACCTCCAAATAAAAAACCCCTAGAAAGGGGCATATTAATAATATTTTATTATAATTTTTTTACATTACAAGCTTGAAGACCTCTAGGTCCTTCGGCAATATCAAATTCAACTTCTTGATTTTCGTCTAATTTTCTATACTCGCCGTTGTCTTCTAATGCAGTATAATGAACAAATACATCTCCTTGATCTTCTGTTGAGATAAATCCGAAGCCTTTTGTTGCATTAAACCATTTTACAGTTCCTTTTGTCATATTTCCTCCAATAATTTAGCGTAGTTTTCATTTACTATACTAATATAACATACAAAATAAAAATATACAACGAAATAATTGTTATAACCTAATAACATATAAATAATGCACGTTGTGTATAATCCTCTAGAGATTTTCCTGTATCAAAATCTATTATTTTTACAGCATTAAATCCACTATTGTACAACATAAATCTTATTGCGTCCAGGCTATAAACTTTTTCTGTTTGAGTTTCCCTAATTCTTTGATAAGAATTATCTTCATTTTTTACAAAAAAATCAATATAAAAATCTATCAAGTTATCTTCTTCGTAATATTGATTAACCCAAGTATAAAAAATATCATCATATTCATACACAAAGTGATTATTACCCATAACTTCTATTAGCTTATAAGGAGTGTTTACATCAAACATAAACACTCCTTTACAATTTTCATTAATATTTGAGAACAAATTCTGTAGTTTTTCTGAGTCTAGAATATAATTTATTGTATCTAGAGTAGAAAAAATAAAATCATAATTTTCTGTTAATTGTAATTGACGCAAATCTTCATTAATCAAAGTTATATTATGAAATTTATCTGCACAAATTTCTAACATATCTTTACTAAGATCTACTCCAGTATAATTAATTGAAGAGTTATAGAAGTATTTTGTCATATTTCCACTACCAATACCTAACTCGAGAATGGATTTTGGTTTTATGGCTAATCTTATTAATTCTTTTTTGATAACATCAGAATATTTTTCGTAATCAATATCAAAAGTCAATTTATCGTAAATATATGCAAATTCTTTATACATCTTTATTCCAAATAAAAATATAAGGTATATTTCGGTATGATGATTTATAGTTCAGACCATATCCAACTATAAAGACATCATCGATTTCAAAACCAACATAATCAGCGTTATATTCAACTTGTCTTCTGCTTGGCTTATCAAGCAACACACATGTTTTAACACTTTTTGGATTTTTTTGTTTAATATATTCCAAAGTATTTACAATTGTATTTCCAGAATCAATAATGTCATCAACTATTAACACATCATAGTTTTCTAAATTTTCTCTTACATCAGTAAGAATTTTTACTTTACCTGTTGATTTTTCAGCGTCTTCATAAGAAGATGTAGTCATAAAATCAATACAAATTGGAATATCTATTTGTCTAACCAAATCAGACATGAACATAAAACTTCCTCTAAGAAGAGATACTACACATAAATTTTTATCTTTGTAATCTTTGGTAATTTGAGCACCTAATTCTTTAACTTTTTCTTTAATTTGTTGTTCACTTAATAATATTTCTTCTTTCATCATTCACCCCTGTATTAGAATTAATTACATCCTCATCTATCTTTTTTCGATCTTCTTTAATGATACTAAAATTTTATTTAAAGTATATTGTACGCTGATCAAAACCATAATCAAAACAAAATCAAATATGATTTCGAATTTCATTACATATTTTCCTTAATAGAGCTAATTGAATTATTAATATCGTCGATTAAATGTGAATATTTTTTGACTTTTTCTTTTTCTTTTTCTACAAGAGCTTCAGGAGCACCTTTTAAGAATCCTTCATTTTTTAGTTTTGATTCTGCTCTCTTTAATTCCGATTTAGCAGTATTTAATTCTTTTTCTAGTCTTTCCAGTTCTTTAGAATAATCGATTAAATCATTCAAAGGAATAATAATTTTATAAGAATCTTTAACAATTACTATATTATTATCTTCTGATATATCTTCGTTAACCTTATATTCGTTAATAGAAACACTTGATCTAAATAGTGACTCTAGTTGTTTAAAATCTTCTTCCAAGTTTTTATCAGAAGTCAATATATATACATCAGATTGCTTTTTAGGTGCAATATTCATTTCTTGTCTAGAATTTCTAATACTAATTACAGATTCAACTAACTTGTCAATAATTTGTTCTTCGTTTTTATATGACTTTGTTTCAGAATATTTTGGCCATGTTTCATTAATCAACATATCATTTTTATTAGGAAGATAGCTATAAATTTCTTCTGTGATATATGGCATGAATGGATGTAATAATTTTATTACATTAGTCAATGTATAAATCAAAACTGAGATTGCAGATTCTTTTAAATTAGAATCATCTCCATAAAGTCTTGGTTTAACTAGTTCAATGTACCAATCGCAGAATACATTCCAAGTAAAATCATATATTTTTTCAGCTGCGATGCCAATTTCGTATTTATTTAAATTTGTAGATACTTCATCAATTACATCATTTAAGCTAGATATAATCCACTTGTCTTCAATTTGTAATTCGACATCATCTATATTTTTGACATCATTATCTACATTCATGAAAACAAATCTGGATGCGTTCCATAATTTATTACAGAAATTTCTATTAGCTTCTACTTTTTCCATGTAGAATCTTGAATCATTTCCAGGAGTGTTACCGGTAATTAATGCAAATCTTAAAGCATCCGCTCCGTATTGATCGATAACTTCTATCGGATCAATACCATTTCCCAAAGATTTTGACATTTTTCTTCCTTGAGAGTCTTTAACTAATCCTGTCAAGTAGACATCTTTGAAAGGAACTTCTCCCAAATTATAAAGTGAAGAGAATACCATCCTAATTACCCAGAAAAAAATAATATCGTATCCTGTTACTAACACATTTGTAGGGAAGAAATATTTCAAATCTTCTGTTTCGTTTGGCCAACCTAATGTTGAAAATGGCCATAAAGCAGATGAGAACCATGTATCCAAAGTATCTGGATCTTGAGTGTATTTTTCAGGATCTGGATTTTTTCTTGCAACTACAACTTCACCAGTTTCATTATGATAATAAACTGGAAGTCTGTGTCCCCACCATAATTGACGAGAAATACACCAATCTTTTATGTTTTCTAACCAATTTACATAAACTTTTTCAAATCTTTTTGGAATAAATATAATTTCTTCATTTTTATAAGCGTCTAAAGCTAATTTTGCTAGTTTATCCATCTTGACAAACCATTGTTTACTGATTAATGGTTCGACAGTCGTATGACATCTTTCACAATGACCTACAGCATGTTCGTGTTCTTTTACTGAATCTAATTGTCCGATTTGTTCCAAATCTTCGATAATTAATTTTCTTGCTTCATATCTGTCTAATCCAGAATATTTTCCATATCCTTCAACAATTTTTGCGTTCTCATCAATTACGATGCATTGTCCTAAATCATGTCTTGCACCTACTTCAAAGTCATTAGGATCATGTGAAGGAGTTATCTTAACTATTCCAGTTCCAAATCCCATATCAACATAGCTATCAGCAATAACTTTAATTTCTCTATTAACCAATGGTAATATCAAAGTTTTTCCAACGATATCAGTGTATCTTTCATCATCTGGATTAACAGCAACTGCCAAATCACCTAATAATGTTTCCGGTCTAGTAGTAGCAATTACAATGTAATCATCAGAGTCTTTAAATTTATATCTAATATTCCAAAAATGTCCCGATTCATCTTCGTGAACTACTTCTATATCACTTATTGCAGTATGACAATTTGGACACCAATTTACAATTCTATCTCCTTGGTAAATCAAATCATCATTGTACATTTTTATGAACACTTCTTCTACTGCTTCTGTTAAATTGTCATCAAGAGTAAAAGCTTCCCTACTCCAATCACAAGATACACCTAATTTTTTTAATTGATTTTTGATATTTCCACCGTATTCACGTGTCCAGTCCCAAGATGCTTTCAAAAATCCATCTCTACCTAAAGATTCTTTTGATTTCCCTTCTTCTTTTAATTTACTTACAACTTTTGCTTCTGTTGCAATACTAGCATGGTCTGTCCCTGGAACCCAAAGAGCACTATATCCATCCATTCTATTTTTTCTAATTAAAATATCTTGTATAGTGTTATTTAACGCATGACCAAGGTGTAAATTCCCAGTTACATTTGGTGGTGGCATTACGATTGTAAATGGTTTTTTATCTTTATCAATAACGCCTTTGAAGTAACCTTCATTTTCCCAAATTTTATATATTTTATCTTCAAATTCTTTTGGATTGTAATTTTTTTCTAAATTCTTCATAATTCTCCTAAATTTTATTTAAAATATGGATTGTATTTCTTTTCATCACCCATATTGGTTTCTGGGCCGTGTCCAGGATAAACTTTTATATCATTATTTAAAAGCTTTAACTTTTCAACACTGTTTTTTATACCTTCAAAACTTGCAGTCGGTAAATCGTATCTACCTATTGAATTCTTGAACAACATATCTCCTGAAAACATTACGTCTTTGTAAATATAGCAGCTAGAACCATAAGTATGCCCTGGAGTTTCTAGGACTGATATTTTAGAATCATTAAACTCAATCGTATCTCCTTCTTTTACATAATGATCTGCAATTAAAGTAATTGGATTACCAACTTTTCTTGTATAATTTTTTTCAGGATCTTCAAGTAAATCTTTCTCTTTTTCTGGAGCATAAATAACAGTATTTAGCTTATTTTTTAATTCTTCAGCTGCAAATATATGATCAAAATGGCCATGTGTAATTAATATAAATTGTATTTCTAAATTACGATTTTTGATATATTCACAAATATCATCAGCTTGTGCACCTGGATCCACAACAAAACATTTATTATCTTCCGATAAAATGTACATGTTTTCTCCATATTTTGTAGTAACTATTTTGTCTATTGTCATTATTCACTCCTACTATCTATAATTATCGTAACTGGTCCATCATTTGTAAGCGATACCTTCATATCAGCTCCAAATTCACCAGTTTGAAAAGGTACATTTTCTTTTTTTAACTTCTCAATAAACTTTTCGTATAAATCTCTGGCAAATTCACCTTTGGCACATTTATCAAATG
The DNA here is from genome assembly GCF_002243175.1 of Finegoldia magna. Taxonomy (GTDB): domain Bacteria; phylum Bacillota; class Clostridia; order Tissierellales; family Peptoniphilaceae; genus Finegoldia; species Finegoldia magna_J. The sequence goes on from NZ_NDYF01000010.1 coordinate 40,932, forward strand.
ATGGTCTATTCCCTTTTCTAGTACTTGCATACAGTGTAAACTGAGAGACCAGTAAAATTTCATAATTTAAATCTTTGATTGAAAGATTAAGCTTATCGTCATTATCAGAAAATATTCTTAAATTAACAAGTTTTCTGATGCAATAATCAATATCCTGTTCATTATCTTCTCTATGAATTCCTAGTAGTACTAAAAAACCATCTTTAATTTCACTTTTTGTTATACCATCTATATCCACTTTTGCTTTATTAACTCTTTGAACTAATAATTTCATTATGAATTCACCCTAAAAACGTCAATAGTTCCTTTAATATTTTTAATTCTAGCAATTACTGTATCGATTTGAGAACTAGAGCTGATTTCTAATATTATATTAATCGTTACCGTTTTATCTTTATTTGTTCTTGTATTAAATGTTTTAATGTTTAATTTACATTCACTTATAACTTTAGTTATATCAGCAAGATAACCGACATTACTAAAAGATATTATTTGAAGTTCAACTTGATAATTATGATTGATTAAATTACTTCCCCATCTAACTGTGATTAATCTATCTTTGTCATTGACAGATTTTACATTGGAACAATCTCTTCTATGAACACTAATTCCTCTACCTCTAGTAATGTATCCGACTATTTCGTCACCAGGAATTGGGTTGCAACATTTAGCAAGTTTTATCTCTACATTGTCAATTCCATCAATTACTACTCCACTTTCTTTTGGCTCTTCATTAACAAAATCGACATGATTTGGTTTATTGACAACTTGGTCTGTTTCATAATAGTCTTTGTGATATTCCTTTAGCTTAGGAATAATTTGTGTAACCCTTGTAGAACCATAACCAATAGCTGCGTACAAATCATCAATAGATGAAAAACTCAATTTACTTGCAATTTCTTCAAGCCATTCTCTTTTTAGTAATTCGTTGAAACTATAGCCAATTTTTGCAACTTCTTTTTCAAGCATATCTCTTCCAGAAACAATATTTTCAGTTCTTTGTTCTTTTTTAAACCACTGTTTGATTTTTGTTTTTGCTTGAGAAGATTTTACGATTTTAAGCCAGTCTTTTGAAGGGCCTGAATTTGGGTTTGTAAGGATTTCAACCACATTTCCTGTTTTTAATTTGTATGTTAAAGGTACAATTTTTCCGTCTACATTTGCACCAACACATTTGTTTCCTACTGCAGAGTGAACTTTATAAGCAAAATCAATCGGTGTTGAACCAGATGGCAAATCCATTACATCGCCTTTTGGTGAGTAAACAAAAACTTCATCATTGGCAAATTCTTCTTTGAATAAATCCATGAATTCTTTTGAATCAGTATAATCTTTTTGCCAATCCATGATTTCTCTAAGCCATGCTAATTTGCTATCATATTTCGATTTTTTATTAGTTGTGCCTTCCTTGTACTTCCAATGCGCAGCGATACCATATTCAGAAGTTTTATGCATTTCCCAAGTTCTTATTTGTATCTCATAAGTTCTTCCGTCATGAGCTAATATTGTAGTGTGTAAAGATTGGTACATATTAGGTTTTGGAGTTGCAATATAATCTTTGAAAGTATTAGGTATTGGCCTGAAAAATCTATGAGCAATTCCCAAAACATCATAGCATTCACTTTCTTTGTTGACTATAACTCTGATGGCTGATAAATCTTTGATTTCTTCAAAAGCCAAATGTTTTTTGTACATTTTTTTATATATTGAAAAAACACTTTTTGGTCTTCCAAAAATCTCTGCTTTTATATTATATTTTTCAAGTTCATCTTGGAATTGTCTTATAATGTTTTGTATTTGGAATTCTCTTTGTTGTCTAGTTTCGTTTATTTTATTTACAATATCTTGGTAAATATTTGGTTCCAAATACTTTAAGCTTAAATCTTCTAATTCCCATTTAATTGTAGACATACCAAGTCTATGAGCAAGTGGTGCATAAATTTCTAAAACTTCATTGGCTTTTTCAATCTGTTTTTCACGAGTCATATATTCAAGAGTTCTCATATTGTGAAGTCTGTCAGACAATTTGATTATTATAACTCTGATGTCTTTGGCCATTGCCAATATCATTTTCTTTAAATTTTCTGCTTGATTATCTTTTTTTGTTTTAAATTTAATTTGTTTTAATTTTGTAACACCATCGACCAGGTCAGCTATTTCTTTACTAAACAAATATTCTAAATCTTCGTAAGTAATTTCTGTATCCTCTACGACATCATGAAATAGTCCTGCTATGATAGTTGCATCATCCATATTCAAAGAAGCCAAAATTTTTGCTACAGCCATTGGATGAATTGCATAAGGCTCACCAGAATTTCTAAACTGTCCCTCATGAGCTCTAACCATGTAGCCATATGCTCTAGTTATCTCATCTACATCAGTATTTGGATTATACGATTTTATAGATTTTATCAAACTTTGTAAATCCGATTGTTCATAATGCATAAAGCTACCTCCTAATAATTAATTTGTTATAATTATACCATAACATGAGCATTATTGTTAACATTTATCTTAAATCAATTAAATTTAATTGAATATTCTTAACATTATTAAAATCATTTATTTCAGGATAGTATATAATATCGATTTTTGCATTACAAGCAATACTATTTTCAAGTTGACTCATTACATTTTCACCGAATTTTTCTAATAAATAATTATATTTATCTATAGCTTCTGAAAACAAAATTGCATCAATTGTTTTATTATTTTTGAGTAACTTCAACTTCAAAACATTCTTATTTTTTCCTATGATCTTTGCAAAAATAATTTCCAAGTCTCTATCTCCCAAAATGGGTCTAGGGTTAGCTTTTCCAAATGGACGCAAACGATCGATTTCTTCAATCAAATCAAAATCTATCTTGTTGGCAAAAAAACTTGAATCAATCAGAATTTTTTTTACAAGATCTTCTTCTGTTAGTCTGCTATTTTGATTAACTTTAGTCCTAAACTCATCTAATTTATCCTCTTCAATTGATAATCCACATGCCATAGGATGCCCACCAAATGATACAAACATTTCTCTAAACTCATCAAATTCTTTGAATATATCATACTCAGAAATACTTCTTCCAGAGCCTTTTAGAACATTTTCATTTTCAGATTTTGTTAATATTAAAGTCGGTTTATTGTATTTTTCTTTGATTCTTCCAGCTATGATTCCACAGACACTTTCATGAATCCCTTCAACATTACAAATCAATATATCATCGTTTATAAGTCCTGTGTTTTCAATTATTTCAACAGCTTTATTAAATCCTTCTTCTGTTAGTTTTTTTCTTTTTTCATTGAGATCAACTAAGATTTTAGCGTAAGCTTCCACATTATCCATATTTTCATCACGAAATAGTTCAACGCCTAATTTTGCAGTATCTAATCTTCCAGCAGCATTGATACATGGACCAATTATAAATCCTAGACTGTAAACATTTACTCCATTTCTAATTCCAGTCATCTCAATTAAGCATTTTAAACCGTAATTATCAGTATTATTAATTTCTTGTAATCCTTTAGTAACAAAATATCTGTTCTCGTCTTTTAAATCGACGATATCACAAACAGTTCCCATTGCAACATATTGAAGTAAATTTTCACATTCTAACATGCCATATCCTTTTTTGACATTAATAGCCTGAATTAACTTATAACAAACCCCTGCGCCACATAAACTTTTAAATGGATACTTGCAAGATTGTTGCTGTGGGTTAATAACTGCGTCAGCATTTGGAATAATTTCTTTTCCATCATGTTTTATTGTTTGATGATGATCCGTTACAATTATCTTTAATCCATTTTGTTTGGCATATTCACATTGTTCTATAGCGCTTATACCATTGTCACATGTTATTATCAAATCTATATTATCTTCGATACATTTGTCTATTATATTAAAAGAAATCCCATATCCATCAGTCATTCTATTAGGAATATCATAAGACAGTTTATCTGTAAAATATCCAAGACCATCAAGTAAAGTCATCGTCGACGAATTTCCATCTTGATCATAATCTCCAACTATTCTTATGTTTTGATCATTTTCAATAGCATTTATAATTATATCTACTGCTCTATCCATATCTTTCATTAAAAAAGGATCATGATATGAATTTTCGGCATTTGGATTTAAAAAAATTTGGAAATCTGTTATGTTTCTATTTAATAAAATCTTTGCTATTAATGGATGAATATTATATCGTTGTGATACCTCGCTAAAATTATTGCCTCTATTATTTATTAACCATTTATTCATTCATTATCTCCAAATAAAAAATGGATTTATAGCTCAAATTTTAAGTTTGAGCTATAAATCAATTTCTATTTTTCTTCATTATCTTCTTGTTTGTTTTCTGTTACTTTTGCTGCCTTTACATTAGATGCAATAGCATTTTTAACAAATTCAAGTCTTGTTTTTTGTGATGCAGTTTCTAAAATAACACTATCATCAGTTACAGAAACTATTGTTCCTTTAACTCCACCAATTGTAATTACTTCGTCTCCAACTTTTATAGCGTTTCTCATATCCATTAATTGTTTTTGTTGTTTTTGTTGTGGACGAATCATTAAAAAATACATTACAGCAAAAAGTGCAATCAAAGGCAATAATGATGCTAACATTTTTGGCATAATAATCCTCCTTAAATATTTACTTATTTAATATTATCACATTTTTGATGATAATCATAACCATAATTTCTATAGAATTCATCTTTGAATTCTAAGTATCTATCTTCTTCTATAGATTTTCTGATATTTTCCATCAATTTTATCAAAAATCTCAAATTATGAATAGACAATAATCTTGCTCCCAATATTTCATCTACATTCAGCAAATGTCTAATATATGCTCTAGTATGATTTTTACAAGCATAGCAATCGCAATTTTCATCAAGTGGCGAAAAATCATCTTTGTATTTTGCGTTTTTTACTACTAATTTACCTTTAGATGTTAACGCTGTACCATTACGGGCAATTCTTGTTGGAAGTACACAGTCACACATATCAACACCATGTTCTACCGCTTCGAATAAATAATCCGGTGTACCAACACCCATTAAATATCTTGGTTTATTTTCAGGCATAAAATCAGTTGTAAAATCTAATAAATCAATCATCAAATCTCTAGGTTCGCCAACGGATAATCCACCTATAGCATACCCTGGCAAATCAAAATCAATAGTATTCTTAGCAGAATATTCTCTTAAATCTTTGTACATACCACCTTGAATAATCCCAAATAGATTTTGCTTATCAGTGTTTTTATGATAATCTTTACATCTTTTAAGCCATCTTAGTGTTCTTTTCATCGAGTCTTCTGTGTATTCATAACTTGCTGGATAAGGAACACATTCATCAAAAGCCATCATTATATCGGATCCCAAATCATTTTGAATTTCCATTGATTTTTCAGGAGATATAAAATGTTTTGATCCATCAATATGGCTTCTAAATTGTACTCCTTCTTCAGTAATTTTTCTTGTCTTACTTAAACTAAAAACTTGAAACCCACCACTATCTGTTAAAATCGGTTTGTCCCAATTCATAAATTTATGAAGTCCATCTGCTTTTCTAATAATTTCTTGACCTGGTTTTAAGTATAAATGGTATGTGTTTGATAAAATTATTTGAGATCCAATAGACTTTAGTTCGTCATTGTTCATAGCTTTAACTGTAGCTCTTGTTCCTACAGGCATAAACACAGGTGTTTTGATAACACCATGATTTGTTTCTATTGTTCCTGTTCTAGCTTTGCATTGAGAAGACTTTTTCTCTAGTGTAAATTTAAACATTCCTTCCTCCATTTATAAACATAGCATCTCCAAAACTAAAAAATCTAAAATCATTTTGTTTCGCTTTTTCATAAGCATCAAAAATGTATTCTTTCTTAGAAAAAGCACTTACCAACATCATTAAAGTAGATTTAGGTAAATGGAAGTTAGTGATTAAGCTATCAACGATATTAAATTCAAATCCCGGATAGATAAAAATATCTGTCCAGCCACTTTCAGCTACTAGTTTTGAATTATTATTGTGCGTAACTGTTTCTAAGGTTCTTACGCTTGTAGTCCCTACCGCTATAATGTTATGTCCTTTACTTTTTTGTCGATTAATAATATCAACGGTTTCTTGGCTTATAGTATAATATTCTGAATGCATGTGATGATCCTTAACATCATCAACTTTAACCGGTCTAAATGTTCCTAATCCTACATGTAATGTTAAGAATACTACATAAATTCCTTTTTCTTTGATTTTTTCTAAAAGTTCATTTGTAAAATGAAGACCTGCCGTAGGTGCTGCTGCACTTCCTTTGTGTTTTGAATAAACAGTTTGGTATCTTTCCTTATCATTCAATTTTTCTTTTATATATGGAGGAAGTGGCATATTCCCAAGTTCATCCAATCGTTCTTCAAAAATTCCTTCATAATCGAATTTTAAAATTCTAGATCCATCTTCTGTAATGTCTACGACTTTTGCGCTTACTTTATCAGAAAATTCTATTACTTGATCTAATTTCATTTTCTTTCCAGGTTTTACCAAACATTCCCACTTATCTTCTGTTTGTTGTAGAAGTAAAACCTCAATTTTTTCTTCTTTTCCTGGTCTGTGTCCAAAAAGTCTAGCAGGAATAACTCTTGTGTTATTACATACTAAAACATCACCAGGGTTTAAGTAATCTATAATATTATAAAACTTTTTTATTTCTGTACTTCCGTTAAATCTATCCATAACTATTAGCTTAGATTCATCTCGTTTATCTAATGGAGTTTGTGCGATAAATTTTTCATCTAACTCGTAATCAAAATCATCTGTATTCATCTTATAAAATCACCTCTTTCGAACTATATTAAAATGCTTATACGCTTTATCTGTGACAATTCTTCCTCTTGAAGTTCTATTGATAAATCCTATTTGCAACAAATAAGGTTCATAAACATCTTCAATGGTAATTCTTTCTTCCCCAGTGGCCGCTGCAATTGTATCAACACCAACAGGTCCACCATCAAAATTATTAATCATTGTCATTATTATTTTTCTATCAACATAATCTAGTCCACATTTATCAACTTCTAGCAAATTTAAACCACGATTACTTATTTCCTTTGTAATAGTTCCGTCTGCTCTAACTTCTGCGTAATCTCTAACTCTTTTTAATAATCTATTGGCAATTCTTGGAGTTCCTCTACTTCGTCTTGCTATTTCCATAGCACCTTCTTCATCAATTCCTATTCCCAAAACTCCAGCAGATCTAGTAACTATTTTCTTCAAACTTTCGATATCGTATAGCTCTAAGTTTAATAAAACACCAAATCTATCGCGTAGCGGTCCTGTTAATTGACCAGACCTTGTAGTAGCACCAATAAGTGTAAATTTTTCCAAATCTATTCTTAAACTTCTTGCAGAAGGTCCTTTTCCAACTATAATATCCAAAGCATAATCTTCCATTGCAGGATACAATATTTCTTCAACAGAACGATTAATTCTGTGTATTTCATCTATAAACAAGACATCATCTTTTTGTAAATTTGTAAGAATACTTGCTAAATCAGAAGGCTTTTCTATTGCAGGTCCACTAGTAACTCTTAGATTAACTCCCATTTCATTAGCAATAATGTGTGCTAGAGTTGTTTTACCTAATCCTGGTGGCCCATATAATAAAGCGTGATCCAATGGTTCGTTTCTATTCTTTGCAGCTTCAATAAAAATTGACAATTTCTTTTTGACTTTATCTTGACCGATATAATCGCTCATCCATTTTGGTCTTAAATTAAAGTCGATATCTTCGTCAGTTTTTGTAAAAGATGCACCAACAATTCTATCGTTCTTATCTTCCATTTTCTCACCTACCTACTACTATCCAAGCTCTTCATAGCTTTTTTCATTATATCTTCAATTGATAATCCAGAAATATCAGTGTTTTCGATAAACGCATCTACATCATTTTTGAAATAACCAAGTTGTAACAATGCTTCTCTTGCAAATTCTGAATCACTAGATTTTTTAACCTCTTTTGTAACAGGTTTTTCTGACGGTACGAAATCTTTTTCGATTTTTTCTTTTAGCTCTAGAATAATCCTTGATGCGGTTTTTTTGCCAACGCCTGGTGCTTGTGTCAGAAGTTTAATATCGTCAGTAATAATAGCAGTCTTGCATTCATCAACAGTCATAGTTGATAGTATATTCATTGCATATTTCGGCCCAATCGATGTTACATCTGTTAATAAATTAAATAAATCTCTTTCTTTTTGAGATGAGAATCCGTACAAAATACTTGCATCTTCTCTTTCAACAAATTCAGTATATACTTTATATTCATCAAATGCACTGACATTATCCCTAAAAAAATCAGTTATGAATATTTTATAACCTATTTTGTTATTTTCTAATACTATGTAATTTTCATGAACTTCTGTAATAACTCCAATAATATACGAATACATATTATCTCCTATTTCATTTCATTTAAATATTTAAATTTACTTCCAAAAATATGACACAAAGCCACAGCTACAGCATCTGCAGCATCATCAGGTTTAGGTATATCGTTAAATTTTAAAATTGTTTTGACAATTTCTTGTACTTGCCTTTTATCCGCTCTTCCATATCCTACAACTGCTTGTTTAATTTGAAGAGGTGTATATTCGTAAAGATTTAAATTCTTATTGATACAGCTTAGAATTTCTACTCCTCTTGCTTGAGAGACCGTTATTGCTGTCTTTACGTTTTTATTGAAAAACAATTCTTCAAATGCACAATCTTCCGGTTGAAATTCATCGATAATTTTGTTCATTTCATTGTAAATAAATGATAATCTGTCAGGTAATGGTGATTTTGAACTTGTTGTGATGCAACCATATTCAAGACATTTTATTTTGTTATTATCATAATCCAATATAGAATATCCAACGATTGCTATACCAGGATCAATTCCTAAAACTCTCACTTATTATCAAATCCTATACTCAAATATATTTTAACATGTTTTAATATTATATCATAAACATTTTGACTTGTTAATTTGCCTATATGTTATAATATAATCAGTTACGAGGAGAAAAAATGAAGACAATTTTAATAACTGGTGCTAGCGGTGGTATTGGAGAAGGAATTTGTAAAATGTTAGAAAATCATCCAGAATACAGAATCGTGGTGCACTATTTTAATAATGAAGAAAAAGCAAAACAAATCGTTGAAAATATTAGAAATAAAGGCATAGATGCAATAGCTTATAAGTGTGATTTAAGAAAATTTGATGAGTGTGAAAAAATGTTCGAATTCATCAGAAATAAATTTAGATGTGTTGACATATTGATTAACAACGCTGGAATATCTATTGTTAACCAATTTCAAGATATAAAGGTTGATGATTGGTATAATATGTTCGATGTTAATGTTCATGGAACATATCACATGTCTAAATTAGCATTAGAAGATATGTTAGATAATAAGGAAGGAAATATTATTAATATTTCTTCAATTTGGGGAATGATTGGTGGTTCGATGGAATCTTGTTACTCCGCAACAAAAGCTGCAATAATAGGTCTTACAAAATCTTTAGCTAAGGAATTTGGATATAGTAACATTAAAATAAATGCAATCGCACCCGGAGCTATAGATACCCCTATGTTAGACAATATCTCAAGGGATGATTTAGATTACGTGATAGAAGACACTCCTATGGGAAGACTTGGAACACCTGAAGATATTGCAAATCTTGTAGAATTTTTAATATCAGATAAAAATTCATTTATGACTGGACAAATATTAAGTCCAAATGGAGGTTTTGTAATTGTTTAAAGAAAATTTGACCGGTATAAAAGTTTTAATTATTGAAGATGAGAAAAACATATCAAACGCAGAAAAAAAATACTTAGAAGTTGAAGGATTTGAAGTTGATCAAGCATTTGATGGACAAGAAGCAATTGATATGATTAATACAACTGATTATTCATTAATTATTTTAGACTTAATGTTGCCAAAAGTCAGTGGTGAAAAAGTAATGGAAATAATTAGATCAAGAACTGAAACTCCAGTAATAATGGTTACAGCTAAAATAGATGAATCTGAAATATTAGAAGGTTTAAAACTTGGAGCTGACGATTATATTACTAAACCATTCAGTTTAAAAATCTTAGTCCAAAAAGTAAAAACTATTCTCAGAAGAGTTGAAAAACTAGGTCTTCCAAAATCAGAAAAAATTTATTTTGATAATGGACGTGTAAGTATTTCTTTTGATGATAACACATTTATCAAAGATGGAGAAAGTATAAATCTCACTAGCAATGAATTTCAAATAATCAAAACTTTATTTTCTAATCCTAACAAAATTTTTACGAGAGATGAAATTATAGAATTATCTTTTGGTTATGATTATGAGGCATTTGATAGAGCTATAGATACTCACATTAAAAATATTAGACATAAAATTGAAGATAATCCAAAAAAACCTCGTTATATTAAAACAATTTATGGCGTCGGCTATAAGTTAGGTGTATACGATGAAGCTTAAGTCGGAAATATTATATGAGTTTTTAAGAGCTATTATATTTCCTATCATGTTATTGTCATTAATTGCAGTATTCATTTTTCAATTATCGTTCAGAAATTTTGTTAACAATGAAGAACTAAATAGACAAAATAAAATTGAACAGCTTACTAAAAACTTATTTCTAGATCAGCAGCGAGGACTTAGTATAAAAAGCATTGATAAGTACATGTGGTATTTGAGCGAATTAGATCTTGATGTTATCTTTTATGATAATAACGATAAGGAATTATATTCTTTTAAAGAAGGTTTTGAACTTGCTAAGAAAACTTCACTGTATAACACCGTAGTCAGAGATGTCTATGATGAAAATAACAAAAAGTTAGGTCATATCAAATATATTTATAGGATTAATAATAATTTCAAACAAAGAGGAGAATTATTTATAACAAACTTGTTAAGATTAATAATTTTATCCACATTTTTATCATACTTTACAAGTTTGATAATATCAATTTTCCTTTCAAGAAAGGTAACTAACCCTATTGAAGAGTTAACTCAAGCTACAGTCAATATAAGAAAGCAAAACTATATTCTACCAACTATAAAAAGCAATATAGTTGAAGTAAATCAATTATCACAAAATATTAATTACATGGCAAATTCTTTAAAATCTCAGGAATTTAATAGAAAACAATATGCACAAAATATTAGCCATGAATTAAGGACTCCATTGACTAACTTGAGAGTAAATTTGGAATTGATTCAAGACGGAATTATGGAGCCTAATGAAGAAAATGTAAGTACTCTTCTTGTAGAAATTGATAGATTGACTAGCTTAATTAATCAGCTTAATAATACATTTAAAAAATCAACTCCAGAAACTATATATAATCCTACTGATTTTAATTTATCTGAATTTTTAAATGAAATATTTAAATCTATGAAAACTCAATATGATAAGGCTGGAATATTATTCGATATGGAAATTTCTGAGGATTTGGATATTCATACTGACAAAGAAAAGTTAGCTAATATTATCATTAACTTATTATCTAACGCACTTAAAGCTTGTCAGAAAAATGATTCAGTATTATTAAGAGCTAGACATATCAATAGAAAAATTGTCATCTCCGTAAAAGATACCGGAATAGGTATTAGCGAAGAAAATAAGCCGAAAATTTTCGAAAGATTTTACAGAGTTGATGATTGCAGAAACACAAAAGAAAATGGTTACGGACTAGGTCTATCAATCGTTAAAAACTACGCTGATATTATCGATGCTGATATATCAGTTAATTCAAAACTAAACTTAGGTACAGTAATGATGATTTCTTTTAATGATGATATAATTGTAAAATAAAAAAAGATTGGTAACAGTATTGCTACCAATCTTTTTTTATGACCAAATCTATAAGCCGTGTTCTGTATTTGATAATCATCTATCTAGACTAATTGTTACCAATTAGTTCAAGCAATCTACCTACCGGAGACGACGAGCAGCCGTCTTTAATCCTATTTGATTTTGCACTGAATGGGGTTTACATAGCCATAAAGTCACCTTTATGCTGGTAGGCTCTTACCCTACCTTTCCACCCTTACCATTAAATGGCGGTATATCTCTGTTGCACTAGCCTTAGGGTCGCCCCCACTGGACGTTATCCAGCATCCTCGCTCTATAGTGCACGGACTTTCCTCATGAATTCATGCGATTATCTGATTTAGTCACCATAACATTATAACACAATTAGAAAATTTTTCTAGTTGGTTTTTCTAAATAATTAACATCAATTTTTATTTCTGGAAAAGATTTTTTAATAGTTTGTCTTATAGGTTCAAGAATGAATTTTTCTGATTCATAGTGGCCAATATCTATTAGTACAAGATTATTATCTTGTGCATCTATCTGTTCATCATATTTAAATTCAGAAGATACAAATACATCACAATTATTATCAATACAATTTTGAATGAAGTGTCCACCACTTCCACCTAATACCGCTATTCTTTTAATCTTTCGATTTGTATTACCGTAAACAATTACATTTTCAAGATTTAATTTGTTTTTTAAATCATAAATAAAATCCTCGGCAAAAATCTCATCAATATCAGCATATTTCCCATATCCTGTATTATTTTTATGAGAATCTAAGATTTTCGTATTAATCAAACGCAATTGTTTAGCTAACGCATCACTGACTCCAAATTCGACACTATCTAAATTAGTATGCGATGAATAAATGCAAATATCATTTCTTATCGCACTAATTAATCGTGTATTTACACTATTATCTTGTTCTATAATATTTTTTAATGGATGAAAAATGACTGGATGATGTGTAAATATCAAATCATACTTCTCTTTAATAGCTCTATTCAAACAATTATTGTCAAGATCTAGTGAAATCAAAATCTTTTTTATTTCTTTATCTAAATTACCAAATTGTAGTCCACTATTATCAAAGTCTTCTTGAAGTTCTAATGGAACTAATTTTTCATACCAATTTATAAAATCTTTAAGCTTCAATTTTAATCAACACTTTCTCAAGTTCTTGTATTTCTTCATTGATATTATCAACAGCATTTTTAACATTGTCAGATTCTTTTTCTGAAATATTCGATAATATTGTTTTCTTATTTTCTATCAGTTGTTTTATATATTGCTTCAAATTTTCAGATTTATTATCTATTAAAAATTTTCCAAATTCATACTCATATTCATTTAAGAATAATTGTTTACCGACTTTAATTTTTAATATTTGATAATATTTGTCATTTTCAAATAAATCAACTTCTTCGATAATTTCAAACGAATTATCATGTAAAAATTTTCTTAATATTGAAAGCGAATTATTTGCTCCCAAGATTAAGCAATTTGCACTTTTAGCTACATCGATATTTTTTCCCAGAATATCAGCGATTAAATTTCCTCCCATTCCTGAAATTATTATCGTGTCAACTTGATATTCATTCAAATCATCCAAACCATCAGATACATTTAGTATTATTTTTTCCGGTTCATCAAGATAATCTAATTTTTCTCTTAATTTATCTAATGATTTTTCGCTAATATCCGATGCGATCACTTTCTTTGCTTTATTTGACTTTATTAATTCATACGGAACAATTCCATGATCTGTTCCTATATCTGCAACTATTGAATTATCATCTACTAAGTTAATTATTTCTTCAAGCCTAAGTTTTTTCATTTTATTCCAAAAAATCCTTTAATTTTTGACTTCTAGATGGATGTTTTAATTTTCTCAAAGCTTTTGCTTCTATTTGTCTAATTCTTTCTCTAGTGACATCAAAGTCCTTGCCAACCTCTTCAAGTGTTCTAGGAGTACCATCAACAAGTCCAAATCTTAATGCTAATACTTTTCTTTCTCTTTCATTTAAAGTGTTTAAAATGCCTTCTAATTCTTCTCTAAGCATTGTAAAGTTTGCAGCTTCATCTGGAGCAATTGCAGTGTCATCCTCAATAAAATCTCCTAAATGACTGTCCTCTTCTTCACCAATAGGTGTTTCCAAACTTACAGGTTCTTGAGCAATTTTTCTGACTTCTCTAACCTTTTCTACTTCAATTCCCATTTCTTTTGCTATTTCTTCATTTGTAGGGTCTCTTCCCAAATCTTGTAATAATTGTCTTTCAATTCTAACAAGTCTATTAATAGTTTCCACCATGTGTACAGGAATTCTTATTGTTCTAGCTTGGTCAGCAATTGCTCTTGTAATAGCTTGTCTGATCCACCAAGTAGCGTATGTTGAGAATTTGAATCCTCTTGTATAGTCAAATTTATCAACTGCTTTCATAAGACCAAGATTACCTTCTTGAATCAAATCCAAAAAGCTCATTCCACGTCCAACGTATCTTTTAGCAATACTTACAACCAAACGTAAGTTTGCTTCTGCTAATTTTTTCTTAGCTCTCTTAGAGCCATTTTCCATTTCTTGTGCTAATTGGACTTCTTCTTCAGCTGATAACAAAGGAATTTTTCCGATTTCTTTTAAATACATTTTTACTGGGTCGTCAACGTTAATTCCTTTAATATCAGAAACATCTTCGATGATTTTTTTGTCATCTTTAATATCGTCATCGTCTTCATCATCAATAGATTCGTCATCTTCGATATCGTCATTGTCATCATCCTTTGAAGATGATTTCTTTTCTATTTCATCATTACTTTCAAAAATTTCAATATTATTTTCAATTAACAAATTTCTTATATCTTCTATATCATCTTCATCAAGGCAAGAAATATCATCAATATTTTTGAAGTCTTTGATAGTTACTATGCCATCATTCTCATTACCTATCTCTATTAATTGGTTTAATGCATCTTTTTTTATTTTTTCAACATCCAAGTTTTCTTCTGACATAAAAAAACTCCTTTCTGACTATTTGTACTCTTTAATTTGTCTATTAATTTCTAAGATTTTATTCAAAATTTCATTGTATTCTTTATTAATCTTTTCATTAAATTCTACTGATTGCATTAGATCTAGCTGAGATTTAATATTATCTTTTTCTTGAGTCATTAGGTATTTTTTAATCTCCAATACGACTCTACCAATATTATTAATATTAATTGAATATCTAGATTTCTGATATAAATAATCGATAGTTCGATCCATTTGAATATCATTTTTGAAATAATCTCTAGCCGCTTTTTCATCAATTTGATTTTCATTATTTTTAGAATAATAAAAATCTACAAACTCCATAAAATTATTATAAGAACTGATTTTAGTTTTGAATTTTGAGAATTCTTCTTTTAAATCATAGTATATATCTTTATGAAAACAAGCAATTGTCATTATATCAATTGCAGTTATTTTTTCTTGATTATTAATACTATCTTTTTCTGTATTTTGATTATCTTCAGTTCTCTCATTATGAAAATTCACGTTAGGCTTAGTTTCTTTCAGCTTATTATAGACATCTTTTTTCAAACTCACATATTCTATGTTTAAATCATCAGAAAATTTCTTAATATATTCATCCCTAATGACTTCCCTATCTAATTTTGATAATAAAGTTGTCAAATCATCTATAAGTTGTATTTTTTCTTTTACATCATTAATATCGTATTTTTGAAGTATTTTTTTATATTCATAAATAACACTATCCATTGCGTTATCTATTAACCTATTAAAACTTTCATTTCCGTATTGTTTAATATAATCATCAGGATCCATATTATCAGGTATTACAATAATGTTAGGACTAATATCCTGCTCTTTAAATATTTCTATAGCACGTGATGTTGCGTTTTGACCTGCTGAGTCACCATCATAACATATATAAATATTTTTACAATATCTTTTGATTAATTTTGCTTGATCATGTGTTAGAGAAGTACCCAATGAAGCAATAGCATAGTCAAATCCATAATTTGTCAATGAGATAACATCCATATATCCTTCAACCAGTATGATTTTCCCAACTTTAGTAGAATTTTTTAAATTAGAAACTCCATAAACATTCTTACTCTTATCGTAAGCTAAGCTCTGAGGAGAGTTCATATATTTTGCCCTCGCTTCTGCAAGAGCCCTTCCTCCAAAACCGATAACGTTGCCTCTTATATCTATAATTGGGAACATTAACCTATTTCGAAACTTATCATATATATTTCCTTTATCATCCTGATTTATGAGGCCAACTTCTATTATATCATCTTTTTGATATCCTTTTTGTAGTAAATGACGATAAAGACTATTTTTCCCATCAGCATAACCGATTATAAACTTATTAATCAAATTATTATTGAGATTTCTTTTTTTTATATATTCCTTTGGAATGTCGTTTATCAATAAATTTTTGTAATAAAATAATTTGGCTTCATTATTAATTTCAAATAATTTTTTTCGGTGTTCGTATTTTTCTTTATTGACTTCATTTGTTTCGACTAAAATACCCAACTTATCTGCCAAAAATTTAATAGCTTCAGGATATGATAAGCCCTCTTTTTGCATTATAAAAGAAATAACATCGCCACCAACACCACAACCAAAGCAATGAAAAATTCCTTTTGATGGAGATACGCTAAAAGACGGTGTCTTCTCATTGTGAAATGGACATAACCCAACATAATTAGAGCCAGCCCTTTTCAATTCAACATAATCTCCAATTACAGAAACTATGTCAGCAACACTTTTTATCTCATCAATTTTATCTTGTGGTATAAATCCCATCTTATCATCCCATCTTTATATGCTCCAAGAATCTGGTATGAAAATTTCCTTAAAAGTTCTTCTTGCAAATGAATCAGTCATACCAGCAATATAGTCTGTAACTATATCATCTTCAGTTTTATCTTGTAACTCAATATTATTATAAATATCTGTATGTGATTTTGGTAATCTACTAATATCTTCTAAATAGTAGCTGTATAAATTACTTAGTACGTATTCTACTTTTTTATCATCTTTTCTTACAATATCATTAAAATAAACATTGTTAAACATAAATGAACGCAATTCTTCCATTAGTTTATAAGTTTTATCAGACATTTCAATGTGATTCTTTCCAAAACTATTATCAACCAAATCATTAACCAGGAAATTAATTCTTTTTGACCCTCTATCTCCTAGTTCATCTGTAATTTCTACTGGTAGATCACTATTTTTTATAATATTTGATCTAATCGAATCATCAATATCGTGATTAATATAAGCAATTCTATCGGAAAATTTGATAATTTGCCCTTCTAATGTATTTGCCTTATTGCTACCTGAATGATTCACTATTCCATCTAGTGTTTGTTTCGTTAGATTAAGACCTATTCTAGAACTTGAATGTTCTAAATATTGGACAACATTAATGGATTGTTTATAGTGTTTGAATCCTTTTGGATTGAGTTTATCTAAAATCTTTTCACCAACATGCCCAAAAGGTGTATGTCCCAAATCATGTCCCAAGCCTATTGCTTCCACTAAATCTTCATTTAAACGCAAACACCTTGCAATAGTCCTAGCTATTTGGGTAACCTCTAGTGTATGTGTTAACCTCGTTCTATAATGGTCTTTTTCAGGATTTAAGTATACTTGTGTCTTATGCTTAAGTCTTCTAAAAGATTTTGAGTGAATAATTCTATCTCTGTCAATTTGAAACGGATTTCTTAAATTATCATTTGGTTCAAAATTAATTCTTTCAGCTTCATTTGATTTTGTGGCAAATTCACTATAACAATTTTCATATAATTTAAAATCTACATTCATACTAAATCACACCCTAATCTATATGTTTTATATACCCCAAAACACGGTGTATAATTCATAAATACATTAAAAAAAGCCAAACACCTGTTTGGCTTTTTGGATATAAAGTAGATTTTAGTTATCTTCTTCGATTTCTTTTAATTTTAAATCTAATAATGCACCTAAATCACTGTTGATCAAAGTTTCTTCACTTGATTCTGGTTTAGTTTCTACTTTTTTAGGTTTAACTTTTTTAGGTCTTGGTTTTCTTTCTGGTTTTTCAGGTTTTGGTAATAAAGCTTTCATACTTAAAGCTATTCTCTTCTTTTCAGGATTGATTTCTAAGATCTTAACTTTAACTGTATCACCAATATTTAATTCATCTGATGGTTTGTCAACGTGTTCATTTGAAATTTCAGAAACGTGAACTAAGCCTTCAATTCCTTCAGCTAATTTAACAAAAGCACCAAAGTCAACTAAGTTTACAACTTCGCCTTCAATAACATCTCCTTCGTGATTATTTTCAACGAAAGCGTCAAATGGTTTTTGTTGTAATTGTTTCAAGCCAAGTGAGATTCTATTCTTTTCTCTGTTAGCTTTAAGAACTAAAGTTTCGATTTCATCTCCAACTTTTAAAACATCTTCTGGTGACTCAATTCTATTCCAAGAAATATCTGAAATATGAAGTAAACCATCTACTCCACCTAAATCGATAAATACACCAAAGTCTGTTAATCTTTGTACTTTACCAGTAATTGTTTCGCCAACAGTTATGTTTTCCCAAGCTTTATCTTCGATTTCTTTTTGTTCTGCTTCTACAACAGCTCTGTGAGATAAAACTAAACGTCTCTTCTTTTCATCTATATTCAAAACTTTACATACCAAAGTTTCTCCTACATATTTAGATAAATCTTTTACAAAGTGAGTAGTTACTTGAGAACCTGGTATAAAAGCTCTTACATTATCAATTGTAGCTATTAAGCCGCCTTTTACTACTTGTGTAACTTTTGCTTCTACAGTTGAATCATTGTCGAAACTAGAAACTAAATTCTTCCAGTTTTTAATTCCTTCAACTCTTTTTGTAGAAAGTACAACATTTCCTTCTCCGTCATCTAGCTTAATAACGTAAACTTCGATTTCGTCGCCTTGTTTGTACAAATCCTTAGGTAATTTACCTTCTTCTGTTGATAATTCGTCTAGTTTAATAATACCATCAGCCTTATAGCCAATATTAACCATGACTTCATCATCTGTTACATAAATAACTTCACCCTTTACGATTTCTTTTGGGTAAATCTTATTCATGCTTTCTTCTACTTGTTCCATAAAATCCTTGCTGTAATTATCCATTAAATTTACAACCTCCTCAATAATCCAAGCCGGTGTGGACGCACCAGCTGTAATACCTAATAATTTAGATTCAATAATACTATCATCGATACAAATATCCTTGTATGTTTCAATTCTTAAAACTTTTTTGCAATTTTGTTTTGCAATTTCATACAATTTATTTGTGTTAGAACTATTTAAGCCACCAATCACAATCATACAATCGACATTCTTAGAAAGCTCTAAACAAGCCATTTGTCGGCTTTTTGTAGCCCCACAAATAGTATTATCTATCACAACGTTAGTATTACCTCTTACTATTATATCAGAAATTTCCAAAAATTTCCTCTTTAAATTAGTAGTTTGTGAAATTACATATAATTTTTCACCTTTTATTTTTTTCGCCTCATCAATTGAGTTCACCACTTCAACATTATTTTCAACTTGTCCTTTCATTGCTATAATCTCCGGATGATTAGGATCTCCAATAATAACAATCTTGTAACCTTCTTCATATTTCTTATTTATTTTTTCATAAATTTTTAATAGTGAGGGGCAAGTTAAATCTACTAATTTGTATCCATTATTTTTTATTTCTTCTTTTAATTTTAATGTTGCTCCGTGAGATCTAATAAAAATCGTGGATCCTTTCTCAGCTTGAGTATAATCATCTATCTGTTTTATACCTAGAGCTTCTAATCTTTTACATTCTTGTTCGTTATGGATTAGCTGACCCAAAGTATACTTTAATTCTGATGGGTCATTTTCAATTATCTCTATTGCTCTTTTAACTCCATAACAAAATCCCGCATTTTGTTGTACTATTATATTCATCAGTTCACCTTGTAAATATTTTCGTAAATAGCTTTAGTTATTTCTTTGTTTCTCATATCTTTTGAAATATCATCAAAGCTTGATATCGCTATTTTGTCTCTTACGAATACTTCTACTTTTGATCTGAACTTATATTCAGAATTTATGAATACAGGGATAACATCTGCTCCTGCTCTTGACGCAATCATAGCAACTCCTGTTTTCATATTTTCTTCACTTACTGTTTTTACTCTCGTTCCTTCAGGAAATATTCCCAAAACTTCGTTGTTTTTAACAAGCTTGATAGATTCTTTTATCGTTTTAATATTTACGTTATCTCTATCAACCGGAAAAGCTCCAAACTTCTCCAGTAAAAATCCTAAAAATTTATTTTCAAATAATTCTTTTTTTGCCATAAATCGTATCGGTCTATCAAAAATTATCGCTAATAAAATTGGATCCCATAAATTAATGTGATTTGCACAAATAACTAAAGGAGTTTCAGGTAGATTCGTATTTCCATGAACAACTAATCTGTATCTTATTTTAAATATTATTTTCAATAAAAATCTTGCAAACCTATAAAACATTTCTACCTCTAATTATCTCTATTATTTTTTCAACAACTTCATCAATACTCATATCATCAGAATTGATGAGAACAGCATCTTCTGCTTGTCTCAACGGAGCATATTTCCTGTTCTTATCCTGTTCATCTCTTAATTTTATGTCTTTTAGAATCTTTTCATAAGAAGAATCGTCTTTTTGTTCATCAAATCTTCTTTTTGCTCTTACTTCTGGTGATGCATCCAAATAAAACTTGTAATCAGCGTTCTTTAGTATGTTAGTACCAGCATCTCTTCCATCAAGAATAATCGCTTTGTCACTCGCAATCTGTCTTTGAATTTCAACTAATTTTTCCCTTACAGAATAATATGTTGAAACCTTTGATGCAGCCATTGATACATCATTAGTTCTTATTTTATCATTCAAGAATTCTCCGTTTACTTTAATTTTGGATGATTCAAATGTTATATCTAAGATGTTCAATACTTGCATAACTTCTTCTTCGTTTTCCAAATTGACATTTTCTTTCAAACAAAAATAAGCAAGAGAACGATACATTGATCCCGTGTCCAAATACTCAATGTTTAATATATCTGAGATCAATTTACATACTGTTGATTTACCAGATCCACTAGGTCCATCTACTGTAACAGAATATACGTCATTATTAATCAATTCAATATACACATTGTCATCGTCATTTTTTCTGAGCATTCTAGATGAAATTAAAATATTTTTATTTGTTTTAATTAAACTATCGTCGAAAATTTCCTTCATAACTTTTGGTGTAGATATCAATAATATATCAAAATTCTTGTCTTTGATATATTCATTAATTTCACCGTAAAGTTTTGATTCGTTTTCGTATTTGATTTTTTTCATATATTTATCCCCGCTAAATAACCCGTTGAAAAAGCAAATTGTAAGTTAAATCCTCCTGTAAAACCATCAACATCAATAATTTCTCCACAAAAATACAAATCTTTTACAAGTTTAGATTCCATTGTGCTTGGATCAATCTCATTTACATCGATCCCTCCCACACTAATAATTGCATAATCAAGCTTTTCATTTGATACATAAGTAAAATCAAAACTTTTCAAAGTTCTTCTTAAATTATCACGTTCAGATTTTGTTATTTCATTTACCTTTTTATTTGGATTTATATTTGCAGATTTTAAAATTGGGAGTATCAATTTTTTTATCGTTATTCTACTTATGGCATTTTCAATAGTTTTATTTTGATTTTCGCTGAAATCTCTTAAAATCCTATCATCAAGTTTTTGATCTGTCAATCCTGGCTTCAAGTCTATTGATATTTTAATATCTCCATTTTTGTTGCATAAAATACTTGATAAAGTAAGTACCAAAGGACCTGAAATTCCTTTTCTTGTAAAAATCATTTCACCTATATCATTAAATATCAATTTCTTATTAAAATAACATTTTAATCCGACGTTTTTAAGACTAACGCCTTCTAATTCTTCTACATTTTCTTTTAAAATAATTGCACTTAAACCAGGCTTCATTTCATGAATAGTGTGACCTAGCTTAGTTATTTGATTGTAAAGTGATCCATCTGAGCCTGTATTTGGATATGATTTACCACCACAAGCTATGATTACTTTATCAAATGCATATTCATCATTACTTGTAGTGAGATAAAATTTGTTCGACTTATAGATTTTATTCACCTTTTCATTTAAGTGTAATTCTGCATTCTTATCTTTCAAAATTTTTTCAAATACTTTGATCACATCTGAAGATTTATCACTTTGAGGAAAAACTCTATTCCCACTTTCAACTTTTGTTTTAAGACCATTTGAATTAAAAAAATTTATGACTTGTTCATTTGTAAAGTCATAAAATGGGCTGTAACAAAAATATTTATTTGTATTCATATTTTCAATCAAATCTTGTATTTCACAAGAATTGGTAATATTGCATCTTCCTTTCCCGGTAATAAACAACTTCTTACCTATTTTTTCATTATGATCAAAAATATGAATTTCATATTCATCTTTAATGAAGCTTGCAGCCATTAATCCTGCTGCACCTGCTCCTATTATCGCTACATTCATTATTTAATCCTTTCAATTAAGCAAACAAAAGGGGGATTGTTTATTTGATTTATAAAATCGTATCTAATAACGTTGAATTCTTTTTGGTTTAATTTTTTTAGGAATTCAATTATGTTTATGCTCTCTTCAAATCCTGGCTTATGTCCAGGATAAAAAGTAATAACAATTTGACCTTCTATGTTCATAACTTTTAAAAGTTTTTCTAAAGTTTTAATTACAGTGTCATAATCAGTTGTAAGATTTTTATTTCCACCTGGAAGGTATCCTAAGTTAAATACTGCAAAATCGATTTTTTCATTAGTATATTTTTCAAAATTTAAATGAGAATCATTAATAACTTTTAAATTATCAATTTTTATAGCATTATCGATACAACTTTTTTGGATATCAAATCCATAAACTCTTATATTTTCGTTTATAGATATCATTTTGTACGAATCATGTCCGTTTCCAAATGTCATATCTAAACAAATTTTTGAAGTTGGTATTTTATCCTTCATCAATGATTCGACTAATGTTTTGGTATTATTATAAATCATTGCAACTTCCTCTAAAAAGTAAATTAAAATCTATCTTACCCTGATTTGCAAAAAATGATTTTACTAAGCCATTATTATCATAAAACTCTTCAATACCAAAATCTCTCAAATTCATTCCTATACTTTTTAGGAAAAACAACTTACTAGAATCATCCTCTTCTAATTGAAAATCTGCTATATTTGCTATTGTACCTTCTGTCCTAATCAGAGAATATCCTTTTGGTTTTAAGTCGTCAATATATAAAAAGCAAAAATTCCCCACGATTTCTTCCATATTTAGGTTAAATTTTTTTAAAATTTTTTCGTCTTTGTTATTTGCAAGTCTTACTTCTATCATATTTACCTCTTATTAAATCCAAATCTTCATTTTTTAACAGTACGTATTCTCCACTTTTTAAATTATTTCCCATTTTGTAATTACCAATTTGAACTCTTTTTAAATCCAAAACCGGATGATTTATATAATCAAACATTTTTCTGATTTGTCTGTTTCTGCCTTCATAAATAGTTACCATATACTTTGTATTATCTTTTACATTTGCAATAAATTCTATATTTGATTTTTTTAATTTATAGCCGTCTAAGACTATTCCATTTTTTAATTCTTGTATTTTATCTTTAGTTGGTTTCCCTTTGACTAAAACCTCATAAACTTTTTTATGCTCAAATTTAGGATGAGTTAGTTCATAGGTTAACTCACCATCATTCGTTAAAATTAATAATCCATGAGAATCTTTATCCAAACGCCCAACTGGATAAACTCTTGTCTTAGATTTGATTAAATCCACAACTTTTTTATCAGCAAATTTATCCTTAACTGTAGAAGTATATCCGATAGGTTTATTTATAGCAATATAAATTTTTTCTTCTTTTTTGCTAATTTTCTTGCCTTCGACTTCAACAATATCACGATCATTTACTTGATATGATAAATCCAGGAGTATTGTCCCATTGACACAAACTTTTGAGTTTTTGATTAGTTCATCAGCCTTTCTTCTCGAACAATATCCACTTTGTGCGATGAACTTATTTATTCTCATTTTCTTTTTCCTTTATAAGTTTTTCTATTTCGTTTAATTTTGGAAGATCTTCCAAAGAATTAATATTGAAATAATACAGGAACTGATCCGTAGTACCATACAATATAGGCTTCCCGATTTTATCAAGTCTTCCGACTTCTTTTATTAGATTTTTTTTGGTTAAAGTGTCAATTGATGAACTAGATTTTACTCCTCTTATTTCATCTATTTCAATTCTGGTTATAGGTTGTTTGTAAGCTATAATCGATAAAACTTCCATGGTGGTATTAGTTAATCTTGTATTTTTATTTTTCACAAAAATTTCTTTTAAAAATTCGTAGTATTCTTTTTTAGTTTGAATTTGGTAGCTATCGTTGATGCATCTGATTTCCAGAGAAGTGTTTCTATATTCGTATTCTTTAATTAAATCATCGAGCATATTTCTAGTTTCTTTTTTGCCAAGGTTTATGGCTTCAGATATTGAAGAAATATCTAATGGTTCACCCCATAAGAAAAGTAAAGATTCAATTTTATTTCGAATAATTTTATCTTCCATAATTACCTCATTAATATTTCCATATTATCCTCATTTTTTACAACTTTTAATATGTTTGATTTTAATAATTCTAGTAAAGCTAAAAAAACAGATATAACTTCATTTCTATTGGTCTTTTGTGATAAAAAAGATGAAAAACTATATGTTCTATTTTTTTCTACCTTCCACAATATATCTTCAATACAATCTTCAATTTTATATTCTTCTGCTTCAATAATTTCTGTTTCTTCAATTACAATTCTATTATCTTCTCTATTTAATATTTCTAACAAAGTTTCAGATAATAAATTAACATCTGGAACAATCAAATTTTCTTTTTCAGATTGATAAGCCGACAAATCCTCTTGAATTTTTCTAAAATGTTTCGATGAGATGTTTTCTAATCCAATCAATTGCTTAGAAATCTCTTTAAATTTTTTATATTCTATTAATCGTTGTTTAATCAAATCTTCATCTATCTGATCATCTTCATCAAAATCATTTTTTGGTAATAATTTTTTTGATTTTATATATAACAAAGTAGAAGCTAAGTAAATAAAATCAGTCAAATCTTTAGTAGAATGATTTTTCAAATTCTCAACTTCTTCAATGAATTTATTTGTGATTTTTGCTAAATCAACATTTTCTATATCAATTTTTTCTTTTTCAACCAAGTTTAATAATAGATCCATTGGACCGTTGAATTCTTCAGTTTCAATAATTAAACTCATAGTGCAATTGCTAACCTTAAAAATTTATCAATTATAAATGATGTTATAGGCGTTAAAACTTTACCTAACACACCTGAAAATATTAATATCAGCAATATAAAATAAGTGTATTTTTCATATTTTGCCATAAAATCTAAAAATTTTCCTGGAAAAAATGCCGTTACAACCTTTGAACCATCTAAAGGTGGAACAGGAATTAAGTTAAATACAGCGAAATACACGTTATACACAATAAATAAACTCAAAATTTCTGAAACTACAGGATTTACATGAGAAAATTTAACATATAAAAACGAAAATATTAGTCCTAAAATCAAATTAACGGTAACTCCCGCAATTGAAACCAAGAACATTCCCAAATGTCTTTTTCTAAAATTATATGAGTTTATTGGAACTGGCTTTGCCCAACCAAACTTAAATAAAATCAAACTAATTGCACCTAATGGATCAATATGATCAATAGGATTGAAGCTTAATCTTCCCATATTCTTTGCCGTATTATCGCCCATCCAATATGCAACATAACCGTGAGCGAGTTCATGAAGAACAATTGTTGGTAGCAATACAAATATAATTATAATGTAATGATTTATCGTTTCTAACATTTATTCACATTCCTTAAAAAATATAGAATTCCCATAATTGTCTTACCATCAATTATAGCTCCGTCCTCTATCATTTGAATTAATTTTTCCTGTTCTATAAGTTCTATATTTAAAAATTCATCGTCATCAGCTTCTAGTTCGTCTTTGAATAATTCTTCAGCCAAAAAGAAACTTACTTTTTCATCACTAAAACCTGGAGAAGAATAAGCGTCGAACAGATAAGTTAAGATCTTACAATTATAACCTATTTCTTCCCTCATTTCTCTTATCGCCGCGTCTTTTGGTGTTTCATTGTGTTCAATTAACCCTGCTGGTAATTCCATTAATTGTTGGTCTATAGCTTTTCTATATTGACTAACAAAAAATAATTTATTATCTTTTACTGCGATTATACACACAGCATTTGCATGCTCTACAATTTCTCTTTTTGAGTATTTTCTATTTGGAAGTTCAACCGTATCTAATCTAAGGTTTAAAATTCTTCCCTCATATATCATTTCACTCTTTATAGTTTTTTCTTCATAATCCATAATTATCTCCTATCATTTTTTAATTCATTTGCTTGATTGATCATTAATTTTGCTTGTTCAATTGTCGTTTCTGTGATGTTTATTCCTCCGATCAATCTCGAAATTTCATTTACCTTTTCTTCAGGAGTTAATACTTTTAAAATTGATTTTGTTTCGTTACTACAATCAATCTTTTCAATTAAAATGTGATTATCGCTCAATGAAGCTATTTGAGGTAAATGACTTATTGAAATCACTTGTTTGTCTTTTGATAAATCAATAAGTTTTTCACCTACTACCAATGCCGTTCTGCCACTGATTCCAGTATCAATTTCGTCAAAAATAAGAGTATTAATATCTTCAAAATCTGATATAACTGACTTAAATCCAAGCATAATTCGTGAAATTTCTCCGCCAGATGCAATAGATGCCATTGGTTTTAAATCTTGTCCTAAATTTGTTTTAATCATAAAATCCAATGAATCATAACCTTTTTCATTGAAATCAGAAAGTTTTTCAAATTTGACCTGAAAATCAGCATGTTTCATATTCAAATCTTTTAGATTTTGAACTATTAATTTTTCTAATTTAGAAACAATTTCTTTTCTAATTTTATGAAGTCTATCTGATAATTCAAGTCCTTTCTTCTTGTCTGAATCAATTAATTCCTTGAATTTTCTTTTATTTTCTGTAATTTCATTCAATTCTTTAAGTCTACGTTCCAAATTTTGTCTAAATGAAATTATATCATCAATAGATTTTCCGTATTTTCTCTTTAAATTTGTAATTATTGCTATTTTATTTTCTAAATCATTTAATTTGAACTCATCTTGATAGATGCTTGATGAATATGAACTAATCCTTGAGAACAAGTCGTCCATCTCATAATAAATCTTATCCAAATCTTGCTTAAAAGAATTCACTTCATTATCAAACTCACATATGGAATCCATCTTGCTTAAAACAATATTAAACATAGTGTTTATATCTTGTTCATTGTAGTTTTCATCTGAATACATGTTTAATATTTCACCGATATTATTTTTAATCAAATTAACATTAGATAGTTTATTATACTCATTTTCAAGTTCTTCTTCATCCAAGTTATCAAGATCTATTTGTGATATTTCTTCTATTTGATAATTTATTATATCGAGTTGTCTATCCTTTTCTTCATTTGAAATATTAAAACTCTTGTACGCTTTTTTGTATTCTGCAATATGATTAAGAATTTCTCTTAACTCAGTTTTGATTTTAAAAGTTTCTTCCTTATCAAATGAATCAATTAAATCTAAATAAAAATCCTTATTCAATAGTGATTGAGTTCCATTTTGTCCATGAATGTCAACAAATTTACTCATTAATTCATTTAGTGTGCTAAGTGTGATTGATCTATTGTTTAATTTATTTATGCTTTTTAAATTAGTATCTACAATTCTTGAAATTATTATTACTCCATCTTCAGCATTGTATCCCATGTCTTCTAAAAATTTAATTTTAGAATTATCAGCTATTGTAAATGTCGCTTCAACAATAGTTTTTTTTGAAGAGTCTCTGACAAAACTTTTGTTAAATCTTTGTCCTAAAAGAAGTTCAAAAGCTTCTATCAAAATTGATTTTCCTGAACCAGTTTCACCAGTTATGATATTAAGTCCATTTGTAAAATCGACATTGATTTTGTCAATTATCGCAAAATTTTCTATATAAAGAGAATTTAACATTTTTTTACCTGATGATTGATTTGATTTCTGAAACTAATTTTTCCAATCCAGACTTATCTTCAACAGTTATATAAATAGTATCGTTACCTGTTAGAATTCCTGCTATATTGTCTAATTTAGCGTTTGTAATTGCCATACCACATACTGTTGCAGTGTGAGATATTGTTTTAATAATTACCATATCTTCATTGTGCTTGATAGTCAACACTGCAGATCTGAAAATCTTATCTAATCTTTCGTTTAATGAATCGTGTACAGTGTCAATTATTGCATAATGATATTCGCCTTCTCTAGTTTGAACTTTTGATATTCTTAATTCTTTTATATCTCTAGAAATAGTAGCTTGTGTAGCTCTAACTCCATGAGCTTCTAAATAGTCAGAAAGTTCTTCCTGAGTTCTTATTTCATTTTCTTCTATTAAGTCTAGAATTAATCTTTGTCTTGTGTATTTTTTCATATTTTTACCTCAATCTATTAAATGCTGTATCCACAACATCCTTGAATTTTATATTTTTATTATCTAAAGTCGTAATATGGATTAAATACTCTATATTGCCACTCTTACCTTTTATCGGACTATGTGTCATCTCAGAAATATACAATCCTTCATCATTTAGATAATTATTAATATCATTTATTATAGATAAATGTTCCTTTTTATTATTAATTATATGATTTTTTGATTTTAATTCAAACTGCGGCTTTATCAGAAATATCATTTCGCCATTATTTTTTAGCATCTTAACGGCATTTGGAATAATCATTTTCAATGATATAAAAGATACATCGCATACTATCAAATCAAATTTAGGATACTCATCTACATTAATATTTCGAAAATTTGTATTTTCGAATAATTTAACCCTGCTATCATGTCTAAGTTCGTCAACCATTTGATTATTGCCAACATCAATAGCATAGACTTCTTTTGCATTATTTTTTAATAAAACTTGAGTAAAGCCACCAGTAGATGATCCTATATCTAAGCACAAATCATGCTTACCTATGTTAAATACCTCAAAAGCTTTTAAAAGCTTCAGAGCTCCTCTTCCAACATATTCAGTGTGTTCTTTTACTTCAACTTCATCAGAATTTATTTCAAGTGATGGTTTCTTTACTAGATTACCTTTATAATAAACCAATTCATTTTCAATCAGAGATTTTGCCTTTGTTCTAGAAGATGCGAAGTTGTTTTCACATAAATACACATCAATTCTCATATTAATATTTCCTGTCCAACAATTTATTTGTAAGCTCAATCAAAGGTTGTGAATTGTCTATATCTTGAATGCATTCTATAGCTCTTTGAGAATACTTATTTGCATCATCAATGCCTTTTTCTTTTCCAAAAATAGTGACATAAGTTTTTTTGTTAATTTTTAAATCATTCTCATAATCCATAATGTCATCAATTATTTGAAACGCCATTCCTAGATTAAAAGCATAATCTTCTAGTTTTAATAATGTATTATCGCCAACCCTACTTAAAATTCCAGCAGATACAGTAGATGCTTTAAGTAAATTACACGTTTTTTTATCGTAAATTTCAATAATATTTTTTTCAGAAATCTCACTGTCAATATCCAAAAGTTGACCTTTTATCATGCCAAAACAACCTGATTTCTTTACGATATAATTTGCACACTTTGCGTCAATTTCGTTCTTAATCGATTCAGATAATACTTCAAATGAATAATTCAAAAGTGCATCCCCTACTAAAACTGCAATATCTTCTCCGTATTTTTTATGAACCGTTAACTTCCCTCTTCTATATTCGTCATTATCCATACATTCCAAGTCATCATGCACTAATGAATAATTGTGAATTAATTCTATAGCAAGTGCGTAATTTATAGATTCAGTTATCGATTCATTAAACATTTGATAAGTTAACAAAAACAAAAGTGGTCTTAGTCTTTTTGCACCATCGTCAACAATGGTGTAGCGCAGAGCTTCGCCAATTTTATCATCGGAAAATTTTATGTTTTTTAATGAAGTGTTTATTAAATTTATAATTTCCTTACTATTCATTATCATCACTTAAAAGCATGTTTATTTGAAAATCTTCTTCTTTGTTATCTTTAATCAAAGTCATTTTACCTTCTTGTTCTTTTAAAATAGAACTTAATCTCTTGTGAAGCTTCATGCCTTCTTCGTATAACTTTATATTTTCTTCAAGACTTAATTCTCTATCTTCCAATTTTTCAACGATTTCACTAAGTCTTTTTAATCCTTCGTCATATTCTCTGTATTCATTCATTGAACTTCTCCTTATTTTGAACAAGTGTATCAAGTTTACCATCTTTCATTATCAGAATAATATTATCATTTTTCATGACGTCATCAACAGAAGATATATTCTTATCATCTTTTAATACTTTTGCATATCCCTTTTCTAAAATAGTGCTTGGATTAAGATGCAATAAATTATTCTTATATGAATTTAAAATCAATTCTTGGTATCTAATATTTGAGATCAAATTTTTAATCATTGTTATTCGAATCTTATTTAGTTTGTCAATTTCCAAAGATAATAACTTGTCAGGTTTTAACAAATTTAATTTGTGGTAAATATTTAATTCTTGATTATATTTATCTACCAAATTTTTCTTATAAGCTTTCTTCAGATTATCTTTAAGTTGTTGAAGATTATCCATATGTTCCTTAATTATATTTTTTGGACCCAAAAATTCTAACTGCTTTCCATAATACTCTAATTCTTGATTTTCATCTTCAAATCTTCTTGATAAAATTCTATTTATTTTAGCGTAACTTTCTTGTAAATAGATTTTTAATTCCTCAAAATCTGCTGTCGCTAATTCAGCGGCTGCTGTTGGAGTAGACGCTCTTAAATCTGCTACAAAATCAGAAAGCATGAAGTCATTTTCATGACCAACTGCACTAATTATAGGAGTCTTTGCATTGTAAATAGTTTTTAAAAGATTTTCATCATTATATGAATTTAGATCCTCAAAACTTCCGCCGCCTCTTCCTACTATAATAGTATCAAGATTTTGCTCATCCATATATTTAATACCTTCGATAATAGATTCTGCCGATTGTTCTCCTTGAACAACACAGTGATATATCAATATATCGCAAATAGGATATCTTCTCTTTATTGTTCGACAAATATCATTTACAGCAGCTCCCGTAGAAGAAGTAATTACTCCGATAGATTTAGGATATTTGGTTATAGATTTTTTTGTTGATTCTGAAAAATAACCCTCTTGTTCAAGCTTTTCTTTTAACTCTAAATACTTTTGAAAAAGATCTCCAGTCCCTGATTTTTTACATTCTTTTACAAGAAGTTGATAAGTGCTTGATCCTTGATATGTTGTTATGCTTCCTCTTAATTGAACTTTATCCCCATCTTTTAAGTTAATAGTTTTTGCCAGAGACATTGTTTTGAAAATCATGCAAGAAATCAATGCTTTTTCATCTTTTAATCTAAAATACACATGTCCAGAAATATTTTTATTAAAATTTGAAATCTCACCTTCAACCCACACGTTTGCTAGAATCGGGTCCTTCTTCAAAGTGTTTTGAATATAATCAGAGATCTCTTTAACACTATAAACTTGCATTTTCTTTTCTCTTTAATACAGAACCTAGTATACCGTTAATAAAACTGTATGATTTTTCTGTAGAATATTCTTTCGCTAATTCAACAGATTCATTAATTGCAACACTATCTGGAGTGCTTTCCACATATAGAATTTCGCAAACACCAACTTGTAAAATCGATAAATCTAGTTTGTTAATTCTGTCCAAGTTCCATTGTTTTGTGTTGTTTTCTATAATATTTACTATGTCATCAATATGTTCAATAAAATTTAATACAATTTCTTTAAAAAATACTATATCATTTTTATTAATATTCTGATATTTACAAAATTCTTCAATTCTATTTTTATCATAATCTCCATTCATATTCATTTCATAGATTAATTGCATTGCGCTTTTTCTAGATTGTCTTCTTGACATATTTCCTCCAAGAAAATAACCCTCTGATAAGAGGGTTACATTAAATACTTATTTTCTCACAAACAACATCTACATTTATGACAACTAACCCAGTCATCATGCCGATATTTTCTTTTATTTTCTTTTGCACCTTATAGCATATATCCTTGATGTTATAATCAGAATCTACTTCAATATGGGCTCTTACATTTACAGCATTGTCAAGAATTTCAATGATTACTGATTTTTGAGCTCCTTTTTGTATATTTACTTTTTCTGATTGTGGTGTCATAATAGCTTTTACACCTTCAACTTCCATGCAAGCTTCTGCTGCAATAAGGGAAATTATGTCATTAGAGATCTTAACAGATCCGTTATTAAATTTATTATCCATGTTATTCCTCCACACACAAATTTTATCAAAAAATGAAAAAAAATTCAATTTTAATTTATTATTGCTTCTATAAATTTTTCTGGTTCAAATTTAACCAAATCATTAACTTGTTCGCCAATTCCGATGAATTTTACTGGAATACCCAATTCCATTTCTAGTGGAAATATCATTCCACCTTTAGCTGTACCATCTAGTTTTGTAATTATAGCCCCTGTTAAATCAGTTGCATTCATAAATTCTTTTGCTTGAATAATCGCGTTTTGCCCAGTAGTTCCATCGACAATGAGTAAAATTTCTTTTTTAGCTTCTGGATACTCTTTTTCAATAACTCTTTTAATTTTATTCAACTCATTCATTAAATTCTTTTTATTATGAAGTCTTCCTGCTGTATCACAAA
This sequence comes from Finegoldia magna, assembly GCF_002243175.1. GTDB lineage: Bacteria > Bacillota > Clostridia > Tissierellales > Peptoniphilaceae > Finegoldia > Finegoldia magna_J. Next base: position 73,824 of record NZ_NDYF01000010.1, read on the forward strand.
TTAATATATCTGCATTCCTACTTTTCATAGCACTAACACCATCAAAAACAACACTTGCTGGATCAGATCCTTCATTATGACTTATAATATCAACTTTAGCTCTATTTGCCCATTCAGTAAGCTGCTCTATAGCTGCTGCTCTGAAAGTATCGGCTGCAACCATCAAAACTTTTTTTCCATCCTTTTTAAATTTCATGGCTAATTTGCCAATTGTAGTAGTTTTTCCAACACCGTTTACTCCAACTACTAAAATAATAGTTTTATCATCTACATTTAAATCATTGTCAATTTTATCGTTAATTATATTTTCTTTTAAAATATCAGCCAAAACATTTTTTATTTTACTTGGATCTTGAATGTTATTAAGCTTTACTTTATCTCTCAATTGACCCACAATTTTTAATGTAGTTTCAACGCCAATGTCCGCTGAAATCAAAGTTTCTTCAATTTCTTCGAATAATTCTTCATCTACAGTTCTATAATTAGCTAAAACTTGATCAATCTTATTAGAAATATTGTCACGAGTTTTAAGTAATGAATTCTTTAATTTTTCAAAAAATCCTTCTTTATTTTCTTCTTTATCTTCATTAATTTCTTCGGATTCTTCTGGATGTTTTTCGCTATTAGTTTCAGAATCTTCATTTTTGTCTTCAACGACTTCTTCGATTTTTTCTATATTTTCATTGGATTGACTATTTTCTAATTCTTCTTGTTGTAAATCTTCTTCTGTGTTTTTTATTTCTTCGTCGTCTTTTTTAGACTTAAACTTATCAAAGAACTTATTTAGCATATCTCTCTCCTATCTACATCTAATTTAATCATTTTAGATATTCCATCTTTTTCCATACTTATTCCATATAATATGTTAGCTATTTCCATTGTACTTTTTCTATGTGTAATAATAATGAATTGAGTTTTTTCTTTAAATTTAATTAAATATTCCTTGTATCTCTTAATATTTATTTCATCTAAAGCAGCATCTATTTCGTCTAATATACAAAAAGAAGAAGGTCTTGTCTCAAAAATCGCAAAAAGCAATGCTACCGCTGTCAACGATCTTTCACCACCGGACAATAAATTTAGACTTTGAAGTTTCTTCCCAGGTGGTTGAGCAGTTATTTCAATTCCAGAACTTAGAACATCATCTTCGGTCAATTTAAGACTTGCGTATCCACCATTAAAAAGCTGTTTGAAAATTGCAACAAATTTTGTGTTTATTTCTTCAAATTTTTTGGTAAATACTTCTTTCATTTCTCTATTAAGCTTATTAATAGCGCTCATGATATCTTCCCTGGATTCAATTAAATCATTTTTATTTTTCGTCATAAAATCAAATTCTTTTTTAACTGATTCATATTCTTGAATGCTATCTACAGAGAAAGATCCAATATTTCTTAAATCATTGGTAATTTTATTGATTTCTTTCTGACTAACTTTAATATCAGGATTAGATTCTATTGTATCGATATTAATATCATAAAGCTCATTAATATCTATTTTGATATTATTTAACTTCTCTGTTGTATTTAAAGCCTTTTCAATTAATGAATTATTGCTAATTTCTGTTTTTTGAACACTAGCATTTGAATCATATATTGATTGTTCAATCTTTGTTAACTCTGATTTGAATTCATTCATATTGGACTTCATATCTAAAATTTCATTATTTAGCCCAGAAATAATATCATCATAATCAACAGTTTTAGATTTTATATCATTTTTATGAATTTTATACTTAGAAATATTTTTATTAATTTCATCAATTTTAACTGAATTAACTTTAAAGTTATCTTCCAAATATTCTTTCCTAATTTTTGCGTCATTTAACTGATTATTAAATATATTTAAATCCCTTTGTAGAGAAGAATATTCGGATTTTAAACTAACCATATTCATTTTGTCCGAATTATATTGTTCTTCTAATTTGTCAATTTCAACACTTAATTCTTTTAAAACACTTTCTAATTCGACAATTTGATTTTTTAAATCAGTTTCTTGTAAATCATTGGATTCACTTAGTGTCGTACTTGAATTCAACTTATTATCGAAATCACTAATATTAGATTTCAAATATTTAATTTCAAATTGTTTGTCCTTGATGTTGCTATAACAAGCATCCCTTTCAGTTCTTGATCTAATAAGCTTATCTTCAATAATTTCTAAATCGGATTTGTTTTTATTGATAGTATCGAAGTTTTCTTCGTATGTTTTTTTCAAATCGTTGTATTGATTAACACAGTTTTTATATATACTTTCAACAGAATTTAAGCTGTTTTTCGTCGATAGTATTGAGTAATTAGAAGGCTTTTTATATCCACCTACCATTGAACCCCAATTATTAATGATATCCCCATCTAATGTAACTATTCTAAAGTTTTTGTATTTTGAACTTACGATAATCGCATCGTCCATGTTTTGAGTGACAAGTGTTTTCTGTGAAAAATAATCTACAATATTCCTATATTTTTCATCAGATTTTATAAATTCATTTAAATGTCCAAGTACCAATTCATCTTTTACATAATTATAATTTCTAGATTTTATTTTATTTAATGGTAAAAAAGTAAGTCTTCCTATCTTATTTGACTTCAAAAAACTAATTAATTCCTTACCATCATTTTCATTTCTAATAATAATATTTTGAAACGCTGATGACATTATTGCATCTACAGATTTCTCATACTGTTTCTCTACACTGATTAAATCTCCAAGTGTCCCTATTACTTTATCTTGTAAACTAGGATTTAACTTTTTAAAAAAGTTTTGAACTGTAAAGTTGTATCCTTCGTGATTATCTATTGTATTTTTCAAAAACATATATTTGTTTTTGCTAGTTATCGATTCTTCCTTTAAGTTAGATAATTTGTCTCTTAAATCAATTAAAGCTTTCTCTTTATCATTTAAAATTCTAGAAAATTCTGCTTTTTCTTTATTTAAATTATCCAAACTTTTGTCATAATCACTTAGCATTTCTTCTAAATTTCGTAATGCTTCTACTAATTGATTTAATTTGAATTCAGATTCTTCTTTTTGCTTTTTTACCTCTGATATTTCCTTCAATCTTTCTTGTTCAATAGCATCACGTGAAGATTTTTCTATAATATGTTGTGTATAAATTGACTGTAATTTATTTAATTCTTCAGACTTTTTATCGCTCAATTCTTTTTTAACATTAAGCTCATCTTCAGAATCATCAATATTCAATTTTTCTAAATTTGAATTTATTTCTGCAAGCTTTTTCTCTGAATTTTTTATTGTATTCTGTAAATCATCAATTTTTGATATTAGATTTTTAATTTCTGATGAATAATCCTCGTTTTCTTTTGTTAGTCTCTCTAATTCAGCGTTGCTATTTTTAAGTCTTTCATCATTTAATTGAATATCTGACTCATTTTTTATTTTTTGACTCTTAATATCAGCTAATTTAGAGATTTTTAATTCGGTATCTATATCTATTTTATTAATGTTTTTTAATAAATCATTTCTTTTATTTTCAAATTTTATAAGTTTTGATTTTAAGTCAATCAAACTTTTATCATTATTTTCTTTTTTCTCAATGACATCACTCAGTGTAATAGAAAGTTTTTCGATATTCAATAAAGCTTTTTGGATTTCCATTTCCTTTAGTTTTTCTTCCAGAACAATTCCTTGTTTAGCTTTTTTACTTTCTTTTTCTAAATATTTTAATCTATCAACTTGTGAAATCAATATATCTTCAATTCTTAGTAAATTCTCATTAGTTCGTTCAAGTTTTTTAACACTTTGCTCTTTAATGTACTTTTGTTTAGAAATTCCAGATGCTTCTTCGAATAATTCTCTTCTATCTTCGCTTTTTGATGACAGAATTTCGTCGATTTTACCTTGACCTATTACAGAATACCCTTCTTTTCCAATTCCTGTATTTAAAAATAATTCCTTTACATCTTTTAGTCGAACTTGATTTTTATTGATGTAATATTCACTTTCACCAGTACGGAAAACTCTTCTCGTTACTGTAATTTCTTGATAATCAATGTCTTTCCATAAGTCATTTTCAAAAGTTATAGAAACTTGTGCAAAGTTAACCGGTTTTTCTTTCTGAGTTCCCGCAAAAATAACATCTTGCATTTTATTTCCACGGAGATTTTTGGCTGATTGTTCACCTAAAACCCACAATATAGCATCTGAGATATTTGACTTCCCGCTACCATTTGGCCCAACAATTGCTGTTATGGGATTATCAAAATTCAATTTTATTTTATCTTTAAAAGATTTAAAACCTTGTATCTCAACTGATTTTAATCCCACAACTACACCTCTTTTTCGATGTTTTTAAAAATATTTTCTAAATTAACATCAATTTTATTGATATTATCTAACACTAAAAAGTTATTATCTGAATTAGAATATTTTATGGTTTTTAATCGATACTTTTCTTTAAAGTATTTTTTGTTTTCCCCATTATAGCCGACAAAATTATTCAAAATATTTGATTTGGCATGTATTTCAAGTGTTTCAAGATTTTCATTTTTCAAGATATAATCTATAACGTTTCTGTACAAATTATCTTCTACAAGTTGTCTGTAATTTGGATGAATTGCACCCGCAACTACATCCTCGCCTTGTTTTATATTTTCTGTATTTAGTAGACCTAATCTAATAACTGGTATATTAGCATTTATAAATTTCAAATATATTTTGGTACAATTTTCGACCGAATCGTGCAAACTTTCCGGACTATATTTATTTAATTTGGTATAAGTTTCAAGCATAGTATTCTTTATAACTAAAGTTGGATATATTCTGACAAAATCAGGTTGTAACTTGATTAATTCATCTGCAGTATATAAGTCCATCTCTGGAGTTGATTTGTATAAGCCTGTCATCATTTGAAGCCCTAAACTAAATCCCATAGATTTTATTAACTCAGAAGATGTTCTAACGCACTGACTATCGTGACATCTTAAATTTGCTTCTAATACACTATCTACCATTGATTGAACACCTAATTCTATAGTTTCTACGTTAAATTCGTTAAGAATATTTAAAATGTGTTCATCAATATAATCAGGTCTTGTAGAAAGTCTAATAGATCTAACTTTACCGTCTTCAATGAATTCATTTGCTATTTTTAAATAGTCAATCATAGCAGTTTCTTCAATTCCTGTAAATGATCCACCATAAAAAGCTATCTGAATATCTTCTTGACTTTTATTAGGAAAATTTGCAAGTTGATTTCTAATTTCATTTCTTATTTCATCTTTTTTAACGACTTCAATATAATTTGTGATTTTGCGTTGATTACAGAAAATACAATCATTTGGACAACCTAAATGAGGAATGAACAATGATACAATGTAATTTTTCTTACTCATTTATTACCCTTAATTTAATCAAGGCGTTTCTAGCAGCATCTTGTTCTGCGTGTTTTTTTGAAGAACCAAAGCCAGATCCTATAACTAAGTTACCTTCGTAAACATCAACATAGAATTTTTTGTCGTGATCTGGGCCTTCTTCTTTAACAATCTTGTACTTCAATTTATCTCTTGAATTTTTCTGATTATTTTCCTGTAACATAGTCTTATAGTCAATAAAACTAGACTTTGTTTCTATTTCAGCTATGAATAGACTTTTAAACTTATTTTCTACAATTTTAAAAGCCGATTCATAACCAGAATCCAAATATATTGCACCAAAAACTGCTTCGAAAGTGTCAGCAAGTACACTAGGTTTTTCACTGCCACCTGAAATAAATTCACCATGACCCATCATTAAATATTTTCCTAATTCTAAATACTTGGCCATATTTGAGAAAGATTTTTCACATACCATTTGACTTCTAATCTTTGTCATAGCACCTTCTTTTAACGAAGATTTACTATTATACAAGAAATCACTAATAATTAGATCCAAGACTGAATCTCCTAAAAATTCTAATCTTTCGTTTGAAATATCTTTATATGATTTGTTTTCATTTCCGTATGAGCTATGAAAAAAAGCCAGGTTTAACAGATTAATATCTGTAAACCTGTAATCTAATTTTTCTTCTAGTTCATGTAGCATTTCAATTCTAACTTTATCCACAACTATTTTCCTTGTGCCCTTTCAATTTCATTAACTACATCTTCTACATTTTTTAATTCTGATAACTTTTCGTCATCAAGTTCAATATCAAATTCTTCTTCTACATCCATTACAATTTCCAATAGTCGTACTGAATCTGCTTTAAGATCTTCTACAAATCTTGTTTTTTCATCTATATCATCTTTATTAAATTCATTTTTCAAGCCTTCAACAACTTTTTCATAAATTTCTTTATTCATTTGCTAACTCCTTTTTTAATTTATCAGTAACATCTTCTTCAACGAATTTTATAAGTGTTAAAATCCCAGACATAATAGCGTCCCTATTAGATGACCCATGAGCTTTAAAAACTGGCTTCTTCGTGCCTAAAAATGGTGCAGATCCAACACTGTTATAATCAATACCTGTACTCATTGATTTAATCATAGGAATAATATATTGTTGAGATTTTTCATCAAGTTTAGATAATTTTGACTTAGCTAAAGTTTTAATAAACTCAACGGAACCTTCTATTGTTTTTAGAAGAATATTTCCTGAAAAACCATCAGTTACCACAACATCAAAATCACCCTTTAAAACATCTCTTGCTTCAACATTACCTTTAAAATAAGGATATTTTGATAAATTTTTGTATGTTTCTAATCTTAATGAATCTCCTTTATGTTCTTCGACTCCAATATTTAATAAACCTACTTTGCAATCCTCTTTTCCTAAAATATTTTTGAAATATACATATCCCATTTTTGCAAATTGTTCTAATAACTCAGAAGTGACATCAACATTAGCTCCAACATCTAATACTACCACATCATCCTTTAAGCTAGGTACTGTAACCATTAAACAAGGTCTAGATACATTATCAAGCCTTTTTGTTATAAGTGTAGCTCCTGTCAATAAAGCGCCAGTAGAGCCTGTCGATAAGAACCCATCGTAATCTTCGTTTAATAAATCAAAACATTTTCTCATACTAGAATCTTTTTTCGATCTTATTGCTTTCGTTGGTGATTCATTATTTTCAATGGTTTCTGTAGCATTTACAAAATCTATTTTGTCTTCAAATCTTTTATTTACAATATTTCTATTTTCTTCTTCATTTCCTACTATCGTCAAGTTAAAATCTTTTTTTTCAAGAGCCATTATAGCCCCTTCTATTAATTCTGATGCTCCTTTATCGGAACCCAAAGTATCTAATAAAATTTTCATACTTCACCTCTAGTATATTCTATCACAATATTATATGTTATAACATCAAACAAATAAAAAAGCCGCTTAATATTAATTAAACGGCTCTCTTTTCATTAGTTTTGTTCTGAATTATCTACAACTTGTTTTCCATCGTAATACCCACATTCTTTACATACTCTGTGAGGTAATTTTGGAGATCCACAATTAGGACATGTAGTTATAGTAACTCTTGGTAATTTATACGAAGAAGCTCTTCTTTTATCTCTTCTAGTTTTAGAAGTTTTTCTCTTTGGTACTGCCATGCTACACCTCCTTAAGGACTTCAGTCCTTAAAATTTATACAAACAACGTAGTTAATTATAATATAATAATGTTAAGTTGTCAATAAAAATATTATTATTTTGCTAAGTCTAAAGTGTCTCTAGCAATCATTAATTCTTCATTAGTTGGAACAACATAAACTTTAACTTTTGAATCATCAGCTGAGATTAAAGCTTCTTCACGAGTATTGTTCTTTTCAAGGTCTAATTTAACGCCTAGTTCTTCAAAAGTATCTAAGATATCTTTTCTCATTGAAGAAGAATTTTCTCCGATACCACCAGCGAAGCAAATTGCATCAACATGACCTAATTCAGCCATATATCCACCGATATATCTCTTAACTCTTTCAATAAACATATCAAGTGCTAATTGAGCTCTGTCATTTCCTTTTTCAGCTTCTTCTTCAAGATCTCTAAAGTCAGAACTAATTCCTGAAACTCCTAATACACCTGATTTTTTATTTAAGATTTGGTTCATTTCATCAGCTGAATATCCTTTTTCATTCATTAAAAATGTCATTACAGTAGGATCTAAATCTCCACTTCTAGTTCCCATTAAAAGTCCTTCCAATGGTGTAAGTCCCATTGATGTATCATAGCATTTTCCGTTTTTAACAGCTGCTATAGATGAACCATTACCTAAGTGAACTGTAATAATATTGATGTCGTCTTTACCTAATAATTGTTGAGTTCTTAAAGTAATGTATCTGTGACTTGTTCCGTGGAAGCCGAATTTTCTTAATCTGTAATCTTCATAGTATTCATAAGGAATAGCATACATATATGTTTTAGCTGGCATTGTTTGATGGAAAGCAGTGTCGAATACAGCGATATTTTTCTTTCCTGGAGCTAATTTTTCACATGCTTCAATTCCCATTAAGTTAGCTGGGTTGTGAAGTGGACCAAATTTGATAAATTCTCTAATCTTATCTTTTACTTTATCGTCAATAATGCAAGATTCAGTTAATTTATCTCCACCGTGTAGTACTCTGTGACCAATAGCAGATACTTCATCTAAGCTCTTGATAACGCCATATTTTTCGTCTAATAAAGCATCAAAAACATGGTTAATAGCTTCAGTATGATCTTTCATTGGTTCTTCTACTACTAATTTTTCTCCATTAACTTTATGAGTTAATTTAGAACCTTCAATTCCAATTCTTTCTACTAATCCTTTACATAATACACTTTCATCAGTCATATCAAATAATTGATATTTTAATGAAGAACTACCACAATTGATTACTAATACTTTCATTTTTTCCTCCTAATTTTTACCTAATTTACTTTCTTTTCCATGAATCAATCTATTTATATTGGATCTATGCTTGAATAATGATATTATTCCTAGCAAAATATAAATTAAACCAATGTAAAAGTCTTTTCTAATGTAAATTAATCCATAAATAACAGCTGAAACACATCCTATTATGCTTCCCAATGAAACATATTTAGTTATAAGTACAACTATTAAAAACAATATTAATAAAAACAAAACTTGTAAAGGTTGGGCAAACAATAAAACACCGAAAGATGTCGCAATGCCCTTACCTCCTTTAAAATTATAAATAATTGGTAATATATGTCCTATTACACATAAAAGCCCACATACTAGTATACCTAAACTACCAAAAAATTTAAAGCCCAAATATGCACACAAAAATCCTTTTAAGAAATCAATTAAAAAAGTTGCCAAACCAAACTTCACTCCATAAACTCTTAAAGCATTGGTTGCACCTGCATTTTTGCTTCCGTAATTTCTTATATCCTGTTTATAAATCAACTTAGAAAGCAGAATAGAACCACTTATATTACCTATGAAATAACATATTATTCCAAGGCCTATTAAATATAAATAATTCACTATTTTCCCCTTGTCTTAAATTCAAATTGCAAAGGAACACCTTCAAAACTGAAATTTTCTCTTAGCTGATTTTCTATATATCTTTGGTATGAAAAATGCATCAAATCATTTCTATTTATGAACACCAAAAATTTTGGTGGTCTGGCTTCTATCTGAGTCATATAAAAGATTTTTAAACGAACACCTTTATCTGATGGTGGTGGATTTAATAAAACAGCTTTTGATATTACATCATTTAAAACACCTGTGCTAATTCTCATAGAATAATTATTATCTACTTTTTCGATTTCAGTAAACAACGTATCTATTCTTTTGTTTTCTTTTACACTAATGAACACGATAGGGACATACATTACAAATCCCAATTTAGTACGGATATCTTTTTTGAAATCATTCATAGTGTTAGTTTGTTTTTCAACAAGATCCCATTTATTCACAAGAATTATCATAGCTTTACCTTGATCATGTGCATATCCTAAGATCTTTGTATCCTGTTCGCTAACACCTTCAGTGGCATCTATCATTAGAACGCAAATATCAGACCTATCAATTGCTGACAAAGTCCTTACAACAGAATATCTCTCAACTTCTGTGTCAATCTTTTTTCTTTTTCTTAGACCTGCTGTATCTATGAATATATACTCATTTCCCTTGTAGTCAATCTTGGAGTCTATAGCATCTCTTGTCGTTCCTGGTATATCAGTAACTATCATTCTTTCTTCGTTTAATAAATTATTAATCAAAGAACTTTTACCAACATTTGGCTTTCCTATTAGACATACTTTGGTTATATCATCATCAGATTCTGTATTTGAATTTTCATCAAATTTTGAAACAACAGCTTCTAGTAAATCTCCAAGCCCCATAGAATTTGAAGCACTTATTGGAAATATTTCATAAAATCCTAGATTATAAAAATCATATACATTGTCCTGTTGTTTGATATGATCAATTTTATTTACAACTAAAATTACGCTTTTTTTCGTTCTTCTAAGCATATCGGCAACTTCCATATCAATTGGAGTGATGCCTTGTTTACCGTCAACCATAAACAAAATAACATCTGCAGTCTCAATAGCAAGTTCTGTTTGTTTTTTAATATTTTTAGTAATGATTTCATTACTTTTTGGTTCCAAACCACCTGTATCTACAACTGTAAAATATTTATTTTGCCACTCAGCTTCCATATACAATCTATCTCTTGTAACACCTGGATCATCTTGAGTGATGGCGATTCTTTTCTTAATTAATTTATTGAATAATGTAGATTTTCCTACATTAGCTCTTCCTACAATAGCAACAACTGGTTTTGCCATGTTATCACCTCATTTCTCTATAAATGATACCATAAAATGTGTCAAATATACAATATTTCATCAAAAAAATAAAGCTAATACTAAACTTTTGTCTAGTATTAGCTTAAAATTTATCTATTGATTGGGAATTGTTTCATCAATTCTACAACATCTTTTTTGATTTCTTCAGCAGGTCTACGTTTCTTTAATGCGTCTAACATAAATTCTGCAACTTTTGCAGCTTCTGCTTCTTTTAATCCTCTAGTTGTAATAGCTGGTGTACCAATTCTGATACCACTAGTTACAAATGGTGTTTCAGGATCATTTGGAATAGTGTTCTTGTTTGTTGTAATATTAACTTCGCTCAATAATGCTTCAGCTTCTTTACCTGTCATTTCAAAGCTTCTGCAGTCGATTAATAATAAGTGGTTATCTGTACCACCAGAAACTAATCTTACATCGTTATCTAAGAATACTTTTTCCATCGCTTTTGCATTCTTCAAAATTTGATGAGTGTATTCTTTAAATTCTGGTTGTAAGTCTTCTTTGAAGCAAACTGCTTTTGCTGCAATAATGTGTTCTAATGGACCACCTTGGAATCCTGGGAACACTGATTTATCAAGTAATTTTTTGTGTTCTTCCTTACAAAGGATTGCCCCACCTCTTGGTCCTCTTAATGTTTTGTGTGTAGTTGTAGTTACAAAATCTGCATAAGGAACTGGACTTGGATGATCTCCAGTAGCTACTAACCCAGCAATGTGAGCCATATCTACCATTAAATAAGCTCCAACTTCATCTGCAATTTCTCTAAATTTTTTGAAATCTATAACTCTTGGATATGCAGAAGCACCAGCAACGATTAATTTTGGTTTGTGTTTTAAAGCTAATTCACGAACGTTTTCATAATCGATAGTTTCAGTTTCAGGATCTACACCGTAATCTACGAAATTATAGAATCTACCAGACATATTTACTGGTGATCCGTGAGTTAAGTGTCCACCTTCTGTTAATCTCATACCTAATACTGTATCTCCAGGTTTTAAAACTGCAACATATACAGCAATATTAGCATTTGCTCCACAGTGAGGTTGAACGTTAGCATGATCTGCATTAAATAATTCTTTTAATCTATCTATAGCTAATTGTTCTATTTTATCAACATGTTCACAACCGCCGTAATATCTTTTTCCAGGATATCCTTCAGCATACTTGTTAGTTAACTCAGTACCCATAGTTTCAAGTACTGCTTTTGAAACAAAGTTTTCTGAAGCTATCAACTCGATATGTTCTTCTTGTCTTTTGATTTCATCATTTAGATGTCCAAATACCTCTGGGTCAAAATTTTCTAAATTTTGTCTACAATTATTCATACAAACCTCCAATTATTTTCGTGATATGAACTAAGTCCTTATCAACAAATTTTTTATCTATAAATTTTACAATTATATAGCCAATTAATAATCCTACTAGCCCTATACCAAAAGATGCTAATTCGAAATTTCCTATTTTATTTTCTAAAATAGAATATGATGATATAAGAGCAATTAGGAAAAATGTTAAAGGCACTAAATACAACAATGCAGTATATTTAAGCATAGAAGAATCGTCTCCAGAAATTTGGACTCTATCTCCTACCTTCGCACTTATATAATTCGCACATTCTATAACTTGTGTTTGATGTTCACAACCTGAACATTTGCTACAACCTTCACCACCACAAGCTCCTTTTCTAGTAATTAGAACAGATGCTTTAGTGGATTCTGTTTTTATAACCATTCCTTCTTTTGCCAAAAAATTACCTCAATTCTTTAATAACATACGATGCAATCATAAGTCCAACACATGAAGGTACAAAGCTTATACTTGCCGGAGCATTCCTTCCATTTGCAGATAGAACTTCTCCTGACCTTTGTTCATCAGACCAAATGCATGTAAGTTTGTCAACGTTTCTTCTTTTTAGCTCTTTTCTCATTACTTTAGCCATTGGACAAGTGTGGGTCTTTTTAATATCCGTAATTCTAAAAAGAAAAGGATTTAGTTTAGATCCCGCACCCATGGAACTTATCAACTTAATATCGTTTTTATAACAATACTCAGCTAAATCTAGCTTAGCTGATATTAAATCAATAGCGTCTATAACATAATTATAATCTTTAAGATTAAATAAATCAACAGTAGAATTATCAAACTTTTCCCTAAACTTAATAACTTTGCAATTCGGATTAATTCTGTGAATTCTTTTTTCAAATTCATCCACTTTATAATTTCCGACAGTATCTTCCAACGCTATAATTTGACGATTGATGTTTGTTATATCGATAGTATCATAATCTACTATTGCTAATGTTCCTACTCCACATCTAGCTAAAGCTTCTATTACAAAACCTCCAACTCCTCCGCAGCCAATAACAGCTACTTTGGAGTTGATGATATTTTCTAGGTCATTTTCACCTATTAGAAGTTTTGTTCGTTCAAATCTTTTATCCATACTAATCTAATGTGATGTGAATTTCTTTAAGTTGTTTTTCATCAACATTTGATGGAGCACCAGTTAGTAAATCTGTGGCAGATTGTGTCTTAGGGAATGCTATAACATCTTTAATATTATCAGTTCCGACTAATAGCATCATAAGTCTATCCATACCATACGCTAATCCACCATGTGGAGGTGTTCCATAGTTGAAAGCTTCTACAAAGAAACCAAATTTGTTTTCAATCATTTCTTCAGTTAATTCTAATGCTTCGAACATTTTCTTTTGTAAATCAGAATTGTTAATTCTTATTGAACCTCCGCCGATTTCATCTCCATTACATACGATATCGTAAGCTTTTGCTCTTACTTTTTCCTTGTCAGTTAACAAATATTGAATGTCTTCTTCTTTTGGCATTGTAAATGGGTGATGCATAGCCACAAATCTGTTTTCTTCTTCGTCGAATTCAAATAATGGGAAATCAACTATCCAAACAAATTCAAAAGTATCATTGTCAACCAAATTCATATCTCTAGCGATTTTGTTTCTTAATGCACTTAATCCATTAAATACAACATCATTTTTGTCTGCTAGTATAAATATTAAAGCATTTTCGTCTTCTTTTGTAGATTCAATTATCGAATTCATTTCTTCATCTGATAAGAATTTTTTAATTGAAGATTGAATTTCTCCATCGTGAACTCTTATCCAACTTAAACCTTTAGCACCGTATTCTTTTACAAATTTTTCTAATTTATCAATTTTTTTACGTGAATATTCACTTTCATAATTACCTATATTGATACATCTAACGCTCTTGTTCTTTTCATTACAACTTGAGAATACTTTAAATTCTGAATCTTTTACTAATTCGGTGATGTTTTTCAATTCAAATCCAAATCTCAAATCTGGCTTGTCGCATCCATATCTCTCCATAGCTTCTGAATAAGTCATTCTCTTAATAGGAGTTGGAATATCAACTCCTCTTATTTCTTTGAAAAGTTTTTTAATCAAGCCTTCATTTAATGTCATAACATCTTCTTGATCTACAAAACTCATTTCCATATCCACTTGAGTGAATTCCGGTTGTCTATTCGCTCTCAAATCTTCATCTCTGAAACATTTTACGATTTGGTAGTATCTGTCCATTCCACTAATCATAAGAAGTTGCTTCATTAATTGTGGTGATTGTGGTAGTGCGTAGAAACTGTGTTCATTTACTCTACTTGCTACCAAATAGTCTCTGGCTCCTTCTGGAGTTGGTTTTCCTAAAAACGGAGTTTCAATTTCATAAAATCCATTTTCATCTAAATAATCACGAATTAATTTATTAGTTTTTGCTCTTAATTTTAAATTATTTTGTAATTTAGGTTTTCTTAAATCTAAATATCTGTATTTCAATCTAACGGCTTCTTGAGCATTATCGTCGTCTTTAATGTAAATTGGTGGAACATTCGCTGTATCTAAAACAATTAGTTCATTAGCTATAACTTCAATTTCTCCAGTAGGAATGTTATTGTTTTTTGATTCTCTTTCTCTAACATCACCTTTTACACATAAAACATATTCGCTTTTAACATCTTTTGCTTTATCGAAAATCTCTTTGTTATCATCCTTTATAGCTATTTGAGTTATTCCTGTGTTATCTCTCAAATCTATAAAGATAAGAGATCCTAAATTTCTTTCTTTTTGAACCCATCCCATAAGAATGACTTCTTTGTTAACATCACTTAATCTCAACTCCCCACACATGTGAGTACGTCTAAGATTTCCCATACTATTCATAAAAAACCTCCTAAAATATAAAAAACCCGTCCTTATGATAAGGGACGAGTTAAATCGCGGTACCACCCTAATTAGGTAAACCTCACTTTAATTTATAACGCTATCAAGCGGAAAATTCGACTCAAAAATGTCTGCAATTACTATGAATAATAAGTCACACCAACCCTTATCTCTCTGAAAATCAATCATAATGCGCTCTTTTTATCTTTGTCTTTATAACAAAATTATATTCAAAAAACTTTCAATTGTCAAACCATCTATTTTTTTCTTCTGTTTTTATAAAAAGCGATAATTTCGTTTAGTTCATCGACCTTAAAAATTAAAATACAAGTTAAATAACTAATTCCTGCAACAATT
Organism: Finegoldia magna; assembly: GCF_002243175.1. Classification (GTDB taxonomy): domain Bacteria; phylum Bacillota; class Clostridia; order Tissierellales; family Peptoniphilaceae; genus Finegoldia; species Finegoldia magna_J. The sequence continues at coordinate 89,164 of NZ_NDYF01000010.1, forward strand.
ATAGACATCATTAATGATAATGTATTTGAAAATTTCATATTTGTAGTTTTAAATGTAATATAAGCTAATGCTCCCATTATTAACGATGAAATCAACATCTTAAAAATATTTACAAAAGATGATTTTGTAGAACTAAAATCCCCAATTTTTTTGTGTAATCTCATTATTATCATAATTGCTCCAATTAGATTTGCAAAACTTGTTGCTACTGCTAATCCTACCAATCCAAAAACTCTGGATAAAATAATATTTCCTATGATATTTATAGCAACCATAATAACAGAATTAATTGTAGGAGTTTTTGTATCATTCATAGCATAAAATGATTTCGACAAGATATCTCTGATGGCAGTTCCTATTATTCCCAAAGCGTAGAAGAACATACAAACTGATGTCATAGCAACATCATTCATTGTGAAAGCTCCCCTAAAGAACAGCATCTTAGTAATAGGATAGGATAATACCAAAAGTCCAATTGTCGCCGGGATTACTAAAATACAAATCATAGACATTGATTTCATTATGCTATCTTTCATTTTATTCAAATCATTAGCAATAAAATTTCTAGACAATTCTGGATACACAATTACAGAAATATTTGCTATAACAATTCCCGTTACAAATTCAATAAGCCTCGATGCATAATTTAGAATTGGAATACCATTAGCTGAAACTGTAGATGCTATCGACTTATCTACCATAACATTGATTTGATTTACCGATACTCCCAAAATTATCGGAATTGATAAAAGAACAATCATCTTTACATTTTTATCTGAAAAATCTAAAATCTTATGATATTTAAAATTCTTTCTTTTCGTTATAAATATGTAAGGTAAATATTGGAGCGCATTTCCCAATAACAAACCAATTCCAACTATCATATTATTATCGTACTTATTGGAAATTACAAGAGCAAGTATAATGAAGAAATTCATTATAAAACCTTGTAGGTTTTGAACTACAAAATGATTATTCGCATTCAAGTATCCTTTGAATACACATGACATAATTGACGGAATCATTGACAATAAAGTTAATCTCATGAATTTGATAGTTAATTCCTTTGTGTATCCAGTAAATCCTGGAGCGAAAATTCTAATTACAGAAGGTGTAAAAATTTCAAGTAGTATTATTAGTGCTAATATTATAATAACAACTATATTGTTGATATTTGATGTAAAAATATCGCCTTCTTCCTTTCCCTTTTCGTGTACTATTTTATTGTATATAGGTATAAAAGAAGTTGAAATTCCCGCTGAAAATAAACTTACTATTGTAATCGGCAGTATTTGTGAAACCAAAAACGCATTGGCAACCGGCCCATTTGTAGGGAAAAAATATGCCAATGTAGTTTCTCTTACTAATCCTAAGACTTTTGATAGTAGTGTAATTATCATCAGTATAATGGCAGTCTTTTTCATAAGTATCTCCTGTGTATATTTAAAAAATTTGTTGGTTGTGATATTATTTATACTATAGATAATAACACAGGTCTAACGATAATTAAAGGTGATAAGATGAATATAAGATTATTGGTTAAAAAAATGGATGAATTGGTTGACTCTTCGGACATAAAAATAATAAACGATATCGACAATATCTCTCTAAATTGTATTTCCGATCAGAAAAACACCCTATCTATAATCGAATACGACAAAAATATTATTTGTCCGAAAAACTCTAATATTCTTTTTTTGAAAGCAGAAGATGAAATGTTAGAAAATGAAAATGCAAATATTATTTATTCAAAAGAAAATGATATTTTTAAAGTTTACGAAATTGCGAATGCGTTTTTGCGCGAAAATGCAGAGTTCTATAATAGAATTTACAATACAATTTCAAACCGTGAGGCCGTAAATAATTTACTTTTAAACATAAAAGATTATTTCGATGTAAATGTGTGCCTGTTGAATTCAAACAAAAAGTTGTTGCTAAATACATTTGATTTCTCAACTATCAAAAAAATTTATCCTCTGGAAATAAAAAAGAAAAGTTTGAGTAAATTATATGGATATCTTGCTTTCGAAACAATTGAGGGCGAGTATGAATTTGAATTCAGAAAAATTTCCAAGATAATTTCAACATACATTTATAACAACGTAAACGGACTAATAAATTCAAAAGAAGACATATACAGTACTATTAAGAATTTGATTTCTGGAAATATTACAGAAAAAGACGAAGAAAATATTGCAAATATAGGTTGGAAAACAGATGACAATTACGATATTAATGTAATTAAAATTGAAGGTGGTTTATTTAAATACCAAGACATGTTCTCACATGGTAACAGATTTGTTTTGGATTATCCAATGTATATGTATTCTGTATTACAAGAAGGATACCTTGTGTTATTAACTAATAATAAAATTAAAGATGTTTCATCAGTAAAGACAAACTTAAACTTTTTTACTGAAAAATACGACTTAAAAAGCATAAAATTATCACTTAAAAACAACCTGTTCAATTTGAAAAAAGCTTATGATTTATCTAGAAGAATTTTAGAAAACAATATAGAATTAACTGAAAACATAAACGATAATTGCTGTAAAATCATCTATGATTTGGTATGCTTGGATTCTGAAATAGAAATATTAGTTCCAGAATTCATCTATAAATTAAAATATGACGATATAAATAATGGCACAGACCTTCTCAGAACATTATACTTTTACCTTGTAGAAGAACGCTCATTAATCAAAGCATCTCAAAGACTGAATGTTCACAGAAACTCAATCGTTTATAGAATAAACAAAATTAATGAATTGGTAGATATTAATTTGGATTGTTACAAAGCAAGAAAAAACATAATAAGTGCTTTAGAAATCATCGACCGATTGGACAATACGCTTAAAATAACAGAAGAAGACATTTAATTGTCTTCTTCTATTTTTTGCAATAATTGCATTGCCATATTAAAAATATCTTCGTGTACATCATCATAAGAAACCAAAGTTGACAATGTGTCTTTTGCTTTTGCAACTCTATTTGAGTTTAGTTCAATAACGGCTTTATTGTACAATAAAATCTCGTTGTCTTTATGAATTTTAAGCCCACGATTTAAAACCTGAATTGATTTTTCAAAATCATAATCGTTGAAATAAGCTACAGACATATCATTATACAAATCAACGTGATCAAATCCCATGCTTTCAGCTTTTTCAAAATATTCTATAGCTTTATCCAAATCATTCAAATTCAAGTAACATTTACCCATTAAATAAACAATTCTGGAAGTTTTTTCAAGTTCTTGGAAAATTTCAAGTGCTTTTTGTGGTTTCGAATTGATTAAAGTAGTCGCAAAATCCAAATCTCTTAAAGGCTTTATATCCTCCATTAAACGTTCAACTTCATTTATCACAATTAATACTCTTTTTTCATCGTAATCATTAGGTGAAGTTGCCATCTTATGAGTATTTTTTAAGTAATCATAAGCTTTTATATAATTATGATTTAGTAATTCTAGATTTGCAAGTTCTACATAATTTAAGAAGAAATCAGGAAAATTTGCAACATTTTCATTTAACACTCTGAAAGCTTCTTCGATAAAAATACTAGAATTAAACTCATCTTCAAGCGCCATTAATCTCAAACAATACGCATAATAATACGCATTATCTGCAATATCCGATTTTAATATATCATTTGTTCTAAAATAAATAACAGCTTCTTTTGGATTTGAAATCTTTTCAACTCCCATAGATATTATTGATTTTTCAATATCAGGAAAAATATTGTACATAATATCTGTGTAGTTTACACAGTATTTGAATGATCTATCGTAAGCTATGTTATAAATCATGCCTTTAATTATTAATTCCAAATCAAAATTTTTGACGAAATCATTGTTCTTGACTCCATCTAACAAATCTTTCTCTAAAACAGGTAGTGGAATATCTTTATCAATGTAATCATTTGATTCTAATAAATTCACATAAACCAATTGATTCATAAATTTACTGAAATATTCGTCAATCTTATTAATCATTTATTTCTCCCCCGTTTCTAAAATTCTGTACAAATTAGCCCTATACAACATGAACAACGAAATGAACATCAAAAGCAATCCAAATTTTATAATCGACACAACTTCATTTGACATTATAAAGTCTTCAAATGTGTAATTCTTCATAATCAAATTATACAAAATTGCAAAAATAGCAACATTAGGTATATTCCATGTTAAAAAATTTTTAAAATTAAATTTTAATGATGTCCAAATCGATTTATAAAATTCTTCGTCAATCATGTAAAGTGTCTCCACTAACGGATTAAATATTAATAAAAGAACAATTACTGCTCCCTCGTATTTTTTTAAGAAAAAATACAACAACAATAAAATTCCTCCATTAAAAGCGACCTTTAACATTAATTTGGGAATAGTAATCGGTTCTATTTGATAGTTATCTCTTGTATGAACCGAAATACTAAGCATATTTAAAAGGATACTCAACAGAAATGTAACCAAAACCGCTACTATCACACTAGATATTTCTTTAGATACAGATAATCTAAACAAAATATTATTCGACATATTTAACGATAATTTCATTACAATCATTGATGCAAAAATCAACGGAAAATATTTAATTGTATGTGCGGTTCTTGTAAAAGAATTTTTGATTATTTCTATAAATGAGTCCATTATTCTCCCTACATTCTAACTGGTGCTTCAATGCCTAACAAGCTCAAAGATAATTTCAAGCATTTGTTAACAGAATAAGTTAAATACAATCTTTGATATTTTAGTTCATATTCTACAGTGTTGATTGGACAATTTGCATAAAATTTATTGAATAGTTTTGCTAATTCTACTGTATAACGTGTCAAGAAAGAAGGTTCGTATTTTTCAGTAGCATTTAATAAAACTTCTTCAAATTTTGATAAGTGTTTTACAATGTCGATTTCTGTATCGTCAACTAATAAATCAAATTTGCTATTGTCTTTTAATTCAAATTCTCCCTTGTCTAATATAGAACAGCTTCTTGCAAATGTATATTGTGTATATGGTCCAGTTTCTCCATCAAAATTCAAAACTTGATCCCAATCAAACGTATAATCTTTTATTCTATTATTGAATAAATCTTGGAATATTACAGCTCCAACACCAACTTGTTTTGCCACTTCTTCTTTATTTTCAAGATTAGGATTTCTTTCTTCTATGATTGATTTTGTTTTATCAATAGCTCTATTTAAAACATCTTCTAGGAAAATAACTTTACCTTCTCTTGTTTTCATAGATCCATCTTTCATGCTAACCATACCAAAAGAAACATGTTCGCAATCATTCCACCAATCAAATCCCATTTTTTTCAAAACGGCTCTTAATTGTTCAAAATGAAGTTTTTGTTGACTAGCAACAACGTATACATTTTTATAAAAATTGTAAGTTTTTTTACGATACATTGCAGTAGCAATATCTCTTGTTAAGTATGTTGAAGACCCATTTGATTTTTTTATTAAAACAGGTGGCAAGTTTTCATCATCCAAATTGATTATCATTGCACCATCGGATTCTTCTAGCAAATTTTTCTTATCAATTGCTTCTAATGCATCTCCAATAAATTGTGAGTGGAATGATTCACCATTAAAATTGTCAAACTCAACTCCTAGTAAATCATAAACTCTTTGAAATTCTTTTAGAGAAATTTCTCTAAACCATGACCATAATTTTACAGCTGTAGGATCTTTTTTTTCTAATTTATCGAACCAATCGCGTGCCTCATCCATGTAAGTTTCATCTTCTTTTGCAATTTTATTGTATTTTACGTAAAGATTTAAAAGTTCTTTTATTGGATCAGCATTTATTTTATCTTCGTCTCCCCATTTTAAATAAGCTGATATCATCATACCAAATTGAGTTCCATAATCACCGATGTAATTAACACCTGTTGTATTAAACCCTTGATATTTCATTATGTTTCTTATGGCATTTCCTATTACAGTGGAGCGTAAATGTCCAATATGAAATGGCTTTGCAATATTTGTAGAAGAAAAGTCGAACACAACATTTTTCCCAACGCCAATATGACTACTTCCAAAATCATCTTTAACAGCTTCTGTTAGAACACTTTCTACTAATTTTGAATTATCTACAAAAAAGTTTACGTAAGGACCTACATTTGCAATTTTTTTGATATTTTCATTGCTGAATTCTTTTTTAGCTAATTCTTCTGCGATTAAATTAGGTGCTTTTCTAAAAGTTTTTGCTAATTTAAACACTGGAAACGCATAATCTCCCATATCACTGTTTGGTGGAATTTCGATTAAATCTGATATTTCTTCTTCAGTTAGACCAGTGTCAAATCCTAGTATAATTTGTTTTACTTCTTCTTTAAAATTTATCATTTTAATCCCCTTATTTTAAATAAATGAAAGTAGCTCCAAGACCGCCTTCATTGTAACCTGCATATTCAATCTTTTTGATTCTTTTATCACTTCTTAGGTATTCTCTGATACCTTTTCTGAGCATACCAGTTCCTTTGCCGTGAATTATATTCACTTTTTTCAAACCAACAATTACACAGTCATCAATGTATTTGTCAAGTTCGTATATTGCTTCTTCAATATTCTTTCCACGCAAATCTATTTCGCTTTTTATATCAGAATTAGCTTTATTTTTTATAATACTTTTAATGCTCTTTGATGATTGAATCACTTCTTGTTCTTTAATTTTCTTCAAGTTCTTAACATTGGCATTTATCTTTAAGATACCCACTTGAACCAATAAATCACCTTTTTTATCAGGTTCTGTAACAATAGTACCTTGTTGGTCAATTCCTAAGATTTCGACTTCATCTCCTAATTGTAGATTTTGTTTTTTAGACGTTTCATTCAAAAGTTTCTTATTGGAACTCTTTTTAATTCTTTTGTTAAATTTACTTTCAACATCATTAGCTACTGTTCTAGCATCAGATTCTTTCTCTAAGAATTTTAATTTATTGATAAGCTCACGTGATTCTTCCTTAGCTTGCATATAAATTTCGTTTGCATTTTCTTTTGCTTCGTTAATAATTCTTTCTTTTTCTAATTTTGTCTTTTCAAGTTCTTTTTCGTATCTGTCGCGAAGCTTCAATAAATCTTCTTTAAGCTCTAATTGTCTTTTTTTTTCTTCGTCAATTTGTTTCTTTCCAGATTCAATGTCAGATAAAACATCTTCAAAATCTTTGTCTTCTTGAGATAAAATTTCCTTTGCATTATTAATTATATCATCATCAAGACCAAGTCTTCTAGAAATTTCAAAAGCATTTGATTTACCAGGAATCCCAATTCTCAATTTATAAGTTGGTGATAAAGTATTTACATCAAATTCTACTGAACCATTTTTTACGTATTTTTCTGTCAATGCAAATATTTTAAGTTGAGAATAGTGAGTTGTAGCAATTGTTCTTATAGATTTGTCTAAGAAAATTCTCAAAATTGCAATTGCTAGTGCTGCTCCTTCTGTTGGATCGGTTCCTGCACCAAGTTCGTCGAATAACACAAGAGAATTAAATGTAATATTATTTACAATGTGTACAATATTTTTCATATGAGCTGAAAAAGTAGACAAAGATTGTTCTATACTTTGTTCATCACCAATATCTGTGAAGATATTGTCGAAAATTGCTACTTCCGAATTTTCATCTACAGGAATTAAAATTCCAGATTGTGCCATTAAAGTTATCAGACCTACTGTTTTAAGTGTTACAGTTTTACCACCAGTATTAGGTCCAGTTATAACCAATGTATTGTAATCATCACCAAGATAAATACTTATAGGCACAACTTTTTTCTTGTCCAATAAAGGATGTCTTGCATTTTTGAAATTAAAATATCCATTAGTGTTTAGTTTGGGATTTGTCGCATCAATTTCTATAGCATATTTTGCTTTAGCGAATATGAAATCTAATCTTGATAAAACATCCTGATCCACAAAAATCGAATCCTTGGCATCATAAACTCTATCAGAAATTTCTTTCAAAATTCTTATTATTTCTTCTCTTTCTTCTGCTTCAAGCATTCTCAATTCGTTATTTAATTCTACAACCTCCATCGGTTCGATGTAGACTGTTTGACCCGAAGATGAATGGTCGTGTACGATTCCTTTAAAAGATGATTTATGTGAAACTTTTACAGGAATTACATATCTATCATCTCTCATAGTTACGATGTTTTCTTGTAATGCTTGATCATTAGAAGATAAAATACTATTTATTTTATCTCTAATATTTTCTGTCTTTTGCCTTTTAGTTTGTCTAATTCTTGCCAGATTTCTACTGGCATTATCGCTAATTTCATCTTCGGAAATTATTGCATTATTAATAGTTGCAACTACATCAGGTTCTTCCATCAAAGAATCCATCATTGCCATAATCATAGGGTAATTTTCGTGATTTTCGTCAGATTCCCCAGCGTATCTTTTTATATCGTGAACGCTACTTAAGATTTGGCCGATTTTCAACAAAACTTCTGGAACTATGTATCCACCCTTTGATACATGCATTATACTTGCTTTAACATTTATAATCTCATATATAGGAGGATTAGAAAATTTGTAAATCATACTCATAGCTTCATAAGTTTCATCCAAGCTTTGTCTGATTTCATCCTCATCAATCATAGGTTCCAATTTATTGGCTATACTTTTCCCCAATTTAGATTTGCAAAATTTTTCAATTTTATTTTTTATTTCGTTGTATTCAAGTGTGTTTAATGTCTTTTTATCCATTTATAAAATTCCTTTTTTAAAATGAAATTCATTAGATTTTCCAGTTGCATATTTGTTCTTTCTAATTGAATATAAGTTAAAATCTATATCATTCTCATCTATCTTAATTCTATCACAAGAATAAATTAAAGAGTAATCGTCCATTCTTACAACCTTATATTTAGAAAAATCTCCTTCAATATAACAATCATTAAACTTACAGAACTCACAATTTTTCCCATTACATTTTATTATGCTCGAAAAAGGACAATAAACAGTAACCATATTAACTAAGTTTTCTTCAACAACCAATTCATAATTGTAATTTGAATTTTTTACAATTTCTTTAATTTCAGATTTGTTTAATTCAACTGATAAAGTTATTACATCTACTCCCAAGTCATTTAAAACTTTTGCTGATAAAGTATTAAATACATTCATCTGATAGTCACTAACAACAAAATCAGCTTTAATATCCCTAGCTATAATGATATCTCCAATATTATTGATTAAAAGTTTGGATACATTATTTTCTCTGCACCTTTTTATAAACTTATCCGTTTTTTCTTGATTCAAAAATCTTGGAACTCTCACGATGTATTCTGATGAAATTTTATCGCTGTAACCATCCACTTCATTTACATAAACTGTTTTACAGCTTGAATTTTTAATTCTATTTTTTTCTATTAGATTATCTAAACTTTTCAGATCAACATTTTTTTGTTTTCTATGATTAAAATCAGCTTTTTCTTCCAAATAAAATTCTATGAAATCTCTCCTTATCTGATTTATCTGACTTTTCGATAAAAATAATCCATCATCTAGTATAATTTCCAGTTCAGAAATATTTACTGGATAGTTTCCTGTTTTTAGTACTTGATTACGTATAAAATCGTCATCTATCGGCTTATTTTTTGCATCATCGCAAATTATATTAGTGTTATATATTAGATCATTTACAAATATTTGAATAGGTTGAAATTTTTTACAAATAAACTTGACTTGTAAATCAAATTTCAAATTTTTTTCTTCATTTGATTCATCAACTATTTTAATGTGACTAACTCTTTTTACATCAGAATTTTCAAGAGCATCACCTATGTTTTTAAACGAAGCTATGCTATTTTTCGTATAATTTTCAGTTAATGTCAACGGAAAAGTATTTTTTCCATTAGAAAGTATTAGAATATCTTTCTTTAATACATCTTTTGTAAATTTTATTTTCCCTTTCCCTAATACTTTTCCTACTATGTTGCCTTTAACTTGATTTTTCCTACCAAGTTCAACGTAATTGTATCCATTTGTATTATTGATTAATCCTTTTGTAAATCCACGATTTTTAACTTCGTCTAAATAATAATCGTATTTACCATTGTCTAATTTTTCTCTGTAAGATTTTACAATAGAGTACACGTATTCCTTTGATTTCATTCTTCCTTCGATTTTCAAACTATCACAATATTTTGCGATTTCGTCAACATTATCAATAGTACACAAATCTTTTGGACTGAGATAAGACAGCTTTGAATTAATAGTTTCGTTGGCTAAAATAATCTTGTAATCCTTCCTACAAGGTTGAGCACATCTTCCTCTATTTGCACTTCTATCACCATTTAATGAACTCATCAAGCATTGCCCTGATTGGCACACACATAATGATCCATGAATGAAAACTTCAATTTCAATGTCACAGTTATTCCTAATATTTTTTAATTCTTCTAAATCAGTTTCCCTAGCCAATACAATTCTTTTGAAACCAAGTTCTTTGGCAATTAATGCCCCATTCAAATTATTAATGTTCATCTGAGTAGATGCATGTAAATCCATATCAGGAAATAACTTGTTTACAAGATATGCCAGACCAATATCTTGCACAATTAGTGCATCAATATCGATGTTATATAATCTATTTACATAATCAATTGCCTTGTGAATTTCTGATTGTTTTATAAGAGTGTTTAATGTTACATAAACTTTTACGTTTCTTAAATGGCAGTATTTTACAACTTCCTTAACATCTTCTACAGTAAAATTTTCAGCATAAGCCCTTGCGGAAAAATCTTTTGTTCCAAGATAAACGGCATCAGTTCCCGCACGGACACTTGCTTTTACCATTTCCCAATTTCCGCAAGGAGCTAATATTTCACTAATCAATGATTTCATCCCTTTGATAATCCATTAAAATATTTTCTAGCTTATTTTTTTCAAAAGCTAATTTATTATATTCGTCTTTTAAATCTTTGTATTTTTGAGATATATCATCATTTTCTGTTTCGTAAAATTCAATTTGCTTTTTCAAATCTTCCGTAGTTTTATTTTCTTTTTTGAGTTTTGTATTTAAATCTGATGCGTTTTGTTCATATTGCGCTTTGATTTCGTTAGCGTATTTTTCAGCTTTTTTCTTTATATCTTCTTTTTCCTTTTCAGAATTTTCTTTAATTTCATTGTATTGTTTAGTCATTTGCTTTAAGTTTGTTTCTTTAATAACCAAATTTTGATATAATTTTTCGCAATCAGATTTTAAGTTAGAATAATCCTTTATAATTGGATCATTCTCTTTTTTGTATTCATTTAATTCAGTTGTTAAATTATCGTGAGTTTCTGCCAAATTCATAAGAGCTAAGATAGTTGCATTCAAAGTCGTTAATTTTGAATTTCTGTTTTTACAATCTGCAATATCCTTGTTAATTTTCTCAACTATCTTATCTGTTTCTTCTTTAGATTTTTCAGTAACAATATTGTAAGTTGAACCTTGAATTACAACTTGTAATTTGTTCATATACATTCCTACTTTCTCAATGTTGCGTTGAATTTTTGTTCTAATGAATTTAATATTTCTTCTTGTATTTTTTCAATAGTTTTGTCTTTTAATGTTTCATCTTTTGATTGATATATAATTCTGTAAGCTAAGCTCTTCTTATCATTATCAACATGTTCACCTTTATATTCATCGAATAAGTAAACATCCTTAATGATACCATTAGAGTGCTTTAGAATTTCTTTTTCAATTTCAATACTTTCCAATTCTCTATCCACCACAAGAGCTATATCTCTTTCAATTGAAGGATATTTACTAATTGGTGAGTAAAGCTTTTTGAAATCCATATGTTTAATTAATTCTGTAAAATGAATTTCTCCAACATAAACCCTATTATCAAAGTCATAATTGTCTCTTACTTCATAACTTATTTCACCAAATGTTGCGCTCAATTCACCATTTACAAATATATCAGCACATCTACCGCTGTGATAAGTTTTATTATCTTTGTTTTTTACGATTTCATAATTATCAATTCCCAATTCGTTAAATAATGCCAAAATCATGGATCTAACATCGTAGAAATCATAATCTCCATACATTCCCAAAGCTAATTTTTTAGTTTCGATTCTTTCGTTTCCGACCAAGTGGAAAGTATTTCCCAATTCATATACGCAAATATCTTTGATTTTATTTTTATAATTCTTAGATAGTATATCCAAAATATTTGGTATAATTGTGGATCTCATCACAGAGAAATCTTCTCCTAGTGGATTGATTAGTTTGATCAATTTATCATCATCCATTTCAACCATTGCTTTAGAATAAGACTTTGGGCTGATGAATGAATAAGACAACACTTCAAAAGTATTCATAGAATACAAAGCTTTTTTCGTATTATCTATGGCAATTCTTTCTTCGCTCTTAACACCTCTCTTTAGTTTTCCGATAAGAGGTTTAGCGCCAATTTTCTCAAATGTGTAAATTCTTCCAACTTCTTCAATTAAATCTTGATAAATTGAAACGTCTTGTCTGTGGAACGGAACCTTAACTTTGATTTTTTCGTCGTCTTCTGACACAATTTTAAATTCCAATAATTTTAATATATTTTTAATTTCTTCATTTGAAATATCTGATCCTAATAAATCATTGCATTTTTTGTAGAATAGTTCTACATCTTCTAATTTTTCTTCACATGTAATCACATCTATAGAGTTATTAATCACAGTTGCATTTGTAATATCTTCAATTAATTTACAAACTCTCAATGATGCTAAATCACATAATTGTTGGCTTACACCCTTTTCAAATCTTGTAGAAGCATCAGTTCTTAAAGATAATCTTCTTGATGATAGTCTAATTGTATCGCTATCAAAACTTGCAGCTTCAATGAGCACATTAGTAGTATTTGATGTTATTTCTGAATCAAAACCACCCATAATTCCAGCAATACCTAATGTGTTTTCACCATCACAAATTATTATATCATCTGATAATTCACGTTCAACATCGTCTAAGGTTGTAAATTTTTGTGAACCAGATTCTTTTACTATAATTTTCTTATCTGCGATTTTATCCAAATCATATGCGTGAATTGGTTGACCAGTTTCTAACATTACAAAATTTGTAATATCAACAATATTGTTAATAGGTCTAATTCCAGATTGAATAAGTCTATTTTTTAGCCATTGTGGACTATCTCCTATTTTTACATTTTTTACAACTCTAGCCACATAACGAGTACACTTGTTAGTTTGAATATCAACAGAATTTACGTAATCATTGATATCTTCATCAAAGTTTTTGATTTCAATAGAAGGATATTTGATTTTTTTGCCAAAAGATGCAGCATATTCTCTTGCCATTCCTAAAACGGATAAGCAATCCGGTCTGTTTGGTGTGATTTCAAACTCAATTATAGGCTCATTGATTTCAAGTGCATTAGTAACAGTTTCACCAATTTTGTTTTCAGATAAAACAGCAATTCCATCTTTTAAATTTTTATCTACAACTGACGTTTCAAATCCCATTTCTTCAAAGCTGGTTAACATTCCAGGGCTCATGATTCCTTTAAGATCAGCTTCTTTTAAAACAATGTCTCCCGGAAGAGTTGCCCCTACTTGTGCATAACAAACAAACATATCTTCTTTGATATTTTTTGCACCTGTAACTACTTCGATATCTGAATTTCCTGTATCCAATGTAACTATAGATAATCTATCGGCATTTGGATGCTTATCAATTTTTTTTATTTTAGCTACAATTAATTTGTCGTTTAAATATTTACTTTTATCTATAAGCGATTCAACGTGACTTCCTGTTTCAGAAAGTCTGTCTGTAATAGTTTTTATTGATTCGTCTACATCGACGTAATCTTTTAGCCAATTAATAGGTAATAACATATTTCCTCCTAGAATTGTTCCAAAAATCTCTTATCGTTATCGTACAACAATCTTATATTGTCGATTTTGTGTTTTACCATTGTAATCCTGTCAACTCCCATACCAAATGCAAATCCAGTATAAACTTCAGGATCTATTCCACAATTTCTTAAAACATTTGGATGAACCATTCCACATCCTAAAAGCTCCATGCTCCAACCTGTATCATTGCAACTTGGGCATCCTTCGCCTTTACAATCGAAGCAAGTAACATCTACTTCCATTGAAGGTTCTGTAAATGGAAAATAATGTGGTCTAAATCTGGTTTCTATTTCTTCACCAAACAAGTTTTTGATAAAAATATTGATTGTATCCATTAAGTTAGCCATAGTAACACCTTTGTCTACAACCAATCCTTCAATTTGATGGAACATTGGTGAATGTGTATCATCTACATCATCAAATCTAAAAGTTCTTCCCGCTGAAACCATTCTAATAGGTGGCTTTTGAGCCTTCATAGTTCTGATTTGTACGCTTGATGTGTGTGGTCTAAGTACAGTTTTATCATCCAAATAAAAAGTATCAGATAAAGATCTTGAAGGATGATATTTTGGTGAATTTAATAAATCGAATGTATTTTCAACTGTATCAATCTCAGGACCATCCACAATATCAAATCCCATTGTTTGGAATAAATTTTCCAATTGGATTATAGTTTCATTAAGTGGATGTCTGTGAGAAATTTCTCTGACACCTCTATTTGCAGTTACATCTATTTCTTCTTCTTTTAATTTTATCTTTTTTTGTTCTTGTTTTAATTGTTCAAATTTATTAGACAACAATTCTTCTATTTCAGATCTAACTTCATTTGCTAATTGTCCCATAATCGGTCTTTCTTCCTTAGAAAGTTTACCCATATTTCTTAGAACAAGTGTCAAATCACCTTTTTTGCCAAGAACTTTTACTCTAATATCTTCTAAAGATTTTAAATCACTGGCATTGTCGATTAAACCAACAGTTTCTTCTTTAATTTTTAAAATTTCTTCTTTCATTATTTTCTCCTTAAACAATAAAAAAATCCCTCATCCCGTATGGGACGAAAGATTGTATTTCCGCGGTACCACCCAATTTATGATAACATCACTCGTAAGTTTAACGCACTCTATACGGCTATATTAGCAACTTCAAAGCGAACCAACAAAATTCGATAAATATGTCACACCAAACCATATCTCTCTGTGTATCTAGTTTTGTATTTTCTTCTTCAACATTTTTAATTATTGTATAATATAACTACTAATTTGTCAATTTTGATAGGTAAAACATACTCAAACTTGCAGCTATTGAAGCATTTAATGATTCTGTAACATTATCCATAGGAATTATCAAAAATTCATCAGCGTATTTTTTAATTTCATCACTAATTCCATTTGCTTCATTTCCAATTATTAGAACATGTTTTTCTTTGTCTTTAATTTCTAGAATACTTTTAGAATTCTTCTCCAATGATGTCTCGTAAATTTTAAATCCATTTGATTTATAATTTTGTAGAACATCTATACTTTCATAAGAAATATTCATTCTAAATAAGCTGCCCATAGCACTTCTAATAGTTTTCAAATTATAAATATCGCAACTATTGTCAGATAAAATAATTTTATTATAACCAAAAGCTTCAGCACTTCGTATTATTGTTCCCAAATTTCCTGGATCGTTAATGCATTCCAAAAAAAGTATTTTATCTGTATTATTATCTTTTTTTTCAATAAAATCAACTACACAAATTATACCTTCTGGATTATTCATTTCGCTGAGACTATTGAAAGTTTTTGAATCAAAAAAAACACAACCATCAATCAAATCTTCCCCTTCTCTGAGTATTATTTGTTTGATATTTAAATTTGATTTAATCGCTTCTTCATAAAGCTTGTAACCTTCTATTACAAACTCGTTAGTTTTATATCTATATTTCTTCTTATAAAGTGATTTTACGTGCTTGTATATTTTATTTGAAGTAGAGGTTATCATCTTTATCACCTATTTCAGTAATTTTCTCCAAATCTTTATTTGATCCAATTACTATCAAGTAATCTTCAAACTTTACTGTATATTCCGGTGAAGGGTTAATATTCATTTCTCCATTATTCTTAACGGCAACAACGTTAATACCGTATTTGCTTCTAATTCCGATATCTATGAAGTTCTTTCCTATCCATTCTTTTTTTGGAGTAATCTCTGCAATTGAATAATCATCTGTAAATTCAATATAGTCAAAAATTTGATCACTTATCAAACTCTTAGCAAGTCTTACTGCTGAATCATTTTCTGGAATGATTGCCCTATCTGCCCCTACTTTGAGCAAAATATTGCCGTGAAGAGTATCCTTAGCCTTTGTGATTACCTTCTTAACACCTAATTTTTTACAAACTACAGTAGATAGAATCGATGCTTCAAAATTCGAAGATATTGCAACTATTGCCACATCGAAATTCCCAACACCAACTGAACTCAATGAGTTTTCTGTCAAATGTTCAATATACACCGCATGAGTAACAATACGACTCATTTCATCTACAGTATCTTCATTATTATCTATTAATAATACTTCGTGGCCTGTATTGGATAATTCAATAGCACATGCTCTACCAAATCTACCACAGCCAACTACTACAAATTGTTTCATAATTAAAACCTAACCTATTATAATATTTTCATGAGCTTCTTTGTAAGCTTTCTTGTTCTTTGTATTAGACAACGCAAATAGAATAGTTAATGATCCCACTCTACCTATATACATCGTGGAAATTATCAAAATCTTTGAGATAATATTTAAAGTTGGTGTTAAACTTCTTGTTAAACCAACTGTACCAAATGCGCTTACTACTTCATAAACTACATCTAAATATTTTGCTTTATCTATAACTAAAATTGCAAATGTAACAAAAATTACCCAAACCATTGATAAAGTAATTATAGCTAAAGCTTTTTTTACTTGTGAGAATCTAATTCTACGGTTGAATACTTCTACATCTTCTTGACCTTTGATTTCGCTCAATGCAACAATAATTAACAGTGCAAATGTTGTCGTTTTAATACCTCCTGCAGTACCTGCTGGAGATCCACCAATAAACATATTCAAAATAGATAATACACTTGAACTGTCCAATAATTTTGATTGATCAATTGATGCAAAACCAGCTGTCCTTAAAGTCACAGCTTGAAAAACCGAATTAGATATCTTGTCTGCCAAGCTTAAATTACCGATTGTTTCTGGATTCAAAAATTCCATTGCTAAAATTAAAACTGATGTTATAGATAACATCAATACAGTTGTTGTAAGTACAATTTTTGAATGTAATGAATATTTCTTAAAATCAAAACCATTATGCAACACATCAAGTATTACATTAAAACCAATACCACCTATTACTATTAAAAGTCCAATTACTAACAAAATAAAAAAGTTAGTATTTATATCAATTAAAGAATTTGGTCCCAGGATATCAAATCCTGCATTACAAAAAGCTGAAATTGAATGGAAGAAACTATAAAAAATTCCTTTGAAACCATACATTGGTATAAATTTCGTCATCAGTAAAAAAGCACCAATTGTTTCGATAGAAAAAGTAGATATCAGTATATATCTAATTAGTTTTACCATTCCCTGCATATCAATACTATTTGTTTGTTCTTTAATAATTAATCTATCTTTTAAAGTAATTCTTCTTCCCATGACAAGTGCAATTAAGGTTGCAAATGTCATAAAACCTAGTCCGCCCATTTGGATTAAAATGATAATAATTAATTTCCCCAAAACGCTCCATGTACTATATGTTGCAACTGTAACAAGACCAGTTACACATACGGCAGATGTTGCTGTAAACAGACAATCAATGTATGGAACTTTTGTTGCATTTTGACTTATAGGCAATGACAATAATAATGATCCTACTATAATCAAAAAAAGGAAACTTAGAATCAACACCAATGGCGGATTGTCTTCTAAATATTTTTTTAAATGTTTCATAAACAAATCATACTACAAAAGAATTTAAAAGTAAAACAAATTATTGAACATTTTACAAAAAAAGAGTTACTTATTTATTCAAATAAATAACTCTTTTGTAAAATACGATTATAATAATTTAATTCCCAATTTATCACATTCTTCTAGCATATTTTTAGGCCAAATCGATGATTGAACTTCTCCGATATGAGCTTTTTGTAAGAAGAACATACAAATTCTAGATTGACCAATACCTCCACCTATAGATTGAGGAAGTAAATCATTAAGTAGCATTTGATGATATTCCAAGTTTTTTCTATCATTATTTTGTTTTTTGTCTAATTGATATATCAATCTATCTTTATCTACTCTAATTCCCATAGAGCTTAATTCAAGGCAATTGTCTAAAACAGGATTATAAACTAAAATATCTCCATTTAAACTCCAGTCATCATAATCTGGAGATCTGTCGGAATGAGATTTTCCTGATTTTAATGCATCACCAATTCCAATCAAAAACACTGATCCATATTTTTTTGTAATCAAATTTTCTCTTTCATCTGGAGTATTATCTGGATACATTTCTTCTAATTCATCAGTAGTTACAAAAGTAATTTCATCTCTAAGTATTTTTTCATAATCATCATAAGAATTAACCAACATTGTTTGTGTGTCCAAAAAACATTGATATATATTTCTTACAGTATCCTTTAAAAATTCAACGTTTCTGTCTTCTTTTGAAATTACTTTTTCCCAATCCCATTGATCCACATACAATGAATGCGTGTTGTCACAAATTTCTGAAGGTCTGATGGCATTCATATCTGTATAAATTCCTTCACCTACTGGTATCTCATAATTTTTCAATGCAATTCTCTTCCATTTTGCAAGTGATTGGACAATTTCCAACCTACTCATCGAACCATCTTCCAAGAATTCAAAACCTACAGGTTTTTCGATACCATTTAAGTTATCGTTAATTCCGGTATTAGCTCTAACAAATAACGGTGCGGAAACTCTAGTCAAATTTAAAGTTTCTGACAACCTATATTGAAAAAAATCTTTGATAATTTTAATTGCTTTTTGTGTTTCTAATAAATCCAAAGAGGACTTGTATCCTTTCGGTACTTGTAATTCCATAAAATTCTCCTTTATTCAAAATTAACCATATTTTATTATTATATCAAACATACGAAATATGTAAAATATTTTTTAATCTCCTTTTACCGCACTAAAAAAAGCACCTTGATAGATGCTTTTTGTACTATTCATTTTCTGCAGTTTCTATATTTTCTTCAGTCACTGGCTCAGTTTCATCAGAAGATTGCTTTTCAAATTCTTCGTTGTATTTATTGATAACTGCTACTTCAATTTTTTCTCTCGCTGGAGAACTAATTGGATGAGCTATGTCACGATATTTATCATTACCGATTTTTCTACTAGGCATAGCCAAGAATAAACCATCTTCGCCTTCAATAACTTTGATGTCATGAATTACTATTTCATCATCAAAAGTAACAGAAGCGATAGCTTTTAATCTGTTATCAATATTTAATATTTTAACTCTAACATCTGTAATTTGCATAACCTCACCACCTTGTGTTTTATATATATAATTATACCTCTAAAAAAGTCTTTTGTAAATAAATGTAAATATTAAACAAAATATTTATTAATAATATATTTTTATGAGATTAAGATATCATTAAACATTAAGCTTTGTCTAGTTTTAAATATATATTTTTCAGTTTTTCTCCGATTCTCTGAACACTTCGTTCTTTAACATATCTATACGCTTCTTCAACAGTAGAATATTTGCCATTTATTATATTAATAATTTTATTTTTAAACTCATCATTGGTTTTTGCTTTGATAACTTCTTTACCATCAGTAAACATATCTTCGTAAATCTTAATGTCTCTTACCAAAACTTTTATTTTAGAAGCAAAAGCCTCTAACAGTACAATTCCTTCAGTCTCTTCTCTGGTCATAAATAGAAACAAATCACTTCCGTGATAGCAATCTACCAGTTCTTTTTGATCGACATATCCTGCCATTATTACATTATCTGGTTTATTTTTTATGGATTTTTTTATGTGAGAAGTCAATAGTTTTGGATTAGTGTGCCCAAACCAGATAAATTTGTATTGTGGAAGCTTTCGAGCAACTTCTATAAAATCATCTAGTCCTTTTCTCTTCATCAAATGACCCACTGAAATTATAACTTTATCATCATCTTTCAAATTATATTTCGCTCTGAATCTTTTTCTGCTATTTTTATCACCCTTAAATTTATCAAGATCTATTCCATTCGATAGGCTGTAAATTTTCTTATTAATCCCATATCCTTCGAGTATGTTTTTCGAATAATCTGATGGAGTTATAATTATATCTCCTAGGTTATAGCAACTAATAATCCATTTTTTAAAAAGTCCACTTAATAAATTTGCTCCACGAAAAGAATTTCTAAAATCCTCCATAGTGGAATGTCCATAATAAATAACTTTCTTGCCTTGCTTTTTTGCTTTTCGACCGAAACTTTTTGATTTTGGCATTATAGTATTTATATGAACAATATCATAATCATCATTTTCGTCTGTTGTGTAGGCAATATTATTTAGTTTCAAAGCTTTTTCCTGGTGTTCAATTGCTTGACCAACACCGCTTTGCTTTACTAAATCATAATCACCTTTATATATCAAAATTTTCATCTATTACTAAATCCTTAATATCAGTTTCTTAAATAATACTTCCAATCCCAACGAATATAGCGCTATCGACATAGGCTTTCCTAATATAATTATCCAGAAATATTTTTTGAATTTCATTTTTGTTGTTCCCGCAATGTAGCATAACATATCGTCCGGTGCAATCGGGAAAAATATCAAAGCTGCAAATACATTGTCAAACCTATTCTTTTTGGTAAGAATTTTGATGTATTTGTTATATGCCTTTTCTCCAAAAATCGCAACTATCAATGGAGTACCGTATTTTCTTCCAATAAAAAACACAATTATTGAACCTATACAAATACTTACATAGTTGTATACAAATCCCATCCAAGATCCAAATAAAATTACTCCACCGAGGCAAGTAATTCCACCGGGGATTATCGGGATAATTACTTGCATAATCTGAAATAAAATGAATATCAGAGCAGCTGATTTGCCAAACTGATTCATGAAATCCTGAAACTTATCAATATCTTTAAGTATTCCTGTTTCCCATGCGTAAATCATAATGCAAATACTTACTAATATTCCTATTGCATTTAGCACATGGATACTAATCTGAAATTTTCTATTATCAGCCTCTAGTATCTTATTGAACAGATTTTGCATGATTTTCAATTACCTTTGTATATATATGTTCAATTTTTTTTGCAAATGAATCTTCTGTATAATTTTCGTCTACTAATTGTTTGCAATTTTTACCCATTTCATCTCTAAGTTTTTCATTGTCCAAAATTTGATTTATATATTCGATAAATTCTTCTTCAGTATCGTAACCAAATCCTGTTTTACCATCAATCAACACCCCATCTAAGCAATCATCACGTCTACAAATAATTGGTGTTGAACATGCCATTGATTCAATAAATGTCAGTCCTTGAGTTTCAGATGTCGAAGCTGATACGAATACATCTGCTTGTGAGTAGAAGTTTCCTACTTTTGAAGAATCAATCATTCCTGTAAATATCAATCTATCTCTTATTTTTGAGTTTGAGCAAATATCTTTTAATTCTGAAAGAAATGGTCCTGCACCTGCAATAATGAACACAATATCATCCCTATCTATGTTTTCAAGATACTGAAGAATTTCAGTGATATTTTTTTCCTTACCAATTCTTCCAAGAAATAATACTATATGCTTATCTTCAGGAATTTTATAGCCACTTCGTATATCAAAATCGTCACATTCAGATAACTTTTGAACATTAATTCCAGTTGGTGCTACATATATATCTTCCTGTATATTGTAATCTTTTAGCAAATTATATATTTTATTAGTTGGAACTACTACACCGTCAGTCATTTTTATAATTTGTTTTGAAAATTGCTTTGCAAGTTCCTTACCAATCTTTTTATTCAAAGAAAAATAATGCGTGTAATCTTCATAAACAGTGTGGTACGTATGCAACAGAGGAATATCCAAATCCTTTGCAATTTTTTTTGCTTGGATAAACATAGTGAATTCTGTTTGTGAATGAACTATATCTGGCTTCCAATCCATTATATCTTCATAAAATCTATTATAAAATAACTTATTCATTCTCGCGTCTGGGTAGAATTTCCCAGCTCCTAAAGAACCCATATAATAAATGTCGTCTTCTTGTTTTGAATTAAAACTATCTGAAAAAGTTAAAATCCTAACATCATGTCCCAATCTATCTAAAGCTTTTTTTAAAGATTCAATCGATGTTACAACTCCATTTATTGTCGGTCTGTATGTATCTGTAGTTATTAATATTTTCATAAAACACCTTCCACATAAAATTATAGCATAAATGAAAGGTGTGTATTTGTTACAATATTATTACATTATATGCAAATAAAAAAAGGAATTAATTACTAATTCCTCTCTTACATTACATATTAAATAATTTTTCAATTTTCTCCATCAAAATATTGTGAACTTCTTTATTTTCTTCTAAAAATTTTATAGTTTCATCTTCAACTTCTTTTAATCTCTCATCCGATAAATTCTTTTTTCCATATGGATACACCACTGTATTTTCTTTTTCAATGTGTTTTTGTAAATGTCTTCTGTATCCCATTAGATTTCCGATTACTTCAACAAAATTATCATCTGATCTGTCTTTTTCATATTCTTTTATACTTTGACCCAAATCAAAAATAATTCCTCTTGCTATTTCGTGTTCAACTAACATACCATTTAAAACCATAACTTCACCAATTCTACCCAAATCTTCTTGCATCTTCTTAAACAAAATCTCTTCTTCTTTTCTGTGGTGAAATTTATCTGCGTATTCTTTCAAAATATAGATCAATAATTCTACAAATTCAACATTTATATTTTTGTTATTGATAAATTCAATTGACTTTTCTTTCATTAAATCTATTATTTTACTTATATTTTCATGTTCTTTTTCTAAAACTAAAATACTATCCATATTATCACTCCTTTTATAAAACAATTATAATATAAAAACGCAAAAAAATTTGTAACATTAGTTACAATAAAAAACGGCGTTATAAAACGCCGGATATAATTAATTTTTAGTTCCTGGATAATCTGCCAAATTATTCATGTAATATGTTAATGTGTACAAACTTTCATCAAGATGTACATTTTCTAATACAACATTCTTTGGTAATTTCAAATCCAATGAAGCAAAATTCCAAATACCTTTTATGCCACCATCAACTAGCTTATCACAAACATCTTGAGCTACATCTGTTGGTAGGGCAATAACAGCTATTTCTGGTTTCTTTTCTTTTAGATACTCTTCAATTTTATCGATATCTTTGATTTCATAATCTGAAATTTTTGTACCTACTTTTTTACCATGGTCAAATACATCAACAATATTAAAACCTGAAGATTTAAATCCTTTATAATTCATAATGGCTTTTCCAATATTTCCACAACCTAAAATGATTGCCTTATAAGATTTGTTTATTCCCATAATTTTTTCAATTTCTGATTTCAATTCTTCGACATTGTATCCGTATCCTTGTTGACCAAAACCACCGAAATGATTTAAATCTTGTCTAATTTGAGAAGCAGTTAAACCTGTAATGCTGCTCAATTCTTGACTTGATACTCTTATTATTCCCTTTTGCTCGATCATTCCTAAATATCTGTAATATTTTGGAAGTCTCTTAACAACAGCTAATGATACTCTTGCCCTTGCCATATTATCACTCCATTCATTGTTATTAATATAATTATATCAAAAAAATATTTTAATTTCAATAATTCCGCAATTAATTTGAATAGCAAAAAATCAAGCAGACTTAGCTGCTTGATTTTTTTAATTATCCCATTAATTCAGATTTAGTTTGCCCAATTTTACCTTTTTTAATAACAAATACTGTAAATAAAACTACGAATATGAAACCTACAATATAACTTGCTAAGTATCCATCCATTCCTAATCTTTTATCAAGTGAAAATCCTAAATCGGCATGTGCAATATAACTTGAAACTATAAATGCATAAAACATTCCTGGTATCATTGTTATAAAGTAATTTTTCTTATTGATATATAAATATACTGTAATCAACATTAAAGCAAATACAGCTACCAATTGATTAGTAAAACCGAAGTATCTCCATAATAAGTTAAATCCATTTCCATTTGTCTTGGCAAAATAAAGAATCGCGATAGCAAAAACATAAATTAGTAAGCTTAACAAAATTCTATTTTTAACAGATTTTTGACTTATATTGAATTGTTCACCTATCATTAAACGAAGCGATCTAAATGCAGTATCTCCACTTGTAATTGGTAATACAATTACTCCAATAATAGCGAACAAGCCACCAATTTTGCCCATAAAAGTTTTAGAAATTATACCAACCATCAAAGTAGCATTAGTATCCAATGCTGTACCTCTATTGAAAAGCACCATAGCACCAGATGCCCAACACATAGCAATAAGTCCTTCTGCAATCATCATATTGTAGAATGTTGATCTTCCTTCATGCTCATTTTTTACAGTTCTAGAAATAAGTGTAATTTGTGATCCATGAAATCCTGAAAGAATTCCACAAGCAACCGTGATGAAAAATACAGGAATAAAGCTTTGGCCCAAAGGATGCTTACTTAATAAAACCCCTTCAGTAATATTGTGTAAATTAGCCCCCCCATCTAAGAAAACTCCACCTAATACACCAATAGCACTGACTATTAAAATAGCACCAAAAACAGGATAAACTCTTCCTATTATCTTATCAATCGGAAAAAGTGTAGCCAATAGATAATAAATTAAAATAATTCCATATACAATCCAAATTATTCCGCCGTTGACATCCATATGTAAAATGTCATTAACAATTAAATCTCCCGGCGTATAAATAAATACTACACCAACTAAAAGCATTAATATCCAAATAATAATATTATAAACTTTATTAGTAGTTTTCCCCATATACTTTTTTATCATTTTTGGAACTTGAGCCCCTTCATTTCTCATAGACATCATTCCTATGAAATAATCATGAGTTGCCCCAGCTAAAACACATCCAATTGGAATAGTTAGAAATGCTATAGGCCCAAATAAAATACCTTGAATAGGTCCTAAAATTGGGCCAGTTCCCGCGATATTTAGAAGTTCAATGAGTTGATTCTTCCATTTTTTCATTTCGACAAAGTCTACACCATCAGCCAGTGATGTTGCAGGTGTTATTCTATCGTCTGGTTGGAATACTTTTTCGCAGTATTTTCCATAAAAATAACCGCCGACAAATAAAATTAATATACCGATTATAAATAAAATCATATTTCCCCCTAAATCAAAAATTTACTATGATATTATAATAATATAAAGTCTATTAAAATTCAAAGAAAAATTTTAATTGTAACTTACTCATCACCTTTTTATCTTATTATTTAAGTGATAATTTCAAGTTTTCATTTATTGTATTTTTAAATAAAAAACAACGACTTAAAAATCGTTGTTTTTAAAAAATTTTCTATTTGTTTTCTAATTCATTTAGCAATTGTTCGAGTGTTTTATTTAAGACAGGATGCACAAAAAATTGTGCAAAATCATTTAATGGTTGCAATACGAACTTTCTATCTTGAACATAAGGATGAGGAACTTTCAAATCATCAGTATATATTATTTCGTTATCACAAAATAAGATGTCAATATCTATAGTTCTAGGTCCCCATTTTTCGTGTCTTTCTCTACCAAGATCTAACTCAATTTGTTGAGTTATTTTCAGCAAATCTTCAGGCTCTTCGTATGATTCTATTTCAACGGCACAATTGAGAAAATCTTCCTGATCAGTTTTCCCCCAAGCTTTTGTAGTGTACATTTCAGACACGTTTTTTAATTCAATACTATTTGTGTTTTTCAATCTATCAATAGCAGAATTAACATATTCTTGTTTATCTCCAATGTTGGATCCTATTCCCAAAAAATATCTTCTTTTTTTTCTGTTAATTGTTACTTTAACGGTATCAAGTGGCAGATTAATTGGAGCCCATGGTTTTTTAATTTCTACATTAAGCTCTTGTACAATTTTGTATTTTTCAAATATGAACTCAACTAATTTATAAGCTACTGTTTCTATTAAGTCTATTGACTCTGAACGAAAATAATCATATACTTCTTTGCTCAAAACTCCATAGTGAATTGAATCTTCTAAATTGTTAGAGGTTGCACCTTTTTTCATATTGTATCCCATCTTCAAAGTAACCAAAAATTTTTGTCCCAATTCTTTTTCAGATTGAAATACTCCATGGTTAGCGTATATTTCTAAATCTTTTACTAAAAGGTAGTCCATTATTTTCCTTCTCTTTTTATAGCCAAAGTCATTCTCATAGCATCATAACTTTCTTTTACATTGTGAACTCTGAAAATTGAACATCCATTCATTACACCAATAGCTGTAGTTATAGCTGTACCAAAATCTCTGTCAATTGCTTTATCTATTCCCATAGCTTTCCCGATAAATCTCTTTCTACTTGTTCCCAATAATACAGGATATCCCAAATCGACAAATTCTCTGATTCTATTTACAACTGTTAAATCTTTTTCATAATCTAGTGCAAATCCAACTCCAGGATCCAATATAATTAATTCTTCTTTTATTCCAGCTTTTTTTGCTAATTCAACTGATTCTAATGTTTCTCTGTTTAAATCCTTCATTAAGTCATTATAATGATTGTTGTCTTTATTATGCATTAATATTACTGGTATATCTAATTCCTTAGCAGTTTGTGCCATTTCTGGATCTGATTTTAATCCCCAAACATCGTTTAAAATATCTGCTCCTTCTTTCACAACCTCTCTCAAAGTATTAGCTTTGTAAGTGTCTAAAGAAATTGGAATATCAAAGTTTTCTCTTATTTTTCTAATAATAGGAATAACTCTTTCAAGTTCTTGTTCAGATGACAAAGGAGTAAAGCCTGGTCTTGTTGATTCAGCCCCAATATCAATGATACTAGCTCCTTCCTTTATCATATCTTCAACGTGTTTAACAGCTCTATCAACATCATTCCATTTCCCACCATCTGAAAAAGAATCTGGTGTGACATTCAAAATCCCCATTATATATGCATCGTTTTTAAAATCAAATTCTTTGTTTCTAATTAACATTTTGTATCCTTTCAATAAATAACCGTTTTATTTTTCTTTTCTTCTGGCCAATTACAAATACTTCTAGCAGGACATCTGAAACACATCCTCGACAGCTTATCTGCTTTATAAAAAATCTCTATAAATCTATCATCGTTTTCTTTATTAGTTCTATGATGTTTAATTGCACTTATTATTCGTTGCTTTGACTTATCATCAAAATCCAAATCTTTCAAAATTTCTTGAGCAATTTCTTGTGATAATATACTGTGATTAATCCCAGTATCCACTTCGTCAGCTCTTCCCAAATCATGTAAAAGCGCTGTAACATATATTAAATCCTTATCAATATTCAGATTCTCTTCTAAATTAATAATATAGCAGATTCTAGCTACATCCATTAGATGAGAGAAATCATGTTTACAAAAAACACGAGTTTTCTCATCATCTTCAATTTTATTTATTTTTTCATTAAATAAATTGTGATTAAGGACAATGTCAGTATTTTTCATTATAATCCCATTAATCTATAAGCTTCGTTTTTCAAATCCAAATCTTCTTCAAAAGCTCCTCTTGCTACAGAAGTCATTGTTGAAGTACCTGGTTTTTTAACACCTCTCATATTCATGCACATGTGCTCAGCTTCAATAGTAACTAAACATCCTTTGCAATTTAAATATTCCATTAATGCATCAGCTATTTCAATATTTAAACGTTCTTGTAATTGTGGTTTTTTTGAATACACGTCAACAGTTCTAGCTAATTTTGATAAACCAGCAACTCTTTTATCAGGAATATAAGCAATATTAACCTTTCCCCAAAATGGTAGTAAGTGATGTTCGCACATTGAATAAAAAGGAATGTCCTTTTCTATTACCATATTGTCATCAACTATCTCAAAAGATTTCGACAAATGCACTTTCGCATTTTGATTTAATCCACTGAAAATTTCTTCGTACATTCTAGCTACTCTTTGAGGTGTTTCCAATAATCCTTCTCTGTTTGGATCTTCACCAATAGCTTCTATTATCATTGACACTGCTTGTTCAATTTTTTCTTTATCCATTAAAATCCCTCTCATTTATAAAAAATATAAGAGCACCCGAGAGTGCTCCACAAAAAAAGCATTATCCTCTGTTTCAAAGATAATGCTCCCACTAATTCATATTATCAGCGGAAGCGGCATTGATATCGCAATAATTTCGTTAATGGGCAACTCCCTATCCCATTACACTAAACGCATCAACCCTACTCTGTAATTACTATTATACCACACTTATGTGTTTTTTAATCTTGATATTTTAACCCATCAAAGTGAAAATAGTCTATCATATCGTCATCTTCATAAATTATTATATCAGATGGCTCTCTATTTCTTTCAGCTACGTTGAAACAGTCCTCAAGCTTTGCGTATTCAACAGCTCTACAAGTATTTTGAACTGCAAAATCAAAATTTCCATCTTTATATTTTTCAATAAAATCTTTTTTTGTTAAATCATTCATCGTCTTTCTTCTTCCTATTCTTCAAATATTCTGTATAAGTTTTTTGCATTAATTTTTCAATTTCAGAAAAATCCATATTAATTCCTAGCTTTTCTCTTTTAGCAATATAACTCAAAACTTCTATATAACTCATCGCTAACGCCGTTGTCATTATAGATGCAGTCGCTGCAGATATTAATCCACCAGCTAAGCTACCTACTCCCGGAATAAACTTCAAAGCATTTGTTACTATGAATCGTCCCGCAAAAGTAGCACCTCCCGTTCCTCCTATAGCAGCTATGATTGAAGCAACTCTTTGTTTATCCATTGAAATTCCGAATATAGAATTAATGTGAGCTATCATTCCTATTTGCATAGGTACTAAAATGGATGCGTCTGAGAACGGTATAGGAACAAATCCAATTCCAAAAGCTGTTTTTATATATCTTTTTGCCCAACGTCTTGCCGTTTTTGCTTTTAAATCAATATCGACATGTTGGGCATTAATAAAAGAATTTTTTATTTCCTCATCTAAAAGTTCAAAACTTTTAGTCATCAGTTCTTTCAATCCTTTTTCTTCAATAACCATATCATTAATTCGGTATGGTTTTGCAAGTATTTCGATAACATCTGCCACATCTAAATTCAAATTCTGAATATAGTCTTTTAATTGTTCAGAATTTTCTCCTAATGATTGTGTTAGGACTATGATTACCGGTGCAAATTGTTTTAAGGAATTAATAAGAGCTATTTCAGAATCTTCTATCCTAGATCCATTTGAATTAATACAATAATATATCAAATGAATTCTATCTTTTTCACCTTGATGCTTTAAATCTTTTAATAAAGTTGTTATTTCTGTAAGGACTTCTCTTTGATTTTGTGAGTTAAGCTCGAGTCCTTGAGTGTCGTATAAATTAATAGGAATATTTTCCTTTGTAATTTTTTGCAAATATTTAGTGACAGGCTTTCCTACACCTGTCTCTACCAAATTATCTCTAAACATTCCATTAATTAAAGTCGATTTACCAACTCCAGTTTTCCCAACCAATAATATATTGATTGGACTCATTTTTTGTATTTCTTCACTTGTTTTGCCAAGCACTTCATTTATTAAATCGTAATTATTCATTATCTCACCAACTTAATGTATATATACCCGATATTCATTTTCAACTAACATTTTTAATTCATTGCATAAAAAAAGATGAGGAATATATCCTCACCTTTAATTTGTTTACATATACGCGCCAGGACCTGGTTGAGGCATAGCTGGTTCGTCTTCTTTTATAGAAACTACTGCTGCTTCTGTTGTCAATAATAAACTTGCAACGGATGCTGCATTTTGTAATGCAGATAATGTTACTTTTGTTGGATCTACAATACCAGCTTTTAACATATCTACATATTCACCTTTGTATGCATCAAATCCAATTCCTTTGTCTTTGTTTTTAACATTTTCAACTATAACTGATCCGTCGATTCCAGCATTAATTGCGATTTGTTTTACAGGTTCTTCTAACGCTTTTAGAATTATCTTAACTCCTGTTTTTTCATCGCCTTCAACTTCATCGACAAGTTTTTCAACTTCTTCAAGAACATCCAATAGAACTGTTCCACCACCAGCAACAATTCCTTCTTCAACTGCTGCTCTTGTTGCTGCAAGTGCATCTTCTATTCTCAATTTTCTTTCTTTTAATTCTGTTTCTGTAGCTGCTCCAACTTCAATTACAGCAACTCCACCAGATAATTTTGCTAATCTTTCTTGAAGTTTTTCTCTATCATATTCAGAATCAGTTTCAGGAATTCTGTTTTGGATTTGGTTAATTCTTTCTTCAATCTTAGATTGTTCACCATTTCCGTCAACAATAGTTGTCTTGTCTTTTGATACATTAACTTTTCTTGCTCTTCCTAGCATATCAAAAGATGCATCTTTCAATTCG
The DNA here is from genome assembly GCF_002243175.1 of Finegoldia magna. Taxonomy (GTDB): domain Bacteria; phylum Bacillota; class Clostridia; order Tissierellales; family Peptoniphilaceae; genus Finegoldia; species Finegoldia magna_J. The sequence continues at coordinate 119,701 of NZ_NDYF01000010.1, forward strand.
ATTCCCAATTCTTCTGTGATTAATTGAGCTCCAGTTAAAATGCAAATATCTTCAAGCATTTCTTTTCTTCTGTCCCCAAATCCTGGTGCCTTAACAGCTACACAGTTGAATGTTCCTCTGATTTTATTTAAAACTAAAGTTGCTAATGCCTCACCTTCAACATCTTCTGCAATTATAAATAATGGCTTACCTTGTTGAACAACTTGTTCTAATAATGGTAATATATCTTGGATATTTGTAATTTTTCTGTCAGTAACTAAAATAAATGGATCTTCCATTGCTGCTACCATTTTATCTGAATCAGAAACCATATAAGGAGATACATATCCTCTGTCGAATTCCATACCTTCTACAACATTTAAAGTAGTTCCCATAGATTTTGATTCTTCAACAGTAATTACACCATTGTTTCCAACTTTTTCCATAGCTTCTGCAATTAGTTTACCAATAGTTTCATCTGCAGCTGATACGCTACCAACATTTGCTATTTCTTCTTTTGTTGTAACACTGTGACTTCTAGATTTAATAGCTTCCACAGATTTTTCAACAGCTTTTCTGATACCCTTTTGTAAAACAATTGGATTAGCACCAGCTGCTAAGTTTTTCAAACCTTCTCTAATAATTGCTTGTGCTAAAAGTGTAGCAGTAGTAGTACCATCACCTGCAACATCATTAGTTTTAGTAGCAACTTCTTTTACTAATTGTGCACCCATGTTTTCGTATTCATCTTCAAGTTCAATCTCCCTTGCAATTGAAACACCGTCATTTGTAATCAATGGTGCGCCGTATTCTTTATCCAAAACTACATTACGACCTTTTGGTCCCAATGTAACTTTAACTGTATCTGATAATTTATTAATACCTTCTACCATGCTTTTACGAGCATCATCTGAAAATTTGATTTGTTTTGCCATAAAATTTATCCTCCTATTCTACAACTGCTAGAATATCTTCATATTTAACTAATATATATTCTGTGTCTTCTAGTTTTATTTCTGTTCCAGCGTATTTTGAGTATATAACTTTATCTCCAACTTTAATGTTGCCTTTCATTTTTTCATCTTCTTCTACTTCAGATCCAATAGCTAAAACTTCTGCATAAACAGGAGCTTCTTTAGCTGAAGATGGGAGAACTATTCCAGAGAATGTTTTTTCTTCTTCTTTTTCTTGTTTTTTTAATACTAATCTATCACCAATAGGTTTTAAATTCATGATATCCTCCTTCAGAATCTTTTGTTAGCACTCTAACCTGTTGAGTGTTAATCCTCTTATATAATAAACCACGTTTTTGTTTTAATCAAACGTATTTATTAGTATTTAAAAGCAAATAGCTCAGTTTATTTTGATATTTCTTGTTTTAATTCTATTTTCTATGATGAATTTCTGAAAATTATTTTCCGATTGTATTTTCTCTTCCATAGTAGAATAAATATTGCTGTGCATATCCAGCATAATCTCCAAACAAATCGTCAGCGTACTTTGCAATCAAATTTTTATTTGTTTCTTCTTTTATAAACAAATACTCCATAACTCTTTTTATCCACACATCAACTGGAAATGTATTGTGTCTGTTGTATGAGAAAAGCATAATACAATCGGCAACTTTTGGTCCTACTCCCGGAAGTTTGATTAATTCTTTTCTTAATTCTTCATTTGATAAATTATCTATTTCAAATATATCAAACTCATTATCTGCAACCATTTTTGCCACATCTACAATTCTTTTATCCCTAAATCCAACGCGACACACTTCTCTCATTTCTTCCACTGGTACTTTTTCTAAATCTTCAGGCTTAGGAAAAGAATACAATTTTCTACCGTTAAATTCGCCCAATAATTTACCGTAATTTTCGCAAATTATATTTACCGATTTCATAATTCTAGGTATTTGATTGTTTGCTGATATAATAAACGAAATTATTGTAGAGAATTTATCTTGGTTCAATATTCTGATTCCATCACCATATTCTAATGCGTTTTTCAAAGTTTCATTGAAAGATAATTCTTCTTTAATTTTTGAATAATCTGTTTTCAAATCAAAATAATTTTCCCATTTTTTATAGTAATCATCTTCTGTGCAGTTCTTAATATAAACGTAATCTCCAACCAAACTTACATTACAGTACATGTCGCCATCAACAGTTGTGTATGACATATCATCTTCTTTGTACCATCTAAACGCCTGCCCACATTCAAAAATGTGGGTAGGGTTAAAAGATGATTGTTTAATTTTAGTAAGTTTTAATTCATCATTAAATTCTATTTGTGTTTGCATTAATACCATCCGCGTATTTTCATTGTTTCGCTAATTTTTTTGATTGAATGTACATAAGCAGCTTGTCTCAAAGTTATATTAAGCTTTTCGGATAATTCCCAAATTTCATTAAATGATTTATTAATCAAATAATATTCTTTTTCTCTAACTTCTTCCTCAGACCAATAATATCCTGCTTTATTTTGTACCCATTCAAAATAAGATACAGTGACTCCTCCAGAGTTTGCCAAAATATCTGGAACAATAACTACATTTTTTTCATTTAAAATTTCATCTGCATCCTTTGTTATAGGTCCATTTGCACCTTCTACAATGATTTTCGCTTTAATTGAATTAACATTTTCAGTTGTAATTGCATTTTCCAAAGCAGCAGGAATCAAAACATCAACATCAGCTGCGAAAAAATCCTCATTTGAAATTACTTCACATCCTTCAATACTAGCGAAGTCTTTTTCTTTCGTTTGAGAGATTTCATAGCATTCTTCAAAATTGAATCCGTCTTCCTTGTGAATTGCAAATACTCCTCTTTGTTTATTGTATTCCATGATGTAATTGACTTTCATACCATGTTCAAGCACATATTTTAAAGTATAAATACCAACATTGCCTAATCCTTGTAAGGCAACAGTTGTTTCTTCTAATTTTTTATTTAAATTTAGAACTGCTTTTTTCGCGCTTAAAGCTACTGAAAATCCTGTAGCTTCTGTTCTTCCCAAGGAACCTCCAAATTCAATCGGTTTACCAGTGAAAGTTCCGATTTGATTAGTACCAGTTAATTTGTTGTACTCATCAGCCATCCAACTCATAATTTTCCCATTTGTATTAACATCTGGAGCTGGAATATCAAAATCTTCTCCTAAATATTTGTACATTCCATCAACAAATCCTCTAGATAATCTTTCCAACTCTACTTCAGAAAGCTTTGATGGATCTACAATTATTCCACCTTTTCCTCCACCATAAGGTAGGTTTGTTACTTGGCATTTAAAAGTCATCCATATAGATAAAGCTTTAACTTCATCCAAGTTAACATCTTCTCTAAATCTCAATCCACCTTTTGTAGGACCCATTGCATTATTATGTTGTGATCTGTAACCCTTAAACACTTTCATTGAACCATCATCCATTTTCACTGGAATATTTATTTCAATTACTCTGTAAGGATCTTTCAATAATTCATAAACGCTATCGTCTAAATTTAAAATATCACAAGCTTTTTTTATTTGATATCTTGCATTTTCTAACGGATTCAATGTTTCTGTCATATAATTAAAACTCCATTTCTTTATTAACAAATTCTATAATTTCTTCAACTGTCATTCTCTTTTGTTCCATAGTGTCTCTATCTCTGATAGTAACTGTATTATCTTCTAAAGTATCAAAATCTATCGTTACACAATATGGAGTTCCTGCTTCGTCTTCTCTTCTGTATCTCTTACCAATTGAACCAGCATCATCAAAATGAGTCATAAAATTCTTAGCTAATTCGTTATAAATTTCCATTGCTTTATCATTTAATTTTTTAGTTAAAGGAAGAACTGCAACTTTATATGCCGCTAATGCAGGATGAATCTTTAAAACAGTTCTTGTAGAATTGTCTTCTAATTGTTCTTCTTCATAAGCATCGCACAAGAACGATAAAAACATTCTGTCTACACCTACTGATGGTTCTATGCAATATGGAATGTATTTTTCGTTTGTAGTTGGATCCATATATTCTAGCTTTTCTCCAGAACCTTCGCTGTGTTTAGACAAATCGTAATCAGTTCTATCGGCAATTCCCCATAATTCTCCCCATCCAAATGGGAATAGATATTCAAAGTCTGTTGTGGCTTTTGAGTAGAATGATAGTTCTTCTTGTTCGTGATCTCTAAGTCTTAAGTTTTCTTCTTTCATTCCCAAATTTAATAAGAATTCTTTACAGAAATTTCTCCAATATTCGAACCATTCCAAATCAGTGCCAGGTTCACAGAAGAATTCTAATTCCATTTGTTCAAATTCTCTTGTTCTAAAAATAAAGTTACCTGGAGTGATTTCGTTTCTGAAAGATTTACCTATTTGACCAATTCCAAAAGGAATTTTCTTTCTTGAAGTTCTTTGAACGTTTTTGAAATTCACAAAAATACCTTGTGCAGTTTCAGGTCTCAAATAAATTTCTGATTTATTATCTTCAGTAACCCCTTGGAAAGTTTTGAACATCAAGTTGAATTTTCTGATATCTGTAAAATTGTGTTTTCCACATTCAGGACATTTGATATCTTCTTTTTCTATAATATCTAACAATTCTTGTTCTGATTTTCCATCTAATCCAGTTATTTCTTCATTTTTTTCATTCATGAAATAGTCTTCAATTAATTTATCAGCTCTAAATCTAGATTTACATTCTTTACAGTCAATTAATGGGTCTGAGAACCCACCAACATGACCAGAAACCACCCAAGTTTGAGGATTCATAAGTATAGCAGAATCCAAGCCAACATTGTAAGGACTTTGTTGGATAAATTTTTTCCACCAAGCTCTTTTGATATTATTCTTGATTTCAACACCTAGAGAACCGTAGTCCCAAGTATTTGATAATCCTCCATAAATTTCACTACCAGGAAATATAATTCCCCTTGATTTACATAAGCTCACTATTTTTTCCATAGTTTTTTCTTCGTTTTTCATAAAACCCTCCATTTTTTTGAATAATAAAAAATCCCCGAAGTAAAACTTCAGGGACGAAATGTATTTTCCGCGGTTCCACCCTAATTATGATAAAACATCACTCTTAGAATTATTAGCTCCAGACTGCCGTTATAACTTGTTAATTTTCACCACACATTAACTCTCTGTAATTGTTATTTTATATATCCTTCTTCGCTTTTCAATATTCATATAAATTATATCATAAATTTACAAAAATGTTAATTGACTATCCGATAAATTTTCCATATCTAAGTCAATAAAATTTGCCAACAAAAACTCGTGAATTTCTTTGGAATTTCCTCCGTACAAATATATTTGTTCAAAAAATTTCGGCAATATAATTGGCATTCTAGTATGAATTTCCGATATTGATCCTTTAGCCTCTGTGGTAAGCATACTCACATGTCTTATACTAGTTTCTCGACTTTTATATTCTCTAAAAATACCTGCAATAGAAAATATTTTTTGATTTGCAACAGTTAATCTGTACTTATCTTTGTTTTTCTGATTCCACTCAAAAAATGCAGTCGCCGGAATCAAACATCTTCTGTATTCGAAATCTTCCTTGAAAAACTTTGATGTATAAATCTTTTCAATTCTAGAATTTATTATAGATTTTTTCATAAAATCAACATCTATTCCCCACCTCATATAATCAAAATCATCACATAAAGTTAAAATTTGTTGACCAGGAAATATTTCTGTTTTTGTATTTAATTTTGTGATTTGTTTTTTATTGTATCTTTTCAATAAATCAAGTTTACTAATATTCAGTTCAAATCTAGAACACAAATATATCACCTCTTTTATATTTGTAAAAAGCCAGATGAATTACTTTTCATCTGACTTAATAATTTGCTTTTTGTATTTAATTTGTAAAATTATTCCTGCAATTACAATTGCAATACTTACTAATTGACTCACTCTTAATGCTCCAATGTACAAGCTGTCAGTTCTGAGTCCTTCTACAAAAAATCTCAATATTCCGTATAAAATCATGTACAAACTTGTTATTTGCCCATTAAATTTCTTCTTATTCTTGAATATATACACTAATATTAAGAATATTATAAAATCTCCAAGAGATTCGTACAAGAATGTAGGATGAACTTTTACACCATCTATTGTAATTGCCCAAGGAAGATTAGTTGGAGTACCATAGGCTTCTTTATTAATAAAATTACCCCATCTACCTATTGCTTGTCCCAATGCAATCGCCGGCATAAAAATATCCAGCATCTTCAAAAATTTAAGATTTTTCTTCTTACAAATAACATAACAAGTAATAACTGCGGCAATTATTCCTCCATAAATCGCCAATCCGCCACCGCGAATATCGATGATTTCTCCTAAAGTTTTGGAATAATAATCCCATTCAAATATTACATAATAAGCCCTTGCTCCTACAATTGCAAGAGGAAGTGCCCAAACTAAAATGTCCAATATGGTATTTTCTGAAATATTTTCTAATTTGGCTAACTTTACAGCTACTACATAGCCTAAAATCACCCCTAAAGTAATCAATATTCCATACCACATTATATCTATTCCAAAAATAGAAAAAGCTACCCTGTCCATTTTTATTCGTTATCCCAGTTATGACTTACTTGTTGAACGTCATCACTATCTTCTAGATTATCGATTAATTTTTCCATTTTATCAACATTAGCTTCGTCGTTGATTTTAACGTAATTTGATGGTTCATAAACCAAATCAGATTTTACGAATTTGTATCCTTTATCCAACAAAGTGTCTCTCACTTGTGCAAAATCTTCCATAGCTGTGTTGATTACAAAAATTCCATCATCAGCTTCAAAATCTTCTGCACCAGCATCTAAACTGTCCATCATAACTTCTTCTTCATCCAACGATTCTGCTTCAATTAATAACAGCCCTTTTCTTTGGAACATAAATGATACAGAACCATTTTGTCCAAGATTTCCACCGAATTTATCAAAATAATGTCTAACATCTGAAGCAGTTCTATTTCTGTTATCTGTTAAGCATTCAACTATAACAGCTACCCCTTCTGGACCGTATCCTTCATAAACGATGTTTTCGTAGTTTGCAGAATCTCCGTCGCCACTTGCTTTTTTGATAGCTCTGTCGATATTATCATTAGGCATGTTTTCTGCACGAGCTTTTTCTATAACAGATTTTAAACTAGGATTGTATTCAGGATCAGCTCCACCTTCTCTTACAGCAACAGTTATCGCTCTTGCCATTTTTGTGAATACTTTACCTCTTCTAGCATCTTCACTACCTTTTTTGTTTTTTATTTTGCTCCATTTATTATGTCCTGACATAAAATCACATCCTTAATATTTATTTCTATCGAACTCAAATGATTTCGCAAATTTTCTTTTGTGTTCGCTTTGTCTTATCTTTTTATCAATCAAATCTTTGGACTTAGTTTCAGAATTATTCATCAAATAATTATCTAGTTCTTCGTAAGTAAATCCAAACTCATCTTCATCTGTTTGACCTTCCCACAAACCAGCACTAGGTTTTTTATTTATAATTATATCTGGAACTCCCAAAACTTTTGCCATTTCGAAAATATCTGTTTTGTACAAATTCAAAAGTGGCATTAAATCAGCTCCGCTGTCGCCGTATTTTGTAAAATATCCAGTCATAAATTCGGAACGATTTGATCCAGATAGCACCATATAATCATTATTTTGAGCATAATAGTACAAAGTCAACATTCTAAGCCTTGGCTTAATGTTTGATGCCGCCATTTCTACAGAAGTTTTCTCAAAAGTTTGTATCAATGCATCGAACCCATCGTTCAGATCGACTTTTTTACAATTCAAATCAATCGCTTCTGCTAATATTCTAGCATCTTCTTCGTCTTTGGGATTGCTTTTTATTGGCATAATCAAACCTAAGGCGTTATCTCCAAAAGCTTTTTTGCACAGACAAGCTAACACAGCACTGTCGATTCCACCACTAATTCCAAAAACAGCTCCTTTTAGATTAGCTGATTTGACTTCTTCTTTTATCCATTTTGTTATATCTTCACATAATTTTGCGTAATCCATTTTAATCCACCTTCAAATTTTATCACAATTTACATCATTTTAAAATATTAACTTACCATTTAAAGATGATTGGTAAGTAAATTCAATCATCGTAAACTTTATGTTATCGCTTGTTAAATCAATTAACTTGTTTTCTATTTCTCCGTATTTATCTTCATCTAGTAATATATCGAACACAACTTTGTCTGAGTATTGTTTATCAGCTACGTAAATATCATTATTCATCAGAAAGTTTTCAATACTACCAACATTGGTGTAGTCAAATTCTATTTGAAAATTTCTAAATATTTTCTTATCTACAATAATTGATTCATTCAAACACTCACTGGAAGCTTTTGTATATGCTCTTATAAGTCCACCTGCTCCAAGTTTGATTCCGCCATAGTATCTTGTAACAACTACACAAACATTAGTCAAATCTTCTTTTTTAATTACTTCAAGAATTGGAATACCAGCTGTTTGTGAAGGCTCACCATCGTCATCAAATCTCTGAATTAGTTTGTCCTCTCCAATGATATATGCAGAACAATTGTGAGTTGCGTCACTGTATTTTGTTTTTATACTATCCACAAATTCCAAAGCCTCTTCTTCTGATTCCACGAACTTACAATTTCCGATAAATTCTGATTTGTTGATCACAAAAGAAAAAGGTATGCTTTTGTGAATACTCCTATAATTTTTCATTTATAAATTCCTCATATTTTTCTATTTCAGACTCAGAGATTTCAACCACAAGGCTAACATCTTCATTGTTGTATGACACATCTTCACATTTAAAATTTTGTAAAACCGTGTTCAAAACATCCTGATGATCGTAGTCAAATCTCATTTTAACACATTTGTAATTGCCATATAATTCTTCTTGAATTTTGTACAATAACATTTCGATGTCTTCATCGTTAAAAGCTGATATCTTGATTTTATTTTCCAAATTATACGGGAAAATCACGTTAGGATTTTTGTCAGATTTATTGAATACAGTAACCATAGGCTTGTCTAACACTTTTAGTTCCTTTAATATATCCATCGTAGTGGTTATTTGATTGTCCAAATCAGAACTTGAAGAATCCAATACAAATAATATCAAATCTGAATGTTTCAAATCCAATAATGTTGATTTAAAAGCTTCGATTAAATCTGTTGGAATATCTTTAATAAATCCAACTGTATCTATCACAAGGCATTGTTTTTTATTCGGCAATGTACATTTTCTTAAAGTAGTATCCAATGTTTTAAATAGCAAATCTTCTGTTTCAAACTCTTCCGTGTACTTATCTTTGTAGAAATTCACCAATTTGTTGGACAAAGTAGATTTGCCTGCATTTGTGTATCCAACCATACTCACCATTTTTATATCTGATTTTAGTCTTTGTTTTCTCATATTTTCTTGACTTTTATCGATACTTTTTAATTCGCGCTTGATATTGTCAATTTTCTTTTGGATAGTTCTTCTGTCTACTTCAAGCTTTGTTTCCCCAGGTCCTCTAGTTCCAATTCCACCACCAGTTCTGGATAAGTGGTCTCTAAATCCAATCAATCTTGGAAGTCTGTATTTGTATTCTGCAAGTTCAACTTGAAGCACACTTTGTTTTGTTTTCGCTCTGCTTGCAAATATATCTAAAATTAAATTTGTTTTGTCGACTATTTTAAGCCCAGTTATATCTTCCAAATTTTTAATATTTGAACCAGATATTTCTACATTAAATATCAAAGTTGTTGCGTCCAATTTTTCTGCAGCATCTTTTATCTCCAGACATTTTCCTTTGCCTATGTAATATTTTGAATCAATAAAGTTTTTGCGAACTTCTGAAATTGCGCAGACTTCACCACCAGAAGATTCAATCAAACTTTCCATTTCTTTTATATCTTCATCGTTTATTTTTTTGTTTTTAAATTCAAAATAAACTAAAATTGTTTTTTCTTTCATTGTTGCTCCTTTATTTATATTATATAATAATCTCTCTTTAAGTAAAATGTTCATCGTATTTCTAGGAATATATGTTGAATCTACACTTTGTGGTATAATAGTGTATATACATTTTATGGAGGAATTTATGAATAAAGATAAAAATATAATATTGAAATCCATAAAAATTTTAATATTATGTTTGATTTGTATATTTGCATTTGTAGGTGGATTAATTGGAGTAGCCGGAGTACGCGCTATGCAATTAGCTCCAAAAGTTAATCCCGAAGAAATAAATAATATGATGAATCAGACATCAGAAATTTTGGATCAGGATGGAAATTTAATCGAAAAAATCAAAACCACTGAATATAGAGAGGTTGTTAAATTAGATAAAATACCACAACATATGATGGATGCTTTCACATCTGTAGAAGACGAAAGATTTTACAAACACAATGGTGTGGATCCTATCGGTATCACATCAGCTATTTTTGATAATTTAAAATCTGGTTCTATGAAACGTGGAGCAAGTACTCTAGCTCAACAATTGGCTCGTAATTTGTACTTAACTAATGAAAGATCATTTGACAGAAAATTCAAAGAAGCTTACTTGGCAATGGAATTGACAAACTATCTAGGCAGAGAAAAACTTTTGGAAACATATATGAATACTGTTTTCTTGGGACAAAATGCCTACGGAGTTCAAGCCGCTTCTGAAATTTACTTCAAGAAAAACATCGATGAACTAACTTTATCTGAATGTGCTACACTTGCAGGAATTGTAAAGAGTCCTACTAACTTGGCATTATACAAGGCAATTGAACCAGGTCAAGTAAAAGACCAATCAAAAATCGTCGGCGAAGTTACTTTAAACGGTGAAACATACAAAGCTGTCTACAATCAACAAACTATCGACAGAAGAGATTACGTTCTTAAAAAAATGCTAGATAACAACAAAATCACCAAAGAAGAATACGACAAAGCTCTTCAAGAAAATATCGCAGCTAATATTAAGCCTGGAATTAAAAACGTAGATAACTTATCCAACTACTATTCAGATATCATCTACGAACAAGTTATTGCAAAACTTATCGAAAAAGGGTATTCACAACAAGAAGCAAAAAGTAAACTTATCAATGGTGGATTAAAGATATATTCATGTGTTGATATGAATATGCAAAGTAACCTGGAAAAATTATATGATAAAAAAGTCGATGATATAATTGCAGATGGTTCATCAGCAAATTTGTTAAAATGGTCAAGCGATGACGGTAGAAATATTACGAATGCATTAAATGAAGTCATTTATTTTAGAAAGAAAAATATAATCAATGACAACGATGAATTCTTTATTTCACCAGAACAATATACTAAAAACCCAGATGGTTCTGTTACTTTTAATTATTCAAAATCTATTAAAGTAAAACAATACGGAAACTATTTGGATTTGAAAGATTATTACTCAGTAAACGATAGTAATAATTTGGTAACTCATAAAATATCTTCAATCAATATTGGTAGTAAGAATTTGAATACAGATGGTGAAGGTAACATTACAATCTCAAGTCAATATATAAAAGAAAATCCAAATTTAATCAAATACGACAACAACGACAATTTGATTTTTGCTAAGGATTTCTACACTATAAATGAAGATGGAATTAAACAACCACAATCATCAAGTGTTGTTGTAGATAGAACAACTGGACAAATCAAAGCATTGGTTGGTGGAAGATATTCAGATAATAAAGATACTACTAACAGAGCATCTGATATTCCTAGACAAGTTGGTTCTAGCATGAAACCATTAGGTGTATATACTCCAGCATTGGACAATGGATATTCCCCTGCATCAGGCTTAGATGATTTACCTCACTACAATGAAAAGCACGAATTGTGGCCACAAAACTGGTACGAAGGCTATGAAGGTTTAGTTTCACTTAGACATGCAGTGGAAAACTCAATCAACGTAACTGCCGTAAAAGTTTTGGAAGATATTGGTATTGAAAAATCAAAAACATATTTAGAAAAATTCGGATTGATTAATGCAAAAAATCCTAAAGCCGATAACTATATAAGTGCAGCTGAAAATACTTCAGAAAATGACGAAAACACATCGGCAATGGCACTAGGTTCATTAACTAAAGGATTTACGCCTGTAGAGATGGCAGGTGCATACAACGCTATCAATAATAGCGGACAGTACAGAGAACCTATTTCATTTACAAAAGTTACTGACAGTTTAGGAAAAGTTATAATTGAAAATCCTCAAAAACAAAATGAAGTCGTGAGTCCTCAAATTGCATACATTATGAGAGATATACTCAGAACTTCTACAGATTACAACTATTCAAAATATGCAAGGTTAGATGGCTTTGATATTGGAGGAAAAACTGGTACTACAAACGACTACCAAGACGTGTGGTTTGTCGGAATGAGCCCATACTACACTATAAGTACTTGGTTAGGCTTTGACAATCAACAATTGAAAATGACTCAAATTAGTCAGAAAAAAGTTGTACAAATCTGGAGTGCAGTCAACAGATATACTTTAGAAGATAAAATTCCAATTAAATTTGAGGAACCAGACGGTATCGTAAGAGTTAAGGTTGATACTTTGGCGAATAAATTGCCAAGCAAATACAGTTGGAGAGATCCTCGTGGAATTGTAAAAGAAGAAATCTACAAAGCAGGTACAGAACCTACAGAAGTTTCTGATTTGTATGAATCTAGAAGAATTGACGTTGTAGATGGAAAATTAGCTACAGATAATACTCCACCTTGGGAATTAGGATGGGGAGTTTTCATAAAAAGAGATCCTCCATACAAACCATCAGAACATAACAACATTATTCCTAAAGACTGGAAATATAGTATGCCTGGTTATTCTGATAGAACAATATTTAATGTTTTCAGACCAAAAGAATACGAGGAAAATACTGACAAAAAAGAACAAGACAACGATAAAAATAATAAAGATGAAAAAAACGGCGATAAAAATGATCGAAATAATAGAAACGGTAACAATAGGAAGCGAAACAATAACGATTCATCGGACAATAATGATAACTAACACTCGATTATAAAACTTTATAATCTTTATTCAAAAAACCACCTGATTAGAACATATTTCCAATCAGGTGGTTTATCTTTTAAAACAAATCGATTTGATCAAAAAATAAGGTAATACTTTTACTTTATTATATTTGGTAGTAATTTATTATCGATGTTTATTATAATTATCTATTACAGATAATATATCACATGGTGATTTTACAACTACGTCAGCAGAATTTAACAACATTTTTTCTGTTCCCACACCTGATAAAACACCTATTGAAAGTCCAGCATGCTTTCCTAATTGCATATCTATTTCAGAGTCACCAACAACTGCAACTTCATTTATATCTAGAGAAAATTTTTTACAAAAAGCTTGTAACGCTTGTGGATTCGGCTTATTCAAATATCTATCTCCACTACCTAAGAATTCAATATATTTTTCTAATTTAAGAATTTCAAAACAAAACCTAGCTTGACGGTAATTATCTGCAGTAATTACTCCGATTTTTATGCCATCATTTTTTAATTTATTGAATAATCCATCTAAATCGCAGGTCTCTTTAATCATGTTAGAATGACTTTTTAAATATTCAGAAAAAAATTCTTCCATATTTTCATATATTTCATCCTCAGAATTTAGAATATACATACTAATCACTTCAAATAATTCATTCATCGTCCCTGATGCTAGAATACTATTTTCTCTAATTGTCAAATCACTTTTTATTCCGATTTTTTCTCTTATTTCTTCTTTTACTTCTTCAGATAATGAATATTCATTGAATAGTTCTTCAACTGCACATTGCCATAAATCTGAAAATTCCATCAACGTACCATCTTTATCAAATATTATCCCTCTAATTTTCATCTTTTTTTACCATTAAGTCTTTCCAGTATTTCATACTTTGAGTTTTTTCATCTCGATTAAAGAATATCGGATTAGTAAACCCATACAAATTATCATCATCGTCAGTTATATCGAGTCTAATCCAATGATATTTTAAATCTATTTCTTGATCCAATTTTGATACTAATCCTTTTTCTTTCAAAATTGTCTTTCCATCAACAATCCAATTATGATATAGATCGAGATCATGAAATTTTCCGTTAGTTAGCTTGCTTTCTAAAAATATTTTTCCTTCAAAAGAGTTATTTTCTCTATTTAATCCGTGTGCGTTAAGGTCAATAAAATCTTTTCTCGATACTACGACATCTCCCTGTATAAGAGCTTGTTTTAAATCATTCCAAGAATTACTTTTTGAATATAAATATGTTTTTGGATCTCCCAATATAGAAGGATATATAGAATTTGTATATTTTTCATCTGGTCTTAAATGTGAGTCACTTCCTCCTATTCCTACAACCTTGTATCCATCATTCAGTAGACAATTCCATTTGCCTATTGCATCTTTAGTTGCATTTATGGATGTTTTGTATGTTGGATCATTAATTATTTCCATGATTTTAACATATTCAAGTGGAAAATCGTCTAGCAAAAAATTCCAAGGAGGCATGAATGGATGATTTATTGATACTATAGAGTATTTTTCAGCCTCCTTAATTATTTCTATAAGTGAGGTTTTGTCCTCAATCTCATATATAGAATGTTCTTCAAATGGATTTTTTTCTGAAAACAATAAGTTAATATGTCCATAACTTGAAGTAATCTCAACCCCTGGATATATGAATACATCATCATATTTGGGCCATTTATAATGAAAAATATTATGGTCTGTTGGAATAAAAAAGTCAAGATTCTGTTTTTTCGCTATATCATTATTCTCTTCTCTTGTCATTTTACCGTCTGAAAATATAGTATGTGTATGAAAATCACCTGCATACCATTTCATTTCATCAGATATGGTATGTTCAGATATGTTTGGTCGTTCAATTAAACTTATTTCTTCTAATTTATGATTAAATTCATCCTCTTCTTTTACTAGTATATTTACAATATTAGACTCAACTTCTCCATAAATTGCGTATTCTATGGTCCATTCACCTTGAAAAGTTTCAATTGATTTTAGTGTTTTGCAACAAGGAGAAGTATAATCCCTTATTGTAGATATGCATCTTCTTCCATTTTTTGAATTAGTAACAATTTGTCCATACAAATTCTTGTCCGGACCAAATAAATACATAAATAATAAATTTTTATTGTTTCTCCAACTTATCGATATAGTGATTACATTACATTTGATATCGAAAACAATTTTATCATATTTTTTTTTTAGATTTGTTTCTAAGAAAATATTCTTATCACTATTAGACAGTAATCGATCTTTCATTAATTATCTCCAAAAATTATCATATTTCATTCAAATTTCTATTCGAACAATCTATTTATTATTAATCTTATCTAATGCTTCTTGAGCTACTTTTTGTGCTTCATCCAATGCTTGTTTTGTTGAAATATTTTGTAACTCAATTTTATCTGCTGCAATACTCAAAGCATCAGTAATCTTTCCTTTTGTTGGGTCAACAAATACTGGCGTAGCTTTAAGCGCTTGTTGATATGGTACAATTGCATAAGGATTTTCTTTTGTAAAAGCTTTGTAATCCTCATCCTCCATAGCGCTTTTTCTAACTGGAATGTATCCTGTTTTCATTGACCATTTCGCAGAAATTTTTGGACTAGTAAAGTATGATATCCATTCAAATGCAGCTTGTTGTTGTTCTTTAGAAGCTGCTTGTGGTACAACTAAATAATGTCCTCCAGCTTGTGGTTTTCCTGGCTTTCCATTCAATCCTGGTTGAGGACATGATCCGATAATTTTAAAATCCAAATCACCTTTGTCCCCTGAAGATCCTGTATAACTCATAGCTTGTCCGTTCATCACATTATCAATTGTTCTGTACCAGTATTCCCATCCTTGTCCTCCGGATTCAATCTTTGCAGTTTTGTTTTCAAAAATTTGTTTTCTAATAAAATCCCAAGATTCAATCCATTCAGGTGAATTTATTGTAACTTTTTTTCCATCTTCACTAAGGATTGATCCTCCATTGCTCAAAGCTATATCGATAAGATTATCAGCACCCCACATTGGAAGATGTCCCCATTTTGTAACACCTTTTTTTTGTATTTCTTTAGATGCTTTATATACTTTTTCCCAAGAAGAATAAGCCTCTTCTGGCTTAATGCCCGCTTTATTCAATAAATCTTTTCTATAATACATTACTTGTGTTGTTCCATATGCAGGTATCGCATAAATTTTACCATTAATCTTTGCCGGTTTCATTAGTACATCAAGATAATCAGATTCTGGTGTCTTATCATTCATAAATGTGGATAAATCTACAGCTATTTGTGATTCAGCCATTTCAGAAATCTTACTTCCTATAAAAACTGCTGGTGGTTGTTTAGCAGCTATTGCAGCTTGAACTTTTTGATACGTTTCGTTGTAATCGGCTTGTTGTACCCCTACAACCTTTACTTTATCTTGTGATGCATTAAAATCTGCAATAATTGATTCCATTGTCTGACCTGCAACAGACCCTAATCCATACCAAAATTGAATTTCAACCTTTTCCTTTTTGCTGCTATCTTCTGATGCAACATTAGAACCACTGCTATTTTCATTTTGTGCTTTTTTAGCAGATTCTGAACAACTTGTAAGCATTAATATACCACAAAGTATCATTAATGAAATTTTTCTTAATTTTCTCATTTTTCCCTCCTAATTTTTTATCCTTTTATTCCGCTATCGCTTATTCCTTCAATAAACCACTTCTTTAAAATTAAAAATAAAATTAATAGTGGTAATACTGATATAGTGTTTGCAGCCATCAACATCGGTAAATTCTGTGTGAAATTCCCTTTTGAATTAAAGAAAATATTTAATCCCACACTTATGAGATAATTTTTTTTACTGTTTGTTATTAGAGATGGCCACATATAGTTATTATACATAATAACAAACTGTATCAATGCTGTTGTTAATATTGTAGATTTAGAAAGTGGAACCATAACTTTCCATAGTATTTGCCAATTATTTGCTCCATCCATCTCAGCTGCTTCTATCATTTCTTTAGGTACAGAAGAAAAAGTTTGGTAAACCATATATATCGTAAACACACTTGCCACATTAGAAATAATAATTCCTGGTATTGTATCAATTAAATTCATCTTTGCAAGAATAACATAACTCGGAACATATGTCGCTGCTGCTGGAAGCATATATGTCAAGAGAATAGATCCAAACAAAATCTTTTTACCTTTGAAATCAAACTTCGATAACCCATATCCCATCAAAATCCCAAGCAATAGTTGTAAAATAACTATTGCAAATGCTGTTATAATACTATTAATTATATAAAGATCGAATGGTGCTTTTTCTAATGCACCTATGAAATTTCTAAAATCTAATACTTCAGGAAACAGGTTTAATGGTTGTTGAATAATTTTATTTGCTGTTTTAAAAGAATTTGTAGCCATCCATAATAGCGGAAAAAAAGCTAATATACTTACAAACGCTAATAATAATAAATTGATTATTTTTTTTATTCTATTCATTTTAGCTCCTATTTTACTAGTTTCTTTTGCATATAGAACATGATACTAGCTAGTATTCCTGTGATAATTACCATTATTATTGCAATAGTTGTAGCTTTGCCCATATTAAATTGTTCAAATGCCATCTGATAAAATAAGTATAATAATGTTCTAGTTGATCCAGCTGGACCTCCTCTAGTTAGTACAGAAATCTGATCATAAGCCTGAATTGAATTTATCAGACTTATGATTCCTAGAAACAATGTCGTTTTCATTGTTAGTGGAAAATAAATATATTTAATTTTTTGGAGTGAGTTTGCTCCTTCCAAATTACAAACTTCAAATAAATCTTTTGGTATTTTACTTATTGCATCTGAATAATACAGCATCGCCCATCCAGCTGTTTTCCAAACAGTAACTATCATAACAGCTATAAGCGCATATTTAGAATCCATTAGCCAATTAGGGCCATTAACTCCCAAAAATTTTAAACAATAATTAATTAATCCAACACTAGGCCTGAACATCCAACTCCATACAATACTCATTGCAACCATTGGAGTAATCCATGGCGAAAATAAAAATCCTTGAAAAATATCTTTTCCTTTTTTTACTTTTTCGATTATTAGGGCCATTAGAAAACCAATTATTAAAGTCGGACATACTGTTCCAAAACCAAATAAAATTGTATTCTTTAAAGCTTGCCAAAATTCTGAACTTTTAAGTATCTCTGAATAATTTTTTAAACCAATTATATTAAATTTTGGACTAATATAATCCCAATCGGTAAAACTTATCAGAAAAGAAATAATCATTGGAATGAACCAGAAAACCAATAATGGTAATAATGGAATAAGTATATATATTATGAAGTTAGGAACATTCAAACTATTTCTTTTAATATCTTTTATTTTTCTATTATTATCTTGATGCTTTGTTACACTTTTTACATTGTCCATATTAATCCTCCAAAAATAATCTCATTTCTGTTTTTGAATCAAAAAACAATAATTTATTTGCATCAAATACAATGTTTAATTCGTCCTTATCTTTTATATACCTATTAGCATCTGTATTTATAGTAATTTTATTTCCATATAACTCAGCGTGAATATTATAATCAGCACCAAGCAATTCTATTAACTTCACCGGAACTTTAATTCCTGAATCATTATTAGAAATTTTGATGTTCTCGGGTCTAATTCCTAATACAACATCTTTAGCAGAATCTTGGTTAACATCGCATATATAATTACTTGATTCATCATAGAATTTCGCGTCTTCAATTTTCCCTTTTATAAAATTCATCGGTGGAGACCCTAAAAATCCCCCGACGAACATATTATTAGGATTAGAGTAAAGTTCTTCCGGCGTCCCGACTTGTTGAATAATCCCATCTTTTAAGCAAACAATTCGACTTGCCATGGTCATTGCTTCTGTTTGATCATGTGTTACATAAATAACTGTAGAACCTAAATTTTGTTGTAATTCTACTAATTCTTTTCTCATGTGAATTCTTAACTTTGCATCCAAATTTGACAAAGGTTCATCCATTAAAAATATTTCAGATTCTTTTACTATTGCTCTCCCTAATGCAACTCTTTGACGTTGACCACCAGATAACTCAATAGGTTTTCTTTTAAGATAAGGTGTCAAACTTAACATTTCAGCTGTTTTTCGAATGCTCTTATCTCTTGTATTTTTGTCAACACCTCTGATTTTTAAACCAAATCCGATATTGTCATAAACATTTAAATGAGGATATAATGCATAGTTTTGAAATACCATGGCCGTTCCTCTATCCTTAGGAGCAACATCGTTCATTTTTTTTCCATTAATAAATAAATCACCTTCAGATATATCTTCCAATCCAGCAATCATTCTGAGTGTAGTAGATTTTCCACAACCACTAGGCCCTACAAAAACTATGAACTCTTTATCTTCTATCTCTAAATTAAAGTCGGTAACCGCAGATTTTTTGCTATTTTCATATCTTTTGTAAATATTTCTTAGAGAAATTTTGCTCATTTAACCTCCTTATTATGTGTTTTTCACAATTTTATATTTGTTTTTGTTGTTTTGTTTTTGCTTATCTTTGTTTCCTAATCTTATAATAATCTTTAGGTGTTAAAAAATATTAATGTATTGGTAAAATATACGTAAATAAGCTAAAATAAAAACATAAAAATTATTTTTAATATGCTATAATAAAAATGAGGTGAAAATTTTAAAATACTATGCTAAAAAATGATAGATTAAATAAAATATTACAAGATTTAAATAAACATGGTAGCATCACAGTCCAAAATTTATCGAAAAATTTTAATGTTACTCCTGAAACTATACGCCGTGATCTAGAAACATTAGAAAATGAAAATAAATTAAAAAGAGTTTATGGAGGTGCTATTTTAATTGACGAAAACATTCCAGAATTTGATTTGATTACAAGAAAAACAATCAACATTGAAAAAAAAATAAATTTAGCTACTATAACTACTGACTTTGTTAAAGAAGGTTCTATGATAGCTCTAGACGACAGTACGACAAATGTAGAAATATCTAAATCATTAATAAAACAATTTAACAATATCTCATGTATAACGAACTCTCTGTCAATAGCACAAATATTAGCTACTAATCCTTCTATCAAAATATTACTTGCTTCTGGAAGACTTAATAATAAAGATTTATTTACATACGGATTATCAGCAATAAATTTTATCAAAATGTACCATCCTGATATATTTTTTATGAGTGCAAGTGGTATAAATTTGAAACACGGAATTATGGATTATGGATTTGATCAATATGATATAAAAACTACAATGAAGCAGGTCTCCTCAAAAACATTTTGTGTAGCTGATAGTACAAAATTTGGAAATACAGCAACTATTAGAGTTTGTAATTTTAATGAAGTTGATGGAATTATTACCGACCAGAATTTAGATTCTCAAATTAAAGAGAATTTCTCGGAATTGGGAATAAATCTTTTTTATCCGGAAAATAATTAATATTAATTGAAGTTATATAAAAATAATCCCCGCTATAATAAATAAATTAAAGCGGGGTGGCAATGTGGATCATGTAATTTTGTATTCTATTTTACTTTCTTCTTTCTAGTTACTTTAAAATTAATCTCATAAATAAATCTATCATCATCAATTGATATTTTACTTGTTCCTCCAAGCAATTCTATCAAATTCTTCGCAATGTACAAACCAAGTCCACTACCTTCAGAATGGCGAGACCTTTCCCCTCTTACAAATTGCCCCATCAATTCTTCTGCGCTCACTTCAATCTTATTCTTGGATACATTAGAAAATTTCAGAATAATATTGTCATCGACTACATCACATTCACCATATACTTTTGTGTTAGGTTTTGAATACTTCACAATGTTACTAAAAATATTTTCTATTACACGAGATAACTTTGCACCATCTGTCATCATCAATACTGTTTTTCTTTTATCACTATATTCGAAATCCAGTCCCAACTTATTGAAATCAGAATCAAATTGACCGTAAACTTGCAATACTAATTCATTTAGTTCCACAACTTCCATTTCAATATCAATATTTCCCGTTCCAGTTTTAGAAGCATAAATCAAATCTATTACCATAGTTTTCAATCTTTTAGCGTTATATTCTAGAATTTCAATATATCTTTTCTTTTCCGATTCATCAGTTTCGTGATTCAACAAATCAACGTAATTTATAATAGAAGTTAAAGGTGTTTTGATATCATGTGAAATATTTGTAATCAATTCAGTTTTCATTTTTTCTGAATTGATTTTATCTTGCATTGTACTAATAACCGAATCATGTAAATGGTTAATCAAATACACAGAGTCTTTGTAAATTTCGTCGTCAATAAACACATCAATATCTTTTCCAGAATACATAGCCTCAACTTTTTTGTTAAGCAGTATTTTTCCAAGATTATTAATCAAAATTGATATGTAAATCTTCGCTAAAATTGCACCGATAAATACAATTCCAAACAAATTCCTGTTTGTGACCATAATTGTCGCCATAGTATACATAAAAAAAATCAAAGTTAATAATGACTCAACATAAATATTGTAGTATTTTCCTTTGAAATTACTAATGAATTGATATATTAAAAATGCATTCTTTTTCTTTTTGTAAATAGTCCTTACTACCTTAACCATTGAATAAAAGAAAGCAAGCATCGCATATATCAACGTTATGGCAACTGAAAAATTATATACATTAATTATATTTTCAATAAAAAATGATACAGTGAATACAAGAATAAAACCAAAACTAAAATACAGTAGTAGATCTACCAATTGTTTTTCAACATAACCATCGATAGATCTAAAACTTTTCTTTATCCAATTTATCATTAAATATCCTCTATCTTATATCCCATTCCATACACTGATTTAATCAAATCAGGTCTTCTAGGATTGATTTCAACTTTTTCTCTGAGTCTTGATATGTGGACTGAAACTATTTTTTTGACATCATAAGGTGGAGCTTCCCACACATTTTCATAAATTTCTTCTGATGTGAATACTACACCTTTGTTTTTTAATAAAAGTAAAATTATTCCGTACTCATATGGAGTTAACTTTATTTCTTCGCCATCTATCAACACTTCTTTTTTGTCGTCGTTGATTGTCAATCTTCCAGCCGAAAATACATTGCCATTTAGAGAATTGTCTTTGCTAAGTTCTAATCTTCTCAAACAAGATTTGATTCTAGCCAATAATTCTACGGCATCAAAAGGTTTCGTAATATAATCGTCAGCACCCAAATTCAATCCCATAACCTTATCATTCAGTTCGCTTTTTGCAGACAAAATTATGATTGGCGCATTGGATACTTCTCTTATTTTTTGTGTTAGTTCTAATCCGTCCATTCCTTCCATCATTATATCTACCAAAAATAAATCTATTTTATTCTTTTCCATTAATTCTAATGCATCGTAACCATTATAAGCCTTCAACACATTGTAATTATCTGTTTTCAAATATATTTCTATGGCTTTTACTATGTCTTTTTCGTCGTCGACAACCATAATATTGTACATAAAAATCACCTTCTTAACTTTTATTATACACTAAAAATCAGAAGGTGATTATTACAAAAATTTAACGATTCAATTTTGGAGCCAAATATTGACCAGTATATGAATTTTTCTTACTAATTAATTTTTCAGGAGTGCCTTGGAAGATAACTTGTCCTCCACCATTTCCTCCTTCAGGTCCCAAATCGATAATATAATCCGCGACCTTAATAACATCAAGATTATGTTCAATAACAATAACGGTATTTTCTTGATCCACAAGTCTTTGCAAGACTTCAATTAATTTATCAATATCTGCTGAATGAAGACCCGTAGTTGGTTCATCCAGAATATATACAGTTTTTCCTGTACTTTTTTTAGATAATTCACTGGCAAGTTTTACTCTTTGCGCTTCTCCACCGGATAATTCAGTTGAAGATTGTCCTAATTTAAGATATCCCAAACCTACATCTTGTAAAGTTTGCAATTTGTTTTTAATTGGTGGGAAATTTCTAAAAAATTCTAACGCTTCATCAATTGTCATATCCAATACATCAGCGATATTTTTGCCTTTGTATTTTACTTGCAAAGTTTCTCTGTTGTATCTTTTTCCTTTACAAACATCACAAGGAACATAAACGTCTGGTAAAAAGTGCATTTCTACTTTTATAGTTCCATCGCCCTTACAAGCTTCACACCTTCCACCCTTTACGTTAAATGAAAATCTTCCTTTTTGATATCCTCTCATATTTGCTTCAGGAGTCGATGCAAACAAATCTCTTATCAAATCAAACACTTTTGTATAAGTTGCCGGATTACTTCGTGGAGTTCTACCAATCGGAGATTGATCTATTTGTACAACTTTATCCAAATTTTCAATTCCAGTGGCTGATTTGAATTTACCATTTTTCATCTTCGCATTATTCAAATCTCTGGCTAATTTCTTGTAGACAACTTCGTTGACCAATGAAGATTTGCCAGATCCTGAAACTCCTGTAACACAGTTGAAGCATGAAAGTGCAAATTTCGCATTTATATTCTTTAGGTTATTTTCTTTGCAACCTTTAAATTCTAAATATCCATTTGGTTTTCGTCTTTGTTCCGGAACAGGAATTGCCAATTCGCCCGACAAATACTTCCCTGTAATGGATCTTTTTTCTTTTATAATATCATCAATAGTTCCACAAGCTACGATTTCGCCTCCATGAACACCAGCCCCCGGTCCGATGTCAACAAGATAATCGCATTCTTTCATCGTATCTTCATCGTGTTCAACTACAACCAAAGTATTTCCAATATCCGTCAAATTTCTAAGCGCCTTAATCAATTTGTCATTGTCTCTTTGATGAAGTCCGATTGAAGGTTCATCTAATACATAGACAACGCCGACCAATGCAGATCCAATTTGTGTTGCCAATCTAATTCTCTGAGATTCTCCACCTGATAAAGTGGAAGCAGATCTATCCAAAGTCAAATAATCAAGCCCAACATCGTTCAAAAATTGAAGTCTACTTATAATTTCCTTCAATATTTCGTCTCCAATAAATTTCTTGGACTCTTCCAATTCCAAATCTTTGAACCATTGAAGAGAATCTTTTACAGGCATTTGGCATATTTCGTAAATATTTTTTTCATTTATGCGAACTGACAAATACTCATCTTTTAATCTAGCTCCATGACAATAATCGCATTCAACGTCAGTCATGTATTCACCAATTTTTTGATGCATAGAATCTGTCGTACTTCTATTGTATCTTTCTTCTAAGTTTTTCAAAACTCCTTCAAATTTACCGTTGAATTTTTTTCGTCCAGAAAAATGACTATCAAAAATAAATGAGAGATTTTTCTTCGATCCATTTAAAATTTCATTAATCATATTCTTTGGAGCTTCTTTTATTGGTTTGTCCAATGGAAAATCATAAGAATCAGCTATTGCTTTTATTATTTCAAAATAATATCCACCTGGTTTAGAAGATTGATAAGGATCTATTGCTCCTTGTAAAATCGACAAATCTTTATTAGGAATTACCAAATCTTCATCAACCTTTTTATGAAAACCAAGTCCATTACAATGCGGACACATCCCAAATGGATTATTGAAAGAAAAATCTCTTGGCTCTAATTCTTGGTAAGAAATATGTCCATCTGGACAACTCATCGATGTACTGTAGGAAATTACGTCTTTACCAATTACATCAACTTTTACATTATTTTCAGATAATCTAAGAGCAGTTTCTATTGAATCTGTAAGCCTTGAATCAATTCCGTCTTTTATGATAATTCTGTCGACAATTACATCAATATCGTGTTTTTTATTTTTATCAAGTTCGATTTCCTCAGCTAATTCAACTTGCTCACCATCTACAATTGCTCTTATGAAACCATCTTTTCTTAAATTTTGAAGTAGTTTCTTGAATTCACCCTTTTTATCTTTTACTACAGGACTCAAAATCTGAATTCTGGAACGTTCCTCTAATTCTTTCACGCTGTCTACAATTTGGTCGACAGTTTGACTGACGATCTCTTTCCCACAAACTGGACAGTAAGCAGTTCCCACTCTTGCAAAAAGTAGTCTAAAATAATCGTATATTTCTGTAACAGTTCCCACTGTTGAACGTGGGTTATTGTTAGTTGTTTTTTGGTCGATAGAAATTGAAGGCGACAATCCTTCAATATATTCTACATCTGGTTTATCCATTTGCCCTAAAAATTGACGTGCATAAGAACTCAAAGATTCTACATATCTTCGTTGTCCTTCCGCATATATAGTATCAAATGCCAAAGAAGATTTACCCGATCCACTCAATCCAGTGAACACGACCATTTTATTTCTAGGAATGGTAAGGTCCACATTTTTTAAGTTATTCTCCTTTGCACCTTTTATAATAATTTTATCTTTGCTCATTTTGCTCCTTTAGTAAGTGTTTTTCAAGTTTCTTATTTGATCTCTAAGTGTAGCAGCTCTTTCGAAATCTAATTCTTCCGCAGCTTTTAACATTTCTGTGTTCAAATTTTCAATAATAACTTCGATTTCGTCCTTTGAAAACTCCGTAACTTTATTAGCATCATAATTTTCATTTTCTTCTGCCACAAAAGTATTTTGGATTCTTTTTCTAACAGATTTATTAATAGTAGTTGGAATAATGTTGTGCTCTTCGTTGTATTCTTCTTGTATTTCTCTACGTCTATTAGTTTCTGTTATAGCCACATCCATCGACCTAGTAATCGTATCACCGTACATTATAACGTGACCATTTGAGTTTCTAGCTGCTCTACCGATAGTTTGTATAAGAGAAGTCTCTGAACGCAAGAAACCTTCCTTATCAGCATCCAAAATCGCAATCAGAGAAACTTCTGGTAAATCCAAACCCTCTCTCAAAAGGTTGATACCAACAAGTACATCGTATTTTCCTTCTCTCAAATCTCTGATGATTTCCATTCTTTCAATCGTATCAATATCTGAATGCAAATACGTTACTTTTATATCCAAATCTTCAAGATATCGTGTCAAGTCTTCACTCATTTTTTTAGTAAGGGTTGTGATCAGAACACGTTCACCTTTTTCAATAATTTTATTGATTTCACTAACCAAATCATCGATTTGTCCCTTTGTAGAACGAACTTCAATTTTGGGATCTAATAATCCCGTAGGTCTGATAATTTGTTCAACTACTTCATTAGTTTTTGCTTTTTCATATTTTCCTGGAGTTGCCGACACATATATTACTTGATTCATCATCGATTCAAATTCATTAAATCTCAAAGGACGATTGTCCAATGCAGAAGGCAATCTGAAACCATAATCAACCAAGCTGGTTTTTCTGGACCTATCTCCCTCATACATTCCTCCGATTTGAGGAACAGTAACATGTGATTCGTCTATCATTGTCACAAAATCTTTTGGGAAATAGTCGATAAGAGTGTAAGGTCTGCTTCCAGGCTTTCTCTGGGACATATGTCTTGAATAGTTTTCTATTCCAGTACAAAATCCCATTTCTTTTAACATTTCTATATCATATCTCGTTCTTTGCTCTAATCTTTGAGCTTCCAACAATTTATTGTGATCTTTAAAGTATTTTAATCTATCTTCTAATTCTTCTTCTATAGTTACGATAGCTTTTTCAACTTTTTTCTGAGTTGTTGCATAGTGACTTGCTGGATATATTGCAACGTGATTTCTTTCTCCGACGATTTCTCCAGTCAACGCATCTATTTCAGTAATTCTATCTATTTCGTCACCGAAAAATTCTATTCTAACGCTTTTTTCACCACTTGATGCTGGGAAAATATCCAAGCTATCTCCTCTGACTCTGAAAGTTCCTCTGGTAAAATTAATATCATTTCTAACGTATTGAATGTCGATTAATTTTTTCATAACTTCAGTTCTATCTTTTTCCATTCCTGGGCGCAAAGATATAACCAAATTTTCGTAATCAATTGGATCTCCCAAACCATAAATACACGAAACAGAAGACACAATAATAACATCTCTTCTTTCAAACAAACTCATCGTAGCGCTATGGCGAAGCTTGTCCAATTCCTCATTGATACTTGAATCTTTCTCAATATAAGTATCTGATTGAACAACATATGCTTCTGGTTGATAATAATCGTAATACGAAACGAAAAATTCAACTGCATTTTCTGGAAAAAATTCCCTAAACTCACTAGCTAACTGATATGCCAAAGTTTTGTTGTGAGCTATAACCAAAGTCGGCCTTTGAACTTTTTGAATAATATTTGCCATCGTAAAAGTTTTACCTGAACCAGTAACTCCTTTTAAAATTTGATGATTTTTTCCATTTTCCAAACCATTTGCAAGTTTATCAATCGCTTGTGGTTGATCACCTGTTGGCTTGAATTTTGAATGTAATTTAAATTCCATAACTCACCCCTTGAACATATGTTTTACTTTAACATTATATATCATCTGTCTGTTTAATTCAATAAACAATAATTCGCATTGATTTTTAAAAAATTTCAAAAAATAAAAATCTTTCAATTAAAAACTAGGCTCTCAGAGCCTAGCCAAAAAATTCTTTATAAATCTTCTTCATTTATTACTTTTTCATTGAAACCGTCTTTGTATTCATCGTTCTTTACAATATGTCTGTTGAATATTTTATCGATAGCTACAGAGATTGCAGTATCCCCAGAAATATTCGCAGCAGTTCCAAATGAATCTTGTGTCAAATAAAGTGTAATCAATAATGATGCAAGTTCACCTTCTGATGGAATTCCAACTACTGGCAAAAATGGCAAAGCACTCATAACTGCTCCACCCGGAGCTCCTGGTGCAGCAACCATAGCTATTCCAAGAATTGCCATATATCTTAACATTAGTAAGTAAGAATGATCCATTCCATACATTGTTAATATTGTAAAAGTACAAGCAGTAATTGTAATCATTGAACCTGGCATATGAACCGTAGCTCCCAATGGAATTACAAAATCTCTAATATTTTTACTTACTGAGTTTTGTTTAGCACATTCCAAGTTTACCGGAATTGTTGCAACAGATGATTGAGTTCCTATCGCTGTCAAATATCCCTTGATTTGATTTTTGATAAGTTTTATAGGATTTTTCTTTGTGTAAATGCCACTTATTACAAATAATACTGATACATATATTAAATGAAGTGCAATTACACATAAGAATATCTTCCAGAAAATTGAAAGCACTGCAAATACAGATCCTGTGAATGCCATTTTTGAAAAATTACCAAAAATAAAGAAAGGTAATAATGGTACAATTGCAGTCGATAATACTTTTGTTATTATGTCATTAAATTCTCCAACTAATCCATAACAAAATTCACCTTTGCCTTGTTTCCTTAACCATGAAATTGCAATTCCCATCATAAATGCAAAAATAATCGATGAAGTTACATCAAAAAATGGTTTAATTGGAACCTCAAAAAATGGATCCATTCCTATTTTGGTTGAAGCTTGAATCTTAGAAACTTGATCTGGACTTATAAATGCTGGGAATATATTTGAACTCATAACGTATGATAATGATCCCCCAACAATAGTAGATGCATAAGCAATTACAACAGTTACTAATAATAATTTTCCAGCTCCCTCTCCAAGATCAGCAATTCCTTTCGTTACAAAAGCGATAATCATAAGAGGAATAACAAAGTTTAAGAATGCTCCGAACATTGACGAGAATGTTACTGCAGTTTTTACAAACCATTGAGGCATATACAAACCAGCTAAAGTACCTAATCCGATCGCGATTAATAATTTTGGTATTAATCCTAGTTTTTTCTTTTCAGTTTTACTCATAGTTTTACTAATCTCCTTTTTTCTTTATTTATATGTAAAAAACTTAACATATTTATAATAACCTATAATATTTTACAATACAAATGAAAAAAACGCAAGTATTTTCGCAAATTTTTAACAATTTTTATAAATTTTTTCATTTTTAGTAATATTTTCTTCTAAATAAAAAATGAGACTCTTATAACTCAAAGTCTCATACATTTTATATTAAATTTCAAACAATTCCATGTATCTTTCTTGAGAAGATTTTGATTTCTTGTCTATACTAAAAATCTCAACATCCAATTGGGATAAAATCTTCAAAATTGATTTAATATTTTCATCTTTTAGAATAATCAAATTATTTTCGTATTCATATCCGTTATTTATCAAAGTTTTTCTGACAAGTTCATCATTTGAAGTTGAAAGATTCAAATATTTCACAGATTCTAATTTTTCTTCTAAGATTTTCTTATCTTTCAAAAATAAAATATCACGACTTATATCATCCAAATCATTCAACCCATGGCTTGATATAATAATTCCTACATTTTGTTTAGCAATGTCTTTCAAGAAATTCTTCGTTTTAATAACACTAGTTGGATCCAAACCATTTAACGGTTCATCTAACAAAACATAATCATTTCCTGGCAAGAATGACATCGCAAGCATCAATTTTTTCTTCATTCCCAATGAATATTCTCCAACTCTCTTATTTACAAATCCTTCTATTTCAAATTTTTTGCAAATATTATTCACATCATCTGAATTTTTGTTATAAGCATTCTTGATTAATTCCAAGTAATCTATGCCCTTCATATTGCCATCAAGGATAGTTTCATCTCTGAAAAAAGTCAGTTTATTGAAGATTTTTTCATCACTATATTGTTCATCATCAATCACTACTTTTCCACCGTCAACTTTTATAGAATTAGATATGCTGTTCATCAAAGTCGTTTTACCAGATCCATTTGGCCCAACTAATGCTTTTATTTTTCCTTTTTCAAGCTCAAAATTAACCTTATCTAATATAGTTTTGTCGCCGTATTTCTTTTCTAAATCAATAACTTGTAACATTTATTTCCTCTTTTCTTCAAATTTCTTCTTGCTAATAAAATACAACACTACAGTCCATAAAATAACTGATATCACACCAAGCATAAAATTTAAATATCCATTTTGTTGATGAAATGACATAAATCCATTCGCCATACCCGAACTATCAATATAAGATAAAGGTAAAAATGCTGGAACTATTTTCGCCATATAAGGTAATCCTATTGATAAAATTACAATCAGTGCAATAACCAAATTGGACATTTTATTATCTATAAATAGTTTTATAAGGTTTATAACCATTGATATACAAGCACACACTAGTATAGACAATATCACACTCTTGATGATAAATTCCCTGTATCTCATAACTTCTGCACTGAACATTATGTTTGATATTCCCATTGTCGGAAGTTGTGAATTGCCAACTCCACCAAGCGCTAATCCTATTGCAAATACAATTACCAAAACAATTAAGAATCCAATTATCGTGCTGAAAATACTTGATAATACATTTCTTCTGTAAATAGAATTTATGTTAAGTGGTGTTAGTTTTTGTATTTCTATAATTTTCTTATTTCTAGATAGCAAACTTCCAAACAAACAAGCGGATAATAATGTCACAAAAACATTGAATTTTGTGTAGAATAAGTCGTACAACAGATTAATCCCAGAAATCCCCTCACTACTTCCATTAAACAAATATGAAAATATTCTGTCTTTTATCTTCAAATACTTAACTCCATCTTCTGGATTGTAATCCACATTATATATTCCATCGTATAATCTATTAGAAGGAGTCACCTTCATATTCTTTAATATTTCAAGCTTATCGTACATATATCGTTTTGTGTACATACTCAATGAATCGCTCTTGTCCATGAAACCACTACTTTGATCGAACCTCAAATCCCCAGATGTCAATTTGTCTTGATAAAATTTGTAGAATTTATCTGGATCTTTTTCTCTATTGATGTACACTCTGTATTCTTTGATTCCGCCTTCAAATTCTTTTTCAAAATTTTCTAGATTTTGTTTAATTTCCGCGTCTGTCATATAAGGATCATTTAAAATCTTCGCCTTATAGGATTCTCCAAAAGCTAAGTAATTCTTGTAAACTTGCTCTCCTTCTTCACGTAATTTATTGTATTTTTCAGTTTTAAAAGCCGTAAATAACGAAAACAATCCAACTGAAACCACAATAAACACAACCATTTGCTTGGAAATTATATTAGTTAACACCAACCCCTTCACACTAGTCGTGTCAACTTTTCTGTAGGATACTTTTTCTTTTTTCGCTCTATCTTTGACACTGAAACAGCAAACTAAAAGAATTATATCCATCAACAACAAGCATACAATTTGCATCCAAGAAAAATATTTAGTTATGAATAGTGGATTGAATCTGTGATTGAACAGTAACAAATCACCAACAAAACCACCAATAACAATAATAGAACAAACCATCTCCATTGTTTTTGATGTGAAAATTTTCTTAACAAATGATAATATTCCAAATACAAAAGTAGAAGATAAAACCAAAGTTACAATTGCTCGCAACAAGATTTCGTAAGGTTTCAAATACTCCAACTTCACAAATCCTAAGTTCTGTTTTTCAGTTAAGAATTTGTATCTTTCAAGTACAGATATGTGGTAGTAATCAAATTTGCCAAAACCATCCAGAAATACTGTGCTAATTAACAATAGGAATAATAAAACAGAGACAATATACACTACGTAAATTAATAGACTCATAAGAAATCTATTCTTCGTAATTGAAATATTTTTGAATGGTAACTTCTTCAATACATCGTCATTTTCCAGGGAAATTATTAGAAATATTGCTAAAAAAGCTGCCGGCACTACGCCGAATAAAATAGACGATTGTTTAGAAATAATTGCCGCAAAATTCAACTGTTTATATTCATTAATAATTCCGTTTGTTTTTGTTGAATTATCGGCATTCCTGTGTTTAATAAAATTAATGTAGTCTTTATCTACTTTTATTTTTTTGTATTCAGTATGAGAATCCAATTCTCCTAAAAGTTCTAAAACATTTTGTTCGTGAGTATAGATTGATTTAGCATCGTATTTCCTACTGTATTCTCCAAACGATGATTTATTCGTATTTGTCGACATAAAATTGTCTATCTCGTACAAATTATCCGATAATTTCCCATAATATTTTAATTCTGTATCATATATTTTTTCATTTTCTTCAACGCTTAACTTTGGATTTAATTTTTTGCCACTTCGTTTGTTTTTCAAAAAATACGCAATCAAACTATCCGTGCTGGATTCTATTTCTTTAATTCTGTCCAACTCAAAATATGTTGACTTTTGCATTTGTAAAAATATAGTCGCGAAGCACATTATTAACGACAATAATATCACGAAAAAATATGTTTTGTTTCTGATTAGTTTTTTATGTAAATATTTTAGCATTGTTTCCTCCTGCGATAACTTGATATATTACAAATATTATACCCAAATTTCAAAAAAAAAAAAAAGAAAATCGATGATTTTTACATCGACTTTCATTTCTTAACTCTAATATTAGATTCCAAATATTTGAACTGCGTAATATCTGTCATAAGTTTGATCGGAATCTTCATAATACGCTTTTGTAACGAATACTTTTACTTTAACTCTTGTGAATACTTCTCTCAACATATTTTCGTTGTGTCCTTGAGAATTCTTCCAGGCTTCCATTGCACCACTTGCAGTGTATGGTCCGTTGTAGATATTTTCTCCATTGATGTTAGAAATATCTGTTACTAGCCCACCTCTTGGTCTAACGTGTTCAAACAAATGAACAATTTCCGTTGCCCTTGTCTTTGCAACTGGTGTTAATGAATTATCTTGTTTCAATTCTTTTAAACCATTTTCTTTACGATATTGATTCAAAAGTGTTAATATTTCATCTGCCATTTTATCATCATAATGACCACGTACCATTACAATCGTATCGTCACTGATTTGAACTGGAAATTCTTGTTCATTTTCTAATCCTGGTAATGGCTTTCTACGAATAACTTTTTTCCCTGGATATTTTGGATCAGTTGTAACAGTTTCGTCTGATTTATTATCCAAAATCAAATCTTTTACTTTTTCAGAGACTGTATTCTTTCCACCGACAATGTACATTTCTTCAAAAGAATTGCTACCAATATACGATTTTACATCACTTGTTATAGAAGATTTTGAAACCAAAAGTATTGGAGCTTTTAATTTTTGTGAAAGTGGTGCAGCTACCAATGCATCTACAAAAACTTCACCACTAGCAAATATTGCTTTAGTTGGTGCAGTAAAACTTGCGTTCGCAACTCTGACAGATGTCATATATCTGTTAGAGCCAAAAATTCTTTGTGGTTTTACATTAGTAATAGCTTTGATTTCTTGTAGTACTTTTTCTGAAACTGTATTTTGTCCACCGACTACAAAAATTTTACCTATATTTCCTTTATAGAAAGATTGCAAATAATCTTTTGTGTCGCTAGAAATTTTGTTTTTTGATACCAATAATATTGGCGCATCGTGTTTTTGTGCCAAAGATGTGGCGTTAATAGCATCTGCAAATACTTCACCACTAGCTACAACCAAGTTTTGTTTTTCAGCATTTTTACTAGCGAACTTTTCAGAAACTATCTTGGCATTAACTGCATATCTGTCATATCCAGCATATCTAACAACTTTTATTTTCAAATCATTTTCTATATGATTTTGAACAGCCTTACTTACAGATTTTTCTCCACCTATAATTATAACTTCATCCAAATCCTTTGATTTTAAAAGTTTTTCAGTGGAAGCGTCTAATTTATCTGAATAAGTGTATAATATCGGGATTTGTCCTTGACTCATAACAGTAGAACTGATATTATCAGGAAATTTTATCGCGGATACAAGCACGACTTTTTTAGAGTTTTGATAATAATCTTCCATTACTTTATTTGCAACGGCAAATCTATCGCGTCCTTCAATCCTATTCATAGTTGATTGTACTTTTGTAGGACTTGCATTATCATCTTGTTCCTTTGCAAATACAGCAGTGCCTGTACTCAACATCATACTAAATGCTAAACATAAAGCTACTATCTTCTTCTTAAGATTATTCATTTAACTTCTCCAATTATTATTAATAAAATTTTTCTATTTTGTATTCTTTTTGTAATTTGTCTGTAGCATCAATATATGCTTGTTGTTGTTTTAATTGTAATAGTGTTTGTTTCACTTCGTTCTTTGCTTCTTCAAAAGATTTTACTTTTCCTTCAGTTTTATCTTTGATATTGATAATGTGATAACCGAATTGTGTTTTAACAGGTCCTACAATATCACCAATTTCATTTTCAAGCAAAGCATTTTCAAATTCTTTAACCATTTGACCTTGTTGGAATGTTCCCAAATCTCCACCTTGTTCTTTTGATGGACAAGTAGAGTATTCTTTTGCTAATTCCGTAAAATCACCATCGTTATCGATTTTTTCTTTGATTTCGTTAGCCAAATCTTCAGATTCAACTAAAATATGAGAAGCTGTAAATGTTGGTTGAACCTTGAAACTATCCTTGTGGCTTTCATAATATTCCTTCAAATCTTCATCAGATACACGAACAGAATTGATTATGTTAGCCATCGCAAAGTCCTTCAACAATTCTTCTGATTGTTTTTTGACTTCTTTTACATATATTTCATCTTTATCCAAGCCAGATTTCTTAGCATCAAAGAATAAAAGCTTTCTGTTGATTAACTCATCAGTTAATCTTTTTCTTCCTTCTTCATTATTGAATTGCGCTCCTCTATAACCTAAAGCTTGAATAAAATTATCAACTTCTGATTGTTTAATTTCTTCACCATTTACTACTGCTAATATTTTATCTTTGTTGTCTTCCATTATTACCTCTCCCTTTACTAGTTAATTTTATTCCGTCTTTATAAAATTGTATCATATTTTCTTTTAATAGTCTTCCAACAGCTCTTTTAAAACTAGACTTTGACATATTAAATACCGATTTAATTCTGTTGGCGTCTGTTTTATCGTTAAAATTAATGAATCCATCAGAGTTTTTAAGTTCTTCCAAAATAACATCAGCATCTGATGAGATATGCTTATATGCAGGTTCAAAAAATGACAAATCCAATTTTCCATCAGACTTCACATCCGTAACTCTACACTTGACTTCCTCTCCAAGGTCCACAACGCCCGTTAATTCGCTTGAAGGAATAAGCCCTTCATATTTATTATCTACAGCTACAAAAGCTCCTAAGCCGTCCACTATGTTGTATATAACGCCTTCCACCCAGTCGTTCTTCACATAGCCACTGTCGTTTTTCAATAAATTTTTAATTCTCATGGTAAGTGCCAATCTATTCGACTTATCAATATACAAATACACCAAATATTTTTGACCCTTTACTAATTTTGAAGTTTGCTCCTTAAAAGGCAACAAAATATCCTTGTCTAAGCCACAATCCAAAAAAGCACCAATTCTCGTAATATCTTTTACTTCCAGTCTTGCAATCTTACCCAATTCAATCTTAGGTTGTTTCTTTGTTGCCATAAGTTTTTTATTATCGTTGTAAATGAATACATCGACAATATCGCCAACTTTTTCTCCGGAAAGTTCGTCTACATTCATTCTAACAAAATTATTTTCGTTATCTTTTTTCAACAAAACTTCCGTGTTTATCTTATCAATTTTCAAATTCTCTCTTTGTCCTAATTTATACATTTCTTCTCCATTCTAACTCATTCCACCAGGAAGTATTTCAAGCTCTGGATTATCCACTGGATCATAAGTAAATCCTTCACCAACCACTTCACTGACATACGAAATACATACGAATGCCTTAGGATCAATAGATTTTACGTAGTTTTTAATCTTAATATACTCTCCTCTTGAAACAATCGTATTGATAACAAATTTTTCATTATCAGAAAAACCACCAACTGCTTTATAAATTGTGGATCCTCTCGAAATTTGATCTATAATATAAGCGTTAATTTCCTTGTATTTATCACTTGTTATCATCATATTTACTCTTGTATTTAGACCAGCGATAGCCTTGTCAATGACAATTGAGTTGATGCAAATACCAAGCATAGCATACATACCACTTTTTGTTCCGAAAGTGTACATACCAAGCAACACTACAAAAAAGTCTGCTACAAGCATACATTTACCCACATCAATTGAAAAATATTTTCTAATTATCATAGCGATAATATCCGTACCACCAGTTGATGCTCCTTGGTTGATAACCAACGCCATACCAGCAGCTGAAATAATAATTCCAAAAATCAAATTAATCAAAATATCATCTGTCAAAGGTTTGAAATTTGGTAGCAAAATTTCAAGTAACGTCGTTGAACTTGCAAAAATAAAAGAACAATATATCGACAAAACTCCAAAGCTTTTTCCCAGAATAATAAACGCTATAATATACAAAATAGTATCCATAATCATAACGAAAATACCCGTTGGAATTTGTGGAACAAAAGCGTTCAAACTTATCGCAATACCAGAAATTCCACCAATAGTTAAATTAAAAGGCATTATAAAGAAGAAAAAACCAAAAGTTAGTATTAATGTTCCCAATGTTAATATCATTATTTTTTTAATCATTTTGTTCATGCTATCGCCTCCTATCCTTTTATTATACTTGTAAAAATTGCAAATTACAACGTTTTATACACCAAAAAACACCACAAAATAAATTAATTCAAAATTTATAATGCAGTGTTTACAGTTAATTATTTTTTCTAAATTTATTTACTATCATCAAAATTATCAGAACTAGAAGTCCTGTTAACACGATTGATCCACCTGGTTTTAATTGAAAATAATAAGACATATTAATTCCGATAATTGTGAACAAAACTCCAAATAGTGACGAATTAATCACAGTTCTTTTAAAAGAATGAGATACCATTATTGCGCAAGACACAGGAATAACCATCAAGCTTGAAACCATAAGTGCGCCGACAGTTCTAGACGCAATAGCAACAGTGATAGCTATTAAAAAAGTAAATATTTTATTGATAAGTCCTACGTTAATATTAGACAATCTAGCTCCATCTTCATCGAAAATAATATACACTAATTTTTTGTACAACATCACATAAGTCACAATAACAATAAAACTCACAATAATAACCGTGTACAATTCAATATCCGGAATAGCTACAATAGATCCAAACATAAATGATTGAAAATTAGCAGCACCAGGAACAAAATCGGACAAGATTGCCGCAAGTCCTATACCGCTACTCATCACAATCGCAGTTGACAAGTCGGAACTTTTAGCGAAGTTTTTTCTGATGATTTCTATACCAAAAGCTGCAATCACGCACACGAAGATCGCCGCAATAACAGGATTTATTCCGAAAATAAGCCCCAACGCAACACCGGCCAATGAACTATGACTTAAAGCATCTCCTACCATGGAGTTTTTCTTGTTAACGACAAAAGTTCCAATCAAAGGAACAATAATCGACACTAATATCCCCACGATAAAAGCCCTTCTCATAAAATCATATGAAAACATCTCAAACATGTTTCACCTCAACAAATTCATTATCCAATCTAAAAATTCTGTTAAAATAATCTTTAGTAAAATCCAACTCATGAGTAACCACCAAAATAGTTATATTGTGATGATTATTCAAATGCTTCAACAAATCAAATAAATTTTCCTTGCTTCGTTGATCTAGCCCTGCAGTAGGTTCATCAAAAATCAAAATTTGCGGATCGTTAGCCAATGCCTTTGCAATCATGACTCTTTCCTGTTCTCCACCGCTCATCCTATTGTAGTCGTAATTTTTCTTATCCTTCATTTCTACAATAGACAACGCGTTTTCGATTTTTTCATTAGCTTTAATATTCTCATCATCGCTTACATTCATAGCCACGATTTCCCATGCAGTAATAGGAAAAGAAATGCTCTTTTCGTGATTATTTTGAGGAACATATCCAAAACTAAAATTGTCCCTTCCTCCAGCAAATTTTATATCACCACTATCTGCTTTCAGAAATCCTAAAATAAGTTTCAATAACGTAGATTTACCGGAGCCATTAGCTCCGGTTATCCCTACGAAATCTCCCTTTTCGATATTAAAATTTATATCCCTTAATAGCTTTTCGTTTCTATACGAAAAATTCAAATTTTCTACACTAATTATACTATTCATATTATTTTGCTTGTGAGATTGCATCCAAGTTTTTTTCTAACAATGAAAAATAATTGTCCTTTCCATCTTCGATATCTTGAGTCTTAGCTTCTATAGTAGATAACCCTGCAGTCTTTGCGTTGATTTCCTTAGCTAAGGAATTTGCAATCTTATCGCTTTCTCCCATTTCATAAAATACTGTATTTATCTTATGTGATTTTGCGAAATTAGTCAACTCTTTCATCTTATTTAAATCAGGTTCTGAATCTGAATTAATACCTTCAATAGGAACTTGTTTTATTTCATAATCTCTAGCTAAATATCCAAAAGCTTCATGTGGCACGATGAAATATTTGTCCTTTTGTGGTGCCAAAACTTCAGCGTATTTTTTGTCTAATTCTTCAAACTTTTTATCTAATTCTTTGTAATTTTTTTCATAGAAATCTTTGTTTTCAGAGTCAAATTTAATAATAGCTTCATATACATTTTTCATTTGAATTCTAGCTTGTTTTGGACTCATCCAAACATGTGGATCAAATTCACCGTGGTGATGATGTTCATGATCATGGTCATGATCGTGTTCATGTTCTTCGTGGTCATGATCGTGTTCATGTTCTTCATGGTCATGGTCGTGGTCATGTTCTTCTTCAGCTTTAATCTTGTCAATATTTGTAGATGAATCAACTATTTCCGTGTTCTTTAAACTAGATTTAACATCTTCTAACCAACCTTCCAATCCAAGACCGTTAACAATAAGCATCTTTGAATCAGATAAATTTTTAATATCTTGTGCTGTTGGTTCCCAATCATGAACTGTAGCGCCTTTTGGCATAACATTTACCACATCAATTTTATCCTTAGCAATTTCTTTTGCCATATATTCAATCGGATAAAAACTAACATATAATTTCTTTGAATCGGACTTTTCAGTAGATTTTTCATCAGTTTTTTCTTTTTGTTCTTGCACCTTTTGATTGTTAACATCATTGTTTTGTCTAGTACATCCTGATGCCACACCAATCATAAGAGCTAACAATAATATTCTATAAATTTTTTTCATAAACCCTCCATATAATAATTTATTAATGCAAATTATTTGCATTATCATTTTAGAGCGTATTTTTTATT
Source organism: Finegoldia magna (assembly GCF_002243175.1). Taxonomy (GTDB): domain Bacteria; phylum Bacillota; class Clostridia; order Tissierellales; family Peptoniphilaceae; genus Finegoldia; species Finegoldia magna_J. The sequence continues at coordinate 158,824 of NZ_NDYF01000010.1, forward strand.
TTGTCAAGAATTATATACAAAACATTAAAATTTTTCAAAAAGAAAAAGAAGCAACTCATATGAATTGCTTCTAAAAATTTAACTATATTTATTTATTAGTCTTCTTTTTTTCTTCCAAGAGATAATCCCAAACCACTAACTATTGATAATGCGCCAGCAGCAAGTTTCAATAACTCGTAATCAGCACCTGCTTTTGGTAATTTCTTACTTTGTCTTACTGGTTTGCTTGGTTGATCAGGTTTACTTGGTTGTTCTGGTTTGCTTGGTTGTTCAGGAGTTCCTGGTTGTTCTGGAGTTCCTGGTTGTTCTGGAGTACCTGGTTGTTCAGGTGTTTCTGGTTGTTCAGGTGTACCTGGTTGTTCAGGTGTACCTGGTTGTTTTGGAGTACCTGGTTGTTCAGGTGTACCTGGTTGTTCAGGTGTACCTGGTTGTTCTGGTGTACCTGGTTGTTCTGGAGTACCTGGTTGTTCAGGTGTACCTGGTTGTTCAGGTGTTCCTGGTTGTTCTGGTTCAACTGGTTCAGATGGTTCCAATGGAGTCCATGGTGTTTCTGGTGTTTCTGGTGTAGCAGGAGTAGTTATATCTTTTCTATAAATATATCTTACTTCCAATTTTTCATTATTTTTATAATGTTCTTTAATTTCTTCACCAGTTAAATGAGATTCTACATCAACAGATTTAGCTATTAACTCTTTAACTAACTTAAATCCTTCTTTTGGTTGATCTTTTGTTCCATTTGGCTTTGCTGAAGTTGTGAAATATTCTTCCTCTGTTCCAGTAGTTTCTTCTAAAGTAATTTCTGAACTTTCAATTAACTTACCATCTTTGTATACTTCATATACGTGATGTTCTTGGAATGAACCATTTTCTACTGCTGGTGTTAATGGAGTCCAATCTATTTGTGTTTTTTCATAAACATATGTGATTTCTTGTTTTACACCTGGTTTGTAGTTGCCTTCTGTAGTTTCCCCTTTTTCATTGAATTTTGGTTCTTCTACTGGGTTTTCTGTTCTTACAAATTTGAATCCATCTTTCTCTTTCTTACCAGTTTCGTAAGTCATGTCTTTTGTTCCACCACTTACATCACCATCTACTACTTCACGTTTGATTTCTTTACCATCTTTATCTTTTGTGATGTAGATATGATGTTCTTGGAATGAGCCTTTCTTTTCTACTGGTTGTGTTTTTTGATAAATATATGTTACTTCTTGTTTTGTATCAGCAATGTAAGCTGCTTCTTTTAGACTTCCGTCTTTGTTGAATTGTCCGCCATTTTTAGATTCTACTTTTACTAGTGTGTAACCTTCTTTATCTTCTTTAGCTGTTTTGTAGTTTTCTTTTTCTGTTCCTTGAGTTTCATCTTTATCTACTGTCAAGTCTGTTGATACTACTTTGCCATCTTTATCTACTGTTTGGTAGATGTGATGTTCTTGGAATGAACCTTTCTTTTCTACTGGTTGTGTTTTTTGATAAATATATGTTACTTCTTGTTTTGTATCAGCAATGTAAGCTGCTTCTTTTAGACTTCCGTCTTTGTTGAATTGTCCGCCATTTTTAGATTCTACTTTTACTAGTGTGTAACCTTCTTTATCTTCTTTAGCTGTTTTGTAGTTTTCTTTTTCTGTTCCTTGAGTTTCATCTTTATCTACTGTCAAGTCTGTTGATACTACTTTGCCATCTTTATCTACTGTTTGGTAGATGTGATGTTCTTGGAATGAGCCTTTCTTTTCTACTGGTCTTTTTTGGTAAACATATTTAACATGTAAAGTTTTTCCGTTTACGAAGTTGCCTGTTGTTTTAGCTCCATTTTCATCAAATGCAGCTCCATCTGGTGATTCAACTGAAACTAATTCATAACCTTCTCTATCTATCTTTACAGTAGTATATTTTTCACTTTCAGGTCCTTGTTGTTGAGCTACAAAATCAAAACCATCTGTTGTAATAGTTCCATCTGCGTTGATTGTTTGATAAACATGGTAGTCTTCAAAATATCCTACTTCTTCATCACCTGTACTACTTGCATCTGCATCAGTAGTATAGATAATATTATCCCAGTGGTAGTTATCAGCTCTAGCTGGAGTTCCATTGTCAAATGTTACACGTGTTGCTGCATCATCAAAGGCATCATTTTTGAATTTACCTTCATATCTTGCAACTAGTACACTGTCTCCTACAATTACATCAGGTTTATTAGGGTTAAGCGGATCTACCTTATTCTTTATGTTTAATACAATTTTATCTCCATCAAGAGTTTTTGTATATCCGTCTGCTCTAACTTCTACTAAGTTGTCAGGATCCCAAGCAAAACTCATTGCCAAGTTAGATGGATCTTTTACTACATAAAGTTTTACATTATCTAAAACTTCTTGATCAAAAATAACTCCGCTGTTTCCTGGTAGGTTTTCTATAGTTAATTTTGTTCCTCTTTGATCCTTTCCAAGTGGATTGATATATATCGTTTGATCATATGTTCCTTCTTCTCTGTTTACATTTGTAATATCAGAATATCCATTAGAAACATATTTATCATTTCCACCTATGTTATCCATATGATAATCAACTGTGTATGTTCTTTCTATTGGAGCATTATCTCCGACTTTTACTCCTATAGTTTGTTCACTTGTTGGAGCTGTTACTACATTTTTGTCGATAAATAATGGGAATCTAGTATTAACTTCAACATTACCGTAATTTTCAACATCCTTAGTAAATGTGTATCTAATTTTTCTATTTTCCTTATCATAAGAAGCAGATGCTATTTTTTCTGGTCCAAAGTATGCATCTAGTTGTCCTGGTTGTACATTTTCTACAATTCCGTTAATGTTTACATTGTTTGATAGTTGTATGTCAACATAATCGCCTTCTATTGTTGAATTTGGTACATCAAAACTTACATGTGCTTCAGCCTGTGTATCATAGTCTTTTCCTTCTAGATTAGGATCTTGAGCGATTGGTTTAATTGTTGTCGCATCTTTGTTAATAAGTCCTTCGATTGATCCTTTGATATTTGTAACTTCATTAGAAATGTCTTTTGGTTCTCTATTTTCATCAGCAGGAGCTGCCACCGATTCTGGTGCCTTTTCTTCAGAAATTCCAAGTGCATTTGTTTCTTTTTCTGCAGGTGTATTTTCTGCTGCAGGTTCTTTTTCTGCTTTTTTAGCATTTACTTTTGAAGCAACAAAATCATAAACATTAAACTTAGAATCTTCAGTTAATGACTTTTTAATAGAGTTTTCTATTGATTGTATTTCTTCATCTGTATATCCAGCTTCTTTTAATTCATGTCTTTGTGAAGCATCTAGCTTGAAGTCTACTTCTTCTTTGTTTTCTACTACCTTAGTATTTTCATCTGATTTTTCTTCTGTTTGTGAATTTGCTACAGTTTCATCTGTTGCAGTGTTTTCTGTTGTAGTAGCTTCTGGTGTAGTAGCTTCTGGTTGTGTTTTTTCTTCTTTTTTGTTTTCTTTGTTTTCGTTAATTACATTTTCAGTTGTTACAGCGTTAGATTCTGTATTTGTTTCAATGTTATTAGCATTAGTATTAGCGATTGAATTATCTGCTGATACTTGGTTTGCTAACATCATTGGGCTGGCTAATACTCCGAAAGCCAACAAAATCTTAGCTATGTTGTTCTTGTTCTTTTTGTCCATTAAATCCTCCTTGAATGGTATGTTATCCATCAACATATTTTGATTAAATGATTGTCATAAATAAATATTTTTCTCTTTTTTTAATACCGTACAGCTTTAAATTATTATTTATTATTAATCATTTTTATCATTTCTTTAATTATATACCCTACTGCGAAAAAAATAAACATATTTTTTTAAATATCGTGCCAAATGTTTAGATTTCGAAATATATTTTATTCGTATGATATATTTAGTTTAATAATTAACTTTTATCATTATATAATTAATTTATTAGCTTTATTAATTATCATTCTTTTAATACTATTAAATTATTTACATGCAAATTAAAAATGCCCACTTGAAAAACAAGTGAGCAATGTATAAATATTTAATTCAAATCTTCTTGTATCTCGTCGATTATTTCTTGTGGTGTTTTGTCTTCAAAAAATGATGGATCCATATGTGTTAAGAAGTGCCATTCATCTTTTTCGTTTTTTCTGTAAACTATTGCTTCTCCATCTTCTGATCCGAAGTATGCTCTGTCTACGTCATATCCTTTTTCTTGCAAGTATTTTTTTACTTCGCTGTAGGATTTTTCTCTTGCTTCAATATATGTTTTCACATCTTTGTTAGCTATTACATAAGCGTCTACTCTCGTAGAACTATCTACTATTCCATTTCCTTTTTCTGAAAGATTCGGAATTTCTTTCCAGAAAATTTCCGCTTTTCCTTGATCTGTAAACATGAATTTGGTCATTGGAATAATGTTTCCGTTGTATTCTAATTCAACGTATTCACCTAATTTTTCAGGAATGATGTATTCATATACAAATCCATCTTCTTCCGTGATTTCGTAGCAGTTTGTTTTCTTTATGAATTCTCTTCCTTCTTCAATTGTGTCAAATAACGCTAATTCTGTTGCTTCACCATTTTGATTCAATTCTAAAATATACATTTTAATCTCCTTTATAACTTGATTTTGAATGTTACGTTTTCATCTTGTGTCTCAATAATTGCATCGATTTTGTAATTATTTAATAAGTTTCCAACGATATACAATCCAAGTCCGTTGCTGTTTTCTTTGTTCAAATCACAATTCACATCAAACACTTTAGTGGTATCTAATTCGCTTGCCTTTTCGCAAGTATTAATTACTTCAAACCATTTTCCATCTGATTTGATAGTAATTGTCCCATATTCATCAGTGTATTTTACGGCGTTACCAATCACATTAGATAGTATTATTTTAAGAGCTGATTTCCCAATCAAAATCTTTTCATCTGTAATCTGATTGTCGATTGTGATGTGTTTTTGATTTGCAATTACTTCCTGCTTATTAATTATATCATTTAATATTGGTAAAATCTCTACATTTTCTTCGTCATTCTTTAGATTTTCAATTGATGACAATGTTAGTATTTGTGAAATACTATGTGATAATCCATCAATTATTTTAAGAGATTCGTCAATGTACAAATCTCTATTTTTGTATTTTCCTATGTTGTACTTCATATTTTCCAAAATTATTTTGAGGCTCGCTACAGGGGTTTTGAGTTCGTGTGATGCTCCTCTAAAAAAGTCATATTTTAGTTTTTCAAGTTTGATAATTTCTTCGTTTTTTGATTCCAAATCGTCAATCGAATGTAACAATGTAGTGTACAAATCATTGATTTGCAATTTTAACTGTCCAATCTCGTTGGTAGAATCTACTTCAAGTAGTGCATTTTTGTCCCTATTCATCATTTTGTCAGTAATATGTTTTATTTCTTGTATATTATTGTTGATTAACTTAGCATAAATTAATGAAATGATTGCTGAGAAAAACATAGAAATTAAAAGCGAAAACGGAAGAAATCTTAGACTCAAATTCTTGGCATCTTTTTTCATATCAGCTGTTGATACAAATTGAAGTGAGATTTTCTCTCCAGTGTTAATTGTAATATCTCGTTCTTCAATTATAAGTGAATTGTTTTGACTTTTTTTGTCAAAATCGATGATTTCTTTGATTTGTAATTCGTTGTCGTTATTTTTATTCTTAATATAAGCTTTAATGTCGTTGTTATTAGAATAAAAATCCAAAGACTGTGTAACATATCCTATATCTTTATTTGTTAATGTCTTGGATATTTCATTTGCTTTTTTATTTATCTCTTGTTTTCTATCTTCCAAATATGTTTTGGGAAATATTAAAAACACCATAAAATGTATGAACAAAACTGTAAATGCTAACGCTGTGAATATTTGAAGGAACATTTTCGGAAATATTTTTAAATTTTTCATTTTCTCTCCAATTTATAGCCAACGTTTCGGATGGTTACTATGCAATCTAGTTGCAATTTTTTACGTAATTCTTTTATGTAAACATCAATTACTCTGTCAAATGGTATTTCGTCGGTTTCTTTCCATACACTATCGATTATTTGCATTCTCGTGAGTGCTTGACCTTCATTTTCTATCATATATTTGAGTATTTCGAGTTCTTTGGCATTTATATCAACTTTTTCACCATTTATTTTTGCAGTGTAGCTTGTGAAGTTAACTTCGGTGTTTTTGTAATTAAATGTTTCATTATTTCCATAATGTTTTTTAATTAAAGATTCTATTCTAACTTTGAGAACAGGAAGTGAGAATGGCTTTTCAATGTAGCCATCTGCTAAGCTTGTGAATGCGTTGATTTTGTATTCTTCATCACTGAATGCAGTTAACATTATAGCTGGAATATCGCTTGTTTCTCTGATTTTTTTGAGAACTTCAAGTCCATTTATGTATGGAAGTTGAATGTCTAATATCGCCAAGTTGATTTCGTTATTTTCAAATATGGATATGGCTTGTTTTCCATCTTCAGCTTGATATGTTTTGTATCCAAATTCAGACAAAAATTCACAAATTCCTTCACGTATCATTTTGTCATCTTCTACTACAAGTAAGTTCATAATTTATTCCTCTCTTTTATTTTATTATACAATATTTATTTTAATTACAAAATTATCGGAGCATATGCCCCGATAATTTTACTTAGTATCTATTAATAAATCTTTTGGATTTTTCCTAAGAATATTTGTTGATGAAATAATCAATGATATTAACAACACAATTGTCATGAATATAACTACATAAACTAAGGATTTTGATGAAATGTTAATGTCTAGACTTGTCAATGTTTTATTGAATCCATCAACTTCAGCACCGCTACCAAGCCCAGTTGACGCTGATTGCTTGGCGATTTTTTCTGCGATATTTCCTGTAACTTTTTGTAGTATATTATTTCCAATTTTATCTCCTGCAAATCTAGCCAAGAAGAATGAACCAATGTAAGCAGGTACAGCAACTAACAACAATTCTGTGACAAATTGTCCGAATATTTTCGCTTTCGACATTCCTATCGACAACAATACTGCAATCTCTTTCTTTCTTGCATTCATCCATAAGAATAATAGTAAAGCTACTACCAATCCTGCAAATGCAAGTGATCCTACAAATAATTTATCTGCTATTGCATATATTCCACTTATGGATTCTTGTAATGCTGGATAATTGGATGAACTTTTTATTAAATTATATTCTTGCCAGTTGATATCAAGTTTGGAAAGATTTTTCATGACATCTTCTAATTTTTTGTTTCCCTTTACGAAGAATGTCGCATCTTGATAGACTGCTGTATCTTCAGTGTTACCGTATACTTTGGCTGCTGTATTCAAATCGGTAATCAATGTGTTTTCGTACAATTCTTGAGCAGCGCTCACTCCACCGTTATTGTGTCCATCAAACAAACCTTTAATTGTAACCTCTACTGTTTCATTGGCTTGTTTTTCATTATCTGCATCAAATAAATTGGACTTTAATTTTAATTTGTCACCTATTTTCAAATTGTTTTTGGCTGCCAAATCTTTGTGCATCAGAATTTTATTCTTATCGTCATTTTTCAAATGTTGACCTTCTACCAATTTGTATGCTCCAGATACGAATTTTGTTTCCTTGGATGATTCATTAACTCCAGTCAACATTACAGTGCTTTTAAAATTTTTAGCACGTTCTGGGGATTGGTTTGCCAAAGTTTCTTGTGTTTCAATTATATCCAATCCATCCAGATCAGCCACGCTATTTATTCTTTTTACATAGCTTTCAATGTCAGGTGAATCTGTGATTTTTTTGATGTCTTGTCCTTTGACATTTCCACCGCCTCTTGGTGTTCCTGGATTTACTTGTCTGTTAATTTCCATTGAAAAACTGTTGGTAATATTTCCAAATGTTTTTTCTGAAGCTTTGTCAGTGGCATCTTTGATGGATAAACTAATCAGACTTAAAGCTGACATCAACATTATTACGATTAGTATAATTATCGATTTGAGACTTTTTCTAGTTACATAAGCAAATGCGTTTTTTATCATAATTTCCTCCCTAAATATTGTCAACTACTTCTTGTAGTTTTCTATCTTTTAATTCAAGAACAATATCTGCTGCTTTCGCTACTTCTTTACTATGAGTAACAACTATTACGCATTTGTTTCTTTCCATTGCAAGTTTCTTCAATATATCTATAATTTCACCAGCAGTCACATCATCCAAGTTTCCAGTAGGCTCATCTGCTAATATAATTGGGGCTTCTGAAACTAAAGCTCTTGCAATCGCAACTCTTTGTTGTTGTCCACCGGAAAGTTTCATAACATTTCTTCTTGTTTGACTTTTATCCAATCCTAATTCCAATAAAATATCTTCTGATGCATTTTTATTTACTAATCTTATATTTTCAAGAGGAGTCAGATAATCTATTAAGTTATAGTTTTGAAAAACTAATGATATGTTGTTTTTTCTATGATAGCTGTGTCCTTTTTCTTCGATGTTGTTGTTTTTGAATAAGATTTGACCTGTATCTGGTGAATCTAATCCAGCCAATAAAGATAAAAGTGTTGATTTACCTGTGCCAGATTTTCCAATGATTGCGTAGAATTTTCCTTGTTCAAATCCTCTGTTAACTAATGACAAAACTTCTTCATTTGAACTTGAATAACTGTATGATACGTTTTTGATTTCTAAAATATTCATTTTATATCTCCTAACTTATTTGTGATAATATTTGTTTTGGTTTTTTGATTAATATCATTATCGATGCGATAATCACAGAAACTGAGATTATTAATAAAAGCAATCCGTAGCTTTTGATAAATACTTCTAATTTATCGGATATTTTAGTAATTAATAGGCTACCTGTAAATGATGCATTTTCCGATTCTGTTATTCCTGATGCAATTAGTTTGATAATAAAATCCCCACTAATGAATGATAAAACTGCCGCAGGAACGGATACAAATACAAGCTCCATGATGAATTGTCCTATGATTTTTGCTTTGCTAACTCCAATTGATAAAAGTATTCCTATTTCATAAATTCTTTCTCTTAGCCATAGTATTAAAATCAACGATAAAACTACAAGTCCTGCAACCATTATGGAATATGTCATCATTTGTATGATATGCTTTACGCCGTTTATAGAATCAATAGCTTCTTTGAATGCATTGTCATCTTTTTCGATAATGTATTGTGAAGAATTAGCGATTTGATTTTTCAGCTGATTTATTACATTATCCATTAAGGCTGAATTTTGTGTATAAACTGAGATTTTATTCGCAATTTTGTTACCGTCTATTATATTCAATGAATTTTGCGCTGAATTGTAATTCACAAACATTGAGTTTTCACTAAAATCAGAAGACAAACCTGTATATTTTTCTTGTTTTTTTCCTGAAAATATCCCAACTATCTCATATTGTGTCTCTTTATTTGTATCTCCATTTCCATTCATATTCATGAACTTTAGACCTATTTTGTCGTGAAGTTTGAGCTTGTTTTTCTTTGCAAATTCTTCATGAATTAGAATCTTATTGTCATCATTTTTATCCAAATTCTTGCCTTGTTTTATAGTAAACACATTACTTGTGAATAATTGGTTACGTTTTTGATATGTCATAGCATCTATCGATACTAAATTTTTCATATTTGAGGACAAATCTTCACGCATAACTTTCTGATCACTTTCAACGACATTGGTATTTGTTACGTTGGCTAATCCCTCATAATGATATGAAACCTCTTTTATATCTTTGATCTGTTTCAATTTGTCAAATTCTTTTATATCAAAATATCCGTTATTATCTTTTTTCGTTATTGAAATAGATGAATTCGATGTTTCGTACAATGATTTTTCCAGTGTTTTCTGTGATTTCGTTATGCTCAAACAAGCATACAAACATGATAAGACAAGTGTTAAAATTATCAGTATTATCAAAGACCTATTTCTTTTTCTTGTTATATAAGCAATCGCATTTTTTATCATAAATATCTCCTTAGCTTTGTTACATGTATATATTACAAAAGTTTTATGAAATGTATATGAAATTCATGGCAATAAAAAAAGAAGGATTTCTCCTTCAATTTTATTTAATCATTTCATTAATTTTATTAAGCTAATACTTTCATCAATTACATTTTCAAATTCTAAACCATTTGCATAAATATTTTTTTTGCAAAAAGATTTCCATCTAGATTGAAAATTTAAAACATCTTTAATTTTTTCTAATAATACCAAAATTTTATCCATATCAAATTCAGTATTACGATATTTAAATGTATTTTTACATGATTCTTTTAATAATTCGATATCTATTTTATCCATTTTCATCTTTCGAATTATAAATAAATCATAATAATCTTTACTCCTGCTATTAAAAAATCCTCTAGAGTATATTGTTTGTATTTTTTCAGCTAACATAGTTTCTAAATTATATGCCTTAATATTTATTTTTTCATCACTAAATGAGCTACTATAATTGTAATCAATAGGTTCAGGAGTAATGATATCTCCTGTTGCAATATCTAATGGAACTACTTGGCGAATATTTTCTAATTTGCATATTATTTTACATCTGAATCCACCATATTCGTCTTCATCTTTTATAGACTCAATGTTTAAAATACGTCTTCACCAGGTGTGTGCTTCAATATTTCATTTAATGTTGTTTTTATATTATCTTCAGTTATTTTCATGTTTTTTAATATAATGTCGATGTCAATAGTACTTCTGCTACTAATCCCTATTAAGTTAGAAAGAAGAAAGCCTCCCTTAAAAATAAAATTGTCTTTGTAATTACTTTGAGAAAACTTTTGTAAGATACTTTCAAGAAAATAATAAATCATAATAGAGTTAAATGGAAGTCCTGTAATGGAACTTATTTTATGACACTTCCAAGTCAGTTGAGCTTTATTCATACACAACCTCCATTATATCTCTAACTTTGTTTTCTATTTTCATTTTAGATGCTATACAATAAAGTGAATCTAGGTTTCTTTTATCATATGATGGGTATGACATTATCAATTTTGAATATACTTCTGGATCCATATCTTTCTTATTAAGAATAAAATCACAGAGTATTCTCTCATACGAATATGTTTTAACTTTATTACCAAACATAGTATCTACTTCTTCTATTCCAAGCTCATAAATATATTTGTTGACATAATGCACATTAGTAAGCATTGGTTTTTCATTAAATTTATATCCATTATATACCGTTATATCATTAGTCCATGGTATCTTATCTGTTTGTCCAATCAAATACAAGGCTGTTTCGTAAGAGTATATCGCCTTTTTATAATTATATTGAAAGAAATACAATTCATCATAATCACCATTTTCAGTTATATAGATTCCATTTTTCACCTTTGTAATAACACCATCATTGCTGAGCCTACTTAGATAAACGGTAGGAATATTGTGTCCTCTACAATATTCTGATGTAATAATTCCACCTGATTTGTTCAAATAATTTATAATCTTTTTTTTATAATTCATATAGCACCTCCTCTTGTTGTATTTACACTTATATTATACAGTTTTTAAAGTGTATTTGCAACAAATGTCTCAAAAAAAGACGACAGAATTCAATTCTATCGCCTGATAATTTAATTAATAAATTTTTGATCCTGCCGGAATATTTGAATCTAACATTATAAGATTCAATACTTCTTCTCCATCATATTCACAGATTGCAGATAAAAGCATTCCACAAGATTCTTCACCCATCATTTTTCTCGGTGGTAAGTTAGTGATTGCAAGTAATGTTTTACCTACTAAGTCTTCTGCGCTGTAGTAGTTTTTAATTCCTGATAATATGATTCTATCTTTTCCAGATCCGTCATTCAATGTAAATTTTAATAATTTCTTGGATTTTGGAACTTCTTCACAAGATTTTACTTTTACTACTCTGAAATCAGATTCTGAGAATTTATCAAAATCTACAAAATCTTCAAATAATGGTTCAACTTTCACTTTTGATAAGTCCAATTTCTTAGCTTTTGTATTATCTTCGCCATCTTTTGAATTGCTAGAAGAATTATTTCCAACTGGCTTCATTGTTGGGAACAACATTATATCTCTGATTGATTCATTGTTAGTTAACATCATTATAAGTCTATCAACACCAATTCCCAAACCGCCTGTTGGTGGAAGTCCTACTTCTAATGCATTCAAGAAATCATAATCCATCATTTGAGCTTCGTCATCGCCATTCTCTCTGGCTTCAACTTGCTTTAAGAATCTTTCTTTTTGGTCGATTGGGTTGTTCAATTCACTAAATGCGTTTGCGATTTCTTTTGTGCATACAAATGCTTCAAATCTGTGAGTATATCTTTCATCGTCTGGATTTCTCTTAGCCAATGGACTTACTTCAACTGGATGACCCAATACAAATGTTGGTTGAACTAATTTTTCTTCGCAGAAATGTTCGAAACATTCGTTGATAACTTCGCCACGTGACATATTGTCTGAGATTTCAACATTGTTTGCTTTGGCAACTTCACGAGCTTGTTCATCTGTTTCAATTTCATCAAAATTTATGTCTGCGTATTCTTTTATTGCATCAACCATTGTGATTCTTTTCCATGGTGGTGTAAAGTCTATTTCTGTTTCTCCAAATTGAGCCTTCATAGATCCATTAACTTTTTCACAAACAAATGCAACTAATTGTTCTGTGATATCCATCATATCATTGTAGTCAGCGTATGCTTGATACAATTCTATTGCCGTATATTCTGGATTGTGAGTGTGATCCATTCCTTCATTTCTGAACATTCTACCCATTTCATAAACTTTGTCGAATCCACCTACGATTAATCTCTTTAGGTATAATTCATTTGCGATACGCAAATACATATCGATATCCAATGTGTTATGGTGAGTTATAAAAGGTCTAGCATTTGCTCCACCAGCTATTGTGTTCAAAATTGGAGTATCAACTTCTAAGAATCCTCTTGTATCCAAAAATTCTCTGATTGCTGAAATAATTTTAGATCTTTTTATGAATGTATCTTTGATTTCTGGATTCATAATTAAATCCACATATCTTTGTCTATATCTCAAATCCGGATCTTTTAGTCCGTGCCATTTTTCAGGTAGTATTTGTAATGATTTAGATAATAAAACTACAGTTTTTGTTCTAATGGATACTTCTCCGCTTTGTGTTTTGAAGATACATCCTTCAACACCAACTATATCTCCGATATCCATATTTTTTACTTTTGCATAATTTTCTTCGCCTAATTCATTTACTTTATTAAATAATTGAATTCTGCCAACAGAATCTTGTAAGTCCATGAAATTAACTTTTCCATGTCCTCTTTTACTCATAATTCTTCCGGCTATTTTAACTTCTTTTCCGTCAAATTCGTCAAAGTTATTTAGGATTTCTTTTGTATTATTAGCATTGTCAAATTTTTCATGAACGTAAGGATTTTCATTTGCATCTAATAATTCTTGTAACTTTTGTCTACGAATTTGTAGCATTTCGTTTAAATTTTCCATTTTTATCCTTTCTTTACAGTTAATACCTTTAATTCTACGATTCCACCTGGTGTTTCAACTGTAGTAGTGTCACCAACTTTTAGGTTTAACAGAGCTTTTCCAGTTGGAGATTCGTTTGAAATTCTACCTGAAAAAGGATCAGATTCTGCTGTTCCCACTATTTTATATGTCATTTCTTTGTTTGACTTTAAGTTTTTGTAAGTTACTGTTGATCCAACTGTCACAACGTCTTTTTGATTTTCGTCATCTTGAATTACTTTTGCATATAGTAGCAAGTTTTCAAGATAGTTAATTCTTTCTTCTACTTGCGCTTGTTCATTCTTAGCTTCATCATATTCTGCATTTTCAGATAGGTCGCCAAATCCTCTGGCAACTTTGATTTTCTCAGCTATCTCTGTTCTGCGAGTAGTCTTTAAAAACTCAAGTTCCTCTTTGTGTTGATCTAATCCTTCTTGAGTTAATAAAAATTCTTTATCTGCCATAATCTATTCTCCTTATTTTAACCATATATTCTAAAATTATATAACAAAAGGCATAATTGTCAAGTTTTCACTATATGATTAACTATTCATTTTTAAATTCATCTAGTATTTTGTATATTTCAACAAGGTCAGTCAATTGATTGATTTTGTTCTTAACTTTATTAGAATTTCTAAATCCTTTCAGATACCATTGAATATGCTTTCTCATTTCTAAAATCGCTCGTTTTTCTTCATAAAATTCCAATTTCAATTGCATGTGTTTTTTGATTGTGTCGATAACTTCTTCTTTCGTTTTGATTTCATCATCACTAAAAATAAATGGATTTTGCATCGCACCTCTTGCCAACAAAACTCCATCGCAATTTGAGTATTCCATATTTTTTCTAATGTCTTCTTTTGTAAAACAATCGCCATTGCCAAATACAGGTATGTCTACATTTTCCACTAATCTTTTTATATGTGACCAATCAGCTTCTCCTGAATAAAACATTTTTCTAGTTCGAGCATGTAGTGTAATATAATCTACTTTCAATCTATCACAAATTTGTCCAAGCTGCATATAATTCATGGAGTTTTCATCGATTCCAAGTCTAAATTTTACAGAAACTGGCAAATCAGTATTGTTCTTACAAGCTCTTATAACATCTTCAGCTAAGTTCAAATCTCCCATTAAAGCTGATCCGTCACCGTTTTTGAAAATTTTCGGTGCAGGACATCCCATATTTATATCAATTGATTTGAAATTGTAATTTTCCGTCAGAAATCTTGTTGCATAAGCAATGATTTCTGGTTCATGTCCAAATATTTGAACAGATGTATTGTTCTCTCTTGGATCTGTATCTAGAAGTTTCTTAGTTTTCTTATCATTATAGTAAAGTGCTTTGGCACTTATCATTTCTGTAAAGCACAACCCCGCTCCCAATTCTCCACAGATTATTCGAAATGGAATATCTGTAACTCCAGCTAATGGTGCCAAAAACAAATTACTATTTAAGTTCAATTTTTCTTTAATCATTTCTATTTAATTCGTTAATAATTTTTAAGCCATCTAAAGTGATTAGTTTGTCAATAATTGTAATGTACTTTGATTGTTTGGCAATCAAATAAGAAAAACCACCAGTTGCAATAATTGTAACTTCATCTTTTGTTTTGTGTTTTTCTTCTAGGATTTTTTCAATTATATAATCTATTAATCCTATAAATCCAAATACAACTCCTGATTGCATACTTTTTACGGTGCTATCTCCAATAACTTTATCTGGCATTTCTATTTCAATCTTTGGTAGTTTTGCAGTCTTCATAAATAATGCTTCTGATGAAATTGCAATCCCCGGAGCTATTGCTCCTCCCAAATATTCTTTATTTTCCGAAATATAGTCGAAAGTAATCGCCGTTCCAATATCTACAATAATAACTGGAGTAGAATATTTTTTACAAGCACTTACTGCGTTGATTATTCTGTCTACACCGACCTCTTTTGGACTTGCGTATTTATTAACTATTCCCGTCTTTATATTTTCATCTACTATTAACGGTTCAATTCCCAAATATTTTTTTACTGCCTTTGGTATAGTTGGCATCAGATTTGGTACTACAGAACCAATAATAGCTTCTTTTATATCTGATTTTTTAACGTTTGAATATTCCAAAGCTTGTCTTAATGTTAGAGCGTATTCATCACTCGTTTTTCTCAAATCTGTAGATATTCTCCATTCAAAAATCAACTCATCATCTTTGAAAATACCCAAAACAATATTAGTATTTCCAATATCTATTACAAGTAAAATATCTTCCACCTTCTTTATTTGTTTTCAATGGATGCTTTTATGAATCCATCGAATAAAGGATGAATTTTGTTAGGTCTTGATTTGAATTCCGGATGGAATTGGCAACCTAAGAAGAATTTATTTTGTGGTATTTCAAGCATTTCTACCAAGTTATATTGGTCATTAATTCCTGAGAATACAACATTATTTTGTTCAAATTGTTCTCTGTAGTCGTTGTTGAATTCGTATCTGTGTCTGTGTCTTTCTTGTATGAATTCTTCACCGTACAATTCTTTTGCCAAAGATTTATCTTTCAAGTGACACTCGTAGTTACCAAGTCTTAATGTTCCACCTATATCTTCAATATCTCTTTGTTCTTTCATTAAACTTATTACCGGATTTTTGCAATCAGCAACAACTTCTGCCGTATTAGCATCAGCTAAACCAAGTATATTTCTAGCGATATCTATTGCTGCGATTTGCATTCCTAAACAAATTCCGAAATATGGCATATTGTTTTCACGACAGTATTTTGAAGTTTCAACCATTCCTTCCATGCCTCTGCCACCAAATCCGCCTGGAACGATAATACCATTCAATCCTTCAAATGATTCTTTGATATTGTCTTTGTTTAATTCTTCGGAATTAATCCAACGAATGTTTACTTTGTGATTGTTTGCATATCCAGCATCTATCAATGCTTGTTCTACAGAAAGATAAGCATCGTGAAGTTCTGTGTATTTTCCAACTAAACCGATATTTACAGTTTCAGTTGCTTTTCTGTAGTTTTCAATCATTTTTCTCCATTTTCCATCTTCTTCGCCCTTGGATTTTAGTTTCATTTTTCTCATGATATATTTATCCAAATTTTGTTCTTGGAATTTCAATGGAACTTCGTAGATAAAGTCAACATTAAATGATTGAATAATAGCCTCAACTGGAACATCACAGAATAATGAGATTTTTTCTTTTAATTCATCTGTAACTATTCCCTCACTTCTAAGGATTATTACATTTGTTTTTATTCCCAAACTCATCAATTCTTTATAAGAATGTTGTGTTGGTTTTGTTTTTAGTTCATTGCTTCCAGGAATTGTTGGAACTAAGGTTGTATGAATGAATAATACGTCTTCTTTTTCGTTTTCAGCGTGGATTTGTCTGATTGCTTCCAAGAATGGCAATGATTCAATATCACCTACAGTTCCGCCGATCTCTGTTATAACAATGTCTGCTTGTGATTCTTCAGCTGCTTTATACACCGCTTTTTTTATTTCATCAGTAATATGCGGAATAACTTGTACGGTTTTGCCGTTATAATCTCCACGTCTTTCTTTCTTGATAACGTCGTTGTAGACTTTTCCAGTCGTAATATTAGATCTTTGAGTTAATTCTTCGTTAATAAATCTTTCATAATGGCCTAAGTCTAGGTCAGTTTCTGCTCCGTCTTTTGTTACAAAAACTTCTCCATGTTGATAAGGACTCATAGTACCTGGGTCTATGTTCAAGTACGGGTCAAATTTTTGCATGAATACAGAAATCCCTCTATCTTTTAGCATTCTTCCAATACTTGCTCCGCTAATTCCCTTACCTATACCAGAGACAACTCCTCCAGTAATAAAAATAAATTTACTCATTACTCCTCCTATAACTATATTAATGATGAATATATGTCTTGAATATCACACAAACTATAATTTTCTTTGTAGACAAATTTTTCAAGACTGTCGTGTATTTCTCTGATTTCTTCAATTAATGGACTAATTTCATATTGAAAATATTTAGCCTTATCGTATTTAGATTCAAAATCAGATTTTTGTATCATTTCTTCCAAATTATTTCTTTTGTCAATAATTTCATTCAAACCATTTTTCAATTTTTCTTGTGTAGAATCCAAACTATTAATTCCACATTTTTCGATTAAATTGCTGTTTTGAATAAGTTGCTTTGAGAAAGCATTAATAACAAATTTATCTAACATATAAATCAAAGTCTTCGCTTCAATTCCATGAGTTGTTATTACATCTTCCAATCCAACATCGTAGATTGCATGTAATTCTTCCTCACTTAGTATACCACAAAAATCCTTGATAGATTCTTCTGAAATTAAGGAATACAAAGAATCAAAATAATGAACTAAATCCAATAAACCTCTCTTCTTTGCTTCTTCTCTCCAAAGTTCTGTGTAGTTGTCTTGTCTGTACAAAATATGTTTGTGATTTTTCAAAATATTGACAACTTCTGATTTAATAAATTGTTCTATATTCTCATTTTGAGATTTGTATTTTTCATATACTCTTTTAATTGCATTTGCATACATTGTATTTAAAACTATGTTCACATCGCTTGCACTATTTGAAGAGCCTAACATTCTAAATTCAAATTTGTTTCCACTGAAGGCAAATGGACTTGTTCTATTTCTGTCTGTCATATTTGGTGGAATGTAATCAAATCTATTTATCGAAAATTCAGGATAATTTCTGACAATTTCTTCTTCATTCATAAGAGAGTTAAATGTTTCTTCAATATCTTGCCCCAAATCCATAGATATTATTGATGGAGGCGCTTCATCTCCTCCTAATCTATAGTCGTTGGAAGTAGTTGAAGATGCGGATCTTAAAAGTGCTTGTGATTTGTCTACAGCTTCTATCAAACATGCTGTGAATATCAAAAATACAAGGTCATTTTCCATATCAGCTTTTGGTGAAAATACATTTCTACCGTGATTTGTAACTAAAGAGTAGTTATTGTGCTTACCGGATCCATTTACTCCTTTAAATGGTTTTTCGTGCAATAAGCATACTAAATGGTGTTTCCTTGCAGTAGTTTTAAGTATTTCCATAACTAAGTGGTTATCATCTACGGAAATATTCGCATTTTCAAAAAGAATCGCTACTTCGAATTGATTTGGAGCAACTTCGTTATGTTCTGTCTTTGCGTATATTCCAAGCCTGAATAATTTTTCGTCAAAATCTTTGTAGAATGCTTCAACTCTTTGTGGAATTGAACCGAAATAATGGTCAGTAAGTTCTTGTGATTTTGGTGCTTGTGCTCCTAAAAGTGTTCTTCCTGTATTAATCAAATCTATTCTTTGTTTGTATACATTTTCATCTATTAAGAAGAATTCTTGTTCTAATCCGATTTTGACTTTCATTCTGTAGCAGTGTTCATCAGAAATTTCGTTGTAAAGTTTTGTAGCGTAATCTGACAAATAGTCCAAACTTTTAAGTAGTGGTAATTTTTTGTCTAGTGTAGTCCCATCATAAGATACAAAAACCGATGGTATATACATTATGTTGTCTACTATAAAAGTGTTAGATGTGCAGTCCCAATAAGTATAACCTCTTGCTTCAAATGTTGATCTAATTGATCCTGTAGGAAATGATGAAGCATCTGGTTCTCCTTTAATTAATTCTTTTGCTGAAAATCTATTAATTGGAGTATTATCGTCTCCTCTATCCAAAAATGAATCGTGTTTTTTTGCTGTTAATCCATTTAACGGTTGAAACCAATGGCAAAAATGAGTGGCTCCTCTTTCAATCGCCCATTTTTTCATCGCATGTGCAATTATTTCTGCTGTTTCAATATCAAGTAAGTCTTCTTTTCTAACTGCGTTTTTCCATTTTTGATAAATCGGAAATGGTAATGAATCTTTCATTTGTTTTTTATCAAAAGTGTCAATCCCAAAAATTTTGTTTGTATCCATAATACCTCCATGTATTAAAATAAAAAAAATTGGCAATCAAAGAAAGCCAATTTATGAAAAACAAAAATAGTGTTTTTTTTATTATATTTAATCACAGTTTTGTTGTCAAGTATTTTATTATTTTTTCTTATTCTTTTTTATGATTACTTGCATTTCAGAAGCATCACTTGGATTGATAGGAATAAGTTTATTAGTAGCTTTGGAATTTTTCAAAGTTAATTCCAAAAATCTCTTGTCTTTTGAGTATTTCCATTGTTTTATGTCTTCATATTCAGCCAAAAAACCATTGAAATAAATTCCCTTATCTGTGAATGAGATTTTTTCGAATGTTAAATAAATGAATATAACCCCGAGTAATATATAAATTAAAGGGAACCATGTTTTTTGTTGGTAAAGATATAGTAATCCCAATATTACGATTGAGTATGATGCAACCATCATCAACACTCTTTTTCTTTGGTTAAAGTTTTTGATAACTCTACCAATATTTTTTTTGACTTTGTATACATTGTACATTTGCTTTAATCCAAAAAGCAAAATCAAAATATACATCACATTAATTATATTTTGTGCGTTCATTATTTCTCCTGATTATCTATGTTGTTTTCTATTTCTTCGTCTTTTTTTCTGACGTTAACTAATTCTTTAGGTTCATTTTCGTGAATTTTTGTCTTAGTGTATTTGTCAAATATAGCTTCGAATTCTTCTTGTCCAATAGTCTCTTTTTCTAAAAGTCTGTTCGCCAATGCATGTAACAAATCGATGTTTTCATTTAAAATATTTAAAGCCTTATTGTATGCTTCGTCGATTAGTTCTCTCATTTCAGAATCAATTTCATAAGCAATCTTGTCAGAATATTGTTTGTTCTTACCAAGCTCTTCACCTAAGAATACCTCAGCGTCATCTCCACCGTACATCATAGGTCCCAATCTTTTACTCATACCATATTTTGTTACCATTGCATGTGCGATTTTCGTTGCTCTTTCAATATCGTTACTTGCTCCAGTGGAAATATCGTCCAGTACAACTTCTTCTGCGGCACGTCCACCTAATAACGAAATCAATTTGTGTTGCATTTGTCTCTTAGTCATAAACTTCGCATCTTCTTGTGGAAGATATGCTGTAAATCCTCCAGCTCTTCCCCTAGGAATAATTGTAATCATGTGTACTTTGTCATTATCTTCCAAAAATCCAGATACAATGGCATGTCCAGATTCATGATAAGCAGTAAGCACACGTTCTTTTTCGATTACAACTTGTGATTTCTTTTCTGGACCTGCAATAACTTTTATGGATGCTTCTTTGAATACTTCATTTGAAATTTCTGCTTCATTATCTCTTGCTGCAAGAAGTGCCGCTTCATTGCACAAGTTTTCCAAATCAGCTGGAGAAAAACCTGTAGTTGTTTTTGCAATATTTTCCAAATCCACATCTGCTTTAAGTTTTTTGTTTTTAGTGTGAACTTTTAATATTTCCAATCTTTCTCTAACGTCTGGAAGTCCCACATAAATTGTTCTGTCAAATCTTCCAGGTCTCAACAACGCTTTATCCAAAATATCAGGTCTATTAGTGGCGCTCATTACAATTACGCCTTCATTTTTGCCAAAACCATCCATTTCAACTAATAATTGATTCAACGTTTGTTCTCTTTCGTCATGGCCACCGCCAAGTCCTGCTCCTCTTTTTCTACCTACTGCATCAATCTCGTCGATGAAAATGATGCAAGGAGCGTTTTTCTTAGCTTGTTCAAACAAATCACGAACTCTTGATGCACCGACACCAACAAACATTTCGACAAAATCAGAACCAGAAATACTGAAAAATGGAACCTTAGCTTCTCCTGCAACTGCTCTTGATAAATATGTTTTACCAGTTCCTGGAGGACCAACTAACAAAACACCTTTAGGAATTCTAGCGCCAATATCAATATACTTAGAAGGATTTTTCAGAAAATCTACTATTTCCATCAATTCTTCTTTTTCTTCTTTTAATCCCGCTACATCAGCAAACACAACTTTTTCCTTGGAATCTTGGTTGAGTTTTGCTTTTGATTTTCCAAAATTCATCGCCTTAGAGTTTCCAGAGTTTTGTGTTTGATTCATAAACATAAACCAAATTATTCCAAGCCCAACTATAATTAATATTGTTGGCATTATATCCACATACCATGGTTTGCCAGGATCTTTTTCCGTCTTCAAAACTATCTTATTATTTTCAACAGATTCTTTAAGATAATTATTGTAAAAAACTTCCCACATTTCTGATGGCATATACATTCTGAAAGGAGTACCCTTGCTATCTTTCAGAGTTCCTTTTATATCGTTTCCTCTTGCCACAATTTCTTTAACATTATCTTTCTTGACGTTTACAATCATTTCATTGACTGTAAAATATTTTGTGCTCAATGTATTGTTTTGAGTCATAGTCACAAAAAAAGCTATTAAAATAATTGGAACAAGGTAAATCGCTAAACTTTTAGTTACCTTTTTCATTAAATCTCCTTTTCATAAAAAGATTTCTTCAATACGCAAATATCTTCAATATTTCTAAATTGTTGAGCAAAATCCAATCCGTAGCCAACTATAAACTCATTTGGCACAGTGAATCCTTTGAATTGAACATCAACTTCGTTAGTTCTTCTTTCAGGTTTGTCAAGAAGAGTTGCTATCTCAACCGATTTTGCTTTTCTATCCATTAAGTTTCGAACCAAGTAATTTAATGTGCATCCACTGTCCACAATATCTTCAACTATAAGGATATTTTTTCCGGCAATATCTTCTTCCAAATCTTTGATGATTCTTACAGTTCCACTAGATTCTGAAGAATGTCCATAACTTGATACTGCCATGAAATCTATTCCAACTTCAAGGTCGATATTCAATGCTAAATTACTCATAAACATCGCTGCACCTCTTAGAATACCAACTACAATAAGCTCTCCCTTATCTTTGTATTCTTCAGTAATTTCTTTTCCTAGTTCTCCAATTCTTTTGTCGATTTCTGATTTTGGTATTAGTACCTTTTCGACTGCATCACATAAATTACTTTTCATAAGTCACCTCTATAACTAAAACTTCTTTACTGTTAGAATTTTTCATGTACAAATTTGATCTTTTCAACGACAAAATAGCATACACATTTTCGTCATCGCTAAAAATAGGATAATTATCGCGTTCAATCTGTAAAACTTTATTATCAATAAATACATCTTTAATTTTCTTAGTAAATCCTTTTAATTTTATTCTATCTCCATTTTTCCTTTGTCTTAAAATAAGATTATGCGATAGAATTTCAGAATCAAACACCATTTTGTTTCTTGAAGGTTTTACATTAGTATCTTTTGTTAAGTAGCTATTAATCTTGAAGTCTCCAAAATTAATTTCCCCAAGTTCAAATTTTACACTTTGACTTTTTTTATTGTTTAGATTTTTCCTAATTATTACTT
Source organism: Finegoldia magna (assembly GCF_002243175.1). Classification (GTDB taxonomy): domain Bacteria; phylum Bacillota; class Clostridia; order Tissierellales; family Peptoniphilaceae; genus Finegoldia; species Finegoldia magna_J. The sequence continues at coordinate 181,708 of NZ_NDYF01000010.1, forward strand.
TATCATAACTTTTGAAAAAACTGTAGTCTTTAAATACATATTCGCTACCATTTTTTAAATCAAATAATTCTATAATATCGTCTATATATACCATTCTAATGTCTTGGTTAGAACCATTTAATTCAATTAAAAGTTTTCTGATTATGTTTCTTTTAACAGATGTCTTTTCTTTTTTGAATAAATCAACATCTATAGAATATTCACTGTATTTTTGATTGACTAATGTTTCGTATTTTAATTTCGTAACATCGTCAATTATTTCTTTGGAATCTTTTAAAATATTTATAGTTCTATATATCGATTCATTTATAGAACTGTTGAAGTTTTCTTGAATATAAGGCAACATTTCAAGTCGAATCTTATTTCTTTGGACATCAGCCACGAAATTTGTCTCATCAGTTACATATTCAATATTATTTTCATCAAGATAATTTAGGATTTCGCTTTTCGAAACATCCAATAGTGGTCTTATTATATTCTTGTTTCGATATTGTATTCCACACAATCCATCAATTCCACTTCCTCTAAATAAATGTAAAAAGAAAGTCTCCACTTGATCGTCCAAATGGTGGGCTACAGCAATCTTATTAAGTTTTTCTGATTCCAAGATTTCGTTGAAGCAATTATATCTTAAAATTCTACCGCTGTCCTCCAAACTAATAGAATTATCTATGGAAAATTGTTTCATATCTACTTTTTTTGAAAAAAATTGTATATTTTTTTCTTCAGATATTTCCCTTGAAAATTTTTCATCCCTAAGTGCAGCATCTCTGTAAGAGTGATTAATGTGGCATGTTTTTATTTCAAAATCCAAATCATCTTTTAGTTGATATAAAACATTGAACAAAAACACTGAATCTGCTCCACCTGATAATCCAATCAAAATTTTATCGTTTTTTTCTATTAAATTTTCTCTTATAATAGTGTTTTTTATTTTACGTATTAAATCCATACTAATAAAAAAGCCGCATTAATCTGCGGCGTTACTCCTAATTATACTTTTTCTTCTTTGAAAACTTTTTGTTTTCTCTTTGTCTGATGGAATCTAATCTTTCATTGCTTTCTTTCATAAATTTTGAAAGTAAATCATCAAAAGTTGATTCTTTAGAAGATTCTTTGTTTGAATTCTTATCATCATCTGAATAAGTTTTCTTAGAAAATTCTTTTTTGTGTTCTTTTTTCGGAAGACATTCCTTTATTGAAAAGCTAACCTTATTATCTTCAATGCTCATAACTTTGCATTTAACTACATCATTAACTTTTAACACATCTTCAACTTTTTCTATGTAGTCATTAGAAATTTGTGAAATATGAACCAAACCTTTGGTTCCACCTTCGCATTCTACAAATGCACCAAATTTAGTAACACCTGTTACTTTACCTTCAACAATATCGCCCACTGATATAGACATACGCAATATCTTCCTCCTAATATAATACTATATACCAGTATATACTACTAAAAAAACGGTGTCAATAATTATTTATCAGACTTCTTATCGAAAGTTGGTGATGGCGTAAAATTCGTATCTTTTTTTGGTTTTTCCTTTTCATCCTTGATCAAAACTTCATTTGGTTTTACCATTCCTAATTTCTCCCTAGCGTATTTTTCAATCAATTCAGGATTGTCCAAATTTTTGGAATCGTCAGATAATTTCACTATTTCTTTTTCAAGTTCAGCTTTCTTTGTTTGTTGTTCCAACTTAACATTATTTATGTTTCTGATTTGAATTTGTTGTTTAAAAATTGTAAATAACAAAGTAATACAAGCAAAAATAGTTATCGCTGAAACAATTATTCTAAATTTATTAACGTTTCTTCTTCTTTTTCTTATCTGATTTTCCCTGGCATTCATTTTAATCTCCTAAAGTTTCAAACATTTTATCTGCATCGTCTTTCTTAGGATTATCTATTAATTCTGTAACCTTTGCCTTCAAAACCGATTGAGCAAAACTTATTTCAATTATATCTCCGACTTTTACGTTGTCTCCAGGTTTAGCGATTTTGTCGTTGATTTTCACTCTTTGGGATTCACAAGCAGTCTTGGCTACAGTTCTTCTTTTAATAATCCTTGAATTTTTTAAAAATTTATCTAATCTCATCTATTTCCTTATTTTCTATTTCTTCTAGTATTGATTTATAATCCAAATCTGATTCTACATTCTTATATATTATTTTATCATGTTTTTTAATGATTGCAGACTTCATTTTATCATTTCGATATAAACAATAAATATCACAATCTTCTATATCATCATTAAACGAATCTCTGTCGATAAAAAACATCGCTTTTACAAATTCCTTTGACTTTCTTTTGATTTTGTAAACGCCATTTTTTTCTTTTTCAAATGTTTCCAATACAAGTTTAATATCTTGCAAATTATCGACAATAAAATCAGCTTTGTCTTGTTTAAAATTAAATCTATCCTCTCTTCTGGCAATCACTGTTAATCCTGCGTTTTTCGCAGATTCAATACCGTAATCTGAATCTTCAATTGCAACTGCATCCTGTGGCCTTACTCCTAAAATCTCACATGTCTTAATGTAAATTTCAGGATTTGGCTTTGATTCTTCAAAATCTTCACCACTAATTATCGCATCAAATTCATCTTTAATATCTAATTCATCTAAAACAATGTTAATAGTGTTTTTTGGTGATGAAGATGCTAATGCAAGTTTGAAGTTTTTTCGTTTTAGTTCTTTTAGTAATGGATAGAAACCATCCATTACTATAGAACTGTAATTTATTTTATCACCCTCGATGTATTTTTTCATCAAACTATATACTTCTTCAGGTTTTCTGTGAAGTTTTGATTCTAAAAATTCATCAGTTTTTTGTTGACTTAAACCAGCAAGAGAAAACAAATCTTCTTCAGATATTTCGACGTCAAAATCTTCAAGTACTTTTTTGAAAAAATCAATATAAACTACTTCGCTATCGATTATTACGCCGTCCATATCAAAAATTACAGTTTTCATTTCCTACCTCTAAGTTTATTGTACCACATTACTGTTATAAAATCTTGGCTGCTCCGCGATAAACTAACCCAGCTATTGGATCAATAGTCAAGATTTCTTGATCTTTGATTTTACTTACAGCATCTTCACATCCTACAATCGTTGGAATTCCCAAATGCAAGCCAACTATTGCAGCAGGTGATGTAAGTCCACCTTCTTCTACAATAATTGCAGAAGCTTTTTGAATATATGGAACGAATTCTCTTTCCAAACTGTACAATACAATTGCATTGCCATCTTCAAATTTAGAAGCCAAATCTTCTACTCCTTTGGCAACTCTTGCTTTTGCAGTGACAGATTTTTTACCAATTCCTGTTCCTTCAATCAAAATATCTCCAATTGTGTGAACTTTTAACAAGTTTGTAGTTCCAGAAACTCCAACCGGAAGTCCCGCAGTAATTATAATTAAATCTCCTTCGTGAACCAAATCTTTTTTGATTCCTGCAGAAATAGATCTATCGATTACTTCATCAGTGTTTTCGCTCAATTCACTAAGAACTGGATGAACACCCCAAATCAAAGATAGTTTTCTCATTACTCCTTCTGATGTAGTTGCTGCAACTATTGGAGATAATGGACGATATTTCGAAACATTTCTAGCTGTTGAACCTGAAGTTGTAGCAACTACAATTGCATTCGCTCCAAGTTGTTCACTAATACTTCTAGTTGCAATACTTATTGCATTCGTAGTTGTAATGTCCAACCATTTCAATCTTTTGTTTGCAGCTTCTTTAAATTCTTCAGAATTTTCAGTATTAATTGCTATATCGTTCATTACTTTTACAGCATTTACTGGATAATTTCCTGCTGCTGTCTCTCCAGAAAGCATAACCGCATCGCTACCGTCCAAAATAGCATTCGCTACATCTGTAACTTCTGCTCTTGTTGGTCTCGGATTTCTAATCATAGAGTCCAACATTTGTGTCGCAGTAATAACTGGTTTTCCAGCTAATGAAGTTTTCTTGATTATTTCTTTTTGAACAATAGGCATAATTTCAGTTTGGATTTCTACGCCTAAATCTCCTCTTGCAACCATTATTCCGTCAGAAGTGTTGATTATTTCGTCCAAATTATCCACGCCTTCTTGTGATTCAATTTTAGAAATGATTTTTATGTCATTTCCGTTATTTTCTTCTAAAATTTTTCGAATATCTAATACGTCTTGTGATTTTCTGATAAAAGATGCAGCTATATAATCAATTCCATTTTCAATTCCAAATTTTATATCTGAAATATCTTTTTCAGTGATCGCTGGTAATTTTACTTTTGAATTAGGAATATTGACTCCTTTTTTGCTCTTCAAAATACCGTAGTTGTTGACTTTGCAAATCACATCTGTATCTTTGATTTCTACAACTTCTAATTCAACTAATCCATCATCTATCAATACTTTTTTCCCGATATCCAAATCATCTGGAAGTCCTCTGTAGCTCACAGAACAGATATTTTGATCTCCAATTACATCTCTTGTAGTTAATGTGAATTGATCACCAATTGAAAGTTGAACTTGATCAACTCCAAAATCTCCCAATCTAATTTCGGGACCTTTTGTATCCAACATTATAGCTATTGGCATATCCAATTCTTCTCTTGCTTGTTTTATGTTTTTTATTCTTTGTAAATGTTCTTCATGACTTCCATGTGAAAAGTTCAACCTACACACATTCATTCCACTTTGCATCAATGTTTTTAAAGTCTCTACAGAGTCTGATGCCGGACCTATAGTACAGACTATTTTAGTTTTCTTTAGCATATTTACTCCTCTCTATATTGAGATTTCCTTAGATATTTCATACAAATCTTCTCTGAATTTTCTTTTTGTTGCTACTGCTTCATCTATTGGAACTGTGATTATCTTGTTGTCTTTCATAGCAATTGCTAAGTCTGTTTTTTCTTCCATTATTAATTTCACAGCTAGATTTCCCATCTGAGTTGCCATCAATCTATCAAATGTGCATGGTGTTCCTCCACGTTGAACGTGACCTAATATAGTAACTTTCGTTTCAACGCCTGTTTTTTCTTCAATCATATTTTTAATATCGTAAGCTCCACCTACTCCTTCAGCAAGCATAATTAAATGATGTAGCTTTCCCCTTTTTCTTCCTCTTTCGATTTTTTCTGTAACTTCATCTATATTTAATTCTACTTCTGGAACTAGGATTGATTCCGCTCCCGATGCTACTCCTGAGTATAATGCAATATCTCCACAATTTCTTCCCATAACTTCGATAATGTTTGCTCTACCATGGCTTGAAGATGTATCTCTTAATTTCGATATAGCATCACTTACTGTTTCAACAGCCGTGAAAAATCCAATTGTATAATCAGTGTATCCCATGTCATTATCAATCGTACAAGGAATTCCGATCGTGGAGATTCCTATTTTACTAAGTGCACTTGCCCCTTTGAATGAACCATCTCCACCTAGAACGACAAGCCCATCTATTCCGAAATCTTTTAAAATTTGTGCTCCCTTTTTTTGACCTTCTTCTGTTTTAAATTCATTACACCTTGCTGAACCTAAAATAGTTCCGCCTCTGTGAATAATATCTGCAACGGAAGACACATTCATTTCGTAAATATTTCCGTTCATAAGACCGTCATATCCAGACCTTATTCCCATTACTCTTATTCCATTGTATATACAAGTTCTAGCTATTGAACGAATACACGCATTCATGCCTGGTGCATCGCCACCACTTGTTAGTATTGCTATTGTTTTCATATTTACCCTCTATTTTAAAACTACATTTTCTCTTCCTAATAATGAAACTAATTCATCAATAGTATCATCTTCACAAGAAATTCTAAATTCATTGCCTAGCAAGTAGTTTTGTTTTTTTTCTTCAAAAAATATATTTGATTGAGTATTCCCTTTGCTATTAAGCAGTATTGGTTTGACCTTATCCAAGATATAACTTGGCATATTTTTTGTAATTCGTAAAAATAGTTTTGGTTCTGTTTCATCTAGTTTTTCAACGCTTGAAATAGATTTTATACTTTGAATGTTATCTACCAAAATTTTTGGATCTTCACCTTCAATAATATTAAGTCTACCGGTTACAATTAAAATCTCATCCTCATTTAAAATATCGGAATATTGTTCGTACTTTTGTGGAAAAACTATTAGCTCCATAGTTCCATACAAATCCTCAAATTTCACAAATTCCATTATTTTTTGGTTTTTTGTAAATTTTTTATTAATTGATTCAACAATTCCTACGACTTTGACTCTTTTCCCGTCGAAGTTTTTTTCATTGTAGGCATCATCTTCCAAATCTCCTGTAGAAAAATTAGAATACTTTCCTATAATATTTGAATACGCCCTTAAAGGATGGTCTGATAAATATATACCCAATACTTCTTTTTCCATTCTCAAAAGTTCTGATTTGTCGAATTCTTCTCTTCTAGTGAAATCGTCACGATCATCGTCATCGTTTGACTCAAACATATCAAACAAATTAGATTGTCCAGGAACGTTGTTTTTTAATCCCGATTGAACTGAGTCAATGATAGATTGGTATTGAAGCATTAGTGTCGCTCTAGTTTCCCCTAGAGATGTAAATGCTCCAGCTTTTATTAGCGATTCAATAGATCTTTTATTTATAGCTGATTTGTCCTTTGCATAAATTCTTTCCACAAAATCTCTGAAACTTTTGAATTTACCATTTTCATTTCTCGAAATAATTGTCTGATCGATTAAGTTCGTTCCTACATTTTTTATAGCTTTCAATCCATAAATTATAGAATTATCTTCAACATCAAACTTATCCAGACTGTAATTGATATCAGGTGCCTCAATTTTTATGTCAAGTCTTCTTGCTTCTTCAATATACAATGAAAGTTGTGAAGTATTACCCATAACTGAAGATATAAGTGCAGCTAAGAATTCGACTGGATAATAATATTTTAGCCAAGCCGTTCTCATTGCAACTAATGAATAAGCTGCAGAGTGAGATTTGTTGAATGCATACTTTGCGAAATCTATCATTAAGTCGTAGATTTTATTTGCAACATCTTCTTCAACACCTCTTCTAATTGCTCCCTCAATCAGAATATTGCCATCTTCATCTTCTTTTCCAAAGATAAATTCTTTCCTACCATCTTCCATGACCTTCATTTTTTTCTTGCTCATCGCACGTCTCAAATTATCCGCTTCGCCCAAGCTAAATCCCGCAATTTTTTGTACAATTTGCATAACTTGTTCTTGGTAGACAATCGTACCATAAGTCGGTTTCAAAATATCTTCAAGTAATGGAGATAAATATTCAACATCTTCTTCGTTGTGTTTGTTGTGAATATAAGTTGGAATTTCATTCATTGGACCAGGTCTAAACAAAGCATTAGCCGCTATCAAATCGTCAAATTTAGTTGGTTTTAATTCTTTTAAAAAGTTTCTCATGCCTTGAGATTCAAATTGAAATATTCCCAAAGTTTGTGCAACTGTAAACATCGACAAAACTTTCGGATCATTTTCGTTCATATCTTCAAAACTTACATCTATGTCTTTATTTTTTTTGATATATTTCATGCAATCACTTATTACTGTTAAAGTTCTAAGACCCAAAAAGTCCATCTTCAACAGACCAAGTTCCTCAAGTTCTGTCATATTGAACTGTGTAATTACTGCATCTTTGTTAATTGCCAACGGAACGTATTCCATAATTGGAAGTTTGGAAATAACCACACCTGCAGCATGAGTTGATGTGTGACGTGGCATTCCTTCAACTCTTCGTGCAACGTCTACTAGTTTTTTTACATCACGGTTTTCTTCATAAGCTTTTCTAAATTCTGGAGAAATCTCAAGGGATTTGTCTATATTAATATTTAGAAGATTCGGAACTTTCTTTGCAGTGTCATCCACAGTTTTGAAATCCATGGCAAGAACTCTTCCAACATCTCTAATTGCATTTCTTGCTGCCATAGTTCCAAAAGTTACAATCTGGGCAACCTTATCTTCGCCATACTTATTTACGACGTAATCTATTACCTCTTCTCTTCTTTCATAACAAAAATCTATATCGATATCTGGCATAGAAACACGTTCAGGATTCAAAAATCTTTCGAAAATTAAATTGTAATCTAGTGGATTGATATCTGTAATTTCTAAGCAATAACTTATAATGCTTCCCGCCGCAGAACCACGTCCAGGGCCAACAGGAATATCTTGTGATTTTGCAAATCTAATAAAATCCCAAACGATTAAAAAGTAATCGACATACCCCATCTTTTCAATTACAGATAGTTCATATTCGCATCTTTCTTTCGCTTCTTCTAATCTGTCATCATTTGCAAATCTTTTTTCTAATCCATCAAAGACGAGTTTTTTCAGATAGCTACTGTTTGTAAAGCCGTCAGGAATTGCAAAATAAGGCAGATGAAGATTACCAAATTCAAGTTCTACGTTACACATTTCTGCAATTTTTTTCGTGTTTTCAATTGCTTCAGGATAATCTATAAACAAATCTCTCATTTGTTCTTCACTTCTTAAGAAAAATTCTCCTGGAATGTAGCTCATTTTATTTTCTTCTTCGATTGTTTTTCCCGTTTGGAGGCAAATCAAAATATTGTGTATTTTATAATCTTCTTTTTCAATATAATGAACATCATTCGTACACACAAGACCAATGTCTAATTCATTTGCTATTTTTGGAATATTTTCCATAACAACCATATCTTCTCGTGACGAATGGTTTTGTAATTCTAAGTAAAAATCTTCTCCGTAAATATCTTGTAATTCCTTTGCGACATCTTTTGCCTTGTCGTATCCATATCTAATCAGAGATTCTTGTACTTCTCCTTTCAAACACGCAGACAAAGCAATGATTCCCTCAGAATATTTTCTCAAAGTATCTTTATCTACTCTTGGTTTATAATAAAATCCTTCAACATATCCAAGTGACACAATTTTCATCAAATTAGAATAACCTATTTGATTTTTAGCCAAAAGAACTAAATGATTGTAGAATTTATTTTCTGGATTTTTGATTTTATGATCCTTATTAGTAGTGTAGATTTCACAACCAATAATAGGTTTTATATTTCTTTTTTTGCATTCCTTATAAAACTTTACTGTTCCAAACATACTACCGTGATCAGTAATAGCGATGGCTTTCATTTGCAATTCTTCAACTTTATCCAAAAGTTTTTCGATTGGAGAAAATCCATCAAGTAAACTGTATTCTGTATGAACATGTAAATGCGTAAACGTATCTATCATTTCAAACTCCTTTAGCCTTATTTTATAATAATTTAGCTTATTTTAAAAGAAAAATTGCTGACAATTATAAATCATCAGCAATTTTTTTTAGTTTATTAAGTCTGTAACTAACTCCAGATTTTGAAATCTTAGGAGTCATCATCTCTCCTAATTCTTTTAGTGAAACATCTGGGTTTTCTATTCTGGCATAAGCTAGTTCTAACAATAATGGGTCTAGCGATTCAAGACCAATTGTATTTTCAATTTTTTCAATAATAAGCTTTTGTTTCAAAGCAGCATCCACAGTTTTATTCAAATTTGCCGTTTCAAAATTAAATCTTCGGTTTACATTATTTTTGATATCCTTGAAAGCTCTGACATTTTCAAGTTTTAAGACGCTATTATAAGCCTTTGTTAAGCTCAAAAAATCAGAAATGGCTTCAGCTTCTTTTATATACAATACATAATTTTCATTTCTCTCAAAAATAGAGGATTTTATTCCAAAATTATGAAGTATATCTTTAACTAGGTTACCAACATTTTCATGCTTGAAAATCATCTCCAAATGATACATTTTTGATGGGTCATAACAAAAACCCGTACCCAAAAAAGCTCCTTGTAGAAAACTAATTTTTTTAATATTAGAGTTGATGATTTCTTCGTCAATTCCCAGATCGAAGTCAAAAGGACTTGTTGAAGTATGCGTATCTTCACAAAATTGTTTGGATATCTTGTCATCAATTAATATTTCGTAGATATTTTTCTTGCGAAGATTGTTGTTGTGAATAACTTTAATATCACACTCATAATTGTAAAGTTTTTTCAAATTAGAAAATATCAATCTTGCAACGGGATTACTTTCTGTCTTTAAAGTAATCTTTACACCCAATGAATTGTAATTTAAAGTTCCGATTGTCTTAGTAAAAGCTAATAGCATTGCCAAAACATCGTAATCATCAAGATTACTTATTATTTCAGTTTTAATATCAGATGAAAAGCTCATATCTTTACCTTTTTTCTATAAATGATTTAGCTGTTTTTATCATATTTTTTTCTGCGCTGTGACGCACATATCTTAAAGCTTTGTCGAGATTCATAAAATCTCCTTCTGCAAAGCCTTCTTCTCTTTGTGGGATAATATTATTATCTTTCGTTACCATATAAAAATAGTGAACTGTTTTAAGAACTTTTGTACCGTCCATGTGTCTATATTTGTATTTTACATATCCAATATACTTAACAATCTCAGCTCTTAGTCCCGATTCTTCAAAAACTTCTCTAATTGCAGTTTCTTCTAAACTTTCTCCTTTCTCTACCCTACCTTTAGGAAGAACCCATTCACCACGGAACTTTTTAAGCACAGCAACATTACCATTATTGATAACAACCCCACCTGCACTTATTTCTTCCATATATCCTCCTGTATTTTATTTTAAAAATCTAATACTATTATAAACTGAATTTAAAATATTTAAAAGTCAAAGCAAAATTTAAAAAATAATTTGAATTTTTGTAAATAAAATTCATTTAATTTCAACTACTATATATGATACAATAGTAATAGGAAGGTGTAAAATGAAGAAAAACAAATTAGAAGAATATATAGATAACGCTATAAGTGACAATGATTTTTCAAAAGTTGGTGAAATAATAGAAAAATCTATTGATATGGCGTTGGATTTATCAAAAAACGGTTTAAATGTAGTTATGAACACATTTAATCTAAAGCCTAAACCGAAACAACAATATCTGGCAAACAAAGACTCTAAATTAGTAACTCAAAAAAAGATTAATCCAAAAAGTTATTTTGCACTAAGAAATATTAGTTATGCTATAGGCGCTATGACTTTATTTGGCTCTGTCTCATCGTTGACCCATAGTTTACCCGATCTGTTTTCTGGTATTATGGTAAGCTTAGCTTTTGGTGTTGTGGGATTTTTGTCAAATATTCACGCATCAAAATTACAACGATTTTTAAGATACAAAACAGAAATTGGAGACAATAAAATTTTAAGCGTAGAAGATTTTGCATCGGCTGTTAATCTTCCTGTTGAAAAATGTAGTAAGGAACTAATTTATTTCATAAACAAAAGATACTTCCCTCAAGCTCGTGTTGTGGAAAACGGTCATTTGTTTTTGTTAGATAGAACAAGCTACGAAGCATACAAGGCTCATTACTTAGATGAAAGCAAATCGGAAGAAAATCAAAAAGAGATAGAATCAAACAGAGATATTACTAATTATATTACGATAACTGAAAATTTAATCACATCTATTAAGGATTTTGATTTCAAACAAGATGTCATTAAATTAAAAGATTTGTTAGTGTCGATAAATAATCAAATTCAAAACGACAATTCTGATGTCAATGGACTTAACAAATTCGTAGATTATTACACTCCAACTGCTATAAATTTGGTGAAAAATTATATTCAATTTGAGAACGAAAAGAACGATATAATAAGTGTAGAAAAATCAAAAAACGATATTAAAAATGCTATTCAAAATATCAATAAAGCTTTTTCAAAGTTATTAACTGATTTATATAGCGATGATATTTTGAATATTAACTCAGAAATAGAAGTTATGAATACTTTGTTGTCACAAGATGGATTGATTGAGAAAAATACTATGTTTAAGAGAGGTGCTGAATAATGGAAGATAAACCTATTAAATTGACTTTAGATGTAGAAGAACCTACGCTTGATGAAGTAAAAGAAGATGAAGTTTTTTACCCAGAATTTGAACAAAAAGTTAACCTTACTCCTGAAGAGCAAAAAACAGTTGATGAATTTGTTAAACAAATTGATTTATCTAATTCCAACATAGTTTTACAATACGGAGTTGGAGCACAAAAGAAAATCGCTAGTTTCTCTGAAAAAACATTAAATTCAGTAAAGACAAAAGATTTGGGAGAAGTTGGTAATCTTTTATCTTCCGTAGTTACAGAATTAAAATCATTTGACGAAACTGAAGATAAAGGTGTGTTTGGATTTTTCAAAAAAGGCGCCAACAAAATTACTGCATTGAGAGCAAACTACGAAAAGGCTGAAAAGAATGTAGATGAAATTTCAAAAATTTTGGAAAATCATCAAATCACTTTGATGAAAGATATTTCATTATTAGACCAAATGTACAAGCTAAACGAACAATATTTCAAGGAATTAAGCATGTACATTCTTGCTGGACAAAAGAAATTAGATCAAGTAAGAAATGAAGAACTTCCTAATATGCTCAGAGAAGCTGAAAATTCTCCGAACTCAATCACTGCACAAAAAGCAAATGATTTGAGAGATTTGGCTACAAGATTTGAAAAGAAATTGCACGATCTTGAACTTACGAGAATGGTAAGTTTACAAATGGCTCCACAAATAAGAATGGTTCAATCTTCAAATGCTGTCATGGTTGAAAAAATCCAATCTACAATAGTAAATACTATCCCTATTTGGAAAAACCAAATGGTTTTATCATTAGGCGTTTACCATAACTCTCAAGCAGCAGAAGCTCAAAAGAAAGTTACTGATTTGACCAATGATTTGTTGCGTAAAAACGCTGACACATTGAAGATGAGCACTATCGAAACTGCAAAAGCAACTGAAAGAGGAATCGTCGATGTAGAAACAATTAGACACACAAACGAACAACTCATCAGTGCATTAGATGAAGTCCGTAATATTCAAATCGAAGGTCATGAAAATAGACTTAAAGCAAAACAAGAATTAATGGCAATGGAACAAGAATTAAAAAACAGACTATTAAATAAGCCTAATTAATTTTTATGGAGTGATATATTATTATCGCTCCTTTTTTGTTGAAAATTGCACTTCTTTATAATAAAATATACTAAATTATAAATGGAGGTCTTATGAAAGAGAAAGAAAAAGTTTTTCACTCAAAGGGAATTTATAAACTTCTTTACACATTGGCCGGTTTGCTGATGGCAGTAGCATTTTTGTTTAATTCTCCCACAGAAATTTTTAACGGTTTGATAACTATAATTAAAAGTCCTTGTACTTTAATTACTGACTATATGTATTTGGCAAACATTGGAGCTGCGTTTTTTAATGCCGGTTTAATTTGTTTATTGTCAACTCTTCTATCACATAATTTTAAGGTTGTTATTTCCGGTCCAGGAGTTGCGGCTATCTTCACGATGACTGGGTTTGCTTTTTTCGGCAAAAATATTTTCAACACAATTCCAATAACTATTGGAGTGTTGATATATGCGAAAATAGAAAACACATCAAGAGCATCCGTAATACTTCCTGCATTATTTGGGAGCGCATTGGGCCCTTTAATTAGCGAAATAGCATTCAATTCTAGTCTATCCCCTGTGCATTCGATTATAATAAGTTACATTGTCGGAATAAGTATAGGAATGATAATGGTACCACTTTCTGGAACTTTTCTTAGATTTCATCAAGGTTATAACTTATACAATATGGGATTTACAGCAGGAATTGTAGGAATGCTTTATGTAGGAATTCTGAGAATGTTCAATGTAACCATAAAATCTGTTAATTTAGTATACCCTGTCAATGATATTAGAATAATAATATTTTTGTATTTGCTATTTATTTCAATATTTTTATTGGGATTTGTAAAAAACAATTTGTCTTTTCATGGATATCAAAATATAATGTACAATTCTGGTAGATTGGCGACAGATTTTATAGCTCTTGATGGTTTAATATGGGCATTATGGGGCTAATAGCGACGACCTACATCATTATTGTGGGTGGAAATATAAGTGGTCCAGTAATTGGCGGTATTTTTACCGTGACAGGTTTTTCTGCATTTGGTAAACACCCTAAAAACACTATACCAATTTTAATCGGTGTATTCTTGGCATCAATATTAAATACAGTTAATCCACTATCGACATCAAGTCTTTTGGCAGCGTTATTTGGAACGACTCTTGCTCCAATTGCTGGTGAGTTTGGATTCTTCAGAGGTATTTTAGCTGGATTTTTGCACATGGCTATGGTTTTAAACATAGGAGTTGTTCACGGCGGAGTTAATTTGTACAATAATGGCTTTTCAGGAGGATTTGTCGCAGGAATTTTAGTTCCTGTATTTAGTGAAATGGATAATTTTTTAATGAGAGTGAGGTTAAAAAACGATGATTAGTAACGAAGAGAAAAAAGCAAAATTAATCGTGTCGGAAATTTTAAGTTATTTTTTCATGTACGACACAAAAAGTATAAGAATTGATTCGGAATTCAAAGACGATAAATTAATAATTATTGCCGAAGGAATGCCAACAAAAACACCACAACATCTTGAAGATATGAAAAGACTTATTAATGTAAGCAGATCTCCTCAAATTGAAGATTATTATGCAAATTTGTTGGGATGGGAATCAGATTATAACGATATAAATCTTCTTGGCTCTATGGTTGACTCTGGAATAATTTCTTACGATGGAAAAATATTGAGCTTTTATGTAGAGAGAAATTTAATTTAGATTTAGTTTAAAAAAGGTAGTGTGAAATCTCACACTACCTTTATTTTTTCTATTAAAGTGCTATATCGTCTTTCAAATAAGGAATTCCATCTGCTGTAGGTGCTTTTGTTTTTCCACCAAATAGTATCAATACGATTAATGTTGCAACATAAGGAATCATTGATATTAATTCTGATGGTATCGGAAGATTTGTTCCTCCCAAGACAACTGATAATGATTGAGCGAATCCGAAGAATAACGCTGCTAACATAACACCTTGTGGAGTCCATTTACCGAATATTACTGTAACCAAAGCTATGAAACCTTGACCAGCAACTAATGCAGGGAAGAATGAAGATACAAGTGAAATAGACATTGTAGCTCCACCTAAACCAGCCATAAATCCTGAGAATAAAACAGCCATGTATCTAACGAAAAATACATTTATATTCAAAGTTTCTGCTGCTTTTGGATGTTCACCAACTGCAATCAATCTCATTCCCCATTTTGTTTTGTACATAAATATATAAATGAAACATACTAAAACAAATACCAAATAAACTGTAGCAGGTAATGAAATTACATTAGCTAAGAATTTGTTTTGAATTCCGTCAAATAATACTGGAATTTTGTATTGTGGTTCAATTGGTTTTGTTTGAGTTGCTCCATCGAAAAATATTCTGGAAACAAATAAAGCAACACCAGGTCCTAAATAGTTTATAGCAATTGCAGAAATAGTTTGATCTCCTGCAAATGTGATTGATACTACTGCGTGAATTAAGGCAAATACCATTCCGCTTAATCCACCGCACAAAAGCGCTAACCAAGGATTGTGTGTATAATATCCCACAGTGGCTGCGATTAATGCACCAATTGTCATCATACCTTCAAGTCCGATGTTTGTAACTCCAGACTTTTCAGAAATCATACCACCTAATCCAGCGTATAAAATAGGAGTCGCATTTATTAATGTATTACCTATTACTAACCCTAAAAGTACTAAGTTCATTATTTGCCTCCTTTGCTTTTAAATCTAGATTTAATTATTCTGAACATCAGTGGAATTGCTGTGAACAAAATGATTGTTCCCATTATGATGTTAATCATTTCAGTTGGGGCGTGTAAAACTCTTTGAACATTTGCCCCACTGTATTTCAATCCACCGAAAAATAATCCAGAGAAAATACAACCTATTGGGTTATTATTTGCAAGTAAACTTACTGCAAGTCCATCAAATCCAAAGTTTTCCATACTAGATAATGCAGAAATTGTGTATCTGTATCCTAAAACTTGAGTGATTCCACCAAGTGAACACACTGCTCCACTTATAGCCATAGATAAAGTCAATTTTTTATTGACATCAATTCCACCATATTTTGCTGCATCTTGATTAAGACCTACAGCCTTCAATTCATATCCTAAGTTTGTTTTCTTCAAAATATACCATAATAAAATTGCTGCTACAATTGCTAATATCAATCCCAAATGTATTGGAGCTTTGAAGAAGTTGTCGATTGCTTTTGGAAGTCCTTTAACATTTTGCATCAATGTAATTTTAGCAGTTTCTTGTACTTCGTGAGTTCCCATTGAGTTCGGTGCTTTGAATTTTGGATAATTTGCAACCATATTGTTAAAATAAAAAGCTATCCAGTTAAGCATTATCGTTGATATAACTTCATGTATGCCAAATTTAGCTTTCAAAAATCCAGCCAATGCTCCAAAAGCCGCCCCAGCTAACATTCCCACAATTATTACTACTGGAACGTGAATAAATGCTGGTAAGTGAAGATTATATCCCAATAAAAATGCAACCATTGTTCCAACGATGTATTGACCTTCTGCACCGATGTTAAATAATCCCGTTTTAAAAGCAAATGCAACGCCAAGACCTGTAAAAATTATTGGAATGGCATTTACAATTGTCCAACCAACATTTTTCGGTCTTTTAAATATTCCTTCAAGCATTAGTTTGTATGCTTCCAGTGGATTATAACCAGCTAATACTAAAGCCAAAGCTCCAACCAATAAACCTATTATGATAGATAAAAGCATGAAGAATAGCTTGTTGTACTTTGTGAATATTGAAATTTTTTCATTGTTATTTTTCATCTACAACACCTCCAGCCATTAATCTACCAAGTTCCATTTCATTAGTTTCTTTTGCTGTTTTTTCTCCAACAATTTTACCATCAAAAATAACTGCTATATTATCTGACAAATCCATTATTTCATCTAACTCAAATGAAACTAACAATACAGCTTTGTTTTTGTTTCTTTGATCCACTAAATATTTGTGAATAAATTCTATTGCACCAACATCTAATCCTCTGGTTGGTTGAGCTGCTATTAACAAATCAGGATCGTTGGAAATTTCTCTGGCGATAATTACTTTTTGTTGGTTACCACCTGATAAATTTTTTGTTTTTTGATGATAATCATTAGGTCTGATATCGAATTTTTCGATTAATTGTTTTGCATTGTCATTAATAGCATCAAAATCTAACTTTAACCCTTTACTAAAAGGTTTCTTTTTAACATTTTCCAAAATTAAATTGTCAGCGATAGAATAATCCAATATAAGTCCGTGTTTTTGTCTATCTTCTGGAATTGTATTCATACCTGAATCTATAATTTCTCTTGGAGAATGATTTGTGATGTCTTTTCCTTTTAAAGTAACTTGTCCAGATTCTATTTTCCTAAGGCCAGTAATTGCTTCAATCAATTCCGATTGACCATTGCCATCTACACCTGCTACACCAACAATTTCTCCCCTTCTCACTTGAAGATTTAAATTCTTCACAGCGTCGATATTTCTAGAATCTTTTACCACCAAATTTTTAATATCTAATACAACTTCTCCTGGCTCTTGGTCTTGCTTTTCAACATTAAATCTAACATCACGACCAACCATTTTTTCTGCTAAGATGTTTTCGTCGATTTCTTTTACGTTTAACTTATCAATAAATTTACCACGTCTAATAACTGTACAATAATCTGCCATTGCTTTGATTTCAGATAATTTGTGTGTAATTATTATTATAGATTTTCCTAATTCTGTAAGATTTTTTACAATTTTTATGAAATCATCTATTTCTTGTGGAGTTAAAACCGCTGTCGGTTCGTCAAATATCAAAATATCTGCTCCACGATACAAACATTTTAAGATTTCTACTCTTTGTTGCATTCCTACTGAAATATCAGCAACTTTTGCTTCTGGATCAATCACCAAACCGTATTTTTCAGACAATTCTTTTACAGCATCGATAGATTTTTTATTATCTAGAATTCCGCCTTTACTTGTTATTTCTTTTCCTAAAACAATATTTTGATAAACTGTAAATGGCTCTATAAGCATAAAGTGTTGATGCACCATTCCTATACCAGTTTGTATTGCTAATTTAGGAGTCATTTGATCAAAAGTTTTTCCTTTTACTGTAACACTTCCCGATGTAGGTTCATACAACCCATAAAGTATATTCATTAGAGTTGTCTTCCCAGCTCCGTTTTCACCTAACAAAGCATGAACCTCTCCTTCATGGAGCGTGAAATTTACATTATCAAGTACTTTATTGCTGCCAAAAGATTTTGATATGTCTTTTAAATCTACAACAATGTTTTTTTCATCGTTCATGTTTTTCCCTTTCATCTTTAAAAACAGTTATAAAAACAGGGATTTTTCAATCCCTGTTCTCAACCTTATTTATCAAATCCGAATTCTGCAAATTCTTTTTCGTTTTGTGGAACTTTGATTTTTCCTTCTTTGATGTCATTCTTTAAGCTTTCTACTTTGTCTTTAACATCTTGTGCAACTAAATCATTTTTAGCATAAGCAATATCTACAGCATCTCCATCTTTTAATGAATAAGTTACTGTGCTTCCACCTTCAAACTTACCATCTTTAAGATCTTTTGAGATTTTTTGAACAGCAACATTAACTCCTTTTACTGTAGAAACTAACATGTTTTTCGGAGCATCAGCTGATTGATCCCTGTCAACTCCTATAACGTATTTGTTATTGTCGATAGCAGCTTGAATAACACCATAACCTGTACCACCTGCTGCATGGAATATAACATCTACGCCTTTTTGATACATTAAGTTAGCGATTGATTTACCTTTATCTGGTGCAGCATAATTATCAGCATATTGTGATTGGAATTCAATAGGTTGTTTCTTTTGTCTTTCAGCTTCTTTAACACCAGCTTTGAATCCGTATTCAAATCTATCAATTACATCACTCTTCATACCACCAACAAAACCAACTTTGTTTGTTTTAGTTGTCATACCAGCGATGTAGCCAACTAAGAATGAGTTTTCGTTATCTGCAAATAAAACCCCAATCATGTTTGGTCTTTTTTCTACATTTGCATTGTCTATTATTGCATATTTTTGTTCTTTATTAGCTTCAGCTGCAGCATCTGTTGCTTTAAATAATGCATATCCAATTGTAAATATTACATCACTTTCATCATCCAATGCTGTTTCCATATTTGGTGCATATTCTGCTTCTTTGTGTGATTCGATGTATCTGTAATCCAACCATCCTTCTTTTTTAGCATTTTCAAATCCTTCATATGCTGATTGGTTGAAAGATTTATCGTTAATTCCACCTTGGTCAGTAACCATAGTTACTTTTACTTTTTCTTTCTTTTCATTTGTATCTGATGATTTTCCATTATCAGATGAATCTTTGCCAGCACCACCACATGCAGTGGCAAAAACCATGCTTAAACAAAGAAATAAAGCAATTATTTTTTTGTAAACTTTTGACATAATGTCCTCCTTAAATTTTTGCGATAACATTTGCTTACAATTAAAAAACTTAATAAAAATTTATCGATTTTCATTTGATAACGTAAACGTTGTTATCGTGTAAATATAGATATCTTCTATACAATATAATATTAGCAATTATTAACAATATTGTCAAACGAAGAATGAATTTAACATTGCTTTACTTTTCTGATATGATATATATAATTATAAATAAAAAATTTACTGAAGGAGACAAAATGAAGCATTTAGTTTTGTGTGGCTGCGGTCACGGGCATATTTTTGTAATCAAAAATATAAAAGAAAAATATCCAGATATTAAAATAACTGTTATAACAGACAATGAATACCAGTATTATTCTGGTATGTATACTGGTTTTTTGGAAGGAGTATACACTCATGATGAGATATGCTTTGATGTAAGAAAAATTTGCGAAAAATACAGAGCAGATTTGATTTTCGATAAAATCGTAAAAATCGACGATGAAAACAAAAAAGTTATAGCAAAAAATCACACAGTAGGCTACGATTATTTGAGTATTAATTTAGGAGCGACTCAAAAAACTATTGGAACTGGAGAAAATGTAATAAATTCCAAACCTATCAATACAATTATTGATTTAAAAGAAAAAATCAAAGATACTGATAAAAATATCCTTATATTAGGAGCTGGTGCAAGTGGATTGGAATTAGCTTTTGTGCTCAAAACTATCTATCCTGATAAGAATATATCCATAGTAACAAGAGGCAGTGTGAATATGGAAGGATTCAGCGACAAAGCTAATGAAAAAGCCAGAAAGTTATTAAAGAAAAAAGGTATAAAAGTTTACGAAAACAAAAATGTATCTTCTATTGATGAAATTGATATTGATTTTGATAAATTGATTATGTGCATTGGTTCTAGCGGTGTGAACGTTGATTTTGGAAATCTAAATACTACTGATAAAAACTTCTTGATTTCCGATGAATACATGAGAATTTCTGACAAAATATTTGCCGTTGGAGATTGTGTTAGTATCGACAAATACCCTAATTTACCAAAAGCTGGAGTATACGCTATAAGACAATCGCCAATATTAATGAAAAATATTGCACATACATTGAACGATGAGAAATTAGAATCTTATGTTCCTGACACAGACCCTATGCAAATTTTATATTGTGGAAATGAAAAAGCACTATTATACTACAAAGGATTCACTTGGTATTCACACCTTTCATTCGTACTAAAAAGGTACATTGATAAAAAATATATGAAATATTAAAATCCCTCTTGCGAGGGATTTTTTTAGTCTATTTCTTTTCTTTCTTTTTCTTCTTGTTCTAATGTTTTTTCTGGAATAATAATATTCAAGAAAAATACTATCAACGTTGCAACGACTACAGGTGATGCTGTGAACACCATTCTGAACCATTGTGGAAAATATCTTACAGCGTTTGGACCAACTTGTGTGATTCCCATACCAAGTGCAACTCCCAATCCAACAATAGTTGTATTTCTTACGCTCATTTCACTTGAAGTTATAAGTTTCATACCACTCATAGCTATTTGTGCAAATACTGATATAGTTGCCCCACCAATTACTGCTTGTGGAACTGAAAGCATCAATGCTCCAAATTTTGGAATCAGTCCACAGACAAATACCATACTAGCAGTAATCAACAAAACTTTTCTGGCAATTACTTTTGTCATTGAAACAATGCCTACGTTTTGTGAATAAGTCGCAGTTGGAAGTGCTCCGATAAATGCACCAATAACACTTACAATACCATTTGCCTTGATACCACCAGATAACTCTACATCAGTAGGCTCACGATCCATTCCTCCAATAGTAGTGCTAGTTAAATCTCCCACTGCTTGAACAGAATTTACAATATACATAATTGACATAGTCAAGATAGCGTCCAAATGGAATTGGAATTTGAATGGATAAATTTGTGGAAGCATAAACCAAGACGCACTAACAACATTGTCAAATTTAACCATGCCTAAAAATAATGATATTATGTATCCTACAATAATTCCTACCAAAATCGCTGCTAATTTTATGTAACCTTTCATAAACATATTACAAAACAAAACAACGCACAAAGTTATGATTGCCACAACCCAGTTTCTGATTTCGCCTTGCATAGGTCCATTTCCACCTGACATATAATTTACAGCAACTGAATACAAACTAAGCCCAATAGTTAATACAACTGTTCCTGACACAATCGGTGGGAAAAACTTCCTAATTTTTCCAATAAACATTCCTGTGAATATCGCTACAATACCACCAATCAACTGTGACGCATACACAGCACCTATTCCGTATTGCTTACCAATTGATAATAAAACTGGAATATAAGCAAAACTAACACCCATAATAACTGGTAATTTTGCACCAAATTTTAAAACTGGATACAATTGCAATAACGTCGCTATTGCAGCAATAAACATTCCCGCTTGAATCAAATAAATTGCTTGTGCATCTGTAATTGCATGTTCACTTGATTTCAAAGCACTCGCCAAGACTATTGATGGCAACGCATTACCCACAATCATAGCCAATAAGTGTTGCATTGCTATTGGAAATGATTTAAGCATCGAAGGCTTACCATAATAATCAAATAATGAATTCGAATTCTTTTCCATATACACTCTCCTTTTAATTTCATTAAAGTATATTCTATATTAAATTCAAAATAATTTAAAGAGCAATAAAAAAATACTTCCAAAAACATCAAATCAATTCTTGTTTTGGAAGTACTATTATTATTTTACAAATCTAGTTCCTGTTAAACCATTTATTCCTTCTTTTGCTTTTTCCAAAGAAGTTATCAAAGCAATTTTACCTTCACCTGACTGAATAAAATTCAAACAAGCCTTAACTTTAGGAAGCATAGATCCTTCTGCAAATTGTTTTTCTTCTATTAACTTTTGAGCTCTAGATAAATTTAATTCATCCAAGCCTTCTTCATTTTCTGTTCCGTAATTAATACATACTTTTTCTACTGCAGTTAAAATGATTAACAAATCCGCATCAGAAATCTCAGCTAATTTTTCTGAAGTGAAATCCTTATCTATAACAGCTCCTATACCTTCTAATTGTCCATCATTTTCTACGACAGGAATTCCACCGCCACCTCCAGCTATAACTATGAAATCTTTCTTAATCAAAGTATTGATTTCTTCTTTTTCAATTATATCAATTGGTTTTGGAGATGGAACAACTCTTCTATATCCTCTGTTTGCATCTTCTTTGAAAGTATATCCACTTTCAGCAGCAAGTTTTTCAGATTCTTCTTTTGAATAAAATAATCCCACTGGTTTTGTTGGATTAGCAAAAGCTTCATCATCCTTATCTACTTTAACTTGTGTAATTATTGTAGACACTGCGTTTTTCATGTTTCTTTTTGATAATTCGTTTTTGATAGCCTTTTGTAAATGGTATCCTATGTATCCTTGACTCATAGCAACACATTCTGCAAATGGCATGTTAGAAATTTGTGGATTAGAATTATGAGCAGTTTCCATAGCTAAATTAATCATACCAACTTGTGGACCATTTCCATGGCAAACGATAACTTCGTTGCCATCTTCAACCAAATCAACTATAGATACAGCGGTTTTTCTAACAGCTTTGATTTGTTCTTCAGGTGAATTTCCGAGAGCGTTTCCACCTAATGCTAAAACTACTTTCTTCATTTTAACTCCTTTTATAAATTAAAAATAGTATCCAAATATAAAATCCCAATGCTAAACATTGAGATTTTAATTATTAAGACACTTCGATAAATATATATTACACTGATTTTATAAAAAATACAAGCTTTTTAGGAATTTTTTGTAATTTTTTCTGTTAAATTATTGCTAGTTCTGGTAAAATTTGACATAGCTTTTTCATATTCTTTGATTAATCTTTCCCCTGTTTCAGTTAACGTCGACCCTCCGCCGTTGGCTCCTCCGATTTCAGTATCCACAAACTTCTCACCATAAATTTTTTCGCTATTTTTTATGATATTAAAAGCTTTACTGTAACTCATTTTGAGATTTTTTGAAGCCTTGTTCAAAGATTTTGTCTTGTCTATTTCTTTTAGAAGAATGTAATTTCCTTTTCCGAAAAATTTCTTACCATCGTCATCCTCAAACCAAAACTTACAACTTACTTTCATCGCTAAGCTCCTTTATTTTTTCCTCAGTTTCCTTAATCCACACAGGAATTATACAATCAAAATCATTGTAAATTTTTAAAATTCTATCAAATTCTCCTGTCAAATCAACCTCTTTTTCTCCATTTAATTTTGGTTCCAGTATATCCAATATAGTATATATTGCGAGAATTCTGTAAAATAGTCTAGGAATTTTCCCATTAAAATAAGATTTTAATAAGGAATAGTAGAAAATTCTATTTTTCTCATCTACTTCGTTGATTTTTCTAAATTCAAAAAAAGAGTCTGCCATATAACTTACATTCTTCGATACAAAATTCAAATTATTATCATCAGCATAGATAGAGCATAAATTATCAAACAAATAAATATTGCTCAACTTCCTCGATTCAATTAAATATCTATTATTTTCAATGTAATCGAAAACAATATAATCCTTATCTCCTCTGAAGTTAGTCATTGAGTAATTGTATATAAGATTATTTATTTTATAATTAAAAATCTTTGACCAAGTAGTATCATCGTTAATTTGACTATTTTCGTGAAGTTTTCTGAGAATTTTTCCTATTTCACTTCCAAGTTGTATTTGTTGTTCAGTAGAGATTTGATCTGTAAGATTTTGAATAAATTTTTTAATCACAAAAGTGTGACCATTTTCAAATCCGCTATCTTCAATCTTTGCAAACTTGTCATTTAATTCATACAACAAATAATTATTTTGTTTGTTGTAGTTCAAAAAAGACTCCAAATCCCCTTCATATATTTCAACGATATATTTACCAGAATCTGTATTTACAATGTACTTATCCTCTTGTAAATCACAATCGTAAATATCTTTATCTTTAAAAAATTGTAAATCTTTGATTTCCATATAATCACCAATACAATTTTATCATTAAATATCAGAATTTTAAAACAAAATATTTATTCAGATATTTTCCTTTCAATTTCTGAAGTTTTTTTCATTTGTAAAATTTCATCTGCGTAAATTTTAGCTTCTTCAAATGAATTGTTAGCGATAACATCCTTAATTTTTGGAATTGAAGCTGCTGGGGCAGAAAATTCATCTAATCCCATACCTAAGAGAAGTTTCGTCGCTTTGGTATCTCCTGCAAATCCTCCACACATTCCTGTCCATTTTTCATGTTTGTGGCTAACATCGATAACTTTTTTGATAGCTCTTAAAACTGCTGGGTTGTATGTGTTGTAAAGATTTGAAATTTTTTCGTTTCCTCTATCACTTGCCAAGATATATTGAGTTAAATCATTAGTTCCAATGCTAAAGAAATCAACATATTCTATTAAATCTTCAGCGACAATAACACTAGCTGGAGTTTCAATCATTATACCAACCTCTATATTTTCATCGAAATCAATATTTGCATCTCTCAACTCTTTTTTATTATTTTCAATTATTTCGAGAGCTTTTTCCATTTCTTCTACTGAAATAACCATAGGAAGCATAATTCTTATTTTTCCAAACGCAGAAGCTCTCAAAATCGCTTTGATTTGAGCATCAAAAATATCTTTCATATCAAAACAAAATCTCAAAGCTCTCCAACCCAAAAATGGATTATCTTCTTTAGGAAACTTGTAGTAAGGAAGTTCTTTGTCCCCACCAATATCTAAAGTTCTAATAATTACTGATTTTCCATCTAAAATTTCGACTACTTTTTTATAAGATTCAAATTGTTCATCTTCTGTCGGAAAATTATCATTATACATATACAAAAATTCTGTTCTAAATAAACCAACGCCTTCTGCACCAGATTCCAAGCCTTTTTCTAAATCTTCGATGTTGCCGATATTTGTCATAACATCAATGTCTCTTCCATCTTTAGTAATAGCTTTGTTATATCTGTTCTTTTCGAGTCTTGATTTTTCATCATCCAGTTCAGATTTTTTCTTTTTGTATTCTAAAAGAGTTTCTTCATCAGGATCAATTATACATATTCCCTTAAATGAATCGATGATAACTGTTTGAGAATCATTGACGTTTTCTGTAATATCTTTCATTCCAACAAGACAAGCAATGCCTAAGGTTTGCGCAATAATTGAAGTATGTGCGGTTTTTCCTCCTAAGTCCATCAAAAATCCAACAACATTATCTTTATCAATTATTGATGTTTCATAAGGAGTTAGTTCTTTTGAAACCAAAATAGTATTTGGTTCTAATGAGTCGAGTTTTTGGTTCTCAATTCCCTTAATTTTGTACAATAATTGTTGACCAATATCTTTGTAATCGGATGCTCTTTCTCTCATGTATTCATTATCAAGTGACTGCATCATAACAACCATTTCATCTATCGTATCTGTTAGTGCTTTGTCGCTTGAATAATGTTCGTTAATTTTTGAAATTACACTTTCTGATAAAAAAGGATCATCCAACATACTCAAATGAGCTTCTATTACTTGTTTTTGTGTATCATTGTCAACTTTTGTTTCAGATAATATTGTTTTGTAATCACTCAAAGCTTTATTAAATTTATCAACGTGAAGCTTTATTTCATCATCAGAAATTTTTTCGGTACTTATTTTAACTTCCTGTTTTTTCATAAGTTTAACTTTACCAATTGCTATCTGCTCACTTGCAATAATACCTTTTTTAATT
This sequence comes from Finegoldia magna, assembly GCF_002243175.1. Taxonomy (GTDB): domain Bacteria; phylum Bacillota; class Clostridia; order Tissierellales; family Peptoniphilaceae; genus Finegoldia; species Finegoldia magna_J. Next base: position 207,910 of record NZ_NDYF01000010.1, read on the forward strand.
AAACTCATAATACCTCCTCATAAACTAAAGCCGCCACAAAAGTGACGGCTATAAATTCTTGATTTAATTAATCTTCTAAGTTTTCTATAAATTCAACTAGTTTTTTTAAGTTTTCTTCTTCGTTTTCGCCATCTAATCTAACAGTAACTTCAGTATCTTGAGAAATACCTAAAGCCATAACGTTGAAAATAGATTTTGCGTTAGCTGTTTTACCATCTTTAATAAGTTCAACTTTACCATCAAAATTTTTTACAAATTGTACCAAAGATGCAGCTGGACGAGCATGCAAACCAGTTTCGTTTTTAACTATAACATTTTGTTCTACCATAATAATAATCCTCCTATGACTACTTTATTTATATCCTATTAATTGATTTTTTAAACAGGAAAATATTTTAATTGATATCTTTTACGGATTCTCTCTTCATTATTTGAGAACCCAATATTGCCTTTTCGTTGATAATTTTATTTTCTTTCAAAACCTTTACTAAAGTTCTCATTGATACAGCCCCTATGTCATAATAAGGTTCTTGAACTGTAGTAAGAGTAGGTCTGTAAATACTTGTCATTGGTATATCGCCAAATCCAGATACTGAAATATCATCTGGAACTTTTTTGTTATTATCATAGCAATAATTTATAAATCCAATTGCTTGTGCGTCTTCACTAAAACTTACGCAAGTTATGTCTTTCGAATCTTTCATTTCGAAAATCTTATCCCCAGCTTCGTAACCATCTTTTACTGAAACTCCTTCTGATGAGATTTCAAATTTTTCTAATTTCAAGTCATCACAAGCTTGTCTGTAACCTTTAAGTTTTTCTTGACCAATCTCAGTGTCTTGATTTTCCTTTACAAATAAAATTTTCTTGTGACCTAAATCATAAATATGATTAATCATATTTATCATAGCTTCTTTGTAGTCGATTTGTACTGTGTGCACGTCTTTTATATTCCAGAATTTATCCAATTGGATATAAGGAACAGTTTGATCTTTCAACTTGAATATAACCTCTGGTTCAATGTCTTCAGAAATCAAAATTATCCCTTCTACTTGCTTTGTAAACATGAAGTCTATAATTTTCTTTTCTTGTTCCAAATCGCCGTATGTAGACGACAATAATATATCGTATTTGTACATTCTTCCAATTTCTTCAGCACCTCTTACAATTTGTGCCATGTATGGAATACCGATATCCTTAACTACTACGCCTATTAAATTGGATCTTTTCATTACTAAAGATCTTGCCAATTCGTTTGGTTTGAAGTCAAGTTTTTCAATTGCGTCTAAAACTTTTCTACGTGCTTCTGGACTTACAGGCTTGGAATCATTCATAACTCTAGATACTGTAGAAATTGAAACTCCAGCAAGTTTTGCTACGTCTTTAATTGTTGGTGATGACATTTAATCGCTCCTTACTAAAATATTTATTGGTTTATTATTAATCTCAACTTTCACTGGTAAATTTCCACCATATTCTCCATCCACATCTCCTGGAACTGTTTGATTAGATTCAATGGTTAAAGTATCAGTTTGAAAATATAATACATCTTCAGAGTAAATATGCTTTGAACTAAAAGCATCTATTAAAATCTGAGCAACTTCTTTAAGACGGGAATGCTTAATAATCAAAACGTCTAACTTTTGATCGTCAATTTTGGCTTGTGGGCAAATATTTTCAAATCCACCTACAGTATTTGAATTGGAAATAATCATAACAGGAGATTTTACTTCTAAATAATCATCCTTTGTTTTAATCTTCAATTCCATAGGCTGATTCAATGTGTTAGGAAGTTCTTTCAACCCCTCTACAATATATGCCAGTCTACCAAAAATCGCTTTTTGAGCTTTATCAGTAACATAACTAACAGACGCTATGTTTCCAACTGCAAAAACGTTGATGAAATATCTGTGTGAGTCTTCATTGCTAACTTTTCCGACATCACTTTTTATTATTTTCCCAGTTTTAATCATTCTATATAATTTGTAAGGTGTTGATGGCAAGTTTAAGTAAGTTGCGAAATCGTTTACTGTACCTGTGGAGTAAATCGTAATTGGAATATCGCTATCGCTGTCGCAAATTCCGTGAACAACTTCGTTAACCGTTCCATCTCCGCCTGAAATAACTATCAAATCCCAATCATCAGAAGATGTGTTTAACGCCTCATTGTATGCGTCATTCTTGCCTTTAGTTTTGAAAAGCTGAACGACAAAATTATCCTCAATTAGATAATTAATCAATTTTGTTAAATCTCTCGCGTGTGTTTGACTTCCAGATGAAGGATTTGAGATAATTTTTATTCTTTTCATTCTATCCCATCTTTCCTTAATAGCATACCAAAAAATTAATTGTTTTTCAATAGGATTTTAACAATTTCTACAATTGTTTTCATGAATTATAAAAAATTTTAAAGATTTACAATAAGCCAATCAGAAATTTTCCGATTGGCTTATAAAATCTTCTTTAATTATCTTTTAGCTAAACTTTTTACGAAATTAATAATATCTCTTGCAGACCCAACATAGTCTGTAGAGTTTAAAAATCCGTATTTAATATTAGTTGCAGTATCTGTTACAGATTCGGCAACATAGTCCACAGTATTAGACACGTTACTTGAAACTGATTCAACGTGAGACAAAGTGTTACTTACATTGTTTGTAATATTTCTTACATCTGGAGAAACATCGCCTATTAATCTATCGGCTTTATTAGTAATACCAGTTACATTATCTAGTATTTGTGGTACTTCGCCAATTGATCTATCGATATCCTTTTTGTTATCTGCTAAAACGGCCTTTACGCCCTTTATTAAGTCAGTAAGTTTAAAGAAAAATACGATTAAAGCAATTAAGAATCCAGATAAACAAATATATAATATTATTTTAAATATATATAAAGCATCTACCATTTCTTACCTACTTTTTGATTTCTTTTTTAACTTCTTTTGCTTCTTCTTTTGCAGTGTCAGCAGTTTTCTTTGCTTGTTTTTTTCCTTCTTCGACAGTTTTTTCTGCACCGTCTTTTGCTTCTTCTGCTACTTTTTTAGCTGATTCGCCAACTTTTTCTGCAGAATCTTTTACTTGATCTTTAGTGTCTTTAACATCTTCTTTGATTTCTTTTCCGTCTTTTTTAACTACTTCTTTAAGATCTTCACCAAGAACTCCCAAATCAGTTTTAACTTCGTCAAATTGATCAGAAACTCTATTTAATTCAGTCATTCCTCTATCTTGGAAATCTTGATATTTGTCTTTAACGCTGTCTGTTACATTGTCAGCAGTTAATTTTACAGTATCTACTGCATCGTTAAAGTTATTTACTGCTGTTTTCTTTGTTTCTTCTGCAAATTTTTTGATATCTTTTCTAGTTTCTTCACCTGATTTAGGTGCCAATAATAATCCTGCTGCTAAACCTAATGAAGCACCAATAACTGTACCTAAAGTAATTTTAGCTTCGTCTTCATATTTACGTTTAGCAATTTCCCATTTGATTTGTCTTTCCTTTTCTCTTCTTTTATGTTCTAAATAATCCATTAAACTCATAATAACATCTCCTTAAATAAATTTTCTTATGATTATTGTATACCCTCTAATTTCATATCTCAAACATTATTAGTGAATTATTTATAAAGTTTTAATCTTTCAGATACAATCTAACCCAAGTTTCCCAGCCAACAGTTTGTTTTGGTGATTTCAATAAACCATTTTTTCCTTTGGCAACCATTCTTACAAAATCTTGGTCTTCCGTTAAATTCTTTCTGCCTTTTTCATTAAACTTATCAGTAGTAAGTCCAGTGTTTTTGTCATTAACAAATACAAGGCAATCATCATCTATTGTTTTTCTGATTTCGTAATTCTTCTCACCACTTGTTACATCAAAATCAGACAATGTTTTATTAATATCTACAATATCCCAATTAATCGCATTATTCTTTGAGAAGAAAGATAAATCATAATTTTGTCTCAAAGTTAAATCATTAGATTCTATTAACAAAATTTTCTTTCCTGGAAATGCGTATTCTGAAGCATTTTCTAAACTCAACTTTGCATTTTCTGGATTTTCTATCGTTATCTTTATAGGATCAATCAAAATTTTATATCCGTCGTTTTCCTTTACCATTTTTAATTGGTTAGTACTTTTATAAGATTTATCCGATTTTAAGTTTGCTTCATCATCTTCTAACCATTTTAATATAGTCGCTTGATACTCAGGGTTAGAATTTATTTCGTTGATAAATTCTTCCGCATCTTTGTTTCTGAATGGTACAGATTGATTTGATGATTTCACAATACTCATCATTTGTTCTGAGGATTTAGCTTGTACTGATTGTATGAACTTACCTTTTACAGATTCTGCTGTAATAGTCTTTTCAGCTAGATTTTCTTGGAACATAGGTTTTATGTATTTAACGCCAAATACAATACCAATTAATAAAGCCACACCAATAACTGAAAATATAATTTTCTTAAATATCGATGATTTTTCATCATCCTCATAATCATAATAATCATAGTAATCATCATAATCGTTGCTTGTTTCTTGGAATGCTTTTTCTCTTTCTTTTTTTAATGATTCTGATTCAATATCCACCACATTTAATCTGTCAGTTGTATCTTGATTAGATCCATTATCTATCTTAGAATAAATCTTTTCATTATCAGTTGAACTATCTTCTTTTTTTATAAAATCAAGATCATGATTTTGAGTTTCGTTTTTAAATTTAGAAGCCTCTAACAAAAAATCCTCAAATGTTTTTCCTTCAGAAGAAAAATCATCATCTTTTGAAAAATCATGACCACAAACTCTACAAAATCTATCATCAACGCCAACAAATGAATTACAATTTGGGCATTTCTTTAAATTAGAATCTTTCATAATATCACTCACCTTATCTACCATATATTATACATTCTCATACTACTTTAGTGAATAGATAATCTCAATTTAAACACATAAGAAAAAAGCATGAGATTTTGTCCCATGCTAATAAGCGAAATCGCTTTTATTTACAAAATATCCTCAGAAGACCCTAATCAATTAATGACCTTCAGTATGTGAAGGTGGGTTGACTGTCTCAAACATCTGACATCCCTTCAAAGAGGGCTCGTCATCAATTATCGAACGTCCGTCATCCCTTATAGTGTGTGTCGGTTTAATTTTTCAGGGTTCCTCTTCTGAGGTTAATTTAATTATACTACAACATAAAAGTGTTTTCAAGGGAGATTATTTCTTCAAAAAATTATTAAATCTTTTAGGAAAATCTGTCGCAATAATATGCTTATTTCCTTTCATATCTACAAATTCTATTTCATTCGCGTGAAGCATTTGAGAAAATCCTTCAATTTTTTCTCCATACAAACTATCTGCAACTATTGGACAGTTAATATATTCCATGCTTACTCTTATTTGATGAGTTCTTCCCGTCAAAAGCTTTAAACTAACCAAGGAATAGTCTCCGTAACTTTTGAGATTTTGCAAAATAGTAACACTTTTTTTACCATTTTCATCAATTTCTGTTTTAATTCCATCGCGTTTTAAATTTAATTCTATCTTTTGATTTTTAGGATTTCCTTCTACGATTGCTAAGTATTTTTTCTCAAACGAAGTTTTTTGATAATACGCTTGAGCTATTTTATTTTTAGCAACCATTACAACTCCTGATGTGTCTTGGTCCAATCTGCTAATAAATCTAACTTTTTGATTAATATTTCTTTGCTCAAATAAATAAGACACAAAATTCGCTAAGCTTTCTTCTCCATCTGTATTCATCGTGAGTTTGTCAGGTTTATTTAATACAAAAATATCATCATCTTCATACAAAACTTCAATGTCTAAGTTTATTGGTTCGTAATTATTTTCCTCATTTTTAAGATTGATAGTTACTTTGTCACCTGGTTTTAACTTAGAGTTTCTCTTAGCATGTTCTCCATTTATAAAAATGTCATCTTTGTAAATACTGAGAAATAAATTTTTGGAAATGTGATTTGATTTCAAAAATTCATCTAACCTTATTTTTTTATCTATATCAAAACTAATTTGTTTCATTGTTTAAATCTCCAGTTATTTGGTATAATAAAATTATATCAAATATTAGGAGCTTTTAGTATAAATGAATAAGGACAGCAAAATTATAAATATATATGTAAACGATAACCAAAAATCACTTGAAACAGCTTTAATTGTCAAAGAAAAATTAGAACAAAAAGGATTCAAACCTACTTTTGATTTTGATGAGAATGCGCTGATTAATCTTTGTATCGGTGGAGATGGAGCATTCTTAAGAGCAGTTCACAAATACGAATTTTCAACTATTCCTTTTGTCGGAATAAATACTGGACACTTAGGATTTTATCAAGAAATTCTAATCCCTAACATAGACAAATTCATTTCAGATTTAATTAACGAGAATTACGGAATCGAAAAAATTTCCCTACTAGAATCTAAAACCGCAATCAGAAATAGCAGCAAAACTTATACACACAAAGCACTGAACGAATTCGTAGTAAAAAGTGATGACTCATCGATTGTATATTTGGATGTATACATCGATGATAACCACTTAGAGTCCTTTGCTGGAGATGGAATAATAGTATCCACTCCTTCTGGGTCAACTGCGTATAACTTCTCAGCTGGTGGATCTGTATTGTATCACGGGCTTGATGGTTTCCAAGTGACACCTCTTGCACCAATTAACTCAAAAGCATACCGTTCGCTTTTAAATTCTCTTGTAGTTCCATCAAAAAGTAACGTTACATTGTATTTTAGAGATCACAATTTTGACAGAAAAAGTTCCATAGTTCTAGCTGATGGATTGAACAGAAGTTATGATAATGTAGATTATGTAAACTTCACTTATTCAGATCAATATATCAATAAATTAGTTTTCTTAAAAGACTGGTATTGGTTAAATATCAAAGACAAATTCTTATAAGCAATAAAAAAACATGGATTGCAATGAATCATCAAAGCTATCCATGTTTTGTTTTATTTTTCTAATCCCAATTCATTAATTGCTGCGTTGAGCATTTTTGAAGCTATAGGTCCTGCAGTTTTTACACCATAAGAGTTATCATCTTCTAAAATAACTGCTATCGCAAATTTTGGTTTTTTTGCCGGTGCAGCAGCTACAAACCAAGCATGTGTACTTGTTTTATCTTTAATTTCTGCCGTACCTGATTTTGCGATTACAGATGTACTAACATTAAGTGTATCGTAACTTTCTGCAGTAGATCTCAAATAATCTTTTAAGTTTTCCATATTCTTCTTATTGCCAACTTCAGATAATAATTCTGGCTTAGTTTCTTTAATTACTTTTCCTTCTGAATCTATTATTTGACTAACCAAGTAAGGTTTCAACATTTGTCCATCATTTGCTACAGCGCTCATTGCCATAGCCATATTCAATGGAGTTACCAAAGTTTCTCCTTGTCCAAAACTTGTCGTTGCAATATCTGCATCACTTTTTGTTTTTGTATATCCATTAATGCTTACTGCTACTGGCAAATCAAAAGGAATTTTCTTGCCAATCATAAATTTTGAAGCATTGTCTTGCAAAATTTTATTGCCCAATTTTACACCTTGCGATGCAAAATAAACATTTGATGATTTTTCAAGAGCTTTTCTCAAATCCGTCTCTCCAAAAACAGCGCCGTTGTTATTAGAAATTGTGTATTTATTAAACTCAATTGTACCAGTATTATCTTCTACAACTTTATCAACTTTGTCTTCATTTTCTAATATTGCATTACCAGTAATTATTTTAAAAACCGATCCTGGAGTATACATTCCTTGCGTTGCACGATTTAATAATGGAGATGTCTCCCTATTCAAAAGTTCTTGCCATTGTGATGAAACTTCGTTTGGATTATATGAAGGGAAAGTTGACATTACATAAACTTCACCAGTTGTCGGATTCATCATTACGATTGAACCTTTTTTGCCGTCTAATAAATTGTACGCAAGTTTTTGTAAAGTGGAATTTGTTGTCAAAACAAGATCGTTACCTTTATTGTTTGAGCTTACTATATTTCTCAATTGCGATAAAGGAGTATCTTTGTTAATGTTTAACAATTCTTTCATATACGATTTTTCAAGACCAGCTGTACCGTAAGTTTTTGAATTGTATCCAGTTATATTTCCATAAATATCTGCATAATCGAAAAATCTATAATTTTTCCCAGATGAATCTTTCTTAGTTTCGACCAAAACATTCTTATCTCTATCATAGATTGTTCCACGTTCAACCTTATCTTCATCTACCCACAACCTTTTGTTGTATTCATTGTTTGCAATTTTATCAGCTTTTACTATTTGGAAATAAGTCAAATACAAAACCAACAATACAAATAAAGTCATCAAGAAAGATAAAACCACAATAATTCTTTTGTTCATTTTATTTTGCATAAATATCTTCCTCTCCTTGATCAGTTGAACAGAATTGTAAAATCGCAAGGCAAATAAATGACATCGCCATTGAAGTACCACCGTAACTTACAAATGGTATCGTAATTCCTGTCAAAGGAACCAACTTCATAACACCACCAAACATAACAAGCCCTTGAATTGCAAAAATAACAGAAATTCCAAGCGCTACAATCTTGTAGAATTTATTTGATTGATACAACGAAATTTTCATTCCCCTGTAAATCAAAATCAAGAACAACATTATTACACCCATTCCTGTGAAAGTTCCCATTTCTTCGCAAATCGCAGCGAAAATAAAATCGCTTGTGACTACAGGAACTACATCCGGTCTTCCTAATCCAAGACCCGTTCCAAAAAATCCTCCACTCGCAATCGCAAACAAAGCTTGTGTGATTTGATAACCTATTCCATCGATATTCTTCCATGGATCAAGCCATGTAGACACCCTTATTCTTATATGAGAAAAAAGCATATACGCAGCCACCGCCCCGACAATCGCTATGAATAAATTTAATAAAATTAATCTGATGTCTTCTTGATTTACAATTTGGTAAACTAAGAATAATCCGTAAAAAATCATTGCAGTTCCCAAATCTTTTTGCAAGAAAAACATACCTATAAATAAATAAACAACTATCATCAAGAAATATCTTTTGATTACAGGTAGATATTTTTTGTATTTTTGCGCTGACTTTATATTTATCTTATCTAACAAATCAGTGTTGTAATCATAACTAGCAAGGAAAAATACATACAATATTTTCGTAATTTCAGACGGTTGGAAACCAACCCCGAATATGCTAATCCAGTTTCTAGCTCCGTATTTATCTTCAGCGAGAACTAGTGTCATTAGAAACATCACAACACAACCTATTAAATAAAGTGCCGTGAATTTGTACCATTTTTTGTAGCTTTTTAAAATAAAAAATGTTCCAAAAAACAATAGTATCCCAATGGTAAACCACATTATTTGCTTCAATCCTTCATAAGGATTAAGCCTGTAAATCACGATTACACCAATACTAAAAAGCATACAAGCGATTTGTAATATATATCCATCACCTTTAGTGATTTTTGTTACGTATTTATTTGCCAAAAACATTAAAATTGTAGCAAACAAAAAGTAAGCTAAGGCTTTCGGATCTAATTCTTTTTCATTTGATCCCAAAGCTAGAAAAAAACCAAATATGTTAAACAGTAATATCAAATAAACTGGTTTAATCATCTTACTATTTACACGCATTGGTTTTAAGTTATCGATAAATTCTTTAAATCTGCTATTTTTCTTACGTTTAGTTTGCATCTTTGTCACCATTTACAAACATAAATTCAATTTGTCCGATATCTATCAAATCTTTGTCGTTCAATCTTGCAGAATTAATCAATTTATTTCCATTCAAAAAAGTTCCATTAGCAGAGTTCAAATCCTCTATATAATAATTATTTTTTTCTTTATAAATACGTGCATGTCTCTTCGATATAAACCTATCTTTTAATGCAACTTGATTGCTGTCGTCTCTTCCTATAGTAGCAGTTCTTCCTATAAAATAATGCTCTTGTATTTTAAAAGGCAAATTTTCTTTTCTATTAATTAGTTTTAAATAAGTATTTGAACTGTAATTCATATTGTTTGTTCCTTTTATGTCCAAATAAATCATCTTGATTATGTTGAAAATAAAATAGTAAATTATTATTACAAATAAATATTTAAAAAACATAGAAATTAAATTATATAATTTTAAATTTGGAGTAATTTGTATAGAAAAGAATGCGTCCAATATGTCAATAATGTATTTCATAGGCTCCATCCTTTCTCATTTTTATCCTAATCTAATATATCATATTTTGGACTTAAAAAATGAATAATAAAGTTACAATTTGTCAAAATTAATCCTCAAATATAACAGAATCGTCGGTGAATCCTTTAATTCTTGCCAATGATTCTATTGTATAACCTTGTTGTCTTAAATTGTCTCCACCTTTTTGAAAAACTTTTTCGATTAAAATTCCAATTCCTTCAACAGTTGCATTCGCTTGTGAACAAATATCAATCAAACCTTCCAACGCTTTACCATTTGCAAGGAAGTCATCAATCAATAAAACATGATCATTTTCATTTAAGTACTCTTTTGAAACCATTACTTCGTAGCTTCTATTTTTAGTAAAACTAAACACTTCTGTTCTGTAGCAGTTGTCTCCCAAAGTTTTTGAACTTGTTTTTTTGGCAAAAACAACCGGGCAATTAAATCTAATTCCACAAGCATACGCAATTGCTATTCCGCTAACTTCAATCGTAAGTATTTTGTTTATTTTTTTATCCTTAAATTTTTCGTAAAATTCATTTGCCAAATCTTCAAAAAGAACAGGATCAATCATGTGATTAATGAACCTGTCTACCTTAAGTATATTTCCTGGTAATACTTGACCATCTTTCATTATTCTCTCTTCAAGTTTTCTCATATTTCTCTCCTAGAATTTAATATAGTATATTATACATACAATATCAAAAAATCTCAATATTTGCCAATTTAAAAAATATCACTTACCCTAAAAATATAAGAGCAAGTGATATCTTAAAATTATTTAACATTCATCATTTTTTCTTTTGCTATTTTTTCAATATCCAAAACTTTTTGTTCTGCTTTTTCTTTTGAATCTGCAACAGAATATATATATAATTTTATTTTTGGCTCAGTTCCAGAAGGTCTTAATGCATACCATGACCCATCGTCGTAATAATATTTCAAAACATTTGATCTTGGAGTTCCAAAATCTTTGTAATTTACATCGTAGTCTTTTGTTTCAACTAATTTTGTAGAACCTATTTCATTAATTGGATTGTGTCTGAATTCTTCCATAATTCTTCCGATTTTTTCTTGACCATCCAATCCTTCTAATACTACTGAAGAAAGTGAGTTTTCGTGATAACCAAATTCTTCATACAAATCATTTAAAACGTCTATCAAAGTCTTTCCTTGTTTCTTGTAAAAAGCTAACATTTCTGAAATCATCATTGAAGAACTTACCGCATCCTTATCTCTTACAAATGTTCCGTAAGAATAACCAATGCTTTCTTCATATCCAAATACCCAAGATTTTTCTCCAGTTTTTTCGTATTCATTAGCTTTTCCACATACATTTTTGAATCCAGTTAATGTTTCTATCATTTCAACGCCGTATTTTTTAGCAATTTTAGCTGACAAATCTCCTGTTACAATTGATTTTACAACTACAGGATTTTCTGGCAAATCGTGTTTTTCGTATCTTTGACTCAAAATATAATTAGTCAATAAAGCTCCGATTTTATTTCCATCTAAGAAGACATATTCACCATCACTTAAAACTTCCACAGCAGTTCTATCAGCGTCAGGGTCAGTTGCCAATAACAAATCAGCTCCAACTTCTTTTCCTAAATTGATAGCATATTCAAACGCTTCTGGATTTTCAGGATTTGGATAAGGAACAGTCGTAAAATCACTGTCTGGATTTTCTTGTTCTTTTACTACGTAGACATTTTTAAATCCTCTGACATCTAAGATATGTCTTACAAATCTATTTCCAGTCCCATTCAATGGAGTGTAAACTATTTTTACATCTTTATCAATATTGTCGTCATTAATTGTAAGGCTAAGCACATCTTCAAAGTAATCTTTGTCCAAATTTTCACCAAAATATTCTATTTTCTCTTCAGCTATTAATTTTTCGAAATCTCCTATCTTCACTTCAGTAAAACTTTCGATTTTGTCCAAATTATTCAAAATTTCATTAGCTTTATCTTCAAGAATTTGGCTACCTTCTTCCCAATAGGCCTTGTATCCATTGTATTCTTTTGGATTGTGAGAAGCTGTAATCATAATCCCTGAAATACAATTGAATTTTCTTATGGAATAAGACAACATAGGTGTTGGTCTAATATCGTCAGACAAGTAAACTTTTATTCCATTAGAAGCTAATACATTTGCTGATATTTCTGCAAATTCTTTGGAGAATTTTCTGACATCGTAGCTAATGCTTACGCCTCTTTTCAAAGCTTCTTCTCCGTAGTGTTTTATAGTATCAGCAAGTGCTTGTGTTGTTTTCATTATATTGTACTTGTTCATTCTATTTGTACCTGCACCGATTTTTCCTCTCAAACCTGCAGTACCAAATTCTAATGATTTATAAAATCTATCTTTTATTTCTTCATCATTATCTTTTATTGACATTAATTCGTCTCTTGTTTCTTGATCATAAGACTCATCATTCAACCATTCATTGTATACTTTTAAATAATCCATAAAATCCTCCTATTGATAATAAATTAATCCTTTATACAAAGACTTTTCCTTAAACCATTTTTCTAAATCATACACTCTCTTTGTTCCCCAGTTTGAGCATTCAATTTTCCAGCTATCATCATAGTAAATCGCAGTTATCGTAACCCAATGAAATTTAACATCAGGATTTTTGTGATTTAATGTTAACATCAAAACCGGATAACCATTTGCTATTGCACCGATAATATATGTCACTATGTTTCTGATTTTCCAAGTAAAATTGTAGTTTTGTGTCACCAAACTCATTCCGTTTTTCTTGGCATACTTTCGAATACCACTGTTCATTGGAAACAAAAATGGCACGCCGTATATTTTAGGTTTAACAAATGTAGATAGCTTGTCAGCAAATTTTATATAATCAGTCTTGGTTATCGGACTGTCTATAAAATTTTCAGGAACTAACTTAGCATATTCTTTTTTTGTATTTGCAATGTAGATGAAAAAATTTGTGATAGCAATCACTGAACAACCTTTTTTTCGTTAGGTAGTTTGAATGCAAAACATACTCAAACCATTGTTGATCTCCACCGAAAAAACCTTCAATATTCAAAATTCTATCTACATCTTTAAGTTCATATCTAGTATCCATTATTTCTCCATACTTATAGAATATACCCCGCTTTTTCTCCCATCAATCAAAATCACATTGTCTGTTACTTGTGTCTCAATTATTTTGTCATCAAAAATCTTCGTGCATTTTACGAAATTTTTAAAATAATCGTTCAAATCAAATTCGAATTTTTCTCCCGAATTAATAAAAACAAGCAAAAATCCTCTATCATTTTTAATACTAAAACAAATACAAAAATCATTTACATCGAAAAATTTTATTTTGTTTTTAATCTCATTTTCATCTTTTAAATTAAATTCTGGATGTGTTTTTCTAAATTCAATAAGCGATTTTACATATTGGAATACTTCGTTGTTATAATTCTTCAATTTCCAATCCACTGCATTAACATCAAGCGGTAGATTATAAGTATTTTTAAACATCAATTTACTTCTCAAGAATTCATTTCCACAATGGAAAAAAGGTATCCCTTGACTTAGCATTATCAAATCAAAACAAAGTTTTGTCGATATTACGATATCCGTATTTGTTTTAAGCAATTTATCTTGAAGTATTAAATTATCGTGTGAATTAAAATAGTTAATAGTTTCATTAGGATTTTTGCAAAATCCACGTCTTTTTTCATCATAGTCAATCGATCCACAAATTCCAGTTTCTAAAGCGATTTTATCTACATTTTTTTGAACAAAACCTGTAGAATTATCATCGTTATCACCTTTAATGGCATTCCTGAAAAAAGGATTGAATAAAGCATAAGCTTTTACTTTTTGACTACCAAAAGTGGTTCTTTTGTTTTTTGGTAATGGAGATTCGTCTGCCGCCCAAGGTTCTCCGTAAATAATTACATTTTCATCGATTTTTCGAAGTTCACATACGATTTTATCAGTTGTTTCTGAATCTATTAAAGCCATTAAATCAAATCTGAAACCATCAATGTGAAATTCTTTTTGAAAATACAATAAGCTGTCGATAATAAATTTTCTCACAAATTCATCTTCGGTATTTAATTCATTGCCAACTCCAGATCCATTCGTGAAATCTCCGTTATTATCACATCTATAAAATTGTGGATAAATCAAATTAAATGGATGATCTTTGTTTCTAAAAGTGTGATTGTATACAACATCCATAATCACCCCAATATTATTTTCATGCAAAGTTTGAATCATTTTCTTGAATTCGATAATTCGTTTTTTGGGATTATCTGGTTCTGTAGAAAAGCTTCCTTCAATACAATTATAATTTTCAGGATTGTATCCCCAATTGTAATTATCTTCAGAAAAACTTTCGGAATTTCTCTCATCTACACCTACAAAATCAAAAACAGGCATCAAATGAACATGTGTTATCCCCAAATTTTTCAAATGATTTATTCCTGAAACATCATTTTCTTCTACCAATCCTAAAAATTTTCCTCTATGATTTTCATCAACTTTACTGGAAATATCTGAAGAATAATCTTTTATGGACAATTCATAGATTATAGCTTCATTTCTGTTTGCTATTTTGTATTGTTCATCAGCAAAACCTTCTAGATTTGTGGAATTCAAATCTACGACACATGACTTTAAGCTATTAATTGATGAAGCTTTGCAAAATGGATCTACAATTTCAAACTCATCATCAAGCTGATATTTGTAATAAATTCCATCCAAATCTCCTTCAACCTTGACTTCAAAATACCCATCACTTTTTTTCATATCAATGGATTTGTATCTGACATCATCGAAATTTTCGTACAATAATAACTTGACATTAGTTATTTGCGGAGCATAAATCTTAAAAACTGTATATTCTTTGTTGTAATTAAACCCTAACTCATACATTTATAACTCCTAAACATCTTTCAGATAATTAATCCCAAATTTTTTGGATAGTTCTATATTCTTATTCATTAAATCATTCCACGAATTTTCATTCAAATACAATTTTTGAATTCTTCCGTTAACTTCCACAAAATTGTCAAAAGAATTTATCACATTAAAACTATCATTGTATTTAAGAATCAAATTATAGATCTCATAAAATTCATCTATGATTTTTTTGTTTTTTAATAATTCGATATTTTTTAAAATAAAATCGATACATCTGGATTCAGTATTTACTAAACGTTCTTCATCAAACTTGAAAACTCCAATATCTTTTAATTGGCATATATTTTCAAAAATACTAGAATTACTCGTTAATAAAATCGAACCGTTATTCATAAATGCATAGGGATATGTGTTTGAAATGTCGAAGTTTTTATATGGTATATAATTGAAAACATCACAAGCTTTGGCGAAGTCTGGCACTTGATCTAGCATTATATTTTCGACAAACACCAATTTTATTTTTTCTTGAATTAGCTTATCCGAATTAATTACCTTAGACAAACCAAGACACAAACTTATTGTTTTCTTGCAAAACAAGTAATCAAATGAACTCATTCCTCCGATAAAAAATGTCGTAGGAGTAATTATCGTATTTACATTATCTTTGAGTTTTAAGTACAGATACAAAATATAAAAAACATTCAGAATTTGTCTCTTACCCTCGTGAAAGTCTGATAATTGCATATTGAAAATACTCTTATCGTTGATATTTTTTAAGTTGTACTTATCGACAAGTTTTTTCTTGTATTTTAGTTTGCTATAATACAAATCATGATATTGGATTTTATTTCTGAATAAATCGTCGTTAAAACCGTAAGTTTGTATCACAATTTTATCTTCAATATTTTTATCAATAACTACATATTCGCTTTTCAATAGATGTTTCTTCTGATATTCAGACCCAACTATTATAGAATGCGTTACAAAAGCTATAAGATTAAAACAGTCTAGGAAATTGTCTTTAAAAATTTCCGGATATCCATTTTTCAGTGCATTTTCATTTATCAACTGAATAATATTTTTAATGTTATCAAACTGATACAAGTAACTCAGATCCATTAATTCAAATGATTCTCTGTGTAAATTGATGTTAAAATACTCGAAAATTTTATTAGATTTTTCTAAAGCTTTTTCGAAATCATATCCTTCACCCATTAGTTTTTGTAAAAACGTGATTATTAACAAAGCGACATTTGTTTCAACGATATTAATTTGAATATGGTCTTCGATTTTATCTGTATTTTTAAAAAATTTTATTTCGTCATTAAATATGTCTTCAACTATTGAATCCGCAAGAAATTTTTGTTGCAAGAATTTAATATACTTGCCGAATTCGTCGATTTCAGGTGTGTAAACAAATTGGCGAATTGAGTCCAATTTGTTTTCCTCAGAATAAATCTCCTCAATTCTTCCACGAATAAAATTTTCATAATTAAGATTTGGATTAGCTTTTGGTGAAAATAATCTAATGAAATTCGTATTATCATTTATATAAGGAATATCGTAAATTTGTGATTTAATTTTATTATTGTCTAATAATATATCGTATTCGCTAGATCTTTTAAAAACTACACTTGTTTTTGGTTCGTGGAATACAGTCTCAATCTGATTTTCATCGACTATTTGTTGTTTAAACTGTGAATTTTTGTAAAAAATCGAATACACTTTACAAAACTGTCCTTGTTTTGAGATTTTCTCAAACAAATCTACTGAGAATCTTCCTATATAACTTTGTCCCAAGTGCAAATCATTGTTCATATTTACAACATTGTCATATTTATCATTTAATAATTTTTGCAATGGAGCTTTTAAATTGAGTTTTTCAATATAATCGTCAAACAAATTTTCTACCATTAGTTCAAATGACACAATGTATGTCCTAGAATATTTATCGGCAAAGGTATTTGTGTATTGTTCAGAAATAATTTCTTTAATGGCTTCATTTAATGCTATTCTAATTTCATAGACATTCGCATTTTGAAGATCGACCAATGAATTATACGATAATTTGATTTGCAATAATTTCCTTAGTCGATCTTCTGAAATATCAATCATTTAATGATCTCCTCATAAAGTTCGATATATTCTTTTGCAGATTTTTCCCAATCATTTTTGGAATTCATAGCATTTTCTTGAATTATTTTGAAATCATCACTGTAATAAAAGGATATTGCACGTCTCAATGTGTACAAGAAATCATGCGCGTTGATATTTGTAAAAGAGAATCCATTTCCTTCTTTGCTAAATTCGTTAAATGATTGAACAGTATCCCTCAATCCTCCAGTTTCACGCACTACTGGTATGGTTCCATATCTCATAGCAATTAATTGGGATATACCACAAGGTTCAAATATTGAAGGCATCATCAAGAAATCTGCTCCTGCATAAATCTTATGTGATTCTTCATTATTATAATAAATATTTGCTTTTAATTTATCTGGGAATTTCCATTCGTAATATCTAAACATTTCTTCATATGAATAATCACCTGTTCCCAAAATTATCACTTGTGCATCTTCTGTCGTCAAAAACTCATCCATAATGTATCTAACAAGTTCTAATCCTTTATTTTCAACCAATCTAGTCACCATTGCGAATATAGGAACATCTTTTTCTTCCAAACCGTACATTCTTTGCAGTGCTTTTTTGTTGACAGATTTGTCTTTAATATTTTTCATTGAGTAATTTTTAAATAAAAATTTGTCTGTTTCTGGATTCCAAATAGTTGTATCAATTCCATTTGTGATTCCAGATATTTTGTAATGATACTGCCTGATAACTCCATCCAATCCTTCTCCGAAGAATGAGTACTTAATTTCATCAGCATAAGTTTTAGAAACAGTGGTAACTTTATCGCTGAAAACTATAGCACCTTTCATGAAGTTGATTGCATCGTAGAATTTCAATGCATCTTCAGAAAAATACATCGGTGATAAATCAGTTTGTCGAAGTGAATTTGAACTGAACACACCTTGATACTTTAGGTTGTGAATTGTAAAAACAGTTTTGATAGATTCATAGAATGGATCACCTTTAGCAAAATCTCTTGCATAAACATTGACCATGGCTGTGTGCCAATCATTGGAATGGATAATGTCGCAATCAAAATCGATATATCTTAGTAATTGGACACAAGCTTTAGAGAAAAACACAAATCTTTCGCAATCGTCATTTTCTCCATACACATTATCTCTGTTAAAATAATCTTCGTTATCTATAAAATAAAACTCGACACCTCTATGAATGTATTTGAACACACCAACATAATGATGCTTAAAATCCAAATCTACATAAAAGCTTCCTTCAAATTCAAATTTATTTCTGTATTCCTCATTTATCAATTTGTACAAAGGGATGACCACTTTCACATCATGACCTTGTTTTTTCATTTCAAGTGGAAGTGTACCCGCTACATCTGCAAGTCCACCAGTTTTTATAAACGGATCAGCCTCTGCTGCACAATATAATATCTTCATTTACATTCCCCTATTTATCTTCTAATATTGCATTCTTTTTTAATTCGTATGGATAATTTGGATTACCAACTGCAGTTACATTTTCCTTTATCAAAACTCCTTTATCAGTAATCGTGTTTACAACTACTGCATTCTTTTCTATTACCGTTCTTTCGAAAATAACAGAGTTTTTGATAACAGAGCCCTCTTGAATTTCTACGCCTCTAAAAATAATTGAATTTTCAACTTTACCATCTATTTTGACTCCGTTTGCTATCAATGAATTCTTAACGCAAGCAGAGTCACCGTATAATGCTGACGGTTCGTCTTTTGATTTTGTTAACAACAATCCATTTTTGAAAAATACATTATTGTAAATATCGGCATTTAATAATTTCAAATTTGCATCGTAAAATTGTGTCAAATTTCTGATTACTTCTACATATCCATCAATCATGTAAATACCGATTTTTAATTTATCCAAATTAGAAATAATAACATCGATTAATTCATTAGAATTAGAATTTTTAGCTGCATCGTGAATCAAATTCAAGAAAACTTCTTTTTTCATGTAACCAATGTTTGTCATCAAATTAAATTCATCATCAATTCCTTGATTCGTTCCTATACTGATTAGATTGCCTTCATCATCCAAGTTTAATCTAGTTTCTCCGATGAATAATCCCGTTGCATTGTCCATTTTTTTGCAAAACAATAGTATATCCAAATCTTCTTCGATAAATCTATCGTGAGAAACAGAAAAATCTTCTCTGAAAATAACCATTGGATCGTAGAAGTACAACTCATCTTCTTTTGATCTCAAATAAAATTCCCTAGTTTCGTTGTAAGCGACGATTTCCTTACCAGCATTTTCAAAAGTTGGAGGAAATATAACAAGTCCATTTCTTCTTCTATTTAATTCGTAACTTTCACCATTTCCCAAGTGATCTAGAGTAGATCTCATAATTTTTCCGCCATACAAAACAACATTTGAAAACTCATTATTTGCAAAGTTACTTAAAGCAATATCTATAATTCTGTATCTTGCTCCATAAGGAAGCATATATTCTGGTCTGGAATCAGTTAGATATCCAAAATCTTGTCTACTTTTCCCACCGTATATAATTCCAATACAATTTTGCATAATTTCCTCCTAACACTCTTCAATTCCATCTTCACTAACCAAGAAGATTTTGTCGGAGTCCTTTTCACCAATCACTTGGTTTTCTTCGATAGTCATGGATTCTGCAACTACACAGTTGTAAAGTTTTGCGCCTTTTTTGATAACAGTATCGCTTAAAATGACAGAATCATGAACTTCTGCATTCTTTTCCACAGTTATAGATGAAAACAAAACTGAATTGTTTACATTTCCGTAAATCAAACAATTTTCATTGATTAAAGATTTTTTTACTTCTGCAACTTCATCAACATAATGTGGTGGAAGATTTCTATTTTTCGTGTAAATTCTCCAACTAGTATCATACAAATCCAGCCTATTATCAGGATTTAATAAATCCAAATTAGCTTGCCAGTAACTTCTTACAGTTCCGACATCTTTCCAGTAGCCATCAAATTTCCATGCAAAAACATTTAAACCGTCATTTATAATCTTAGGAATTATATTCATTCCAAAATCGTGTTTGGAATTCTTATCATCATTGTCTTCAATCAAATATTTTTTCAAAGTGTGCCAATTGAAAATATATATTCCCATAGAAGCCAAATTGCTTTTAGGATTTTTTGGTTTTTCCTCAAATTCAACAATTTTTCCATTTTCATCAGTATTCATAATACCAAATCTACTAGCTTCGCTCCAATCTACTTCCATTACTGCAATTGTTAGCTCACTATTTTTTTCTTTGTGATATTTTAAAATATTGTTGTAATCCATTTTGTAAATATGGTCACCAGATAAAATCACAACATATTCCGCGTCCAATTCATCCAAATAATTCATATTTTCGTAAATAGAATTAGCTGTACCTTCATACCAATTACCACCACTTTCTGTCGCAAACGGCGATAAAATTCTCAAACCACCAGAATTTCTAGATAAATCCCAGCTAGATCCATTACCTAAATGTGAATTTAATTTGAACGGTTTGTATTGTGTTAAAATTCCAACATCTCTTATATCTGAATTTGCTGCATTACTCAAAGCAAAATCAATTATTCGATATTTTCCACCAAATGACACTGCTGGTTTTGCAACATTTTTTGTCAATGCTTTTAGTCTTGAACCTTGTCCTCCCGCTAAAAGCATTGCGACAACTCTATTTCGTGCCTTCATAAGTCCTCCTATTTTTTATTGATATTTCTAAGTTTATTTAATTTTATAAACATCGCAGAAAATGGTTCTATATCAACTGTAATTGAAAATTTTCTGTCGTTGTGTTCTACGTTTTTCGAATAATAAGGTTTGTTCCTTGGTAAATTTCCACCGTATTTTTTCATTGAAGAATTAAGTACAACTGAATAAAGTGCGTAATCATCGACTCCTACTGGATATTTTTCTCTTTTTACAGGTGTGAAATTAAAAATACAAATTATTTTCTCATTTTTGGAATTTATTCTTTCAAAAATTATCAAAGATTCACTTGCGTTGTTTACATCTTCCCATTGAAAACCCGAATAACTTGTATCCATATCATAGAATTCATCATTATCAATATAAAATTTATTTAAATCTTTCATAAAATGTTTTAATTTTTGATGCTTTTCGTATTCCAAAACTTCCCACGTTACTTCTTTGTATTCATTCCATTCATCAAATTGGCCAATGTCATTACCCATAAACAAAAGTTTTTTTCCAGGATGAGAAAACATAAAAGAATACAAAAGTCTTATTTGATCGAATTTTTCATCGTAAGTTCCAGGCATTTTACCAATCATTGAGTTTTTCATGTGAACTACTTCGTCGTGACTAAATGGTAGAATGTAATTTTCGTTAAAGGCATACATTATCGAAAAAGTTAATAAATTATGATGGTCTTTCCTGAAAATAGGATCCATCTTCATGTATTTGATTATGTCATTCATCCAACCCATATTCCACTTAAAATCAAAACCAAGTCCGTTTTCTTCTACAGGTTTCGTAATATTTGGCCATGAAGTTGATTCTTCTGCAATTACAAAAGCACTTGGAAATTCTTGTTTAATTGTTTGATTTAATTTTTTAATAAATTCTATAGCTTCCTTGTTTTCGTAGCTGCCATCTTCGTTTCTGATATCTTTTCCAGCAAAATTCAAATATATCATATAAGCAACTGCATCAACCCTAAGTCCATCCAAATGGTAGTATTTGAACCAAAATAATGCAGAAGATACCAGAAAATTCACCACTTCTTTTTTTGAAAAGTCAAAGTTCAGTGTTCCCCATTGATCATTATCAGCTAAGTACTGGTCGGATTTTTCAAATAAATTACTTCCGTCAAATTTTCTAAGTCCAAAATCATCTCTACAAAAATGAGCCGGAACCCAATCCATGATAACTCCAATATCGTTCTGGTGTAATTTGTCAATCAAATACATCAAATCTTTTGGACAACCAAATCTAGAAGTAGCTGCAAAAAATCCCGTAAGTTGATATCCCCATGATCCATCAAAAGGATGCTCCATTAAAGGCATAAATTCAACATGTGTGTAATTCATTTCTTTAAGATAAGTCACAAGTTCATTTGCTAATTGAATGTAAGATAAATAATTCTCCCCATGTTTTCTCCATGAAGAAAGATTTATCTCATAGATACTCATAGGGCTGTGAAATCTATCTGTTTGTTCTCTTTTTTTTAGCCATTTTTTGTCATTCCACTTATAACCTTCAATGTCATAAACTTTACTTGCTGTTTTAGGTCTTAATTCGCTATGAAATGCAAATGGATCCGCCTTGTACAAAACTTCTGAATCTTGTGTAACTATTCTGTACTTATATGAATCAAAGATTTTAACATCTCTGAGACAAATCTCCCAAATTTCTCCATCGTGTAATTTTTGAAGTGGAAGTGAATAATCGTCCCAATCATTGAAATCTCCAACCAAATTTACATGTTTGGCATTAGGTGCCCACACCAAAAATCTGGTGTAGGTTCCTAAATCATCTGAGTAAATATGAGATCCCAAAAATTTATACAAATTATTATTGTTTCCTTCATGAAACAAGTAAACATCTGTTTCATTATTTCCCTGATAAAAATACTTTTCCATATTTTCTCCCAGTTATTTAAATAGCCTTATATACAGACTTATTCTCCAGTTATCATGTTTATTGTCATGATTTTATTCTTCAAATCTAAAATTTGATTGTTAAGTTGGTTGTATTCCTCAGAGTCCATATTTTTATGGTCGAATAATTCTTTGTTTTCATACAATCGGTCGATTTTTTTCTTTATTTTTTCTAATTCATCATACAAATCATTGTTTTCACGGTTTGTAGATATTTCTTGTTCGATATTGTAATTTCCTGCTTCAAATTCTTCTGTTGAATAAATTTCTGGGATAACAGCCTCAACATTATACTTTTCTTTTAACAAATTAGATAAAGTTTCTGCTCCTTCATTTTCACCATGAGTTATGAAAATTTTCTTAGGCTTTACTTTCATATTGTCTACAAAATCCATAAGATTGTTTTGATCGGCATGACCGGAAAATCCGCCCAAATTATATATTTCAGCGTTCACTTTTATTGTTTCACCAAAAAGTTTAACTTCATCTATACCATCCAACAAGATTCTTCCAAGTGAGCCTTCTGCTTGGTATCCAACAAAAACAACGGCATTTTTTTCATCCCACAAGTTGTGCTTCAAATGGTGGCGAACACGCCCAGCTGTCGCCATCCCACTAGAAGAAATGATTACTCTTGGGAATTTTACATTATTAAGCATTTTTGATTCGTCGATATTTTTTACATAATGCAAGTTTTCGAATTCGAATACATTATCTCCACTCGAAATATAGTCCTTTGCTTTTTGATTAAACAAATCAGTATTTTTCATAAATGCTTTTGTCGCTTCAAGTGCCATCGGACTGTCTACATATACTGGGACTTTCTTTTCATAATGATCTTTTATTTGATAATCATAATAACTGTTTAGTTCATAAATAATTTCCTGAGTTCTTCCAACCGCAAAGCTAGGAATGATTACAGTTCCACCTCTTGATGAAACTTTTTCAATTATCTCTATTAAAGAATGTACACTTTCTTTGTAAGGTTCGTGAATTCTATTACCATAAGTAGATTCCATAACTAAATAATCGCAGCCAGATAAAACTTCTGGATTGTTTAAAATCGGATTATTTGAAGTTCCTATATCTCCAGAGAATATAATTTTAGTAGTTTTTCCATTTTCAGTGATAAATATTTCAAGACTTGATGATCCAAGCATGTGACCGGCATCTCTGAACACAACTCTTATGTCTTCGTTTATTTTTACAACCTCATCATAGAAACGCCCTTTGAATAATGAAATACAACTCATGGCATCAATCGTAGTGTATAGAGGAGTCAGAAGTGTTTTGCCAGATCTTTGTCTTTTTCTATTTTCCCATTCTACATCACTCTCTTGAATCTTCGCACTATCCATCAACATTATTTCTGCCAAATCTTTTGTAGCTTTTGTACAATAAATTGGTTTTCTGAATCCATTTTTATATAAAAGAGGAATTCTTCCAGTATGATCAATATGTGCATGAGTCAAAAGCATAAATTCTACTTCATTAAAATCTATTTCATCATGGTTTTTTTGTTCCAACTCTTTGCTACCTTGGAATAATCCACAGTCAACCATAAATTTATGTTTTTCAGTTTCCACAAGATAACAAGAACCTGTTACCTCTTGTGCTGCTCCTAAAAATGTAATTTTCATTAAATCACCCCTTGTTTACTATATACCCAAAATGTTATGTGATAGTAAAATATCCGCAAATTAAAGTTTGCGGATAATAAATTATTTTTGTTTTCTTTTCCTTTTTTCTTCCAAATTTTTTGCTATCAAATTATCTAAAACTAATTCGTAGCCCTGAGCTCCATTTTGTAAAGACCTATTAACTCTACTAATGGTGGCAGTAGATGCACCAGTATCCTTTTCAATTTCGCTATATGTTTTTCTTATTTTAAGTAATTTTGCTACTTCTAATCTTTGAGAAATTGAATTAAGTTCTCTCATTGTGCAAACGTCTTCAAAAAAACGTTGCAATTCATCTCTACCCTTCAACATCATAATTGCATCGAAAAACTCATTTAATGTCTTATCTTTGATATTAATTTCTGCCATAATCTTACTCCTTAAATTTTTTTGGGTAACCTTTACCCAGCAATAAAATATAATATAATGCATTTGATAATTTAAGTATACACGCTTTTTTCTACTAAAGCAAATGTTTTTTTTAATTAAATTTTTAATACATATCCTTAGACTAATTAAATCAAAAAAATATGATACTTTATATTTTTATATACATTGTATACCCATTAATGTTAGTGTTTATTCTCGATAAATTGATTTTATTGTTAATTTTATTTTAAATTTTTAAATCAAAAAGGGAACTTATCAACTGATAAATTCCCGCTAAAATTATTTAGTATATTTTTTTGATTTGTATCTTAATTGAGTATCCAAAATTTTCTTTCTCAATCTCAAATGATGAGGAGTAATTTCAATTAATTCGTCTTCTTCAACAAATTCCATCATTTCTTCCAAACTCATGATTTTTGGAGGAGATAGTTTTAATGCTTCATCTGCTGCAGAAGATCTAATATTTGTTTGAGCTTTTTTCTTACAAATATTTACTTCAATATCTAATCCTTTAGCATTAGATCCGACAACCATTCCTTCATAAACTTCATCTTGAGGTTGTACGAATAAAATTCCCCTGTCTTGTGCTGCATTTAATCCATAAGCTGTAGCAACTCCTGTATCAAATGAAATCAATGAACCTAATTGACGTTTTGGAATTTCGCCTTTATATGGCTCATATCCTTTAAGTTCTGTGTTTATAACTCCATTACCCTTTGTATCGCTTAAAAACTCTTGACGATATCCAATAAGGCCTCTAGAAGGTATTTCAAAAGTAAGTCTTGTGTACCCGCTAGAAGTGTTTGAAATATCTTGCAACTCACCTTTTCTTGTTCCCAATTTTTCAATTACAGTACCGACAAATCCTTCTTCGACATCAATTGTAACTATTTCAATTGGTTCAAGAACTTTTCCATTTTCATCTTTTTTGAACAAAACTTCTGGTTTTGAAACTTGGAATTCAAATCCTTCACGTCTCATATTTTCAATCAAAACAGATAAGTGAAGTTCTCCTCTACCACTAACTCTAAAAGTATCTGTAGAATCAGTATCTTCAACTTTTAAACTTACATCTGTTTCTAGTTCTTTGTACAATCTAGCACGAACTTGTCTACTTGTTACAAATTTTCCGTCTCTTCCAGCGAATGGAGAATTGTTAACTGAGAAATTCATTGCCAATGTAGGACTTGAAATACTTACAAATTCAATAGGCTCACAGTCTTCTTCATTTGCTAATGTATCTCCGATTTCTATTCCTTCTACACCAGTCAATGCTACGATAGAACCGAATTTAGATTCATTAACTTCAACCCTATTTAATCCATCGAATTCGTAAATCTTAGTTACTTTAATCTTCTTTTTCTTGTCTGGATTATTGTAATTTACTATATAACAACTATCATTGACTTTTACTTTACCTTGTTCAATCTTACCAATACCAATTCTACCAACGTAATCGTTAAAGTCAGTTGTAGAAATCAAAAGCTTGAACGGTGCATCTTCTTCCCCTTCTGGAGCTGGAATATAATCTATAATTTTGTCCAATAAGGCAGTCATATCTTCTGGTCTTTCTTCCAAATCGTCAGTTGCAAATCCTTCCCTTGCAGAAGCAAATACAAATGGAGAATCCAAATAAGATTCATCCGCATCTAATTGTATAAATAAATCCAAAATTTCATCTACTACTTCATCTACCCTAGCTTCTTTTCTGTCAATCTTATTGATACAAATAATTGTAGGTAAATTTAATTCAAAAGCTTTTTTCAATACAAATTTTGTTTGTGGCATAGGGCCTTCAAACGCATCTACTACCAACACAACTCCACTTGTCATTTTCAATACACGTTCTACTTCTCCTCCAAAGTCAGCGTGACCTGGAGTATCTATAATATTAATTTTATGATTTTTGTAGTCAATTGCAGTGTTTTTAGAAAGTATAGTAATTCCTCTTTCACGTTCTATATCATTACTATCCATTACACGTTCTTGTACATCTTGGTTTTCTCTAAAAATACCACTTGTTTTCAATAACCCATCTACCAAAGTTGTCTTACCATGGTCAACATGGGCAATAATTGCTACGTTTCTTACATCTTCTCTTTTCAAAATTCCACTTCCCTCTAATTTGTGACACTTCATTATATCATAAATTGAAAAAAATAAAAGAAAAATTTGTGTAAAATCACATTTAATAATTTTTTGCAATAAAACAAGCTATTAGATCACTAATTAATTAGGTCTCACTAATAGCTTTGCTTCAACACAATTCTCTTTAATTTTTAATTCGTCAGCCAATTTACTTACTATAAATAATCCTCTACCTCTGACATAAATATCATTATTAAAATAACTGTTCGAACAATAATCAATCCCTGTACCTTCGTCCTGTACACATATTTTTATCGAATCATCATTCAATTTTATTTTGAAAGTTATTTTCTTATTTATATCAAACTGGTTACCATGTTCTAGTCCATTAAAGATCAATTCATTAGTTATTAATCGTATATCATAAAGTAGTTCTTCATCTGGTACAACTTTTCTTAATAGTCTGAGCATAGTATGAATATTTTTAGTAGCAATTGTCCTATCGCTGACAAATTGCCTCTTAAACATATACATATTATCACCCAATATTTATATACCCATATGTTCAATAAATTTAACAACTTATCATTAAATATTTAATTTATCAATAAAATCAGAAAAATGATTAGAAATTTTTACAGTGGGTATATATAGTTTGTACCTGATAACAGGTAATTATCTTAAAGGGGGAAATTAAACATGAAAAAATATGTATGTGACGTATGTGGATATATTTATGATCCAGCTGAAGGAGATCCAGACGCAGGTGTTCAACCACAAACAGCTTTCGAAGATTTAGCTGAAGATTGGGTTTGCCCAATTTGTGGCGCTGGAAAAGACGACTTCTCTGTTGTTGAATAATCCAACAAAACTATATGATTGGCAATAATAATTCATACATGACATAAAATTATTGTCACACACAAAATATTAAAAAACAAAACCCCAATTACTTGGGGTTTACTTACTTTTATTCTTCAATTCCACTACCATATTTTAGAATCATTTCAAGCTGTTCCATAACAGCTTTTTTATTCGTCTTGGAAGTTGAACTGTATTCGTAGATGAGGTTATCATCATCTATGTTGAGTTCTTTTTTTATTATATTCAAATTCTTCTTAATCATGGTTTTGCCGATTTTGTCTAATTTTGTAGCTATTACAAAACCACAAAATCCACTTTGGATAATCCAGTTGTACATTTCCTTGTCTTGAACGGTTGGTTTGTGTCTAATATCCACAATCAAAAACACTTCGTACAAATTTCTTCTATTATTTAAATAAGTTTCTATAACTTGAGCCCACTTTTTCTTTTCGGATTTTGATGTTTGGGCATACCCATATCCGGGCAAATCCACTAATCTAAACTCATTATTTGCATTGTAAAAATTTACCGTACGCGTTTTCCCTGGTTTAGAAGAAGTCCTAGCTAGATTTTTTCTATCCAAAATAGAATTAATAAAAGATGATTTGCCAACGTTACTTCTTCCACAAAAAGCAATTTCTGGCAAAGATTCATCTGGATATTGTTCTTTTAAAAACGCGATTTTCTCTAAATCAGAATTAATTATTCTCATGTTCACCTCCATATAGTGTATAATTGATTATATCAAAACTTTAAAAATTTTCATAAATCCTTATATAACGGTATTAATTTATTATTTTATAATGCTTTGAGATTAAAAGTAAATATTGCTCCTTTGGGCTTATTGTCTTCAACTTTTATTGACCCGCCATGTGCTTCTACTATGATCTTACATAGATATAACCCTAAACCTATACTTCTTTTATTGTCAGATATTTTATCATTGGATGTATAAAATTTTCGAAATATTTTTTCCTTATCATTATCTCTTATACCATTTCCATCATCACAAATTTGTATTATTGTATTTTCGTCCTTTTTAAAAGCTTTAATCAGAATATTTGATCCTTCATCTGTATATTTTATAGCATTATCTACCAAGTTTATGATTACTTGAATAATTAGCCTTACGTCCATGTTTGCCATCAAATATTCATCTTCAATATCAACATTTATATTGTGTTTTCTTTTATCTCTATTTATATGCTTTAAAGCTTCATCAATTACTTCTTCAACAATTTGTGGTTCAATTTTTAGCTTCATCCTTCCTTCTTCTACTCTAGTAATAGATAGTATGTTTTCTATCAGATTTAACAGCCATTGAGAATCATCATAAATATCTTGAAATAGTTCTAATTTCATTGATTCAGTCAAGCTTTTATAATTATTTAGCAATATATCCGAATCCCCACAAATAGTGGTTAAAGGTGTTCTCAAATCATGTGATATAGATCGTAATAGATTGGTCTTAAATTGCTCATCTTTTATTTTCAAGTTTGCTCTATTCTTATCCTCAATCACTTTTTCCTTCTCAAGCGCTAGTGACATATCTCCTAGAATAGCTAATAAGATTTTGTTTTCAACCGAATCTAACCTGTCCTTATATAAATATATACCAATTATTCCATAAACATTTGTATTATTTCTTATAGTATAATACAGATATTTAGCCTCTGGTAAATATCTGGTAGTAGCCCCAGCATTACTATTGTGTAAATAAGCCCATTCTACTATTTCCTTTTCTTCTTCCGGATCCGAAATTTCATTATCCTTTACAGAATTATAACAAAATTTTAATGGCTTTTGAATTTCATTATCTAATATATCATAATATTTAATATTTCTTTTTAATAGATTCGATAACTGATTACATCCTGTTTCAATTATTTCAGATTTCGTTATTTTAGATTGTAACATCTGATTTGTCTCTAATAATAACTTAGTAATGTATATCATATTAGATGAATTTTCTGCACTTTTTTTTATACGACTAGCTAATTTACTCGTCAAAAATGAGACTATCAATAAAACTAAAAATGTTATTATATAATTTTTATTATAAAAAGAAAAACTCAAAGTTGGCTCAGTAAAACAAAAATTAAAAGCTAAAACACAAATTATCGATGCCGTCATACTTAAAATTTCATTATACGTTATAAGCGCTATAAAAAACACTCCTAATATATATATCATTATAATATTTGATTCACCAAATTTATAAAAATAAAATACATAACCAGCTAATGTGCATAAAATCAATATAAATAAACTAATAAATACATCTCGAATGATGTTTTTATTAGTTTCAAATCGTTTAATTGAAAAATCCTCGTAAAAAGGAACGATATGAATGTCTATATCCTCAATCTTTTCAATCACTTCATCACAGATGCTTTTATTTAATATAAAAAAATTCCTCTGGTTGTTGTTTCTCCCCAGAACAATTTTTTTTACTCTGTATAACTTTGCAAAATTAACTATTTGAGCCGCAATATCATCATCATAAATTATTTCAATCATGGCTCCGATACTTTCAGCTAAATCTAAGTTTTGTTGTAAAAATCCTTTTTCTTGTTTTTTTTGGTAATCATTTCTATCGCAAACATATAATGCAATAAGCCTTGCGTTTTCTTTACTAGCTATTTCGTTGGCTTTCTTTATTACCAAGCTATTTGACTTTGCATCAGATATACAAACTAATATTGAATCTTTAGCTTTTTCAATCATATTATTTCTCCGAATCTGACTTATTAACCCTTATCATTTTATATCCTACGCCTATATGAGTTTGAATATACTTCTCACAAGATACTTTTTCTATTTTTTTCCTAAGAGAAGTCATATAAACTCTTAATGAAGATAAATCAGAATCTAAATAATTCACCCAAATAGTTTTTAAAATATATTGATGAGTAAGAACTTTACCTATATTTTTGGATAGTAAACATAATAAACTGTATTCAATTGGCATTAAATGGATTTCTTCTCCTTTAACAAACACACTTCTTGAAGGATAATCAATTTTTATATCACCATTCTCAAATGTTACATTATTATCTATTCTTTTATTTTCAGAATAATTTAAACGCCTTATCGTAGAGCGAACTCTAGCCAATAATTCCTCAACATTAAATGGTTTAGTTAAAAAATCATCAGCTCCTGCATCTAATGCTTCTATTTTATCTTCGTCGTTACTCCTCGCACTTATTACAATAATCGGAGTAGTTGAAAACTCTCTGAATTTTTTAATAAGATCAATTCCGTCAATATCAGGTAACCCTAAATCTACAAAAACTATATCGTATTTGTTCGTAGTAAATAACAATAGTGCTTCACTACCATTTACAGCTAAATCATAATTAAATCTATTTATTTTTAAAGTATTAGAAATTAGATTTCTAACTGCTCTGTCATCTTCTATTATTAATATTCTTGTGTTGTCATTCATTTTTCACCCCTCTATATTATACAATATCTATTTAAAATAGAATTAAAAAAACTAGGTCTCTGACAAAATTTTCTATATGTGGGACCTAGTTTTATATCATATACCTATAATTATTTTTTCAACTCTTTAATCAAGTCAATATTTAGTTCAAGTACATTCACAGTGTTTTCTCCAAAAATACCAAATAGTTTATAGTTAGTATTATTTTTAATTAATTCTTCAATAACTTTTTTAGATAATCCAGTGTTTTTTTCTATTCTGTCAACTTGAATATTTGCAGCTTTTATAGATATATGTGGATCTAGACCAGATGCTGATTGTGTTATTATATCTTCTGGAATATCAGATTTTTTTATTGATGGATTTTCAATTAATAATTTATTAATATCTTGGCTAATTCTTTGCTTTAATTCTGGGTTACTTACAGCTAAATTTTCACTACCAGAAGATATTGCTTCATGTTTATTTCCTGTAAATACATTATAATTAACTGCAGATGGTCTGCAATGAAATAACCTAGGATCTGTAAATTCTTGACCTATTAACTTTGAGCCTACAACTTTATTATTGTAACTTACTAAACTTCCATTAGCTTGTTTGGAAAAAATGAGTTGACTTATTCCTGTAAGAAAGAAAGGATAAATAACTCCACACAAAACAAACATAAATAACGATACAATAAAAGCTTTTTTAATTTTTTTCAAAAACTTCATTAATTTCTCCTTTTAAACCCCAAGTATAGTTAACAATGGGCTAACCAAAATATCTATTATTTTTATTCCAATGAACGGACAAATTATTCCTCCTAAACCATATATAAGCATATTCTTACCTAACATTTTTGATGCTGACATAGGTTCATATTTTACCCCTCTCATGGCTAAAGGTATTAAACAAGGAATAATTATGGCATTAAATATCAATGCTGATATAATTGCACTTGATGGTGTACTCAATGACATAATATTTAATACTTTCATTTTTGGAATTGCTACTGTAAAAATTGCTGGTATTATTGCAAAATATTTGGCTATATCATTTGAAATAGAAAATGTCGTTAATGATCCTCTAGTTATCAGTAATTGCTTTCCTATTTCTATAACTTCCAAAATTTTTGTTGGATTTGAATCCAAATCTACCATATTAGCAGCTTCTTTTGCAGAAGTTGTTCCACTATTCATTGCTATCCCAACATCTGCTTGAGCCAATGCTGGAGCATCATTTGTGCCATCTCCCGTCATTGCTACAATCTTACCTAGCGATTGTTCTTTTTTTATAGCTTCTATCTTATCTTCAGGTTTACATTCTGCAATATACCCCTCGACGCCAGCTTCTGCCGCTATTGTCGCAGCTGTTAATGGATTGTCTCCAGTGCACATTATAGTTTTAATACCTATTTTTCTTAATCGTTCAAATCTTTCCCTTAAACCTGGTTTTACAGTGTCTTTTAAATAGATAATGCCGTAGATTACATTATCAACACAAACAACCAATGGGGTTCCACCCAATTTAGATATGCCACTAATTTTTGTTTCTAAATCCCCTGGAATTTCTCCCCCCTTATCTCTTATTAATTTAATTATGGCATCTCCTGAACCTTTTCGAATTGAAGTTCCATTTTTTAGATCTACACCACTCATCTTACTTGACGCTGTAAATTCCACAAATGATGCATCATTGTAGTCATCAAAAATAACTTTTGATCCTAATTTTCTTGCCAATTCTACTGTTGATTTACCTTCAGGTGTATCATCTTTTAGAGATGCAATACAAGAGTAATCAATAAGATCTGACTTATGGATGCCATCTAAATTTATAAAATCACTAGCCAGCCTATTTCCAAAAGTTATAGTTCCTGTTTTATCCAAAATCATTGTGTCAACATCTCCGCATGATTCAACAGCTTTTCCTGACATTGCTATTACATTGAATCTAGTTACACGATCCATTCCAGCAATTCCTATAGCGCTCAATAGTGCCCCTATAGTTGTAGGTATCAAGCAGACTAATAAAGCAATTAAAGTTGATACTGATACTTTAACATTAGCATAAACAGCTATTGGATATAGAGTTATTATTACAATAATAAAAATTATAGTTAGAGAAACTAGCAGAGTGTTAAGTGCTATTTCATTAGGAGTTTTTTGTCTTGATGCTCCTTCTACAAGAGATATCATCTTATCCAAGAAAGACTCTCCTGGTTCAGAAATAATTTTCACTTTTATCCAGTCAGAAACTACCAAAGTTCCACCTGTAACTGAACAGAAATCTCCCCCACTTTCCTTTGTAACAGGAGCAGATTCACCAGTAATAGCGGATTCATCTATGCTTGCAATTCCTTCTATTATTTCGCCGTCATTAGGAATTATTTCGCCTGACTTTACTAAAACAATATCTCCTTTTTTTAACTCATTACTTGATTTTTCTATTTCTTCGCCATTTTCCAATATACATCTTGCTTTCGTATCTTTTTTTGTTTTCTTAAGGCTTTCTGCTTGAGCTTTACCTCTACCTTCTGCAACAGATTCTGCAAAATTAGCAAAAACTAATGTTATAAATAAAATAACAGACACTAAGCCATTATAAATGTTAGAATTTCTACTTCCATCATCAAATAGTCCCGGAAAGAAAGCAAGTAATAAACATATGAAAAATCCTATTTCAACGACGAACATTACCGGATTTTTTACCATATATTTTGGATTTAGTTTTAAAAAAGCTCCTTTTATGGATGATTTTAATATATCGTTTGTCACAAATTTTGTTTTTTTATTTTTACTCATAACTCCTCCTATAAGGTCAACCACTCTGCTATTGGTCCTAATGCAAGAACCGGCAAGAAAGTTAATGCAGAAAATATATAAACAACAATGACTATAATTATTGAGAAAGTAAGATTATCAGTTTTTAATGTTCCTATAGTTTCGTTAACATTAACTTTTTTAGATAAACTACCAGCTATAGCTAGCTGAATTATTATGGATAAATATCTCCCCAAAAACATTACTAATCCGCAAGTTATGTTCCAAAAAAGATTATTATCTGATAAGCCTTCAAACCCTGAACCATTATTTGCCGCTGAGGAAGAAAATTCATAAAGAACTTGGCTCAACCCATGAAATCCAGGATTAGTTATTCCTTGTACTCCTCCATTAACACTAACAGCTAAAGCTGAAAACCCTAAAATTAATAAAGGATGTATTATTATTGATAAAGCAGCTAATTTCATCTCGTTTCCTTCTATTTTTTTACCCAAGTATTCCGGAGTTTTTCCTATCATTAGTCCACAAATGAAAACCGCCAAAATGGCATATATTAACATATTCATTAGTCCGACTCCAGCACCTCCGAATACTACATTCATCATCATATTAATAAGAGGAACCATTCCCCCTAGAGGTGTAAGTGTATCATGCATATTATTTACTGTACCTGTTGTAAAAGAAGTTGTTACGGTGGTAAATAAAGTAGATTGAGAGATACCAAAACGCATTTCTTTTCCTTCCATATTTCCAAGATTTTGTGAAATTCCTGAAAGTGTGGCTCCATTAATTCCGTGACTTTCAGTGAAATAACAAATTCCCAATCCTATTAAAAACAATATCGACATCGCTACAAATACAGTTCTTCCTTCTGTACCAATTAATATATGCTTTCTATTAATTGATTTTATACTTTTGTGATCATCATTGTTTGTGGCTTTCTCTTTTGAATTATCATAAGCCATTTTACCAAAAATAAAGATACACGATGCTGGCAATATCATCATAGATAGTAATTCGATTATATTTGAAATGATATTTGGATTTTCAAAAGGTGTTGAAGAGTTCGCTCCAAAAAAACCTCCTCCGTTTGTCCCCAAATGTTTAATTGATTCCAATGCCGCCACTGGTCCAGATGCAATTTGTTGGTTTTTCCCTTCAATTGTACTTACTATCATATTACTATTTAAATTTTGAGGAACTCCTTGTGATACTAATATTATTCCTACTATAATCGAGGCTGGTAATAAAAATCTAGTTATTATTTTAATAAAGTCAACATAAAAATTACCCATTTTTTTACCTAAAATACCTCTTATCATTGCAACACATGCAGCATATCCTGTAGCTGCTGAAGTAAACATCATCATTGTAATTACAAACATTTGAGAAAAATAGGATAAACCAGATTCCCCAGAATAATGTTGTAAATTAGTATTAGTCATAAAAGATATAATAGTATTAAAACTTAATGATTCTTCCATTGCCTGTATTTTATTTGGATTAAATAAATTAAATGATTGAACTCTTAGTACTAGGTATCCAACAAATACCAAACATGCATTAACTAACAATAAAGTTTTTGCATATTGTTTCCAATCCATATCATTTTTATCTATTTTTAATACTTTAAAAATTAATGAATCAAATCTGTCAAAGATAGAATCCAAACAAGTTTGTTTATTAACAGTTATCTTATACAAATAATTTCCAATCGGAAATATAATAATTAAAAATATAAGTAATGTTATCAATATTTGAAACATAATTTCTCCTTCTTAAATTAAAAATCTTATGAAAACACATATAATTTTCTCGATCCATTTGAACCCATATTATCTAAATTAATACTAGCAGGTGTGTAACTAGGATCTAGAGCCCAAGCAGCTCTTAAGTGTTTCATTGCTAAAAGATGATTGCCTTTAATCTCCATCAATATTCCCAATAAATTATGTGGTACGGGATCATGAGGAAACTCAGCCATTTTTTTATAAATTAACTCTAAGCATTCATCGTATTTTCCTAAATCAACTTTGTGTTTTATTATTAAACTAAATTCATACATACAATCTTTTTCATTTTTTATTCCTTCCATAATTTACCTCCAATTTAAAACCCTAAAATTTTTCAGGATTAATTAAAGCATAAAAAAGATAACAAATAATTCCTAATATTAATATTGATATAAATATCATAAAATCCTCCCTATTTTATTTCTTATTTATAATACGATCTATCATATATACAAAATATTTCAACATCAAAAATGATAAAAGTAAAATTACTATCATAATGATATCTTTCATATATAGCTCCTCCTATTTATTAAACTGTAAAATGAGTATATCATCATAGACCTTAAAATGGTTTTAAAAAAAGCCACTGCAATATTAAAATCGCATTAAAATTTAAGCTAAAGCAAAAATTCGATTGTATTTATAGTAAACTATATCTGATAGAGTTTTCTAGGAGATGATTTTATGGATAAAAAAGGAAAATTAACCATATTCTTTGGCTATTGTGCTGGCGTAGGAAAAACTTACAGTATGCTAAAATATGCACATGAAAAAGACTTGGATGGGGCAGATGTTGTAATTGGATATATCGAACCTCACGACAGAAAAGATACGCTTGATTTAATAAATGGTTTGCAGAGAGTAGAAAACAAAAAAATCACATACAAAAATCATGTTTTTTATGAATTAGATTTAGATTCTATTATTAAAAGAAAGCCTCAAATTGTATTGGTTGATGAATTAGCACACACTAATGCTCCAACTTCTAGGCATAAAAAAAGATACCAAGATATAGAAGAGTTGCTGAAAGCAGGCATCGACGTATATACTACATTAAATGTTCAGCATTTAGAAAGTCTTCATGATATCATCGAATCAATAACGAGAATAAAGATAAATGAACGTATTCCTGATTATATTTTTGATAATGCTGATAATATAAAAATTATCGATATTGAAGTTGAACAGTTGCTCCAACGATTAAAAAGCGGGAAAATATACAATACGATGCAATCACAAAAAGCACTTGCTAACTTTTTTACAAAGGGTAACCTGGTTTCGTTGAGAGAAATAACTCTGAGAAGATGTGCTGATCGTATAAATTTATACACTGATGAAAAAAATAGACCTTTTTTAAAAGAACACATTTTAGTCTGCATTAGCCCTTCACCCACAAATCAAAAAGTAATTAGAACTGCTTATAGAATGGCTAAGTCTTTTCATGCAGAATTTAGTGCATTATTTGTTGAAACATCAAATTCGAAGTTTTTATCTCAAAAAGAAAAATACGATTTACAAGCTAACATAAATCTTGCAAAACATTTAAAAGCAAATCTAGTTTCAACATATGGAGATGACGTAGCTTTTCAGATAAGTCAATACGCAAAAGTCAGCGG
This sequence comes from Finegoldia magna, assembly GCF_002243175.1. Classification (GTDB taxonomy): domain Bacteria; phylum Bacillota; class Clostridia; order Tissierellales; family Peptoniphilaceae; genus Finegoldia; species Finegoldia magna_J. The sequence continues at coordinate 245,414 of NZ_NDYF01000010.1, forward strand.
TATTTCAAAATTAGTTTTAGGAAGATCCCTTCAAAAAGTATCTTTATTGAGAAAATCAACAATCATTGATTCAATTACAAAAACAAATCCAACACTTGATATATTTATAATCCCAGATGCAAATCAAGAATCTAAGAAAGTAAAGCTAAACCTTGAAAATCCGTTTCAATTTGATATAGAAGACTTTTTGACTACTTTTTCTATTATTCTAGTATCAACACTGTTGTCTTTTTTCTTCTTTGAACTTGATTTTAGTACAACAAATATTGTATTGGTTTACATTTTATCAACATGTATTGTTGGATTTACAACGAAACATCCAATTTATAATGTAATTTCGTCAATAATTAATATCCTGATAATTGATTATTTCTTTTTAGAGCCTTACTTTTCCTTTATAATTAACTCTAAAGAATATTTTATGATATTTTTAATTATGAGCATTGTGTCATTTATAATATGCTTAATGCAAAACAAATTAAAAAAAGAAAATTTATTAGCTATTGAACAGTCTCATAACTTTGAGATTTTATTTAAAATTAGTCAAAGTTTACAGTCAGCAAATAATTACGATAAAATAATGTATCAAACTTGTTATCATCTTTATAAATTATTGAATAGAGTTATAGTTTTTTATCCTATAAAGGATAATGAACTTAAAGCTCCCAAAATTTATAATCCCGAAAATAATGAAAGCGCAAATAACACATATGTTTCAGAAGCAGAAAAAACTGTAGCTCAGTGGGTTTATTTGAACAACGAAAGTGCAGGAGCTACTACAAATACGCTCTCTAGTGCTAAAGGGCTCTACTTTGCTATTAGAAAAGGAAATTACGTATATGGTGTAGTCGGAATCGACATGTCATATAGTAAAAAAAATATTTCTTTAAGAGATAAATCTCTTCTTTTAGCTATGTTAAACGAAGTTGCATTAGCAATGGACTCCATAGAACATTGAGCAGTAATACAATAGAAATATTTGATTCAATAAAAAACAAAGTCCCCATAAGTTAAAAAATATTAACCTACGGGGACTTTTATACTAATTTGCTAGAATTATTGTCTTTGTCCTAATTCTTTGTCTAATATTGCAAGACCAGCATTACTGTTTTCAGTTCTTTCAAGTTTTGCTATGATATTATCAAAAGTAGCTTCTTCTTCGATTTGTTCGTCAATGAATTTTTGTAGAAGAGTGTATACTTCATAGAATTTGATTTCATGAGCTGCATCAAATAATTCTCTGATTCTTCTTGTAACCTCTTTTTCGTGTTCTAAAGCAGCTTTGAAAATGCTTAATACATCTTTGTCGTAGTCAGCTTTTGGAGCTTCAATTGTTTTATATTCAATCTTATATCCAACTTCTTGTAACCAATGTCTGAAGTATTCAGCGTGTTCATATTCTTCATGAGCTTGCTTTTCCATGAAGTGTTCAAATCCATCCCAATCCATATCATTGAATTCAGAAGCCATTTGTTTGTATTCATAGCCTGATTGTAATTCAAAAACTAATTGTTCGTCAATTTTTTTTAATAATTCTTCTCTGTTCATTTTATCATACTCCTTATAATTTAATTTATGTGACTGTTAGTTAATCATTTTACTTAAAATTTAAGAATACAAATCATAAACACCGTAAACTTTAAGATTATTTTCTACCAATAGCTTCATGATTTCAGGAATCAATTTTGCCTTTTGTTTGGTAGTAAACCCATTGTAATTTATTTCGGTGTTATTTAAATCCATATATTCTGATGAGTCAATAACCTTAATTATTTTATCGTGAACTTCTTGTAAATGCATGTCTGCAATTACAAAAGTAATGTTGCAAATTCTATCGTCATCAATTGTAGGAATTATTCTATTTATCAGTAAAACATTATTCATAACTAACCTCTTTTTCTCTTTCTATATTTATATACCCAATTTCTACTATTTTATTCAATTGACCCTTTCTTTTTTTTATATTATACTGATTAAAAAGAGGTGAGAAATGAAAACATCACATAATAGAGCGAATAAACAAAGAAAAAGAAATAAAATTGCGAATAAAATATTTTTATTGGTTTTATTACTTATCTTTGGCTTTTTCGGTTACAAATACATAAATTCTAGACCAGCTGAATACAGTCAAATGATTCCCAAAAAATACATACTCAGAGATTTTGATGAGTTATGTAATCAAATTGAAAGTTCATATATGAATTTACCACAAACAAAAAAATACAAAGATATCGACTTTTTATCTTTAAAACCCAACTTTAAGTCTAAAATAAAATTGGAATCAGGCAAGAAGAAAGACGAAATGTCGACACAAGAAGTAGTTGATTTGTACAATGATATTTTGAAAAAGCTCTATGATTCAAATGTTAGAATAGCGGATAAACACACTTTTAGTGAAATTCTACAACAAGATAATCACAATCAAATATTAAATAATTTATCAATGAAGAGATATTCTAATTTGACTGAAGAAATTCCTGAAAAAACTTTCAGAGCATATTCTATCGACAATTACAAAGATGCATTGTATGTAAAAGTATCAGACTTTGATTCTGTAAACATTCAACAAGAGGCTCAAATTTTCAGCAATATTTTGAAAACTAATAAAAATAAAAATAAAATCATAATAGATTTGAGAGATAATGATTCCGATAATTTAGATTACGCTATTAATGTGATAATCAAACCTCTACTAAAATCAGACATTAAATTTGAGTTTAATATCGCAAATAAAACTCAACCTATTATATCAAAAAATATTCTAGATAGAAATGATATCAGCTTTAAAACTATAGAAAATGTGGCGAACATCAAAATAAACGATAATCAAAAAAGTATAAAATACATTACTAATTTTAAACTAGCAATAAAAAAATCAGAAGACCAAAAATGCGATGTGTATATATTGCAAAACAAAAATACCAGAAACAGTGCTGATTTCGTGTGTCAAATAGCCAACAGAACCAAGTTTGCAACTACAGTAGGAGAAACAACTTCTGGAAATGGTCTGAATATAGTTCACACTTACAAATCACTTCCTAACACAGGATTAATCGTGGAGTACCCTCTTGGACAAGGTCTTAATGAAGATGGCACAACTAATGAAGAAGTTGGAACTATACCAGCTATAAAATTAGATGATAACAGCGAAATCGTAAAATTATTATTGTCTAGAGTTAATTAAAATAAACGATCTAATATTAATGTCAATATCAATATTGGATCGTTTTTTAGTCTTTATTTTGTCTTGTTATTATTCAAAAAATCTTGTAGCAAATCATATAATTGAACTTTTTTCTCATCCGATAATTCTAAACAACCATTCATAAGTTTAGGAATATCTTTTACTTTTTCTTGTAATTTTTTTCCTTCATCTGTTAGATAAATTATTACAATTCTATCGTCATTTGAGCTACGAACTCTTTCAAGATAACCTTGCGATTGCATCTTTTTGATAATTGGTGTGATAGTACCGTTATCCAAATATAACTTTTCACACAATTGTCCCACAGTAATTCCATCTTTTTCCCAGAGAACTAAGAACACAATGTACTGAGTGTAAGTCAACCCTAAAGGTTTCAAAAATTGTGTGTATGTACTTGTCACCATTCTAGAAGCTGCATAAAGTTTAAAACAAAGTTGATTTTCCAACTTCATATAGGTTTTGTAATCTTGATCCATAAACTCCTCCGATTTCAAAAATACGTCATTTTAAAATTGTAAATTAATATTCGTTCATAAGTTTTTCCGATATTTCACAAAACAGATTGCTTTTTGAAAACATTATCTCATCAATTTGTCTTACAAATCTCATTTCCATTAAAGAATTCGTTGCAAAACAACAATCCATACTTTGTAAATCGCTTAACTTAATTGACTTTTCAATTATATTATAACCATTAATTTTCAAAAATTCTATAAGTTTTTTTCGAAAAATCCCCGGTAACATACCATCAGCTACAGGTGGCGTGATAAATGTGTTTTCCTGAATAAAAAATAAATTTGTGTACGTTCCTTCTGTTACATTTCCGTCTTGATTTAGAAAAACCCCTTCATCAAATCCTTCTTTCAATAATTTTTTGTGCAAGAAGTCATTTAGCAAATAATTATTTGTTTTATGATAAATTAAAGGGTTGTTCTTGTCTCTTAATTGGTCGAGAACTTTTAATTTCAATCCTTCTGTGTATTTTGTATTGGAATAATCGGTGCTTCTTGTAGTAACAAATAAATCATAATCTCCATTATTATCCAATACCATTACTCTCAAACAATCTGTATCCAAATCAATATTTTCTATTTCTGCTTTGATGTTTTCTCTTATATTTTTCGTATTCATCCCCAGAAAACTCATAGAATTTTCAAGTCTTTCAATATGATCTTCCAAATAAACAGGCTTACGCTCTACTACTTTTATAGTTTCAAAAAGTCCCTTACCGTATTTTATTCCATCGTTCATATCAAAGCCTCATATACTTTTTTCGATTTTTGAATAGTTTCATCGTATTCGCTATTCATTTCAGAATCCCATGTTATAGCTCCTCCACCTGAGAAATAACAACGGTCATTTATTTTTAAAATCGTCCTGATTAAAATATTGAAGTCACAATTTTGGTTAAATGAAATGTATCCAATGGATCCTGTGTATATATTTCTGTTATATTTTTCAACTTCATCAATCGCTTCAATTGAAGCAAGCTTCGGAGCTCCAGTGATTGATCCTCCTGGAAAAATATTTTTGATTAAGCTGAATACATCTTCATCTTCTCTCAATTTACCAACGATAGTAGCCACCAAATGATGAACATTTTCATAAGTTTCCAATGAATAATTGCTAATAGCTTTTATTGTTTCAGCATCACAACTCATTCCAAAATCATTTCTCATCAAATCAACTATCATTAATAATTCTGAAATATCTTTGTCGCTATTTAATAATTCTTTTTTCAATCTTTCATCTTCAAATTTATCATCAGATCTTCGAATGGTTCCTTTAATCGGCCTAGCTTGAACAAGTCCATTTTGACAATCAAAAAACCTCTCTGGAGATGAAGATAAAACACAATATTCACCAAAATCCATATAAGCCATAAAATCTGCTTTGTTAACTTCGCGAAGTTTCTTATAAATATCGAACTTATCCTTAGTCGTATCTACAATGAACTGTTGCGTTAAGTTAACTTCGTACACATCACCATTTTCAATCATGGTTTTTATGTCATCAAAACTTTTCGTATATTCTTCTTTTGTTACTGTTTTTATAAGTTCAGATGTTTTATATTCCTTATCTACATAATCTGGTTTTACAAATACTGCTTCAACATCTCTAATATCTGTATCATTCAAGTAATAAATCGTGTATTCTTGTGTATTATTGTCAAATTCTATTATTTTTAAATATATTCCAAAATAAGCATCGTATACATCAGTATTTTTTTCAGAATTTAAAACTACATTGCAATTAGAACCTGTAAAAACATAAGACAAAAGTCCAACAGCTCCACCGATAAATTGATTATCATCTTCTTGCAAATAATCATCCATCAATAGTTTGAGTTGATTAAGCGGATTGTCACAAACTTTTTTGTTCACAAGTCCACTTATTTCTACGTTGTTATTCTTTGATTTCAAAACAATTTCCGGATCAAATCCGATATATGATTTGTTACCTTGATTGTAACTTCCCTTTGCACTATCTAATAAAAAAGGTAAATTCTTGTCTTTGATGTTATATAAAATATCTAGAATTGTTACGTCTGATTTTATTTTTTTAGAATGAATCATTTCTTACCTCCTTTAAGAAGTTTTCAATCATTTTCAACCCAAAATCAGTTCCCACGCTTTCAGGATGAAATTGAACAGTTTCTATCTTATTTTTTGAGTCTCTAAATCCCATAATTATTCCATCAGAAGTCTTTGATGTTATCACCATATCTTCATACATTCCATTTTCGAATTTGCTATCATCAACGACTAATGAATGATATCTCATCACTTTAACAGGATTCGGAATATCAGTAAATATTCCTTTGCCGTCATGATTAATATATGTCATTTTACCGTGCATTGGTCGTGGCCCTTTTACAATATCAAGTCCCATTGAATAAGCCAATGCTTGATGCCCCAAACAAATTCCAAGAATTGGATATTCGCCATTCAATTGTTCAAATATTTCAAGAGAAATTTTGGATTCTTTTGGTGTTTTAGGTCCTGGAGAAATCACTATAATTTCCGGATTCATTTTTTTGATTTCTTCCAAATTTATCTCATCATTCTTCTTCACGATAACTTCTTCTTTTAAAATTCTCAAATAAGAAACAATGTTATATGTAAACGAATCGTAATTATCTATCATTAATATCATTTAATCACCCAATAAAAATATATAGGATTTTATGCTAAAAATCAAATAAAAAATGAGCTTATCAAATAATAAACTCATTTTCAAATCTTAAATAATATCTATTACATTTTTGTTTGCTGCCGTATTTGCTGGAGAATAAGTAAACACAATTCCTATTCCCAAAGATATTCCTAAGGATATCAAAACCGGCATTAGTTCTAGTTTAATTGGAAACGGCAAAAATTTCGATGCAATAAATGCAGCTATCATTCCAATGATGTATCCAATTATTCCACCAATAACAGTTACAATAATTCCCTCTAGCATAAACTGATGCAAAATTTCTTTTTTCTTTGCTCCGATTGCTCTTCTAATTCCTATTTCTTTGATTCTTTCCGCTACTGAAATGTACATCATATTCATCATTCCAATTCCTGCAATTAGAAGGGAAATAGCTGCAATTAAAGATATAAATATAGTCACAGACCCCAATACACTACTGATGCCTTCGATTTGTTTTGCAATGTCGACGAAGCTATAAGATCCTGCAGCTTTCATTGGGCCATTTTTTTCAAGATATTCTTGAATTTCTTTTGCCTTGTCTTGAACTTTTGTACCATTTTTCAGAATTACATTAATCATAGATATGGAATTATTGTTTTTAGGTCGACGCGATTTTAATGTCTCTTTTGGCAAATCCACATCATTTCCAAAAGTAAACAAATTTGACGCAGTGTTGTTTTCTTTTATTCCTACGATAACATAATAATCATTTTTCACGAGAACAGTTTTGTTGATTGGATCTTCATTTTCAAACATTTCATCTGCTAATTTTTGCGATATTACGGCGACTTTCTGGTTTGTATCTCCGTCCAGTTTAGTCACAGCTCTTCCCTTTACGATTTTACTTTCAGTTTCTTCGACAGGTTTTGCAAATGCACTTTCCATTTTCCCGTCATTTTTTTGTATCGAAACATTAAGCAAATCATTTTGAAATTGTTCTGGATCAGATTCAACTTTTACGACATCCGTAATTTGTGAAATATCTCTAATATTTTTCTCAGTAAAAACTGATGTGTTGCTTCCGACTGAATTTGATGGATTTTCTGGTTGGAAATAAAACGCAACGCTAAGTTCCTTGCCTTCTCCACCCATTAAACTGTCAACAACATAATCTTGGAAACCCCTACCAATTGCGATTATAGTTATTACCGCTGCAATACCTATAATTATACCAAGCATAGTCAATAATGATCGTTTTTTGTTCTTGATGATATCTTTGAAGGCAGTATTTAATAAAACATTAAACTTCATAACTATCCCTCTCTTTTAAAACACCATCTAGCATAAAATATTTTCGGTTGCAATTATGTGTAATATTTTTATCGTGAGTAACCATTATTATCGTGATTTTGAGTTTCTGATTCAATTCATTGAACAGCGCCATTATCTCCTTGCTAGTTTCTGAGTCAAGCGCACCTGTTGGCTCATCAGCTATGATAAATTTTGGATTGTGAACGATAGCACGAGCAATTGCAGCCCTTTGTTGCTGTCCTCCTGAAAGTTGTTTAGGTCTTTTATCTGCTTGATTTTTAATTCCTACCAAGTCCAAAGCTTCCAATGCTTTTTCTCTTGCGTATTTGTAGGATTTGCCTTGATACAACAGAGGTAGTTCTACATTTTCAGCTATAGTATAATTTTGAATAAGTTGAAATTGTTGGAAGATAAATCCTACAGATTTGTTGCGAAGATCGGACAATTTATTATCTGAAAATTTACTTATCTCAACATTTTCAAACTTATATATTCCTGTAAAATTCTTATCCAAAAAACCAAGAATATTAATCAACGTAGACTTTCCTGAACCAGACTCACCCATTATTGCGACAAAATCACCGCTATTAATGTTCAAGCTAACATCTTTTAATACGTGAAGTTTGTTCTCTCCTGAATTGTAAAACTTATTGATTTTAATTAAATCTATCATGACTAATCTTCAACCTTTATTTCTTGATTATCTTTCAAATCTTTTACTTTAGAAATAATTTTGTCACCAGATTTTAATCCAGAAATCACTGTATAAGAATTAGAATTCTTTTCAAGTTGAACTTCTTTTTTCACAGCTTTTGAATCCTTGTATTCAAACACATAGTATTTAGAATCTTCTTCTTTTACCATTTCCTTGCCAAGTTCAATCTTGTCTGATTTTTTCCTAACTTGAACATTAAATCCAATGTGTATAGGTTTTTGTGTTTTTATTTTAAATACAAAATTTGAAGAATTACTCCCAGATTGTTCTGTCATGTTTTGCATTTGATTAGCTTCAAATGATCCAGCTTGACTTTCTGGAGTATTGGAAATCTCTACTACAATGCCTTTTGTTTTTTCATCCCCGTTAATAGGAATTACTTCAACCTCATCATTTTCTTTTAATTTCTTGTAGTCGTATTCAGAAATATTTCCTTCAATAATATTTTCATCGCTAGTGACTTCAATCAATGCTCCTTGACTCATTGGATTATCAATATTTTTGTCATTAACTTTACAATTTCCAGCAATTGTAGCCTTGATTGTTTTTCTTGAACTTTCTTTTAAATCATTAAGTTGTTTTCTTTGTAATTCTACTTGGTCAAGAGCTTGTTTGTAAGCTCTATTTGATTGATTAAGTGTAGGCTCCATTTGATCAATTTGCATTTCCAATTCTGGAGAAAAAGTTTCGTTATATTTTTCTACTAATTTATTGTAGGATTTGTATGCGCTATTTCTATCCTCAAGTGCATAATTTGCTTGACTTTTGGCCTGCTCTATTTGCATTTCCATTTGATCAATTTGTTTTTCAACTTCCTTGTTCACAAAAGTAATCAGTGAATCTCCTTTTTTAACAGATTGACCAGTTTTCACATGAACTTTCTCTATCTCACCATAAGCTTGATTGTTGTAAACTTGTTGTGCGTCTCCCGTTTTTGATATTGCGCTAAACACCAAATCACTTCCTGCAAATACCGTATACAAGCTATACTTGGTTTCGTTTTTCTTATTAGCTTTAACTAATTTAAAGACCAATCCTCCAACACAGGCTAAAGCAATTATGGCTAAAATAATTGCAAACTTTTTATTATTTTTCATACGACCTCCTAATTGTATCTCTGTAATACTATTATAATACAGCGTAACTAATTAGTCAACATATTCAAAATTTCATTGTAGAATTTAATAAATCTCTCTAAAGATTCAATATCTAATCTTTCTTTTGTTGTGTGTACATCGTACATTGTAGGTCCAATTGAAATGCAGTCAATTTTTTTATATTTCTCTGCAAACACGCCACATTCAAGTCCAGCGTGGATTACTTTAACATCTACTTCTTTGTCGTTTACTTTTAAGAAAGCTTTCTTTGCTACTTCCATTAGCTCTGATTTTTCATTGAATTCCCAAGTAGGATAATAATTATAATCGAAGGCCGTTGCATCGTGTTTGGTCGCTTTTGAAACTATATCTTCTCGTAGCGCTACTAATTTGTCATAATTTGAAGATCGCGTAGACAATATGATTTCGAATTTATCATCAAATGAATTCACAATCGCCAAGTTACAAGATGTTTCGACTGTTTCATCAAGTCCATCGATGTAAGAAATTACACCAGAGTTTAATTCTCCAATTATATCAGATAAATTTTCTGTTGTTCTTTTATCTAAACATTTTTGTGCATTTACTTGTTCAATTACAAGCTTCAATTCCTTATCAAAATCTTCCAAATCAATCTTAGAGATAAATTCTTCCGATTTTCTACGAAGTGAATCAATAGATTCATCTGTAGATAAAATTAATTCTGCATTTGTAGGAATTGCATTGTCCTTTGTACCACCTTTAAAATCACAGATATAATAATTATCCAGTGATTTCAAAAATTCAAACACAACCTTGATTGCATTTTGGTGGTTCTTATCAATTTCCATTCCAGAGTGTCCACCTTTAAGTCCCTTTACAGAAATTTTGTAAAAATTGGACAAACTATCTGAAACGTAATTCTTGCCTATTTCAACATTTACATTTTCTCCACCACTGCTGCCTACAATCAATTCATTTTCATCTTCTGAATCTATGTTAATGAAATATTTTCCAGACAAATCAAAATCGAAATTCATCGCACCACTCATATCAACTTCTTCACTTGTAGTCACCACAGCTTCTATTTGAGGAAGTTTGTGATTGGATGTCAATGTAGCCATAGCTATGGCAAGTCCAATTCCATTGTCTGCTCCAAGGCTTGTCTTGTCAGCAAACATGAATCCATCTTTTTCTATGATTTTAATTCCATTGTCAAAATCATACTCTTCATCGGAAACGCAAACCATGTCCATGTGCGCTTGAAGAATTATTCCTGGTTTATCTTCCAAACTTTTGTCTGATTCTCTTTTAATGTAGATATTGTTGAACTTATCTCTTTTGCATTCCAAATCATTGTCATGAGCAAACTTTTCCAAGTAATCTGCGATTTCTTGTTCATGCTTTGAACATCTATTGATTTTAGAAAAACCTCTAAAATAATTTAATACTGTATTCTTATCCACTATGCACCTATAATTTCTTCAACTACTTTGTTAACAGTCTTACCGTCAGTGTATTTACCATATTCTCCCATAATGTATTTCATTATTTGTCCTCTTGATTTATTTGATTTTTCAAGGGAGTTTTCTTCCATAAATTTTTCTATGATTTCTTTTAGTTTATCTTCAGATAATTGCTCTGGAAGATATGATTTGATAATTTCTATTTTTTGTTTTGTTTCTTCAATCGCTTCAACTCTGTCTTCTGGAGTTTGTTCCAATGTATCCATTGTTTGCTTCAATTCTTTTTTTACAAAAGCTAATTGTTCTTCGTCTGTCAAATCTCTTTTCTTTTCTTTTTGTTCCAATAAAATGTTGCTCATAATCAAAGAAATAACTCCCGACTTAACTTTATCCTTGTTCTTCATAGCTAACATTTTGTCTTTTCTTAATTTTTCAATTGTACTCATATTTTCACTCCTAACCAAAAATAAATGTAAAATAATAATTCATTCTGAACATATATATCGACCAATATGCGCATATTAGCCCAATAAAACTACCTATTACGACATCCGTAAACCAATGTACTCCCAAAATAATTCTGGAAATCGCAATCATAAACGCAAATACAATGGCAATTAGCATCGTCACGAAGAAAAATTTGTACCCATAACTTAGCACATAAGCAATCGTCAAATAAAAGCTCATACTAACGCAAGAATGACCACTTGGAAAAGAATATCCCATATAATTGATCCCGCTAGTTACTTTTGGTCTTTTTCTTCTAAATACAAATTTCAAAGTGTGAACTGCAATAACGCTAAGCATAACGCTCATTATTATAGCTGATGCTGATACATAATTGTGTTGACTCACAGTAAAAAACACAATAGGTATACTTATAATCATAAGTGTTTCAACGTTACCAAATTTTGTGATTTTTGCCATCATCGCAATTAGGGAATTGTGTCCCATTTTAGTAAAATGTTCCTTTAATCTTCTATCCAAATTTGTTTCATTGTCTTTTAATACAACAAATCCAAGAAAAAAAGTAATTGATAATAGAACAATACTACATATTATTACAAACCAATCGTATTTATCCATTTTAAATCCTTCCTTTAATACTTCATATTAAATTTTATACCAACCAAGTTCAAATGTATAGTAGGAAGACCCCCAATAAAAAATGAACCATAAAAATAAATTTATAGTTCATCTAAATTTTTATTTGATTTTATTATATATTTTTCTGCCACGAAAATCGTAGCCAAATAACACACATATCCCACTAACATTCCAAAAAACACATCAGTTGGCCAATGCACTCCCACAACAAGCCTACTAAAAGCAATTACAAATGGAATTATTCGCAAATAAATGAATTTGTAATTTTTCAAACTGCATAACAAATAACTCAGAGTAAAATAAAAGCTTGTACTTACCAAACTATGACCACTGACATAACTGTAACCACCTTGTTCTATTTTGAAAAAATCTAACGGTCTTACTCTCACAAAACTATATTTGTACACATTCATAACTACAAGACCTATTAAACAAGACATTAATGTTATCGAAAAAAATGAATTCTTGCCAATACGTTTTGAATAATATAAGCTAACTGCCAATATTAAAAAATATGTGCTGAAATTTCCGAGTATTGTGAATGCTTTGAAAATATAAAAAGTAAAATTATCAGTAATACTTTGTGCAAAATTCATTATTTTAGGTTCAAATGATAGACCAGATTGTTTTCTAATAAAAAAACCAAAAATCAACGAAGCTACAAGAATTGTCGCTGACAAGTATATTTTTTTCTTGTTTATTACTTTTCCTATCATAATCCTTTACCATATTCACAATTTGGGAAGTGACACTCTGAACATTGCATACAAAATCCACCGTAACCCAAACTATTTATCATATCTTTTGTAACTTTAATATTCGCAAAAATATATGGCAAGATTATATCGAAAACTGTAGATTTGTTGAACATAACACAACCTGGAAGTCCCATTATTGCTGTGTCGTTTTTGTAAGCTAACATAAACATCGCACCAGGAAGTACAGGTGAACCGTAAGTTATCACTTCTGCTTTGGAATCTTTTATGGCTTTTGGTGTCATATCATCTGGATCTACGCTCATGCCACCTGAAACCAAAATAATATCGGATTTGTTTTCTAATGCTTTGTTGATTTCTTTAGTTATGTTTTCACTATTATCGTCAACTATGACGTGATTTATTACTTCACAATTGTAATCCTTCATTTTTTGTTTTAACACAGGTCCAAATTGGTCCTTTATAAGACCTTTGTACACTTCAGATCCTGTCGTAATGATGGAGCATTTTTTTGTCGTATCAAATGGAATGATTTCCAAAATAGGAACACCATTCATGATTTTCTTCGCTTCATCCATAATTTTTTCTTTTGTGAAAAGCGGAATAATTCTCATTCCAGCAATTTTTTGTCCTTTTTTGACAGGTTGATTTCCAAGAACAGTTGCAATGGAAATGTCATCTATTGAATTCAACCTAAATAATCTATCCCTGTCGACTTTCAAAAACCCATCCACATCAGAAATTATTTCAATCTTACCTTCTTTTATATCAGATGAATGCATGTGTTCGTTGGTGCAGATGTCTTTCAAAATAATTGCACAATCATTTTCGTGCAAATCATCATCTTCTAATTCCATAACGTAAATGTGTTCCTTGCCCATGCTCAACAAAACAGGAATATCTTCTTCTGTAATAACATGCCCTTTCTTAAAAGCTCTCTCCTTGACCACGTCTTTTACAATTCTAGTCATATCGTGCGGTAAAATGTGACCTACCGCATCCTCAGCTCTAACTACTTTCATTTAAAAACCCCTCTTAATTGATATTCCTATTTTATCACGAAATCTTTATTTTTTAAAACACACAACGAAAAAACTGGAGTTTCCTCCAGTTTATTCTTCTTCGCTTACCAAATTATAGTAGACATTACTTGTTATTTTAAATATTATGAAATACACTGCAATTATTATCGCTACAGATATTGCAAATGGAATTGCAAACTCAGATATATTTCTGAGTCCGAAAACTCCGCACAATTGATACAACATTTTTGATGCAACTGCAGAGTGAATTACTGCCACAAAAAGTGGAAGGAAGAACATCCAATAAATTTGTTGTGATGATGTCTTTTTTATCATTTTGTTTGACAGTCCAACTTTTTTCATAGTTTGAATGTTTTTTCTATCTTCAATTCCTTCTGACAAATGCTTGTAATACGCAATTATAGAAGTTCCAATTAATAAAACAAAACTTATTATGAAACCAATGTACAAGAACGCTCCAAACAAACTGTAGACTCCAGTTTTTGTTTCTTGCCTAGATACAAATTGAAGAGAATTATCTTTGGAGATAAATTCTTTTCCATCAAGTTTTTTGTCTGAATCCAAAAAGTAAGTTACATTTACTTCTAGAGGTTTGTATCCTGCATCATTTTCCATTGGCATTTTGAAATCATTGCAAAATCTTACCAAATCCTCATCAGTTTTCACTACGACGTAGAACATATCCACTGCGATATTTCTTCCTTCAAGCTCATCAATTTTTTTGAATTTATAATCAGCACTTCCTAAAGTTATCTGATCTGATGTTATATATTTCATGTAATTTGAATTCAATAAAATTTCTCCATCGTTCAATGAATAATTTTTTGAAAACTTATTGTTAAATGAATCCAAAGTTTGAATCATAATATAGATTGACTTATCATTATTCTTTCCAATTCTTGTGAATTTATTGCCTTCAAGGTTTGCAAACATCATTGTACTAACTTGATAATAATCATTTTTAGGATTTGTTTTTTCTGTGACTAAATTTTTTAATCTAGTTTTTTCTTTTTCGATATTTTTAGAAAAATTCTTATCTGGTGTGATCGTTCCAGTTAATTTGTAATCTCTGTTTACAGTTGAATCGACAACTTTTTCTGCACTGTTGTAGATCGCCATTGTAGTCGACAATGATACTACAACTCCTGTACATAAAATTGCAATACTGGCTAAACCAACAGCATTTGATTTCATTCTGTAAAGCATTCCAGAAACTGTAATAAAATTTTTCGATTTATAGAAGAAATTCTTGTTTTTCTTCATCAATTTTAGTACAAAAATGGTTATTGCAACAAAGCCACAGTAAGTTCCAAACAATACAAGTAGACTCGCCACGAAAAACATCAACAAGCTTTCCAAGCTTCCTTCGATTGTCAATGCGATGTAATAACCAATTGCTGTTAGAATTATTGCTAGAATGAAAAATACTACTTTGACTTTTGGTTCAGATTCCGATTTTTGTCCTTTTGCAAATAAATCCCTAGTTGTAGCAGATTTTATATTCAATATATCGAAGATAAATGTTAACACGCTAATTACAAGATTAAATGCCAGTGATAATATAACTGCTTTGGTTGAAATTCCAAACTGCATTATACTGAAATTTTCTTGCATCAATTTTCCAACTGCCAAGAACAATACTTTTCCTAATGTAATCCCAAAAACAATTGTTAGGATTGAAATAATCACAAAAAATATCGACTTTTCTTTTAGCAAAATTCTATTTATGTGTTTGTTCTCCAATCCAAAAACACGATACAATCCAAATTCTTGAAATCTTCTTTTTACCAAAAACCTATTCGCATACATAATAATCGCAAATGTAAATATCGCAATAATAATCGATCCGAAAACTATTATCGTTCCAAATTGGTCTTTTTGCATAACGTATTTATTATCTAATAGAGATATCATAATAAATAAAATCGCCACCATAATACTTGTTGACAAGATATATGGAATATTTACGATTTTGTTTGCTTTTAAGTTTTTGAGAGCAAATTTTGTAGATAATTTAGAATTCATTATCTACACCTCTATTATTTATCACAGATAATGACTCATTAATTCTTTGCATAAATTCATTGTTGTCGCTATTTCCCTTGTAAATTTCATGGAACACAACACCATCTTTTATGAAAATTACTCTGTTAGAAAACGAAGCTGCCTTCACAGAATGAGTTACCATCAATATAGTTTGTCCTAATTTATTGATTTTTGTGAATAAATCAAGTATCATATCTGATGATTTTGAATCCAATGCCCCTGTAGGTTCATCTGCCAATATCAAATCCGGTTTTGTAATCAAAGCTCTTGCAATCGCAATTCTTTGTCTTTGTCCACCACTAATCTCATAAGGATATTTGTTGACAAATGATTCAATTCCCAATAATCCTTGGATTTCAGACAATCTTTGCTCCATTTCTTTTGGCTTATAATCTGAAAGTACCATTGGCAAAAATATATTGTCTTTATTTGAGAAAATATCCAATAAATTAAAATCTTGAAATACAAATCCAAGCTTTTCCCTTCTGAACTTTGCAACTTCCGATTCTTTTAAAGTGGATATATCTTTGCCATTTAAAACAACCTTGCCATTAGTTTGCTTATCTAATGTTGATATTACATTAAGTAAAGTTGTTTTACCTGAACCTGATTCTCCCATTATTGCTATAAATTCATTCTTTTCTACAGAAAAATTCACGTCTTTTAATGCTACTGTTTCAACATTTTTCGTTTTGTATACTTTTCTTACGTTGTTTAATTCTAAAATATTCATAACACCCTCCATAACTATATGTTAAATGAATTTAGAAAAAGTAGCATTTATCTAAACTAACAAAAATCATTCAATCTTACAAATTTGTAAGATTAGTTATTCACAATTATATAAAATTTACTACCTTGACCTACAACAGAGTCGACTTTCAAATTTATTTCCAGTTTATCTGCGATCGATTTTGCCAAATACAATCCCAAACCACTCGATTTTTGTTTTAATCTTCCATTAAATCCAGAATATCCTTTATCAAAAATTCTATTGATATCTTCTTCTGGAATCCCTATTCCGTGATCTTCTATTAAAATCACGACAGCATTATCTTTTTTGAATGAATCTATGATAATCTGTGAATTTTCAGAATATTTAATCGCGTTAGATAGGATTTGTTCCAATAAAACACTAAGCCACTTGCTATCAGTAATGCATTTTAAGCCATTTTTTCTAAAATCCAAACTTATATGTGAGTTGATGAACAAAAGTGAGTATTTTTTGACCAAAATATTCAGCAAATTATCCACATCGACAACGCTTATATCCATGTCTTTTTCGTGCAAATTTAGCTTCAAATAATTTATAGCCATATTCGTGTAATTGTCGATTGATTTAAGTTGCATTTTCATTTCTGTATTATCTTCTGTCAAAATTTCCAAGCAGGTTATCGGAGTTTTAATCTGATGTACCCACATAGAAAAATATTCTTGGATATCTTTTTGCCATGAGATATACTGATTTCTAATATTCTCAATTTGCATTTCCAATTCTTCAATTTTCTCATCTTTTGACAATTCCTTTTGAAAATCTAAGTATTTAATTACCAAATAAATTAAAAATACTATCAAACATATTTCAAAGCCTTGTACAAACACTTTTATATCCACATTGTTCAAATAACAGACCATAAAATAAATAGCATTTATTGATATAAAAAATAAAATAGACTTGAGGTTTTTCTTCAAAAAGTACATTAATTTATTCATTTTGATTACTTCTGCCATTTAAATAGTATCCAGAATATTTTTTCGTCAACAAGAAATCTTCTAAGCCAAGTTTGTTTAATTTTTTTCTTATTCTATTGATATTCACAGCCAATGTATTATCATCTATGAAAAAATCATTTTGCCAACACTGATCCATCAATTTTTCTCTTGTTACTATTTCACCTTTAGCTTCGAATAACGACTTTAAAATTAGCATTTCTGTTTTTGTGAGGTTAGTTTTATTCTCATTGAATTCCAATCTGAATTCATTCAAAAAAAGCATGACATCATTAAACTCCAAAACGCTCTTGATGATGTTATTGCCATAATATCGTTTCATAACGGCGTTGATTTTTACCATAAGTACATCAAAATTAAATGGCTTGGTAATGTAATCATCAGCGCCCATCTGCATTCCCATTATTATATCCAAATCCTCTGATTTTGAAGATATGAAAATTATTGGAATGTCAGTTGTATTTCGTATTTTTTCGCACCAAAAATATCCGTTAAAACTAGGAAGAATAATGTCCATCAAAATTATATCTGGCTTTATGTTTTTGATATCCTCCATAATATTTATTCCAGTATTTGTGAACACTTCGTATTCCCAATTTTCTAAATATTTTTTAAGCGAATTTAAAATTATTTTATCGTCTTCAATAATTAAAACCTTCATACTAAAATTATACATAAACTAAAGTAAAAATGATACTTATGCTATTTTTGCAATAAAAAATTAGTGAACTAATAAAAGTCCACTAATTTTATTTCCTAATCGTTCATTATTCCCATTCTATCAAACACATAGAATAATAAGCTCAACACTACTGCAACAACTGATGCTAGTACCATTCCTGATAATGATACTCCCAAGAAGTTTATTTTCAATCCTGAAAGTCCTGTTACAAATATTACAGAAGTTAATATTAAGTTTTTGGATTGTGAGTAATCTACTTTTTGGTCTACTAATAATCTGATACCACTTGTACCAATCATTCCGTAAAGTAAGAATGTTACTCCGCCGATTACATTTCCTGGTATTGATGAAATAAGTGCTGATAATGGTCCAATAAATGCCATTAAAATTGATATACAAGCAGCTCCTGCTATTACATACACTGAATAAACTTTTGTAATTGCCATTACACCGATGTTTTCACCGTAAGTTGTAGTTGGAACTCCTCCTATAAATCCAGATAATGCTGTTGAAAAGTTGTCTGCAAAAATCGATCTATGAAGACCAGGTTCTTTTAATAAATCTCTTCCTATGATATTACTTGTAACTACTTGGTGTGAAATGTGCTCACTTGTTATTACCAAAATTACAGGCAACATTGTGATTATTGATTTTAGGTCAAATATTGGAAGTTGAAATTTAGGTATTGTAAATAGTGATGCTTGCATTACCGGTGTAAAATCAACCATGTTTAATGCTACACTTACAATATATCCCGTTATAATTGCGATTAAAATTGGTATTGTAGCTAAGAATTTTTTGAACAAAACAGAACCTAAGATTGCTACTGACAATGTAACCAAGAAAACTATAACATCATTTGTAGTTCTTGTATCTGTCATAATATTTGCCCCAATCTTACCACCAGAAACTGTTGCTTGTGCAAGTTCAAACCCTATCAAACTTACAACACTTCCCATAGCAGCAGGAGGCAGAACGACGTCAATCCAATCCGTTCCAAATTTATAAATTATGTATGCAAGAATACATCCAATAAGTCCTATCGCAACAAAAGCTCCTTGTGCATAGCGAAATCCCGATTGACCAATTATTATGGTTGCAGGTCCCAAGAAAGCGAAACTACTTCCCAAATACGCTGGTGCTTTTCTTTTTGTAATCAAAATAAATAACAGTGTTCCTATACCGTTCATCAATAAAACAATACTAGGATTAATCCCCAAAACTATAGGCACCAATACACTCGCTCCAAACATTGCGAAAGTATGTTGAATACTAAGAGGTATTAGCATCTTTGGAGATACTCTTTCGTCTACTCCAATAATTCTTTTCATAAAACACTCCTTTGATTTTTTATCTTATATATTCTACATTGAAGTCAAATATATTTCAAGTGGTTTGACTTGTATATCTTCTAGCTGATATAATAAAAAGCGTTATTTGAAAGGAAATTATTATGGAAAACAACGGAAATTATTTAAGAACAAAATTACTGGACAATGGTATTAAACCTACATATCAAAGAATTGTAATTTTAGATTATTTGGAAAATCATCATATTCATCCAACTGTAGATGATATTTACAGAAATTTAGCTCCAAAATTAAATACATTATCTAGAACAACTATCTATAATACAGTTAAAGTCTTCGCAAAAGCTGGTATTGTATCTGAACTTAACATCGATAATTCAGAGCTAAGATATGACATTACAACAGAGACTCACGGACATTTTAAATGTGATAAATGTGGCAAGATTTACAATTTTAATATGGATAATAATGTGGAAAGCTCTGATTTAAAAGGTTTCAAAATCAATTCAACAAATATTTTGATTAACGGAATATGCAAGGATTGCTTGGATAAAGAAAATGAATAGTGAGTTTTACAAGATTGAACCTAGAGATGATTTGTACATCAAGTTATTGTTTATTTCTAAAACCGAACTTAAAATGAAGGAAGAAATAAAACGAGGGATTCTCCCATTCTATCAAATGTATTATTGTCTTAAAGGAAATGGAACTTTTATTGTAAATGACAAAAAGATAGAAATTCTCCCTTTTGATGTGTTAATCGTAAATCAGGGTTCCAGAATTACAGAAATTTCTAAATCGGAAAGTTTTGAGTTCTATACACTGGCTATTTCTGAAGTATCATTTGATACAGAACAAAAAGATAAGGCAGTGCTTAGTATCAAACACAATCACATCAACGACCGTGATATGGTAATTTTGTACTATATCAACAAAATTTTGGAAGAAGCCAAGTATAAGAGATTTAGATACCAAAGAGTGTGCTCTTGTTTGATAAGTATTTTGATTACAGAAATCCAAAGACGTGGCGATTTGAAGTTCACAATGGATGATCCATCACAGGATTCATTTACTAAACATGTCGAAGATTATATTTATGAAAATTTTAATCAAGAAATCACATTAGATTCCATTTCAGAAAAATTCATGGTTTCCAAATCACATTTAATCCACGAATTCAAAAATGATTACGGGAAAACTCCGATGCAATTTTTGCTTAACAGAAGAATGGAGTCTGCAATGTTGTTATTGAAAACATCTAACAAGCCAATCAACGATATAGCAAAACTCTGTGGATTTAATTCGCAATCTTATTTTGATCAGGCATTTCGTAGAGTAGTAAAAGTTACACCAAATGATTATAGAAATAAATACAAAACGAAAATCAAAAAAATCAAAAAATAGACTTTGTTTAACATTAACATGTTACAAACAAAGTCTATTTTTAGTTAAACTGACGCTTTTGTTTTCACGAAAACAAGCTTATTTATATCACTGTAACCTTCAGAATAATTATATCCATCACAAGAAAATTTCTTCAATTGTTCAATATCATCAACATTATTTCTTGCCATATAATTTACCATTCTACTTTTTGAGTTCTTCAACGGATTTTTCTTTTATTATAGAAACTAGCTTATTTTTCTTGTTTTCATATAGACAACTAGAACTCTTGTTTTTTAATTTTCTAATTTTAAATGTTTTTGCGGGTGAAATTATAATCTTCATACTGTCCTCTACATATTTTTCATTCTACTAATTATATTACCATAAAAAAAGACTGAGTAATCTAATTCCAAGATTATTTTACCCAGTCCTATTTTTATGCTTCGTTTTCTTGCTTTGCGATAATATCTTTGACTTTCATAAGTCTTGTAATATTAGCACGTTCGTTTTCATCAAGCTTTGCTCTGATATATTTAATTGTTTCTTCCAAATCAGGAATTGTTCTATATTCCAAAGCGTTTACTCTTCTTCTAGTTTGCTCAATTTCATCCGCCATTAATTGTGTGGCTTTTTCGATTTGAGCTAATTCCAACATATCATCCATAACTGAATTCAATGAGTCAATTGCCAAGTCCAAATCTTGTGATGTTTGAGCATATCCATAAGGATATATTTCACTAGAATCAGCTTCACCTTCACGAGAGAATTTCATTTGTGGAATAAT
Source organism: Finegoldia magna (assembly GCF_002243175.1). GTDB lineage: Bacteria > Bacillota > Clostridia > Tissierellales > Peptoniphilaceae > Finegoldia > Finegoldia magna_J. The sequence continues at coordinate 267,130 of NZ_NDYF01000010.1, forward strand.
TACACTCATTACGTTTTTAGTTTCAATATCTACATTTACCTTTGTTTTAGGAAATGATACTGCTTCATCTAAAAACTCTGGACTCATTATTGCACTTGCCATTAGAAAATCACTGAATGAGTTTTGAAGTTTCGCTTCAACTTTTTCTCTTAGAGCTTTGTTTTCTTTAATCATTTCAATGAATTGTCTCATAAGTTCGTCTTGTTTGTCTTTTAATAACTTATGACCTCTGGAAGATGTTTTGAGTCTAGCTTTCAGCTCCGATAGAGCCATTCTTGTAGGATTGACGTTGAGTCTTGCCATTACTCATCAGTCCCTTCACCATTTCCAATATATTTATCTATCAATTCGTCTTTAATTCTCTTCAATTCTGTACGTGGTATTTCTTTTAATAAATCCCAGCCGATATTAAGAGTTTCTTCGATCGACCTATCAGTATAATAACCTTGATCTACATATTCGCTTTCGAATCTTTCAGCGAATTTTGCAAATGCTTTGTCAGCATCACTCAACGCAGATTCACCGAGGATTGCAGATAATTGTTTTGCATCAAGTCCAGACGCATATCCTGCGTAGATTTGGTTCATTGTATCTGCGTGGTCTTCTCTTGTTTTGCCTTTACCAATACCTTTATCTTTAAGTCTTGATAATGATGGAATAGCATTAATAGGAGGTTCATATCCTTTCTTGTATAATTCACGCGAAAGTATGATTTGACCTTCTGTAATGTATCCTGTCAAGTCTGGTATTGGGTGAGTAATATCATCTTCTGGCATTGTCAAGATAGGAATTTGTGTAATAGATCCTTCTCTTCCAACGATTCTTCCAGCTCTTTCATATAAAGTTGCAAGGTCAGTGTACAAATATCCTGGATATCCTCTACGACCTGGAACTTCTTTTCTGGCAGCAGATACTTCACGAAGTGCTTCTGCGTAGTTTGTCATGTCTGTCATGATTACTAATACGTGCATTCCCTTTTCAAAAGCCAAGAATTCTGCACAAGTAAGCGCCATTTTTGGTGTTGAAAGACGTTCAATTGCTGGGTCATCAGCTAAGTTCATGAACAATACTGCTCTGTCGATAGCGCCTGTTTTATTGAAGTCTCCGATGAAATATTGAGCTTCTTCAAATGTTATTCCCATCGCAGCGAATACTACGGCGAATTTATCATCTTTACCCAAAACTTTTGCTTGTCTTGCTATTTGAGCTGCCAATTTGTTGTGAGGAAGACCTGATCCTGAGAATATAGGAAGTTTTTGTCCTCTAACAAGAGTGTTCAAACCATCTATTGTAGATACGCCTGTTTCGATAAATTCTGATGGATAGTCTCTAGATACTGGATTGATAGACGAACCATTGATGTCCACTTTATCTTCTGGAATAATTTTAGGACCATTATCTATTGGTCTACCTAAACCATCGAATACTCTACCGATCATATCTTCGGATACTCCAAGTTCCAAAGGTCTTCCCAAAAATCTTACTGTAGTTTCTTGTAAGTTAATTCCTGATGTACCTTCGAATACTTGAACCATCGCTACATCGTGGTCAATTTCTACAACACGACCACGTCTTTTTTCTCCATCTTGTAATTCTATTTCAACAAGTTCGTCGAATTTTACGCCTTCTACACCTTCTACCGCCATTAATGGTCCGACTACTTCTGTTACTGAATTATAATCTTTAATCATTAACGTTCACCTCCATTAACTAAATCGGTAATTTGTGATTTAATTTCTTGTTTAATTTCTTCAAATCTTTGTAATTCATCTTCTGGAATATTTTTAGCACGTGTGATTTTTTCTCTTACAGCAAGTTTTGAAATTTCAGATACATAAGCTCCTTCTTCCAAAGCTTTCAAAGATTCCTTGTGGAATGTTAAGATTAAATCCAACATTTTTGCTTGTTTGTCCAATGAACAGAATGTATCTGTTTCATGGAATGCGTTTTGTTGTAAGAAATCTTCTCTTAATGATTTTGAAGTTTCAAGTTTGATTTGGTCTTCATCACTTAATGAATCACGTCCAACCAATCTTACGATTTCTAGTAAAGATGATTCTTCTTGTAATAATTTCATAGCTTGTTTTCTGTAATCTGAGAAATTACTATCTACGTTACCATCCAAATATTCGTCGATTTTATCTTGATACAATGAATAAGAGTTAATCCAGTTTATAGCTGGGAAGTGTCTCATATAACTTAATGCGTAATCCAATCCCCAGAATACTTTTACAATTCTAAGCGTAGATTGTGTAACTGGTTCTGAAATATCTCCACCTGGAGGAGATACCGCACCGATAACTGTCAATGATCCGTCTCTTCCATCACTACCTAAACATTTTACTTTTCCTGCACGTTCGTAGAAATCAGCAATTCTTGATGCCAAATATGCAGGATAACCTTCATCACCAGGCATTTCTTCAAGTCTACCACTCATTTCACGAAGAGCTTCTGCCCATCTTGATGTTGAGTCGGCCATCATCGCCACTGAATAACCCATATCTCTGTAGTATTCAGCGATTGTAATTCCAGTGTAGATACTTGCTTCTCTGGCTGCTACTGGCATGTTTGAAGTATTCGCTATCAAAACAGTTCTCTTCATCAATGATTGTCCAGTCTTAGGGTCAATCAATTCAGGGAATTCATTAAGAACGTCAGTCATTTCATTACCACGTTCTCCACAACCTACGTACACAACTATTTCAGCATCTGCCCATTTAGCTAATTGGTGTTGAACTACTGTTTTACCACTACCGAAAGGTCCTGGAATTGCTGCAGTACCACCTTTTGCAACTGGGAAGAATGTATCGATAACTCTTTGACCAGTGATCAATGGTCTGATTGGATCTTCCTTTTCTTTGTAAGGTCTACCATTTCTTACAGGCCATCTTTGAATCATATTTATTTCAATATCTTTAGAATCTTGTTCTACAACGCAAACTGTTTGATCAACAGTGAATTCTCCAGATTCAATTGATTTGATTTTACCAGATACATTAGCTGGAACCATTATCTTGTGAACAATTACTTCAGTTTCTTGAACTTCACCTATAATATCTCCTGCTTCTACTTCATCACCAACAGATTTAACAGGTTTGAATTCCCATTTCTTTTCTCTGTTTAATGATGGAGCGCTAACTCCTCTTAACAAGAAGTCTCCAGCTTTTTCTTGCAATGATTTTAATGGTCTTTGAATACCATCAAACATTTGCTCTAATATACCAGGTCCCAATTCAATTGAAAGTGGGTGTCCTGTAGATACGACTTTATCTCCAGGGCCGATTCCTGTTGTTTCTTCATATACTTGAATTGAGGCTTTATCGCCTCTCATTTCAATAATCTCTCCAATGAGCTTATCGTCTGAAACCTCAACAACGTCATATACGCTTGCGTTTTCCATTCCTTCAGCAACTACTAAAGGTCCGGATACTTTTAATACTTTACCTTCTTTCAATATAAGCTCTCCTTTACAAAATGTTCGCTCCAACAGCTTTTTCGACATTGGTATTGATTCTGTTCATTCCAATGTTCAAGCTACCTTGATTAGAAGGTATCAAGATAATAGCTGGTGAAACTTTATCATTATATCTATCTATTGTTTCTTTGATTTTTTCTGCTATTTGTTCAGTAATAAAAATCACTCCGTAGTCTTCTTTTGCTAATCTATCAACTGTTTTTCTAGCATCAGTGCTTTCAATAGATTCAAAAACATCTACTCCCAAAGCTTTGAAGACCAACACAGAATCTCTATCACCTACTACAGCTACTTTTTTACGCATAACTTAACCTCAACTTACTCCTGATATAATCAGGTTTCAATGAGTTAATCTTTCCTACAAAAATAATCCTCAAATTCTTAATTTCAGTTTCTTTTGCAAATAAATATCCAAATAAAACCTCAGGTCCATAAGTAACCTTTTTGATTTCTTTGATTTTTTCCATCAAATAATCATCCATTGCCTTTTCAAAGACAGATAAACTATTTGATTTCTTATACTCGCTGATAGCTTCCTTTACATAGTAGTAAATTCTAGCTTGTTTGAATAATGGACTATCTTCAGTAATTTCAGAATGCAATTCACTTTCAAACTTTTCAGATTCAATACTTCCATTAGGAATAATGACTTTTTTCAAAAATTCTAAGCTTTTCTTTTGATTTTGAACTCTAAGTAAAGTTTTAATATTAGTAAAATCTATCAAATCTTCAACGTATTCATTTATCAAATCTGAGTCAATTTGTTTTGCAATTTCTGAAGTTTCCACAAAATATTCTCTGTCAGCATAAATATCTACCATTTGAGGATCTTTGTTCTCTTCATAGTCAGCGATTGATTCTTTAATAACTTTATCAAAATGTTCCATTTCAATTTCAGTATTTTCTCTAATTGAATCTCTCATGCTCTTGAATTCAATTCTAGTTATATCGCTTAACATTGAAGAAAAATCTTCATTTTTTAGATATTCTTTAATCAAAACTTTTAAATTATGATAATCGTATTTTAATGCCATTAAATCGACAGGAAATTGGAAACTACTCATATCATACATGTATTTATAAGTCTTTTTTAACTCATTTTTCAAAGCAACATCGTAATTCTTATAATTATCAAGCTTTGCAAATTCTGATTGATACACTGAATCCGAAAGTAATCTTACAGTTTCTTCTAAATTACTTGCATCTATCAGTCTTTCATAATCATTCTTACTCAACAATTCCTTTTCTTTGACACGAGTTATAGCAGATTGATGTATGAAATCTTCTTTTTTCATATTATCACCTACTTCTTAAAAAGAGTTTTTGCAATTTCTACTTCCAATTCATCTTTCATTGAATCGACCAGTGAAGAAAAATTATTATTGATTAATACATTACCTCTTTTAATACAAAATCCGCTTTCAACTGTTTCATCTGATACTTTTACATTAAAGTTTTCATTCTTCAAACTGTCGTACTTATCAGATTGTAATACTAACAAATCATCACTATTCAAATCCATTTTTGATAAACTGTTTGTTAAGTATTTTTTATAATCTTCAAGTGACATATTCTTTAATTTATCTTTAATTTTTTGTAAAACACTATCGATTACTTCTTGCTTTGCAAAAAGTGCATTATCTCTTGACTTTAAAACAACTTGAGATAAATGTCTATCATATACGCCTTTTGCCTCAGATTCTGCTTTTTTTAATATTGTATCTTTTTCTTGATTAGCCTGGTCTATTTTAGTTTCAATGATTTTTTCTTTTTCTTGGTTTGCATTATTCAGAATTTGTTCAGATTCTTTTTTTGCATCTTCAAGAATTTCATTAATTATATTATCTAAATTAGACATCTAAATCACCATTAAGCTTGGATTTGGTTCATTAATAAGAATGAAATAGCGAATGCTAAGATGGCATATAACTCAACCATTACGGCATAGATAATACCTTTTGCTTGTTGAGGTTCATTCTTTGCTAAGATATTGATACCACTAACTGCTACTTTACTTTGAGCAATTGCTGAGAAATATCCTACAACACCTACTGGTAATGCTGCTGCAATGTAAACATATCCTTGTGCTAGAGAAATATTTCCACCTACAAGTTTGAATAGAATTAAGATACCAATTACGAAACCGTACAAACCTTGTGTACCTGGTAATAATTGAAGTACTAATGATTTACCAAATTTTTCTGGTTCTTCAATAACTACTCCAGCTGCAGCTTCCCCTGCTCTACCTACACCTTTAGCAGATCCCATACCTGAGAACAAAACTGCTATTACTACTGATAATACTCCTAAAACTAATCCACCGTTTTCTAAAAAGAATTTTTCCATAATATCCTCCTATTTGTTTGTTATATTAAAATATTCTGATTCTGTTATAAGTTTCTTGAATGGTACTCCGCCACCTTCGTAGAATTTGTTAAACATTTCTACGAAAATCAATCTTGCAGAGTGAACGTATGCTGACAAGTAAGATAAGAATGCGTTGAATGCTTGGAATACCACGAATACGATAAGTCCAAATATAAATCCTATGATACTTGATTCAGCCATCATTTTTACAATCATATTAATTGCTACTGCAATATATGCTCCTGATAAGCCCAATGCCATAAGTCTCATATAAGATACGAAATCTCCAATCCAGCCAGATATTCCGTACAATGAATACAATCCTGAACCAAGCTTACCACCGATGCTTTTTGCATCTCTTCCTGCTGTAAGAATAATTCCAACAGCTGATGCTATAGCAATCCATTTTGCAATTGTCAATGCCACAGCTGGCAATGCTAAAGTCTTACCAATTAGTAAAACTAATATACTAATAATAATTAAATACCATAGTCCAACATCATAAAATGCATCTAAAGGCTTGTGATCTCTAATCAACATGTAAGCCTTGATTCCCAATGCAAAGAATAAATGTATAAAACCAAAGATTAAGCATAAAACTATTAAAGTCATTGCGTTTTTGCTTGTGTCAATTATAGGTGTCATCGGTATTATTCCACCAAAGAATGATCCATAAATGTATCCCCAGAACATTGAGGCAATTGATATGAACATAAAGAATTTCAAGAATTGCTTTTTCTTTTCATCAAGATTAAAAACCTTGAGAGCTACTATTATTGCTAAAAATACAATCAATCCGTATCCCAAATCACCAATCATCATTCCTGAGAAGAAACAATAGAAAGGTGCCAATAATGGTGTTGGATCAACTTCGTTGTATTTTGGCAATGAATACATTCCCGTTATACTTTCAAAAGCTTTTGCAAATCCTCTGTTTTTCAAAATAATCGGTACATTTGGATCGTTTTTATCTGCTGGATTCATTTCCAAATAATACTTATTATTCAATGAGTTTTGTAGTAGATTTTCAAAATCTTTTTCCTTATCTGTAGGAATATATCCTTCGATTATATCAATCTTATCCGTCTTCTTAATTTTACTTGTAGCTTCTTCTTTTAAGCTGTTGTTTTCAAGATAATCATGATAAATCTTAAATTGTTCAGTCAAATCTGTTTTTGATTTAATTTGATCTTCAATTTCTTTGTAATGCTTTTTGTTTGCAATGATTTGTTCGTCAATATTCTTAATTTCATCTTTTACAAGTCCATGTGCTTTAATATTAATGTTGACAAATCCATTGTCTCTTAGGATATCTTGCGCCTTTTCATAATCCTTAGCGATAACAAGCAAGTAAACAAAGCCTGAATTACGAGAAATTTCTTCGATATAAATATCTTCAATGTCTTTTGTGTTTAATTTCAACTGATCGATGAATTTATCACTTACAGTTCCAGTAACCACCTTAACTCTTTCAAAATCATCAATCTTTGAAATATCCAAATCTAACTCCTCCCATGGAGTTAATTCAGATTTTTTTTGGTTCAAAGTTTGATTGTTCTGATCAAGTTCAGTTAGTTGTTTATCCAAAGATGAAAGTTCTTTGTAGTGTTCATCAAAGTCAAAATCAAGTGCTTTTTTAGTAAGCTCATCTAGTCTAAATGTTTTCTTACCTTGCTTTAATTCGTCTATCTTATTGTGCTTTTCTGAATACTTTTCAAGCAAATCTATAGACCATTTTACTTTGGTAAGCTTTTCACTAGTGCTAACAATTTGTTCAGAATTATCTAAATTCCTTACACCTTGATTTTCGTCTTCTACTTTCTTTTCATCAATATGAACATAATTAAACTTTTGAAGATCTTCGAGTAATTTTTCCCTATCATAATCAAATGAATACAAATCAAATTTGCTCATTTTTACAATAGCCATTAACTCACTATCCTTTCAACGATTTTGTCTACAAGTCCTTCAACTGTATCAGTGTCGATGTTTTTAATACTTTCATTATTCATCTTGGCTTTTTGTTCCAAATCTTTTGATTCTTCAATTGCTTTATTCTTTGAAGATTCTAGTTTTTCATTTCGAACTTTTTGTGCTTCGTTGATAATTTCATCGTATTTTTGCGCAGCTTCTGATTTTGCATCTTCTAAAATGCTTTTTCTTTTTTCATTAGCTTCATCGACAATAAGCTTAGCCTTCTCTTCAGCTTCTTTAATTTTTGATATAGCAGTATCTGACATTGTTTCACCTCCTAATTAGAGATGGTTTTAGAATATGAAAAATACTCTAAAACCATAAGTATATAACTAAAAGCTTTAAAGCTATTTAGTACCAAATAATCTATCTCCTGCATCCCCTAAACCAGGTACAATATAACCGTGTTCGTTTAATTTTTCATCAAGACCTGCCACGTATATATCTACATCTGGATGCTTTTCTTGAACCATTTTGATTCCTTCTGGAGCTGCTATAATATTAACCAATTTGATGTTTTTACATCCATGTTCTTTTAAGAAAGTAATCGCTGCTTCTGCAGAACCACCTGTTGCAAGCATTGGGTCCACAACGATAATATCTCTTTCTTCGACATCTTTTGGCAATTTACAATAATATTCAACAGGTTTTAATGTTTCAGGATCTCTGTACAATCCAATGTGTCCCACCTTTGCTGCTGGTAATACACTTAAGAATCCTTCAACCATTCCCAAACCTGCTCTTAAAATTGGAACTACTCCCAACTTTTTCCCACTAAGAGTTTGGCCGGTAGTTGTTCCTATCGGAGTTTCTACTTCGCAATCTTCTAATTTAAAGTCTCTAGTAACTTCATAGCACATTAAAGTTGCTATTTCAGAAACTAACTGTCTAAATTGATTGCTTCCTGTGTTTTTATCACGTAAAATTGTTAATTTGTGTTTAATCAACGGATGATCAAATACAGTTACTTTACTCATAATTCCTCCTATAAAATAATCTTTATACTCTTTATTATAACATACTAAATTATTTTTATGTTATTAGCACAAGATTTTTTAAGCCTGTTCATTATACTTATACCCATTTTTTGTTCATTTACCCCTTCACAAATTAATAATTTGTAATTTAATTTGTCTAATTCTCTGAGGTAAGCGAAGATATTATGCGCAAAGTTCAAATAATCATTTCGTTTTGAAATAATTTTTACATTTTTGAAGTTTACATTCTGCGCTGTTTCTTCTGTGAGTATAAATCCAATTTCATCGGTATTTATTTCTAAGCTATCAACATAATTTTGTATGTTATCCATGTTTCCTTTGATTACTATGAGTTTTGTTTTAGGTGCGTAGTGCTTGTATTTTTGTCCTGGTGATTTCGGAATAGTCTTAGAATCGATTAATGATTTATCGTATACAACCTCATCCAAATACTCTTCCAAATCTTCTTTTGTGTAAAACCCCGGTCTAAGTATGGTGTATGGTTTTTCTGTCAAATCGACAACCGTGGATTCTATTCCGATGTTGCAACTTCCTCCATCCAAAATCATTTCAATCTCACCTTGCATATCACTGTACACATCTTGTGCGTTAGTTGGTGATGGTCTTCCTGATTTGTTCGCAGAGGGTGCTGCTATCGGACAATTAGATTTATCTATCAAAAATCTTGCGATTTCATCTGACGGGTTTCTAATTGCTACGGTATTCCCTCCACAACTTACAACGTCATTAACTTTGTCACTTTTTTTGAAAATTATAGTCAATGGACCTGGCCACAAATTATCCATCAATTTTTTCTGATCTTCAGTGATTTCTGACGATAAATTTCTGACCATTTCCTCGTTAGTTACGTGTAGAATTAGTGGATTGTCTCTTTTTCTTCTCTTGACATCGAATATCTTCTTACAAGCATCTTCGTCTAATCCATTTGCACCTAATCCGTATACTGTTTCTGTTGGAAATGCAACTACACTTCCATTTTTTATTAAATCTGCAGCTTTTTCAAGTGCGTGTATTTTGTTTTGTCCGTCTAATTTTTCAATAATCGTATTCATACTAATATCTTTCTAATATAGTTTTCATCAATTTATTCGAATCATGCACGATGTAATCATAGCTGATATCACATATATCGGCTTCTATGATTTCTATGCCTAATTTTTCCATATTTTCACGATCTTCATCTGTAATATAAATCGGCGTAGAATTCTCAATTGATTTGTATCTGTACTTCGCGTATTTGTCTACTTCTTTGGAATTAACGACGATTTTGTCGATAATGTTTGAATTTGCGTGATCAATAATGGCAACTACATGATCTGTAACACTGTAACCATTAGTTTCACCAGGTTGAGTCATTATGTTCAATATGTACACAACTTCTGCCTTTGTTTCTTTTAGCGCTTGTGATATGTCTGTTACTAAAAGATTGGGAATTATTGATGTGTACAAAGACCCTGGACCTAAAAGTACAATGTCAGCATCCATTATACTATCTATGGATTCTTTTAATGGCAAAAGAAGTTTAGGTGATGTGTATACTCTTTTTATTTTACCTCCGTTTTTTCTATTCAAAAACGTGATGTTCGATTCACCTTCAATAGTCGAACCATCTTCCAATTCTGCAAATAATTTGACATTATCCAAAGTCATTGGCAACACTTTTCCCGTAATCGCCAAAACATTGCTTATTTCTCTTATAGCTTCGTTGAAATCACCACAAATATCATTCATCGCAGCTATCAATAAATTGCCTAAGCTCTGCCCTTTTAATTGACCATTTGAAAATCTATAATTAATTAATTTTTCCATTATCGGTTCAGTATTAGCAAGTGCCACAAGACAATTTCTAATGTCACCAGGAGGTAACATTCCCAAATCTTCTCTAAGAACTCCACTTCCTCCACCATCATCAGCTACCGTTACAATCGTAGTTATGTTTGATGTGAAATTCTTGACGCCTCTTAACAATATAGAATTGCCTGTTCCTCCACCGATAGTTACTATCTTTTTACCAAAATTTTTGGTCTCTGTGGGATACATAAACTTTTTCTCCATTTCCTTCAAGCCTTGCTGTCAAAGCTTGTGCTATTGCAACGGACCTGTGCTTTCCGCCGGTGCATCCTATTCCTATAACCAAGTTTGTCTTTCCTTCTTTTGAATATTTAGGAATCAAAAATTCCAACATATCCACCAATTTATCCATGAATTCATTTGCTTCTTCAAATCCAAATACATACTCTTTTATATCTGTATTTAGTCCAGAAGATTTTTTTAATTTTTCTATATAGTAGGGATTCGGAAGAAACCTGACATCAAATATCAAATCTGCATCCAGCAAAATTCCATGCTTAAATCCAAATGATACTACAGATATCGCTAGTTTTGTGTCTACATCTTTAAGTGAAAATGCAGATAATATTTTTCTTCTCAATTCTCCCAGTGTCAAATTAGAAGTGTTGATGATTGAATCTGCTGAATTTCTGACTTCAGTTAGAAGTTCTCTTTCATTAGCTATACCTTCTGAAATATTTCCATTGACTGCCAATGGATGTGGTCTTCTATGTTCTTTGTATCTTCTGATTAGAATTTCATCTGATGCATCCAAATACAAAATTTTGACATCAATACTTTGATTTTTCAAAAGTGTTATGGATTTCATCAAATCAGCGAAGAATTCCCCACCTCTAATATCTACTACGCATGCGATTTTGTTGATTTTTTTCTTGCTTTTTGTAGTCAAATCGATAAAACTCAATAAAAGAGATGGCGGCATATTATCCAATGTATAATATCCCAAATCTTCAAAAATATCGCTGCTGGCACTTTTACCAGCTCCACTCATTCCTGTGATAATTACAACTTCCATGAATTCTCCTAATCGATGTTTATAATTCTACTAATATCCAACCCTGATTCAATTACTCTTTTGATGCTATCATTCACATTTGCAATATTTTTTCTGTGATGAGCATCACTCCCTAAACTAAATTTAACATTATAATGTGAAGAAATTTTGATTTCTTCTACTGATAAATGTGGATGATGATTATTAATCTCCATAACCGTGTTTGTTTTTTCGCATGTTTGTGCGATTCTGTCTATATCCACATCTATTTTATCCCCAGGATGCGTTATTATAAAAATATCGTTGTTCTCCAATGCTTTTACCATTGTATTTGTATTCAATTCAATCATTTTTTCTCTGACGGATTGTCCCATCCAGCTCATTCTTTTTAAAACATGATAATTATAAAAAGATTTTTTGTCTACAAATCTAACTCCATCGTGAAATCCAAGATTGATAAAATCAAAATACTTTTTTTCTTCTTCTCTAATATCTATCTCTCCGTCGTAGCCAATTACGTTAGCTTCAACTCCCATCAAAATTTCGATATCATCGTATTTTTCTTTGAGCCTATCAATTTCTTCACGTTGCACAGGAATTAATTTTCTTTTTATCCCATACATTATGTGTCCTGGACCGTGATCAGTTATGCTTATAGTCTTCAACTTTTTTGATCTGGCTTCTTGCACTATTTCTTCGATTGTACTTTTGCCGTGATTGTTACGACTGTAAACCGAATGCACGTGATATTCTCTGGTTAATTTTATCTTATTTTCCACCGATAATTCTCACTTCTGGTTCTAACTTTACATTGAATTTTTCAAACACGACTTCTTGCACATGTTCTATAACCGCTACAACATCAGAGCATTTTGCATCTCCAACATTTACTATGAAACCGCAATGTTTTTCGCTAACCATCGCATCATTGTATCTGTAGCCTCTAAGACCTGCTTGATCAATCAATTGTCCCGCAAAGTGTCCTTCTGGTCTTTTGAAAACTGAGCCGCAAGAAGGAAGTTCCAATGGTTGCTTTGATGTTCGTCTTTCTGTGTAATCGTGAAAATTATTGAGGATTTCTTGTTGGTCACCTTTTTTTAGCAAAAATTCAACTTCCAAAACGACTAATTTTTCATCTTGAACTCTTGAATGTCTGTATGAAAAATCCATCTCATCACAGCTATAATATTTTACATTCAAATTTGAATCAATCACCTTAACTCTGTGAACAATATCTTTCATTTCTGTTCCATAGGCACCTGCATTCATTGTAATAGCCCCTCCAATGTCTCCAGGTATGCCGCTAACAGCTTCAAAACCAGCGTATGAGTTGTTAATAGCTAATTTACTGACAGCGCTCAATAATGCCCCTGATCTTGCCGTTAAAGTGTCCCCATCAATTTTCATGTCATTGAAATTATCGTGTAGTTTAATTACAACTTCCCTCAAACCTTCATCGCTAACTAACAAATTTGATCCGTTACCTATAATTCTGTAAGCAAAGTCGTTTTGCTTTATTAATTGAATGGCATTTATTATTTGTTCTTCGGTTTGAGGAAATATCATAACATCACAACTACCTCCAATTTTGAAGGTAGTGTGATTTTTCATTGGTTCATCGTACAAAATTTCTCCGATGTTTTTCCCATCAAAAACTTGTTTATAAATGTTCATAAGCTTGCTCCGCACTGTACAATGTTCCGAAAATTATAATTACATCATCTTTGAAATGTTCAATAGCATAATCCACAGCGTCATTTACATTTGATTTTGCAACAACATTATCACTGTAGGCTTCGATTTGCTTCTTCAAATCTTCTGCTTTTAATGCTCTTGGTGAGTCTGGCGTAAATGTCACAAATGCCTTGGCATTTTCGTGAATTAGTTTGATTTCGTCGTTGTAGTCCTTGTCCTTCAAAACTCCGTAAACAAACACGATTTTTTTATCGCCAAACACAGATTCTATTGATGATTTCAAAGCTTTTACACCATCTGCATTGTGTCCACCATCGTAAATCACTGTAGGATTGTGTCTAATTACATCAAATCTTGCCGGAATGTATGCGTTTTTGAAACCTTTTATTATATCTTCATCCGACAAATCAAGTTCATCTCTTAAAACATCAATAGCACTCAATGCCAATTGGGCGTTGTATAATTGATATCTTCCAACTAATCTAGTTTCGATGTGCAAATTTTTCCAATCAAAAGAGTTATGGGTTGCGTTGATTTCGATGTTTTTTGCTTCGTCAAAATCGCAAATGTATAGCTTGTTGTTTCTTTCTTCTGCAACTTCTCTGAATACATCTAATACACTTTCTTGTTGATCATAAACAACACATCTTCCATTTTGTTTCATAATACAAGCTTTTTCGTATGCGATTTCTTCTAAAGTATTTCCCAAATACTCTTGATGATCCAATCCAATTTTTGTAATTACAGATAACAAAGTTTCATCTGTAGCGTTAGTAGCATCCAATCTTCCACCCATTCCAACTTCAAGAACAACATATTCACATTTTTGTTCTGCAAAATAGTAAATCGCACACAAAGTTATAAATTCGAATGTAGACACTTTTATATCATTTTCTTCAATAGTGTCCTTGATAATTTCGAAAATTCTCATGAAATCTTCTTCTGAAATTTCTTTGTCGATTTTTATTCTATCGTAAAAATTAATTATGTGAGGTGATGTAAAAAGTCCAGTTTTATATCCGTGTTCTTTAAGTGTTTGGTATATAAAAGTTGATGTGGAACCTTTACCGTTGGTTCCTGCAACGTGAATTATTTTAAAACTTTTTTCGGGATTGCCTAGAATTTTCAAAGTTTTTTGCATTCTGTCAAGTCCCAACTTGTAACCATCTCTTCCGATTTTGTCCAAATATTCATAAATTAATTCGCTATTCATTTTTTTCTCCTAAATTTAAATATATATCTAATTATATCATTACTTGCTATAATATAAAAAACTCGAGCGTTTAAACTCGAGTTAATTTTTAATTCATCATTTTTAATTTTTCAGCTTGATCATAGCTTGTCAAATCGTCAATCATTTCTTCGATATCTCCATCTAAGAAATTTTGTAATTGGAATATTGTTTTGTTGATTCTGTGATCAGTTATTCTTCCTTGTGGGAAGTTGTAAGTTCTAATTCTTTCAGAACGATCTCCTGTACCTACTTGGGATTTACGCGCATCTGCTCTGTCTTTATTCTTTTCTTCTTCCATCAAATCGTACAATCTAGATTTCAAAACTTTCATAGCTTTGTCTTTGTTCTTGATTTGTGATTTTTCATCTTGACATGTTACTACAAGCCCTGTTGGAATGTGTGTGATTCTAACAGCAGAGTCAGTAGTGTTTACGCATTGACCACCATTACCACTTGCTCTGAACACGTCAATTCTCAAATCTTTTTGTTCGATTTTAACATCGACATCTTCTGCTTCTGGCAATACCGCAACAGTTGCAGTAGAAGTGTGAATTCTTCCTGAACTTTCAGTTTGAGGAACTCTTTGTACCCTGTGAACTCCAGATTCGTATTTTAATCTAGAATAAGCGCCTTTTCCTTTTACCATCATTACAACTTCTTTGATTCCACCAACACCTTGTTGTTGAATATCCATAACTTCTGTTGTCCAGCGTTTCTTGTCTGAATACATTTGGTACATTCTCAAAAGTTCACCAGCAAATAATCCTGCCTCATCTCCACCGGCACCTGCTCTTATTTCAATAAACACGTTCTTTTCGTCGTTAGGATCTTTTGGCAACAACAAAATCTTCAACTCTTCTTGATCATTTTCGATTTGTTCTTCCAATGTTGAGATTTCGTCTTTCAATAGTTCTTCCATTTCACTATCTCCAGTAGTTCCCAACATCTCCTTGTCTTCTTCCAAATTTTTCAAATTGTCTTTGTAAGACAAATATTTATTAACAACTGGTTCTAAATCAGCGTGTTCTTTCATTAATTTCGTCCAATTTTCCATGTCAGCGATAACTTCAGGATCTGCGACTTTTACTTCTAAGTCTTTGAATTTATCTACAACACTATCTAAATTTTCAAACATAATTACCTCCTCGCAATTATTACTCTATCAAAACCGTTAAAGTCTTTTATGCAGTAGTGATTTTTGAATCCATTTTCATCTAAAATTTGAAATATACTCTCTCTTTGATTATATCCTATTTCAAAAGCAATCATACCATCTTCATTTAAATAATCACTAGCTTTATTTATTATCTTTCTATAAAAATAAAGTCCATCATCTCCACCAAAAAGTGCAGAGCGTGGTTCTTTTAAAATCTTTGTTTCAAGTAAATTGAAATCTTTTTTGTCTATATAAGGCGGATTGGAAACTATCAAATCATACTTAGAATTCACATTCTCATACAAATCAGAATAAATAAATTCAACGTCAGTTGCATTCAAACTCTCTGCATTTTTCTTGGAAAGTTCAATAGCTTTTTCGTTTATATCCACTCCTAAAACTTTTGAATCCAATTCCAAATTCAAAGTGATTGATATTATCCCCGAGCCAATTCCGATTTCAAGTATATTGTCAAACTTACGATTAGTCTTGATTATTTCATCTACTAAAATTTCAGTATCAAATCTAGGAATCAAAACATTAGGATCCGTATAAAACTTTCTATTGTAAAAGTACTTGAATCCAAGTATATATTCAATCGGAATATCTTCATCGTAAAGTTTTTTATATTCTAATATTGTTTTCTCATCATCCTCACTTATCTCATCATTCGAATGAATAATAGAATCAGAGAAACTATAGTTGTATAATTTTTCCAAAATCATCAGACAATCAGATTTGTCGAACAAATTATAAATATCATTTATTACCATAAATCTTCATCTTCTTTTTCTGGAATTACACTTTTAAGTGCCAATATAGCAACTTCTATCATCTTGTCATCAGGTTCTCTCACTGTAAAAAACTTTTGAACCCATAATCCTGGCTTCACAAGTAGTGCCGTTATTGTATTGTCATATTTTCCGATTAATCTATTAATTTCATAAGAGATTGACACAATCACAGGAAGTAATATGATACGATACATCATTCTCATCAGTGGATTTGGCCATCCAACTAAGCTCAACACCAAAATGGAAATTATCATAACCGTAAACAAAAAACTAGTACCACATCTTGGATGAAGTCTGCTTTGTTTTCTAACATTTTCAACCGTCAAATCCAGCCCTTGTTCATAACAATAAATACTTTTGTGTTCAGCACCATGATATTCAAACACTCTTTTCATATCTTTTGAATGTGAAACTATAAAAAGATATGTGAAAAATATTATAATTCGTATCAATCCTTCGATTAAATTGAAACTAAAAGATGAATCATTAAGCTTAACAAATGATGTAAGAAATGTTGGAATGAAGAAGAAAAACAATAGTGCCAATGCCACTGATGCAATTATTGAAAACACATTTTCTACTTTTCTGGCATTGTTTTTTAAATGTTTGTCGAAGAAGTTTTCGCTATCATCTTCATAAAAACTTGCAGAATACATCAAAGCATCCATTCCCAACTTCATCGAATCAAACAAACTAACAATTCCTCTTATGAAAGGAATCTTCATCAAATTTATTATATTGTTTTCTAAGTCTTTTACAACCAAATCAATTTCTTGATCAGGTTTTCTGACCGCTATTGAATACTTCGAAGGACCTCTCATCAAAATTCCCTCGATTAAAGCTTGTCCTCCTATTGTCGTTTTCTTCATTTCAATTTACCTTTTCATTGTTCATTATCTATTTTTTAACACAAAAATACCAGCACCAAAAAGGTACTGGCAAAAATGCTAATCCATGTTGTATTTTTTCTTGAATTTTTCTACTCTACCACCATGTTCTACAAATCTTTGACGTCCTGTATAAAATGGGTGACATTGACTACAAACTTCGACGTTTATGTTTTCTTTAGTAGATCCTACTTTAAAAGTATTGCCACAAGAAGCGCAAGTTACTGTAGCTTCGTGGTATTCTGGATGTAAATCTTTTTTCATATTATCACCTCGTTTTTCTCAAAATTATTTTCGACTTACCTATTATAACACATGAGTATGAACTTGTCTACAAAATTTGAATATTTCATTATAATTTTCTTTACAAACTTTGCAAATTATTTATTGATTTTACAAATTCTTGGTTTGATTTTGTGTTTTTAATCATTTTGATAATTTGATTCGCAATATCTTTATTTTCCTGTGAATTCAATTGTTTTCTGATTTTATTAATTGCAGATAATTCTTCTTTTGTAAGAAGCAATTCATCTTTTCTAGTTCCAGATTTGTTCAAATCAATCGCAGGGAATACTCTTTGTTCCGACAAATTCCTATCCAATTTGATTTCCATATTTCCAGTTCCCTTGAATTCTTCGAAAATAACATCATCCATTCTGGAACCCGTTTCAATCAAAGCTGTCGCCAATATAGTCAATGAACCGCCTTCTTCAATATTTCTTGCAGCACCGAAAAATCTTTTAGGACCATTCAATGCTAGAGGATCAAGTCCTCCAGACAATGTCTTACCCGAATAAGGACTAGTAACATTATATGCACGAGATAATCTAGTAATTGAATCAACCAATATTACAACATCCTTTTTGTGTTCTACAAGCCTCTTGGCTCTTTCAATCACGATTTCAGCAACCCTAATATGATTCTGAGGCATCTCATCAAAAGTAGATGCTACTACATCCGCTCCTAAAACAGAACGCTTCATATCTGTAACTTCTTCCGGTCTTTCGTCAATCAACAAAACAATAACATGAATTTCCGGATAATTTTTTCTTATTGAATTTGCAATATTTTTAAGCAAAGTCGTCTTACCAGTTTTAGGAGATGCCACTATCAATCCTCTTTGTCCCTTTCCAACAGGACTTATTAAATCCATAATTCTCATTGAAACATTCTTAGAATCTCTTTCTAAAGTCAATCTTTCTCTTGGATAAATAGGTGTCAAATTTTCAAAATCAGGTCTATTTCTCAGATTTTCAACCGTATCTCCATTTACACGATTCACATAAATCAATGCATTGAATTTTTCTTTATCTTTTTTTTCACGACATAATCCTTCTACGAAATCTCCTGTCTTTAGTTTAAATCTTCTAACTTGAACAGGTGGAACATAAATATCATCATCTCCTGAATCATATCCTTCCGATCGCAAAAATCCATATCCATTTTCGTGCAAATCTAAGATTCCTTCCACTTTCAATGGATCCTTCACATCTTTTTCATCATTAGAAGTATCATCGTAATCTTCCTCAGAATTATTTCTCTCGTTAATATTAACCTGACTTATAATCTCTTTTATCAAATCTTGTTTATTGTATTTGCTAATACCTGCAACACCTACAGCCTTAGCAATAATCTTCAAATCTTGTAATTTTTTTGATTCTAATATGTCTTTTTCCAATAAATTTCCTCCTAAATACCTTGGTACAAGAAATACAATCCAAATAACATCAATACTGCACCAAGAACTATTTCTATAATTTTAGAAATCTTAGTATATGAATCATTTTGAATAATCTCTTCGACTTTACCCATCAATAAAGCAGACATAAATACCAAAAAGCAATTCCCAATACCATAAAATACGAACAAAATAATAGAAAATAAAATATTTCTAGTATTAGCCGCTATAGCCATCAATGAAACCAAAACAGGTGTTGAACATGGAGATGCAAACACCGCTTGAATAACGCCAGCTAGAAAAGCTCCCAAAAGTCCAGTTTTTGTAATTTTGCTAGACTTATTTAAGCTAATAATCTTAATAACATGCCAATTTTGAAACGCCATAAGAATTAAAAGTATTCCAATAACAATATAAAAAACTCTACTAAATTGATTTAAAATTTTTCCTACTAAGGCAGCCGTCAATCCGAAAATTGTAAAAACTAAAATACTACCTAAACTAAAAACAAAAGCCACTTTGAACGATTTTTTCTTATCGTAATTATTCCCTGACAAATACCCAATTATAATTGGAATCATCGGCAATGAGCAGGGGAGAAAACTAGTCAAAATCCCCGCAACCAAAGAAATAATAGGAGCCAAATAAACATAATCCTTGACTAATTTTGACAAAAATTCTAATAAACTATCCATTGATCATATCCGAAATCAATATTTCTAATTCATTTTCCTTCAACAAACCTTCGTGAATATATCCCTTTTTACCATTAACAGTAACCTCTTGGAAATACTCATCCATCACGCTTTGACCTTTTTCAGAAAATTTAAAATCTTCTTTTAAAGGAATAAAAATTTGTGTAGGAGTAACTCTAATACCAGCTTGTGATGCAAAATCATTGTTTACATTAACTTCAACATCCTTAACAACAGCTTTCCCCTTGAACTTATTGAAAGTATTGTCTATATATGGAGCCATTTCCTTACAAGGAGCACATTCAATCCAAGTAAAGTTTACAAAAACAGGCTTATCATATGAAAAAAACTTCTCAAAACCAGCATCCTTTCCAGCAAATAAAACATCTTCCTTGTCTACTTCCTTGTAAGCTTCCTTGAAATTATTCAAATCTGATGAACTTTTATTCTCACTACTAGAACTACTATCTTCTTTAACATTTCCATCAGTCTCAGTTTGCTTAGCACTATTATCATTATTAATTGGCATAACTGGTTTATTCTTTATAAAAAACATAATCAAAACAGCTACCGCAATAAATGCAATAACTAAAATAGATTTTGATTTATTACTCTTCATAATCATTTCCTTTCTTTACTTTTAACCTATTACATATTCAAATTACTATTGATTTGCTATATTATTATATCAAACTTGTACTTTTATTTACACCTTAGTAATCACACTTGCAATTTTATCCATAAATATCAAATATTGGCAATAGATATTTATTGTTAATTTGATCTTTCCGTATCCTACCCCTTGTATAAAAAATCCCTGGAAGATTTTTATCCTTGTTTTGCATTCCCCAATCTAGCGAAACTTTAAAGCAAACAATCGAAGCAAAGAATATCATACGGAGAAAATAACCCTAAATTCAAGTGAAGTGAACCGTTAAAAAATTGTGCTGTTTGAGTGCGTAGCACGAGTTCACAATTTTAGGTTCACAAGCTTTGAATTTATTTATTTTCGTAGTCTAGATATTCGTGCAAGATGTTTGCTCTGATTTATGACCTCTGTGTGTCCTGCAACTGTTGTCTTGTGAAAAATTTTTTATCATTTTCTATCCTCTCTCTGCAATCCCCAACACTGCGAAACCTTCAAGCAAACAATCGAAGCAAAGAATATCATACGGAGAAAATAATCATAAATTCAAGCGAAGGGAACCGTTAAAAAATTGTGCTGTCTGAGTGCTTAGCACGAGTTCACAATTTTAGGTTCACAAGCTTTGAATTTATTTATTTTCGTAGTCTAGATATTCGTGCGAGATGTTTGCTCAGATTTTTGACCTACATGTGTCTTACAACTGTTGTATAGCGAATTCTATAAACCATTTTCTATCTTAGTATAGTTAAAAGAACGCACAAAAAAAGACCTAGCGGACATTGTCATCACTAGATCTTAATTGTTTGGCGACTACCTACTCTCCCACGACGTTTCCATCGTAGTACCATCGGCGTTAAGAGGCTTAACTTCTGTGTTCGGCATGGGTACAGGTGTATCCCTCTTGCTCTTATCACCATACTTATTCAATTCTTCATTTCCAATCAATAACAGTATATATTTCCAGTCAAGTTTTCGATTTATTAGTATCAGTTAGCTTTGATATTACTATCTTTACACCTCTGACCTATCTATCTTGTTTTCTTCAAGTAATCTCATAGAAATCTT